>CALFAY010000046.1 GCA_937944855.1 uncultured Planctomycetota bacterium
TACCCGGTCGATGTAGTCGTCATCGTGCCGCGGTTCGTCCAGATGAACCGGCAACACGCCCCAGTACAGCGCCATGCGACGCACCGTGACAAGGTTGTCGCTGAGTCCCAGGATGGGCGTGCGATTGCGCTGCTGCGACAAGGCCAGAGCCGTTTCTCCCGACCGCGTCGCGGCCACGATCAAACGTGCCTCAATCCGGTCCGCCAGTTGCCCGGCACAAATGACCGTGGCTGTGACGACCTCGGGTTCTACCCTATCTACCCTGCAAGCGGGCGGAGGTTTCCATTCTGGCAAAGCGGCTTCCGTCTCGGCGGCGATGCGGTGCATGGTTTCGACCGCCTCGACCGGGTAAAGACCAGTCGCCGTCTCGGCGGAAAGCATGACGGCATCGGTACCATCGAGAATCGCATTAGCCACGTCGGCGGCTTCGGCCCGAGTGGGCCGGTTGCTGCTCCGCATCGACTCCAGCATCTGCGTGGCTGTGATGACCGGCTTACCCTGGCGATTGCATTCCCGGATGATTTCCTTCTGCACCAGAGGAACGCGCGCCACGTCGATCTCGATACCCAAGTCTCCACGGGCCACCATGACCGCGTCGGATCGTTGAACAATCGCCCGCAGCTGCGCCAGAGCCTCGGTCTTCTCGATCTTAGCGACGAGGGCTGCCCGGATGCCCCGCCGACCCAGTTCTTTCCGCAGACGATCAACGTCATCGGGCTGGCGGACGAAGCTCAGCCCCACGTAATCAATCTCGTGCCGACTGGCCCAATCCAGATCGTGAAGGTCTTTGGGAGTAAGTGGCTCCACGTCCAGTTTGACATTGGGGACGGTGATTCCCTGGCGGGAGCGGACCTCCCCGGCCAGGGTCACTTCGGCCTCGACGGCGTCCGGATGGCGGTCAGTCACTTGCAAGGCGACGTTGCCGTCGGCAAGCAGTACCCGGTCCCCCGGCCGCAGGGCCTCCCACAGTCGGCTGTCGCCTACGGGCAACTCGTTGCCAAGCCCGGAAAGCCGTAGCACGAGGCGGACCCGTGACCCGAGGTGGCACTGCAAGGCCCCGCCCGGAATGTCTCCCAGTCGAAGTTTGGGACCACAGAGGTCTTGCAAGACCGCCACTTGTCTGCCCAGACGCTGGCCGGCGGAGCGGATCCGCGACAGAACTGCCGAATGCCAGTCCCAAGTCCCGTGGGAAAAGTTCAACCGAAAAATGTCTACTCCGGCGAGGATTAAACGTTCCAGCCGCTGGTCGTCCTCGCAGGCCGGACCAACGGTTGCGACGATTTTCGTTTTGACCCGCAGCGTGTGTGGGTGGAGTTGTATCGGTTGCATCGGTCAGCGCATTGTAGCCGCCCCTGGGTGGGCCGCAAGACGGCAGAAAGCGCTCAAGGGATTGAAGCGCCGCCCCCGATGCAAGTCTCATCGGAAGCGCGATACTCCGCGCGGAGGTTGCTTCATGAGCTTGCGGCTGGTGCTGATCTCGATTCTTCTCCTGCTGGTCGCCGCCTCGCCAGCCCGAGCACAAGCTCCGGAAATCATCTGGTGCCGTCAGCCAGTATTCCGCATTCCATTCCAGATCGAACCGGGGGACGAGAACCGGCTCAAGGAAGTTCAACTGTACGTCAAGCTCGGCGAACAGGGAACTTGGCGTCTGGTCAAGACAGTTGGCCCGCGGGAACGGCATTTCCCTTTCCGGGCGGAAAACGATGGTTTGCATCAATTTCTCGTCCGCACAGTGGATCTCGAAGGCCGAGCCTACCCGCCCCGCCTCGAGGATGCTCCTCCCGGGCTGCGGGTCGTGGTCGATACGGTTCTGCCCCAGGCTGTCCTGAGACAACTGCCGGCGCGTGGCGATCAGGTGGGCATCGAGTGGGAGGTGCGGGACGAACACCTTGACGTGAGCAGCCTGCAAGTGGACGTTCGCCCTCAAGGAACGCTGGCTTGGCAGCCGCTCGCCGTCGATCCGGTTGCTTTCGGACAACGGTACTTCCCCGCCCCGGGACGCGGACCGATCGAGGTGCGGCTTCGCGTCAAGGACCGGGCGGAGAACCAGGGTTCCACCTATCTTCTCGTCCAGGGCATCGGATCAGACCAGCCGCGACGGGAGCCGGACGCATCGGGGTTTGCCGCCTCGGCAGCTCCGCCTTCACCGCGTGAGCGGGACATCCGATACATCAACACCACCGATCTGAGCCTGGCCTACACTCTGGAAGACGTAGGCCCTTCCGGCGTTTCCGTGGTGGAGTTGTGGTTCACCCGCGACGGGCGGACCTGGCAACGACATGGAGAGGACCCCGACAAGACCTCGCCTTTTCAGGTCCGATTCAACAGCGAGGGCCTGTACGGCCTGACTCTGGTGGTCAAAAGCGGAGTCGGCCTCGGCGACCGGCCCCCGCAACAGGGCGATCCGCCGCAACTGTGGGTGGAAGTGGACCTCACCCGACCCGTTGTCGAACTCAAGAGCGTCGAAGCGGGACGCGGTCCTGACGCCGGTACTGTCACCATCACCTGGCGGGCCGAGGACAAGAACTTGGCCCCGGCTCCGATCAGCCTGTACTACGCGGAAAATCTCGAAGGCCCGTGGATGATCATGACCGGAGGCTTGGAGAACACCGGCCGCTATGTCTGGCGAGTGCCTCCGGGGGCGCCCTACCGCTTCCATGTTCGCGTCGAAGCCGTGGACAAGGGCGGCAACGTTAGCCATGCCGATTCGTCCAAGCCAGTCATTGTCGATCTTTCCGTGCCGCGGGGACGCATCCTCGGCGTCGATGGCGCCAGCCGGTAAGCGACGCTCGCCTTGCGGGCTGCATCTTTAGAAATTCTTGTCTCAGCGAAACGCAGCCGTGGAAAACTTCACGGCCTTTGTCAGGATTTCCGATAATGAACAGAGGGAGCCGCTGAGGCAGCCGGGGAAAACTCGACCCAGCTTTGCCAGACTGCCTTCGGTGAGGCATAAAACCAGCGAAAGCAGACAAGATTTTTGTGCGCGGCCGCTGACCACCTGGCACTAAAAAGAGAGCTTCTCGTCGCCACGAACAGAGAACCCCAGCTCGGGACCGTCCCTCGGCTCGACGCCTTTGCAAGACGGTGAGAGAGGAGCGATGAGATACTTTTTTCGCTGGCTGTTTCGATCCCGACCGACTCGCCCGGTCCGCCGCGCGACTCCACGACCTGCCTCGAAAAGCCGATTGCGGCTGGAAGTTCTGGAAGACCGCACCTTACCCG
Source organism: uncultured Planctomycetota bacterium (assembly GCA_937944855.1). Lineage (GTDB taxonomy): Bacteria > Planctomycetota > Planctomycetia > Gemmatales > HRBIN36 > JANWWR01. The sequence continues at coordinate 3,223 of CALFAY010000046.1, forward strand.
CTGCCCCGACGCTGGTAAATCCCGGCACGCTTTATGTCCCGACCGGGCAGACGCTTCAGATTCCGCTCAATGCCTTCGATGCCGATGGCGATCCCCTCACCTTTTCCGCCGTCAGCGATAACCCCAACGTCACGACGTCCATCCCGACCGGAAACCCCAGCCTGCGGATGGAGATCACCATCGGCTCGGTGGCTCAAAACCCGCTCATCCTTCAGCTTTTCCAGGACCTGACGCCGAACACGGTCGGGCACATCATCGACCTGGTCAACGCCGGTTTTTACGACAACCGAATTTTCCATCGCATCATCCCAGATTTCATGGCTCAGTTGGGCAATGACCAGGACAATAATCCGGACAATTCGACGCCGACCATCGAGGACGAGTATCACGCTACTCTGACGTTCAATGGTTTCGGTCAGCTGGCGATGGCGAACACCGGAGCGCGGGACTCCGGACGCAATCAGATGTTCATTACGGACCTGGACCTGAGTGTGAGCAGCACGCCGGCCAGCGGGAAGCGTCCTCCGCAGCATCTGAATTTCCGGCACACGATCTTCGGGCAACTGACCGACGGCTTCGACACGTTGGAGAACATCATCGCCGTGGGTGGTCCGGCTCCGCTGGGCACGCCGACTGCCAACGTGACGATCACCAGCGCTGTCATCTTCACCGATGTGGAGAACGGGGTGTTGCGGGTGACGGCTGCGCCGGGTTTCCTCGGCTCGGCCACCATTACGGTGACGGTCACGGACAGCAATGGAGATGCGACGATGGAGGTGTTCACCATCCACGTCGTTCCCAACACGGAGGACGGGACCATCGGCGGCCTCAACCGCAACGACCCACCATTTCTCCACCACATCCCCCCCCAAAATGCGATTACCGGTCAGCCGCTTCAGATTCCGCTAAGCTACACCGACATCGACGCCAGTGATCCCCGTTTCTTCGCCGTGGGCGGTGTGGATAACTTCTTGTTCTTCGGGAACCTGGTCAATCAACCGGCCCATGCCACCGTGTCCTTGAATCAAGCGACAGGCGTTTTGACCGTGACGCCGACCTATCCGTTCACAGGTTCCCTTGAGATCCTCGTCGGCGTCCGCGATGCAGCGCACGGCGTCAATGCCTCGGCCTTCGATACTCAAGTCGTCACCATCAACGTTGCCCCGACCACCAACACGATTCCGACCCTCGGCGCGTTGCCCGACCCGATCCAAGCTGTCAGCGGCCGGACCACGGTGGTGCAATTGACCTTCACCGATCCGGACGCAGGCGACAAGCATTTCTTCGCCGTCGGTCCTGTCGGCAATTTCCTGGACAACAATCATCTCGTCATCCAGCACGAAAACGCGGCACTGTTCATCGACCAGAGTACGGGGCAGTTGTCGATCACACCGAAGGTTGGTTTCACGGGCAGCTTCCAGTTGATGATCGGTGTGCGGGACGACGCCCACAGCGACACCTTCTTCGCCTACGACACGCGGATCGTCACGGTGAATGTGACCGGAGCACCGGAACAGATCCGCGTCCGCAAGCGGAACGGCAAGCTCTACATTCGGGGCACTCCCGCCGACGACGCCATCGAGATCAACCTCAGCAACGACGCTCAGAATCTCGTCGTCACGACGGGCAATGGCGGCGACCCACTCACTTTCGCCCGGGCTGGTATCCGTCGCATCATCGTTCGCGTGGGCCGAGGAGATGACCGGGTGATCGTCTCGCCGAACGTTATCATCCCGACCCGGATGCGGGGCGGTCGAGGCAATGACTTCCTTCAAGGAGGCTCAGGGAAGAACATTCTCCGGGGCAATCGCGGCGACGATCATCTGATCGGCGGACCCAGTGACGATCGGCTCAAGGGCGGCCGGGGCAACGACATCCTGGAAGGCGGGGGCGGCAACGACATCCTCAAGGGGAAGCGCGGCAACGACATCGTGTTGGGCGGGTTCGGTAACGACGTCGTGCGAGGGGGAACGGGGGACGACTATGTGGATGGGGGCGTGGGCGACGATCGCGTGGTAGGAGGATCCGGCAACGACTATGTCTGGGGTGGTTTTGGTGCCGATCAGGTCCGCGGAGGCAAGGGCAGCAACCGCTACGGTCCCGCTGACCCGCTGGACAAGCACGACGGCTTCAACCCCAACCGCGATCACCGCCCGGGTTCCTTCGCGGACAGCCATTTGCTCGGCACGAGAATGGACCTTCTGCCGGGAGCACCGGCGGACACTTCCGGCGGCCGCGTCCAATCAGGACCGATTGATTACCTGGCCCTTGGTTTCGAGAATCCGCCGCACATCCTGCCCACCTATGGTCCGCATTTTGCTTCTCCGATCCCGACCGGCATTCAGTTCACTCCCCGCGATCCCGAGGAAGTCTTGACCAACCTCGACGTCGGACACGTCTGGATCACCTATGATCCCGCTCTGATCGGCAACGCCCTGGACCGCTTGCGGCAGGTGGTCAACGGTTTCGGCCCCAACAGCGGCATCGTCCTGTCGCCCAACCCCGGCCAGGGTGTGGCCATCGTACTTTCGTCGTGGGCACGCCAAATGGCTCTGCACAACTACGACGGGTATCTCATCCGTCGCTTCGTCTTCACCAACCGCGCTCACGGCCCGACGCCGTTCGCCAACCCGTAAAGTCTGACTCCGAATTCAAGAAGCGGCTTCCGGGACGGGCATCATCGGTACGCCAATGTGCACGAGGTGGACTCGTCCCGTCCACTCCTGGGACCGCGGATCGAGGAAGCCCTTTTTCAGGGCAGCGAAAGTGGCCGTGTGTGCAGCCCGCACCGCGGGGCCGAGCGGCAACCCCGTGTCTGCGTCCAGACCGGAGGGAATGTCCACGGCGAAGACCCGCGTCTTGCTCTCGTTGATGAGTTCGATCATGCGGTCGTAGGGCGGTCGGGCGGGGCCGGTCAAGCCGCTGCCTAGCAAGGCATCCACGATCCAATCCGCGTCGGTAAGGAAGCTGGAAATCTGATCCTGGCTGGAGGTCGGATCGGACACGCACTCGATGGGCAGACGCAGGTGGCGACAGATTTCAAAGTTGACGCGGGCATCGCCAGAGAGTTCTTCAGGCTTGCCCAGGACAAGCACCCGAAGCGGCACCTTGGCCAGGTGCAGGTGCCGGGCGATCACCAGACCGTCGCCTCCGTTGTTGCCTTTGCCGCAGCAGATCGTGACCGGGCCTCGGACGCCGAGAGCCAGCAGAAGCTCAGCCGCCCCGCGTCCCGCGTTCTCCATCAAAACGATGCTGGGGACGCCGAGATAGGACGCGGCGTAGGCGTCGAAAGCGCGAATCTGCTTGCACGAGAGGGCCGACACGGGTAATTCTGCGTTCACGCTGCTGTTGTAGGAAGAGCGGAGGCCATGCCAACACCACTATCACCAGGCCGAGCTTCGTCTGCCGATCTAGCGACTCGCCTGTACCGCCATGCCCGCCGGGAGGCCCTCATCGTGGCGTTGGTCTGGCTAACCTGCTTGCTGTGGGTGGTCGGCTACTGCTACTTGCGCGGCTATGTGCATCCCGAGGAGAGTTGGCTCGTGCAAAGTGGTTTGGCAGCCGGTCCAGATGAAGTTTTCGCCACGTTCTGGGGGATACCGCGGTGGATCGTGTTCGGCATCCTCATCCCGTGGCTGTTGGCTTCCGCGTTCACGATCCTGTTTGGAATGTACGGAATGCCCGATGACGAACTCGGCGGGGAGAGAGGAGGCGGCGAGTGAATCTGACGCTTTCCAGCGAAAGCCGCCAGGTGCTCATCGCTTTCGGGTGCTATCTGGTCGGCGTGTTGGCCCTGGGTTTCTTCTCGCACCGCTATCTCAGGCGAGGCAGCTTCGTCAGCGAGTATTTTCTGGGCAACCGGGGACTGGGACCCTGGGTGTTGGCCCTGACAGTGGCGGCAACGGCGGTCAGCGGCGGCACCTTCATGGGCTTTCCTTCGCTGATCTACACCAACGGCTGGGTCATGGCGTTGTGGATCGCCAGTTATATGGTGGTGCCGTTGACCACCATGGCCCTTATGGGCAAGCGGATCAACCAGGTGGCCCGCATCGCAGGCTCCGTCACGGTTCCCGACGTTCTCCGCGACCGCTTCGGAAGTCCCGCTCTGGGACTCCTCTCCACCTGCTTGATTCTTTTGTTTCTGACTTTCAACCTGGTAGCCCAGTTCAAGGGCGGCGGTCTGGTCATGAAGGAAGCCATGCGGCTGCCCCCGGCGACGGTCGTCATTCCCGTGGTGGAATGGTCGGTGGACCAGGGCTACCTGATCGGATTGGGCATTTTCGCGTTCACGGTGATCGCCTACACGACCTACGGCGGCTTCTGGGCGGTGACCTGGGCCGACGTTCTCGAAGGACTGGTCATGCTCTTTGGGGTGATTCTGATGGCCATCCTGGCCTTGCGAGCCGTGCCGCCGATCGAAGTCGAAGGCGAGACGGTGACGGGACTGGCCGCGGCCACCGAACGACTGCGGCGCAGCGATCCCGAACTGGTTCATGGTCCGGGACCCAACCACTTTCTCCCGCTGGGAATGGCGTTCTCCTTCTTCTGCATGTGGTCGCTGATGGCGGCGGGACAACCGAGCGGAATGGTCCGGCTCATGTCGTTCCGGGACACCCCCAGCCTGCGGCGGGCCATGATGCTCGTAGTGGCGTACTATGTGCTGACGTACCTGCTTTTGGTGGTCATCTTTGTATGTGCGCGGGCCATCTTTCCGACTGAATACCTCAAGGAGATCGGCACTGAAGGACAACCGGACAGCATCATGCCGGCTATGGTGCGTCACCTGACCCGCGACACGCCGTGGCTGGGGGGCATCCTCCTGGCCGCTCCTTACGCCGCCATCATGTCCACGGTCGCCGCCTTTTTGCTTCTCATCAGCAGCAGCCTGGTACGCGACATCTATCAGCGGACGATCAATCCCAATGCTCCCGACTGGGTCATGAAACTGAGCAGCTACGGCGTGACGGCCCTGGTCGGTCTGGTGGTGGGCTTCTTTGCCCTGCGACCACCGGCGTTTCTGCAATACGTCATCGTCTTCTCGGCCTCCGGCCAGGGCTGCTCGTTCCTGATGCCCATGCTCTTGACGCTCTACTGGCCGCGGACGACGCGGCAAGGCGTGTTGGCGGGCATGGTGGGGGGTCTGCTGACGCTGCTGATCTTCTATGTGCTTGGCTGGCTTGATGCCGCGGGCGTCCGGCCTTATTCCGGGGAACTGGTTCCGACCTGGGCGACCTGGTTGGGCTACGGTTCAGAACGCTTTGACGCCTTCGCTCCGCTCAATGCTCTCGGCGTCGATCCGCTGGTCTGGGGAGTGCTGGTGTCCCTGGTGCTAACTGTGGGGGTTAGTCTGCTGACGAAAGCCGACGCGGAATTGACCGCCCGCTACTTCCCACCGTTCACGGCGACGGACCGAAGCCGCTCCGCGTCACCGTCGGCGTAGTCCGCCTCCCTTGGATTCATAAAGTGAGCTGAGCGGACGACAGGACGTGGCGACGGAGAACGCGAAACATGCGTGTCGGACTGGTGGGCTTCGCAGGCAGCGGCAAAAGCACGGTCTTCGAGTGGTTGACCGGAGCGAAGTCGAACCCAGCCAAGGTGCTGCATGAGGGCCAGGTCGGCATTGCCCAGGTGCCTGACGAGCGGGTCGATTGGCTGTCGGCGCATTTCAGACCCAAGAAGACCACCTACGCCACGCTGGAATTGGTGGACACTCCGGGACTGAGTCTGAGCGAACGCAAGGACAATCCCAAGCGCCTGAACATTTTGAGGACTGCCGACGGTCTGCTCGTTGTCCTGGCAGCCTTTTCCGGGGATCCTGTGGCCGAATTCCGCAATTTTCAGAACGAGCTGCTGTTCGCCGATTTGGAAATCGTCGCCAACCGCATCGAGAAGTTGCAACGGCAGCTGAAAAAGCCTCGACCGGCGAAGGAGAAGGAGCACGATCAAAAGGAACTCGAACTTTTGCATCGCATCGCTGCGGCCCTCGAGTATGGCCAAACCTCGGCCGGTTTGGATTTGACCGAGGAGCAGGAAAAGCAGGTCCGCAGTTTCCAGTTGTTTACGCTCAAGCGGACGATGGCGTTTCTGAACGTTGGCGAGGACCGCATTGGCAAACCGCCGCCGCATGAGCTTCTGGCTCTGTGCCCCCGAGTAGTGCAGGCCCCCGTCAAGCTGGAGGCAGAACTGGCTGAGCTTCCGGAGTTAGAGCGGGAAGAGTTCATGCGCGGACTGGGGCTGACGGGGCTGTCCCGCGAACGCATCATCCGGGAAATCTTTTACGGCATGGGTCTGATCGTCTTCCTCACAGTCGGCGAAGATGAATGCCGAGCCTGGCCGGTACGGGCCGGAGCCTCTGCCGTCGAGGGCGCCGCCGAGATCCACACCGATCTGGCGCAAGGCTTCGTCCGGGCGGAGGTCGTACCTTTCGAGGAGTTCAGAAAGCATGGCTCCATGAAAGAATGCAAGGCCAAAGGCGTTTATCGGCTCGAAAGCAAGACGTATCTCATTCAGGATGGCGACATCATGCACGTGCTGGCGAACCGCTGAAGCGTCTGGATGAGATCAGCGGCCGGTCCTAAAATCCACCCGTGTCCGTTACCGTGGAAAAAGGAGGACGTGCATGGCACATGTAGAACGGAAGTCCGAGTTGCGTCGGCGGCGGACTCGTCGAGCCAAGATTCGGAAGCTGCGGGAAAGACTGGCCAAGGCGAAAAATCAAGCCGAAGCCGATCAGATCATCGCCAAGATCAAGCGAATCAGCCCGTTCTGGTCGCCGCCGCAGCAGGTACCGCCCCAGTCACAGGGCAAGTGACGAGTCGGCCTGCTCAGTTTCGGCAGGAGGAGTGACGCCGACCGGCTCGGCTTGTGAGGTCGCCCCGAATTCCACGACCGGCAGGCCGAGAAGGCGTTTTATGGGAATCAATTCGCCGACATCGTTGCCCTCGACACGATGGCCTAACCACTGGAGGAAGTACCCGCCGACGAACAAGGCGGCGGCGGTCCAGTACCTGCCCAGCAACAGGCACGGCAACGATGCCAACACCATCGGAATGCCGATCAAGTGAATGTAGAACGAAAACGGATGTTGGTGGCGGGCAAGCCAGTTGCGGAGCCAAGCCGGACCTCGTGGCCGGGGAACGGGAAGTCGTACCCAGTTGCGTTTGGGCGTCATGTGCGGAAATGTATCGGGCCGAAGCACCCCACGCAACAACAATTTGGTAAAATTGCAAAAATACGATAATTGGGCAATTTGACTGCCCGAGTCCTGGCTCTGAATCGGCGACGATCACTCCGGATTGCCGCTCCGGCCTGCCCTTGACCGTGCGGCATCCCAATCGCTATGCCTGTGATGAGAGAGAGGACGCACTCTCCCCGAACCCGGGCCGCTACGCAGGCGATTATGGAGTATAAGGTCGAACTCGACACCTATCGCGGTCCGCTCGACTTGTTGCTCTATCTCGTCAAGCGCAACGAGGTGGACATCCGCGACATTCCCATCGCACTCATCACTGAGCAGTATCTTGCGTATCTGGACGTTTTGAAGGTCGTCGATGTGGAGCAGACGGCTGACTTTCTGGTCATGGCTGGCACCCTGATCGAGATTAAGAGCCGATCTCTGCTGCCCAGGTCGGACTCGGATGGCGACGAAGAAGAAGACCCGCGCCAAAGTCTGGTCCAGCAGCTGCTGGAATACAAGCGCTTCAGGGAACTGGCGGAACTTCTGGAGAAGCGAGCGGAGCATCAAGGATTGCGGGTGCCGCGCACCGCCCCGGCTTGGCCGCTTGAGCAGCAACCAGAACTTCAGCCCGTGGGACCTGTGGAGGTGTGGGACCTCATCAGTGCGTTCAGCCGTCTGGTCCGCGAGACGATGGCGCAGGAGTGTGCCGAAGTCTTCGTGGACGACACGCCGATTCAGGTCTGGATCAACGAGCTGCTTTCCCATTTGGCCGAGAAAGGCCGAGCGAAGTTTGATGAACTCTTCGTGCCGCCGCGCACCCGGCGTCGCCTTTTGGGCCTGTTCCTCGCCCTTTTGGATTTGATGAAAAGCGGCAGCATCACGGCCGAACAGGAGCAGCCCTTCGGCGACATCTGGGTCGAGCTGGTTCCTGGGGCGACGGCATCCCCCACAGCCGACGGCGTCGTGGCTGTGTCCACGGAGCCTTCCTCTGCTCCGCTGGCTCTTCCTTCCGCCGGCTAGGCACTGCTCTTTTCCCCGCTCACTCCGCAAAACTAGCTGAATCCATTGAATGCGGGGTAAATGTCAAGTACTCTGGCATCGTGTCCATTCACAATAAGGCCGTCGCATGGCCACGAAGGAGGGACATCATGCGGTCGTTGCGGGCACTGCGCTTTGTACTGGTAGTCTTTTGCCTGATCGGGGTCAGCCGGGCTGACGAGAGCAAGGAGTTCTTCAACGGCCAGAACCTGGAAGGCTGGCAGGGTCTGGAACGGTACTGGGCGGTCAAGGACGGAGCCATCGTCGGCAGCACGGAGCCGAACGGACTGACGTTCAACACCTTTCTTTGCAGCAAGAAGCAGTACGGCGACTTCGAATTGAGTTTCAAGGTCCGTCTTAAGGGCGGCAAGGGGAACAGCGGTGTTCAAATCCGCAGCGAGATTTTCGACAAGGAGAAGTTTGCCGTCAAAGGGCCGCAGTGCGACATCGGCGACGTGTACTGGGGCAGTCTCTATGGCGAGCACTTCGGCGGCATGATGAAGGCGGCGGACAAGGAGACCGTGACTCGCGTTCTGAAGAAGGACGATTTCAACGACTATTACATCAAGTGCGTCGGCAAACACGTGTCGATCAAGATCAACGGAGCCGTCACCGTGGACCAGGAATTTCCAAACCTACCGCCGACGGGTATCATCGCTTGGCAGTTGCATTCCGGCGGACCGATGGAGGTCGTCTACAAGGACATCCGGTTCAAGGAATTGAAATAGCTCGACACTGAAAAGCCCCAACGCCGCTGGCCTGATGGAGGGAAACCCTGCCACGGCTGAGAGGAATTCATCATGATCCGCTTCATGTGCCCCAACTGCCAAGCCAGTCTCAAGGCAGCTGAGGCATATGCGGGCAAATCGGTCGTCTGCACGAAGTGCGGCGCGGCGTTGACAGTACCCGACGTTGCTCCACCGCCGCGCCGGGTTGTTGAGTCTGTTGTCGAGCCGAGCGCCGAAACCCCCATCGGCACGGAGGAAGCCCTGGAGTGGCATACGCACCACGATTCTCAACAGGACACTAGAGTTTCACCGGTACCCGTTCCCGAAGACCTGCTGAGTCCCAACGGCGACATGCCTATGCACGAAATGCCGGTGGATGCCCTGGTACCGGACAGTGGGTCCGCGTCCGAGCCGGTCGCGGCGTCGGTTTCGCCGAAGCGTCCATTCGGCTTAATGGCGACTCTGCTTGGTCTGCCCGGAGCGTTGGCGTTTTGCGTCGGCGTCTTCTTGCCGCTCTTCGAGGTGAACGGCAAGTCGCTTCTGGCTAATGACTGGCGATTGTGGCTGGTCCAAAGCGGCGGGATTCTTCTCGGCTTGGTAGCTTTGGGACTGGTCGTGACAAGGCGTTACGCAGGGCTGTGGATCCTGGGACCGGGCAGTTTGCTCTCCTTCCTTATCGCTTATGGTCTGCTCTTCGCAAGGGCCGTTGAGGAGCATGGCATGGACAAAGCCCTGCTGCTGCGGCCCGGCTACGGCCTGCTGATCCTACTTGGCGGGTCTGTTCTTCTCATCCTAGCTGTGATCGTCAGTCCTCGACACAAACGCTACGAGTATCCGGGCTACTAGCCATGCGCATGGTCTGGCAGAGTCGAATCGCAGCCGTCGTGCTCGGCAGTCTTTGTCTGGTGAATTCGCTTTTGCCGGGGTATCCGCCGGGTTCGCAAACCGCCTGCCGAATCGAGATCGTGGAAAAAGGCTCGGGTTGGCCGGTGCCGCTAGTCGAACTGCGAACCGTCCACGAAGCCCGCCTCGTGTCCGACAATGCCGGAGTCATCTGCTGCGACCTGCCAGAGTTAATGAATCGGGAGACATGGTTTAGCGTTCATGGTCAGGGTTACGGCGTGCCTTCCGACGGGTTCGGCTATCGGGGTGTACGCTTGATGCCGAAGCCAAGTGAGACTGTGCGAGTCGAGGTGGAACGGTTCTGCATCGCCAAGCGTCTCGGTCGCCTGACCGGCGGGGGGCTTTTCGCCGAGTCGCAAAAGCTCGGAGCCTGCCTAGACTGGCGGGACGGTCCGGTTCTGGGAAGCGACAGCACGCAGACCACGACGTACCGTGGCCGGAAGTTCTGGCTCTGGGGCGATACCAACGTGCATCGCTACCCGCTGGGTATCTTTCACGCCTCTGCTGCCACGACGCCGCTCAAGCCGCTCCCAGAGGCCCGTCCACCGCTGCGGATTTCGTTCGATTACTTCACGGACGACACAGGAGCGGCCCGGGGCGTGGCCGTCATGCCGGGAACGGGTCCGACATGGGTGACGGCCGTCGTCTCCCTCCCGGATCGGCAGGGGAACGAGAGGCTGGTCGGCAGCTACATGAAGATCAAGCCGCCGTTGGAAGCCTACGAGTGGGGATTATGCGTGTGGGACGACCAGAGCAGGAGCTTCAAGCATCATAAAACCCTGTGGACGAAATCTGCCGAATCGCCGAAAGAACCGCTGGTACCGCGAGGCCATCCCGCCTTCTGGATCGACGATCAGGGGCAGAAGTGGCTTTTGTTCGGAAATCCTTTCCCGCACATCCGCATCCCGGCCACATTCGAGGCGTGGCAAGACCCAGGCAGTTGGCAAGCCGTGGATGCTCCCAAAGCGATCCATAGTGACAAAGATGAGCCTATTCGCCCCCACAGCGGAAGTATCGCCTGGCATCCGTGGCGAAAGCGCTGGGTGACAGTTTTTATGCAATGGTGGGGCAAACCCTCGGCATTCGGCGAGATCTGGTATGCCGAAGCCGGCACGCCTTTCGGACCCTGGGGCCCCTGCGTCAAGGTGCTGTCCCACGATAACTACACGTTTTACAACCTGGTCATCCATGCCGACTGGTTCCAGGCTGATTCGCCGATCCTGCTTTTCGAGGGAACCTACACGCGGCAATTCGCTGACAAGCCCGAACCGACGCCGCGTTACGATTACAACCAAATCCTCTATCGGCTTGATCTCGATGATCCCCGGCTGGCACCGGCACAGATTCGGCGATAATGATTCCACAGAGAGATGCAGTCCGGCTACACTGCCGAGATTTCCTCCCGGTGCATGGCGGCACGGTTGCTCCGCTGAGGGCAATACAGAATGACGGGCACGTTGGGCTCGGTTTCGACGGTAGCCTGGCTCTCCTGTGCTGTGCCCCTGTACCACGCCTGGCTGGCCGAACGACACTCACCCCTCATGCCGACTGTCCTGTGGCTCATGGGAGCATGGGCTGCCGGGATCGTGGCGGGTGTCAGCAGTGTTTTCTTCTGCCCTGCCCTGCCCTGGCTCTACGCTGGTCTTGTCTTTCTGGCCTGCGCTTTCGTCTCTGTGCTGGGAGCACGGACTCCCGGCGTCGGAGCCTGGAACTTCGTCACGTTGGGTCTTCTCGCGGTGCTTTCGATGCCGTTCCTGGAACAGCCCTTCAACTCTCCGCAATGGATGCTCGATACGCCCTGGGTTGTTCTGCTCGGCGGTGTGCTTCTGGTCGGTGCGGTCAACTATGCTCCCACCCGCTGGGGTGGAGCGGCGCTCGGCTTACTGCCCGCTATGACCGCCGCCCTCGCCGCTCTCCATCGTCCGGATTTCGCCTGGTTTCGCTCCCCGCTTTGCCTCCATGTGATAATGGTCTGGGGAAGCGCCTGTCTCTGGATAGCCTGGGGGCTTGTGCGTCGCACTCCGCATCCGGCCGACCGCTGCACGCTGCTCTGGTTGGCTTTCCGCGACAAGTACGGCGTTTTATGGGCGAAGCGGGTCCAGGAACAACTCAACACGGCAGCCGCGCATGCCGGATTGTATCTGCGATTGACCTGGCAGGGATCGGCGGCAACGGTTCAGAACGAAGTGAACGGGATAGAACGGCAAAAAGAAGAGGAGCAACTGTGCCGGTTGCTCCTCAGCGTACTCAAGCGATTCGGCATCCAGGAGGCGGTTAGTAGATAAGACCCCCTGGACCACCGGGCTGCATCCCGGGCATCATCATGCCGGGCGGGCCGCCCATCCCAGGCTGCGGGCGTTTCGGGTCGGAGGTCTGGGGCTTCAAACCCGGCTTGATCACCGAGCGCGGCAGCGTCGGGGCCCCGCTGTATCGGTCGTCGGTGGGAGGAGGAACGACGTATTCCTCCGCCAGCGCACTCGGTTTGGACCACGGCCAGTTGATGCGATCCGAACCGGCAGTGCTGCACCCGACGCACGCCAACAACACGCCCACACTCAACCGGGCCAAGGCTCGCCGCATGGCTCCCGCATCCCGCTACTAAGTCCACTCTCTTAGCGGCGGAACCATAGCGGCCCTTGCAAGCGGGTCAAGCCTAAATCGGGACCAAAAGCGACGGCCTACTTCTTCGTGGCGGCTTCGTACCGCTTGCCCACTTCGTCCCAGTTCACCACATTCCACCAGGCCTTGAGGTAGTCGCCCCGGCGATTCTGGTACTTCAGGTAATAAGCGTGTTCCCAGACATCCACGCCCAGAACCGGGAATTGGCCGTCCATGAGCGGGCAATCTTGATTGGCCGTGCTGAGAATCTTCAAGTGACCTCCGTCCACGACCAACCACGCCCAGCCGCTGCCGAAACGCTTCAGGCCGGCGTCGTTGATCTGCTCCTTGACCTGGTCCACGCCGCCGAGGGCCTTGATGGCGTCGGCCAACGTGCCTTTCGGCTCCTTGCTGCCGCCGGGCTTCATGATCTCCCAGAACATGGTGTGGTTGTAATGCCCGCCGCCGTTGTTCCGCACGGCGGTGCGAACCGCCTCCGGCACCTTGTTGATGCCGCGCAGCAGTTCCTCGATGGTCATGTTGGCGAAATGGGGATAGTCCTTCAGGGCAGCGTTCAGGTTGTTGACGTAGGCCCCGTGGTGCAGATCGTGGTGGATCTGCATCGTCTGCTTGTCGATGTACGGCTCCAGGGCATCGTAGGGATACGGCAGAGGCGGCAGGGTGAATGGCATCGCGTCCTCCTGATGTTGCTCACAAGGTTGGCCGAGTTCCCGGCGGAGCGAACCCGCCGTCACTGTCGGCTAATATAGCAATCCGCTTTCGTCACGCAACGGACCCGCCGCTTGGCGAGACAGGCCGATCGAACTCGCCGGCTCGCAGCCGACGGATGTATGAATGATAGGACGACATCGCCTGAAAGCCGAAGATCAACGTAATCGGCAGATTGGCGAAGAGCATCACCCCTGTTCCCAGGCTGGACCAGTTGTCCAACTCCCGGTCGGAGCGAACCAGTCCCAGGCAAGCGATTAGTATCAGCAGGCAATACACCAAGCGATAGGGCATCACGAATCGCTGGCCGAACAGGTAGACGACGCCCTGTTCGCCATAGTAGCTCCAGGAAATGAGCGTGGAGAGGGCGAACAGCCAGACCGCCGCCGTGACCATCCACCGCCCCAGTCCCGGAAGGACGCGGTCGAAGGCGTGACTGGCCAGAGCAGCTCCCACGTAATCGGTGTAAATAGCCGGTCCTTCCAGTTGAGGAGGCTCCTGGGAGCTATGCACCTCCCATTTCACCATCAGACGGTCGCCCTGTTTGACCAGCGTGCCCGTGAGACGGTGGCGGTTGGAGTTGGGGATCGAGTTCGGTTCCGAAACCAGGACCACGAAAATCACATCCCCTTCCTTCCAGCGATCGGTGCCGTTGACGTGGTTCCTCATGGGCAACTCGGCGGCATCAAGGGTCCAACCACCTTGAGGGGCGGGCACGACCTGCGGAAGCTGCGGAAACTCAGCTTCGGGCCCCCGGTTCCACGCTCCGCTGGCCAGGATGACCAGGGCCGTGAGTGTGCATACGACCAGCGTGTCGATGAACGGCTCCAGCCCGGCGACGATCCCTTGCCGGACCGGCTCGTGAGTCCGAGCGGCACAGTGGGCTATGGGCGAAGAGCCTTGTCCGGCTTCGTTGGAGAATAAGGCCCGCTTCATACCCCAAAGAAAGGCATAACCGGCCGTGCCACCCAGAAACGCCTGCTCGCCTTCCACCGGCGAGAAGGCCGATTGCACGATCAACCAGAACAGCCGGGGTATCTCCGTGAAATGAACCGCGATCACGTACAGGCTTCCCAGGAGATACACGATGCACATGAACGGCACCAGTTGTCCGGCCACGGCCCCGATCCGTTTGATGCCGCCGATGATGACGAGTCCGCACAGGACCGTCAGTATGATGCCGACCAGAGATCGGGCATGAAAAAACGGCTGCAGCCACTCCTGAGCGCTTTGAGGGGCTTGTTCCACCAGCGATCCAACGGCGGTTTGCAATGCGGGAAAGTTGGTCGCCGTCACTTCGGCGACGTTCCACGCCTGAAACATATTTCCACCGGTCACGGTCGAAATCAGAAGCGTGATGCAGAAAACGACCGCCAGGGCCTTGCCAACCGGAGCCAGAGCGGGATGCAAGCGCCGCATGCCCAGGTCGGCCACCCACATCGGCCCGCCGTGAGGCTCGTCCGGATTGTCCGTGTTGCGGTACAGCATGGACAGACTTACTTCGGCCGTTTTGAGGGCCATGCCGAAAAAGCCGACAACCCACATCCAAAACACCGCTCCCGGTCCCCCCAGGGCCACGGCCAACGCCACTCCGCCGATATTGCCGATCCCGACCGTCGCCGACAGGGCTGCCGACAACGCCTGGAAATGGCTGATCGCTCCCGGATCGTCCTTGCGATCATACTTGCCCAGAATTACCTGCGTCCCATGGGTGAGGGCATGGTACTGGCAGAATCCGCTCCAGATCGTGAACAGGACGCCTGTTCCGAGCACGACGTACAGGGCGACCTCATGCCAGAGAATGCCGTTGACAACGTCCAGAAAATCGTTGGAGGAATTGATGAGGGATTGCAACATGGATGTCATCCCGGAGCGAGGGACGGCCAGCCCGGGGGGTCAGCTCCTTCACTCGCTCTTTGGCGTCGGAGCTTCCGCCCGCGGCGACGACGATGGGTCGTCGGCATCCGAATCGAATCTTCGTGACGAGGTCAGAAGCTTCCAAAAGCAGTAGCCGGTGCAGGCGGCTACGAAGGCCCACACCCCAAGCATGAACACCCAGGCCTGCCCGGTCATCTCGCTCACGCTCAGGCCCTCCCTTCGAGCCGACGCTTCGACCAAGCGGTGAACACCAGGAAACACAAAAACAGGTAGACGCCTATCATTACCAACCGGTCAACGTTCCGCCAGGTCGGAAGGCGCGACCAGAAGGACTCGATCTGTTCCCGCTCGGCAGCGTTTTGCTGAAGAAGTTTATCTCGGTCCTCCGGGGTCAGGTCGGAGTTCTGGAGAATCTTGTCGCGGGCTTCGGCATTGGCTTTCAAGGCCGCTTCCTTCTGCCGGGCGACGTCCACATGCATCAACTTCCCGATCATGCCGTCGCTGGCCCACTGCCAAGCGGGCAACGACTTGCCATCGCTCAGCGAAGTCCGCACTTCGTGCAAGTACTGTCCCCAGTCCGGAGCCGGCTTGAACACGTAGGCCAGCAGGATCACCAGGAGGAAAACCGGCGTGACGAATTTCATCACATAAAAGAACGGTCGTGGTATCCAGAGCTCCGCGCCGCGTTGAAGTTCTTCCCATCCCTTCTCGATGCCGAAGACCCAGGCAAAAAGGATGATTTCTCCGAAGGCGAAGACGACGAGCATGACTGTCCCAGCCCAGTAGTCGAACTCGTCGCTAAACGTCTTGGAATTAAGCGTGGCCACGCACAAGGCCAGGGGTAGCAGCATCAGGCCGAAGGCCAAGGCGCTGCGATCCCGGCGGAAGCCGAATTCCTGCTGAAGAAAGGCCATCACCGGCTGGCCCATCGCCAGCGAACTGGTAATGGCGGCGAAAAAGAGCAGGCCGAACCAAAGGAAGCCGGCTGCGGGAGCGAACCAGCCCCAGCGGTCGAACAGCGTCGGAAAAACCATGAACCCGACTCCGAAGCCGGATCCCGACGCAGTCAGGTTTTGCACCATTGGCAAGGTCAAATACGCCGTGGCAATGGGTATGAGGATCGTGCCCCCAAGAATGATCTCGCAGAACTCGTTGGTCCAGGCGGTGGTCGCTCCCACAAGGGCTATGTCGTCTTTTTCCCGCAGGTAGGAGGCGTAGCAGTGGATCGATCCCATGCCGATAGACAGCGTGAAGAAAATTTGTCCAGCGGCAGCAAGCCACACGGCGGGGTCGGCAAGGGACTCGAACTTAGGTTCCCACACAAAATTCAGTCCCTTGAAAGGGCTTTCCTTAGCCGCCAGATCGCTGTTCGGATCGATGAGCAGCCCGCGAATCGCCAGGATGGCTGCGAAGAGGATCAGCAACGGCATGCCAACCTTCGCTACCAGTTCGATGCCGCGGGCTAAACCGCGAGAGAGGATGTAGATGTTGATGGCGATGCACAAGCCAAAAACAAGCATTCCCCAGGGGCTGACGGCAATGAGGTGATTAGCCGTTTCTCCCGTCAAGATGTCGAAGAACTTTCCGGGGTAACTTGGATCGGTATCGGCGATGTTGCGGAACCCGCCGAACAGCGACCACAAGGCGTAGGCCAGACACCACGACTCGATGTACAAATAGTAGGACGCGATGATGAAACACGACCATAAGCCGATGACCCCGAAGTACTTCCACAATGGGCTGCGTCCCATCGACTGAAAGATACCAGGAGCCGAGTGGTGGCCGCGTTGCCCTCCGTAGCGGCCCATCGTCCATTCGACCCACATCAGGGGCAGACCGAGAAGCAGAAACGCCACGATGTAAGGGATGAGGAAGGCGCCTCCGCCATTTTTCGCCGCCTGCGCTGGAAAACGCAGAAAGTTCCCCAGCCCGACGGCATTGCCAGCCATTGCCAGCACCAGTCCGACTCGTGTCGCCCAACGTTCTTTTGCCATCGTCCCGGTCCGTTGCTCCCTTGGCTTGGCAAAATGAAGATAGAATATTGCGTTTTGATGCTCCAAAGCGGCAAGAGTAATGCTGATGCCCAGCGATGTCAAGGAAGCCGGGAGCCGTCGGTCGGCCGCCCCGTGGTTGGTCCCCGAGGCGGTGTACCTTCACGTGCCTTTTTGCGCGCACCGCTGCTGCTACTGCGATTTCGCTACGGTCGCCGGTCAGGACTACTTGGCCGACCGCTACCTGACTGCTCTGGAAAAGGAAGTCTCCACCTTGCAGGAGCCACGCCCTGCGCGGACCATTTTCATCGGCGGCGGCACGCCGACGCACCTGACCCACGCCCAACTCGAACGCCTTCTGAACATCGTGCGGCGCTGGTTCGTCCTCTTACCGGGCTACGAATGGACCGTCGAAGCCAATCCCGGCACGCTGAATGCCGCCAAGGTGGACCTCTTGGCCGATCACGGCGTCAACCGCATCAGCCTGGGTGCTCAAACGTTCCACATTCCCCTGCTCCACTTCCTGGAACGCAATCATGGGCCAGAGCAAACCCGGGATGCCGTCGGGTTAGTACGGCGACGAATCGCCAACATTTCGCTTGATCTGATTTTCGCCATCCCTGGACAAGAGCTTTCCGCCTGGAAGGAAGACCTTCGCGCCGCTCTGGCCTTGGAACCGGAGCACCTCAGCACTTACGGCCTCACTTACGAGAAGGGGACTCCGCTGTGGAAAGACCGGCAGCGTGGCAGAGTACGGCCCGTGGACGAGGAAGTTGAACAGGCCATGTACGAAGCGGCGATGGACCTTCTCGCGGAAGCCGGCTTCGAGCACTATGAGGTTTCTAACTTCTGCCGTCCCGGTCGGGAGTGTCGGCACAACATGGTCTATTGGGCCAATCATGCGTACTGGGGTTTTGGGCTAGGAGCGGCCGGCTATGTGGGCGGCGTTCGGGGTGCGAACACGCGGGATCTGTTTGCGTATTTGCGGCTCGTTGAAGCCGGGCAGTCGCCCCGACAGGCGGAGGAGTGTCTGGAACCTCTGGAAAGGGCCTGTGAAACGGCCATGCTTCAGATTCGTCGCGGCATCGGCATCGACCGGCAGACCTTCGCCGAACAAACAGATTACGAATTGGACGTCTTGTTGGGTGATCCAATCCGTCGTCATACAGAAGCCGGGTTGTTGAGCGACACGGAAACCACCGTTCGCCTGACCCGGGCGGGAAAACTGTTGGCTGACCTTGTCGCCAGCAGCTTCCTGGAACCGATCGCATCCTCATCGGTGGGCAACAGGCCCAATCATGGCCGGCCCAGCCGCATCACGACAGAATCGCCGTAATCGGCTTGCCCCCATCGACGATCTTGATCGGTCTGCCGACGCTGCTCATGTTCTCCTTGGCCGGGTTGATTCCCAAGGCATGACAAATGGTGTTGAACAGATCGTGGACCGTAACGGGATTTTCGGCGACGGCACGTCCCAGCGGGTCGGTCCGGCCGTACACCATGCCGCCCCGGATCTTACCGCCGCCAAGCACGACGTTGAAAGCCCGGGGATAGTGATCCCGCCCGTTACGCCCATTGATGTTCGGCGTGCGTCCGAACTCACCCATCCAGATGACCAGCGTCCGCTCCAGCATTCCGCGGTCTTTCAGGTCAGCGATCAGAGTGCCAAAGGCGGGATCGGTGATGCCGGCGAGCGTTTTGTGCCGTTCGAAGTTGTTGTCGTGCGTGTCCCAGTTGCCGACCCCCATGCCGCCCGAAGTCTGCACTTCGACGAAGGTCACACCCGCCTCCAGCAGGCGTCGAGCCAGCAGGCATCCCTGGCCGAAAGGCGTTCTCCCATATCGGTCCCGGAGCGAGTCTTTCTCCTGCGACAAGTCGAAGGCCTTCAGGCGCGGACTGAGGACCATCTGGGCCGCGGTCTCATAGATGGCCCGGCGGTCGGCGACGCGGGCTTCGGCTCCGGATTGGGCGAAGTCGTGCTCCAGCTTTTCCAGGAGTTGCAGACGCCGGGAGAATCGCTTCGGGTCGGTGCCGCGGGGCAGTTCGACATTGGCGGGCATGCGGTTGGGATCCATGACCGTGAACGGGGCAAAGTTCATCCCCAGGAACCCAGAGCCGGCAGGGTCGCGCCCGCCGATACACACGTAATGCGGAAGGTCGAAGCTGGGATCGGCCAGTTCTGAGGCGACGATGGCCCCCAGGCTCGGATACTTGATGCTGCCGCTCAGGGCGTAGCCGGTATGCAGTTCGTACTGTGCCCGCTGGTGATTGCCTTCCTTGCTCGTCATCGAACGGATGATGGTCAGATGCTTCATCTGCTCGGCGACACGCTCCCAGCCTTCGGCAATACGAATCCCTGGCACGGCGGTCTCGATGGCTTGGGTCGGGCCGCCCGTCTCCGTACCCGGCTTGGGATCGAAGGTCTCGAACTGGCTCGGTCCGCCAGGCATGAACAGGAGAATGCAGGCCATGCCCTGCTTGCGCATCTCGTCGGCGTGCAACCGCAGCGCGTCCATCCATGACAAGCCTGCGACGCCGCCGACACCGACAGCCACCTGCCGCAGAAAGCTGCGTCGGCTACACACGCCATCCCGATTCACCCGCAAATACCAATCGTTGGCGATCATGGCTTGTCCCTTCCTGTTCACCCGGCGATCACCGCTGATCAGAGCAGCCTCGAGGCGTTATCGGCGGCTCTGGAACTCTGTCGAATTGACCAAGGCCCACAGGATGTCCTCAAAAGCCTCGCCGCGGTTGCCGACCTGTGCGATGTACTCTCGGCACGTCTGAACTTCGCCGGATGTCGGCTTGCGGCCGAGAACCCGCAGATACAACGACTCGATCGCTTCGTCGTCGTTGCGTGTGGACCGCAAGAGGCGGCTGAGCATCGCGTCGCCGGCCGCAAGCATGCGGCCGTTGAGCACGGGATTGTTCATCAACATCAACGCCTGGGGAATGCTTCCCTCGACTTCATCAGCCTTCAGCGAAGGATCGAAGCCAAAGGCATCTTTGAACTGAAACTCCAGGAAACCTCGCGGAAGGAACCTAGGCTGGGGGCGTGCCGGACCTCCGGGCAGCGATAGGTTGAGCGGACCCAGCGCGCACTCCAGCGAGTTCCACAGGGCGTGGGCGTCCAAACGACTCGGATAGGCGGCCGCGAAGCGAAGATGCTCGTTCGGGGAATCGCCCAGGCGGATCTGCCGTTGGTATGCTTCGGTATTGGCGACCAGGCGGTACAGGCCGCGAATGTCGTAATCAGTGGCTCGGAACGAATCGGCAAGAGAGTACAAGACCTCGGGATAAAGGACAGATTGCAGCGGTCCCAGGGCATCCACGGGTTGATAGAATCCCTGGCCCAGCAGATCTGCCCAGACGCGGTTGGCGAATGCCGCGGAAAACCAGTAATTGTCCTTCGAAGTGATCCATTGGGCCAGGGCCTCCCGGCGTTCCTGGTCCGGCCGACCGCGAAGATACGATTCGCCGGTCAAGAACTTGGGGTGCGTCAGAGTGCCGCGTTGCCTCGGATCGGCCAGATTGGGCATCAGGTGTTCGCCGAAGGGGCGCGAAACCAAAGCGATGCCCTCGAACCGGTTCGTTTCGGAATTGCGCACCAATCGGTCGCCGACGCGAGCGTAGAACGCCGTCAGCTCGTGAAACTGATTCCGCCTCCAGATGTCGCTGGGATGGTCGTGGCATTGCGCGCACTGAATCTGGATTCCCAGGAAGACCCGCGAAGTCTCGGCGGCCCGTTCGACATTCGCATCGGCCCCCTGATGGCAGAGCAGGAAAACCGCCGCTCCCCGGGAAGCATCCGCATTCATCGGCCCGAATTTGACTTCGCCTGAGGCCGTGATCAGCTTGCTGGCGATTTCTCCCCAGGAACGCTGTTCGCGCATCTGCTGGGCCAGCCACAGTTCCAGCGACCGCGTCACACCCGTCCGCTTCACGAGATCGTTGGTGGCCCGGCTCACGATCACATCATGCCAACGCTTCGCCCAGTGCACGCAGAAGGCGTCGGAATCCAGAAGTCGGTCGATCACTTTGCCGCGCTTGTCGCGGTCTGAATCCCGAACGAACTGGTTGATCTCCACAGGGGTCGGCAATCTGCCGGTGAGGTCGAGAGTCACGCGGCGGAGAAACTGCTCGTCCGTGGTCCGAGGTGCGGGTTGCACCTGATCGTTTCGCTGGGCCTCGGCGAGCAATCGGTCAATCTCGCTGGGGGCGGCTGGCCGGGGCGAGTGCGATTTCCATTTCTTCGGGATGATTTCGACCTTGTCAGGTTCGACAGAGGAGTATCCAGATTTTTTGTCCTCGCTGCGGCCGGGGGAGACCAGGACGAGCCAAGCCGCTGCCACCAGAAGGAAAGCTAAGTGAAGCATCCGATCAGATCGCAGGTGGGCCATGACTGTGCTCCGCAAGTCCCGGGGGTGGGAGACGCTGAGGGCTTGCCCAGCTTACCGGCGACCTCGCCCTTCCCCACAAGAGAATCTAACCCCAAACCAGGATCGAAGTCCCGCCGTATCACAGGAGTTTCATTCGGAACGCTTTTCCCGTGCGGATCTGGGAACCTGCATGCAAGCAAAAACCCCCGGGAATGACCCGGGGGTATTGGTCGGT
>CALFAY010000047.1 GCA_937944855.1 uncultured Planctomycetota bacterium
TCGGCCTCCGGTCAGTCTGGTCATGGATACCGACGTGAATCACAAGATCGTCACCGAGACCGACCCGGCCAAACGGGCCAGCCTCATCCACGACACCGCCGAGGCCAAACGCTCCCGCATGAAGGACGTCTGCTCTCACTGCCACACGCCGGACTACATCAACGCCTTCTACCAGCAGTACGACGATTTCGTCGTGCTCTACAACGAGAAGTTCGCCAAGCCCGGGCAGCTCATCATGAAGACCCTGCGCGAGCAGAACATGCTCACACCCACCGAGTTCGACGAGGAAATCGAGTGGACCTGGTTCTACCTGTGGCATCACGAGGGCCGTCGCGCCCGCCACGGCGCTTCCATGATGGCTCCCGACTACGCACACTGGCATGGCATGTACGAAGTCGCCGAACGCTTCTACATGGAACTGATCCCCCAGGCGCGGGAACTGATCCACCTCGCCGAAACCAAGGGGCACAAAGAGGCCGCCGAGGCCGTCAAGTCGGTGATCGCAAACATCCTCAAGCGCCCCGAGCATGAGTGGTTCGAGAAGGAACCGCGGCCCCGAAGCCTGACCGGCAAGGAGCCGCATTACCGCCGTCAGGAACCGACCCTGAGCGGGACGGCGAAACGCCTGGGCATGCCGTCGCTGGAACGTCGTCCGGTTTTGTACGCCGATTCCGTGGAAACGCAGGGGAGATGACGCCGATGCACCGCCGTGACTTCCTCCTGAATCTCGGTCTCGTCACGACGACCATCACGGCAGCCGGTTGCGGCAACTCGGGGACCGATTCCGGCTCCTCCTCGCCACCGCCGCTGCCCGGGGACGTTCGCTGGGGCAAGGCCCCCTGCCGCTTCTGCGGGACCGGCTGCGGCGTCGAGGTGGGCGTCTCCGGCGGCAAAGTCGTGGCTGTCCGCGGCGACGTCGCCAGTCCGGTCAACCGCGGATTGCTGTGCGTCAAGGGCTATCATCTGCCCGGTTTGCTCTACGGACAGGACCGCCTCCTGCACCCCCTCCGCCGCACCTCCGAGGGCCGATTTCAACGCATCTCCTGGGACGAAGCGTTGGACCTGATCGCCCAGCGCTTCCAAGAGACGCTGGAAAAGCATGGGCCGTCGGCGGTCGCCATGTACGGTTCCGGCCAATGGACGGTCTTCGACGGCTACGCGGCGCTGAAGTGGGTCAAGGGCGGCCTGCGGAGCAACAACCTCGAACCGAACGCCCGGCTGTGCATGGCCAGCGCCGTCAGCGGGTTCATGACGCAGTTCCAGAGCGACGAGCCGATGGGCTGCTACGACGATTTCGAGATCGCCGACGACTTCGTGATCTGGGGCGCGAACATGGCCGAGATGCACCCGGTGCTTTTCGGCCGGATGCTCGAACATCGCCGCCGCAATCCCAGGGTGCGGATCATCGACCTGGGCACCCGCCGCACGCCGACCTCGGATTACGCCGACGTGTATATCGAGTTCCGCCCCGGCACCGACCTCGCCCTGGCCAACGGTATCCTCCATCTGCTCGTCGCCGAGAACAAGATCGCTCATGCGTTCCTCGAGGAGAACGTCGTCTTCAAGCGGGGCATCGAGGACCTGAACGCCATCGGCTACGGCTGTTTCGGCGATCAGGCCGAACGCTATGTCTTCGAGGACGTGGGCCGCGACTCCAGTTTCGAGGAACTCAAAACCTTCCTCGCCGACTACACGCCGCAACGGGTCAGCGAGCTGACCGGCGTGCCGGAGAGCCAGATCCGCCTGTTGGCTTCCGTGTACGGCGACACGAACCGGGGCCTGGTCAGTTTGTGGTGCATGGGCGTCAATCAGCACGTCCGCGGTACCTGGATGAACAACCTCATCAACGATCTGCATTTGCTGACCGGCAAGATCAGCCGTCCGGGCAGCAATCCGCTCAGCCTCACCGGACAGCCATCAGCCTGCGGCACGGTGCGGGAGGTCGGCACCCTCAACAACCGCCTGCCCGCCGACATGGTCGTGACCAATCCGGAACACCGAGCCAAGGCCGAGAAGCTCTGGGGCCTGCCGCCGGGCACCATCCCCGACAAACCCGGCCTGCACACCGTCGATCTGTTCCGCGCCTTGAGCCGCGGGGAGATCAAGACCCTGTGGATTCAGACCACCAACCCGTTCGTGACCCTGCCCAATCTGCACCGTTTCGAGCGGAAGCCGAACGACGGTCTGTTCCTCGTCGTCAGCGACATCTACCCGACCGTGACCACGGCGATGGCCGATGTGGTGCTGCCCTCGGCAGCCTGGGTGGAGCGGGAAGGCGTGTTCGGCAACACGGAGCGGCGGACGCAGCAATGGGACAAGCTGATCGACCCGCCCGGCGAAGCCCGCGAAGACGCCTGGCAGATCATCCAGGTCGCCAAACGCATGGGCCTGGGCCACCTGTTCCCGTGGCCGGAGGACAACTGGCACGAAGCGATGTACGAGGAATACCGGCAATTCACCCTCGGCACCGGCAAGGACGTGGCATCCTACGCCCAGCTGCGGGCCACCCGCGGCCTGCGCTGGCCGGTCGTGGACGGCAAGGAGACCCGCTACCGTTACGCCGCCGGATACGATCCGTATGTGCAAAAGTCCCGGGGCGTCCACTTCTACAAGGCCAAAAGCTACGGCGAACGTGCGGCGTTCTGGATTCGGCCCTACCATCCGCCGGCGGAACTGCCCGATGAGGAGTTTCCCTTCTGGCTGACCACGGGCCGGGTCATCGAGCATTGGCACACCGGCACCATGACCCGCCGCATCAAGCAACTGCATCAGGCGGTGCCGGGAGCCTATGTCGAGATCAACCCCGCGGACGCCATCGAACTGGGCGTCACAACCGGCGACTTCGTCCGCCTGGTAAGCCGACGCGGAACGCTGGAACTGCCGGTCGTTCTCGACGGCCGGGGCAAGCCGCCGCGCGGCACCGTCTTCGTCCCGTTCTTCGACGAAGGCAAGCTCATCAACCGCTTGACGCTGGATGCCATGTGCAACCTCAGCAAGGAACCGGATTTCAAAAAGTGCGCGGTGCGCATCGAGCGCCTCCAGCCTGTGAGTTCGGGAGCGAAGACGTGATGAGCCACCTCCCTCGGCCCGCGAGACTGTTGGCGTGGTTTCTGTTGTTTGTCGTCTGCTGCGGCATGGGCTGGTTCCGCGGCGACGGCCGGACCACGGTCCCCACCGCCTCGGCACTGCGCGCGGAACGTCGGGCTTATGACGGTGCTCCCCCGATAATCCCCCATCCGCCGCTGGGCGGAACCTGCACGAATTGTCATGCCGAACAGGCCCGCATCTTGCCTGGCGTCGGCGTCGCTCCGCCCAACCCGCACCTGCACACGCCGGGGTTGAGCAGCGTTGCCCGCTGCCAGCAGTGCCACGTCTTCAAGAACGCGGACACGGTCTTCGTCGCCTCCTCGTTCCAGCCTCTGCGGCAGGAACATCGCCGCGGCGACCGGCTCTATCCCGGCGCGCCGCCGACCGTGCCCCACGCCCTGTTCATGCGGGAAGACTGCAACGCCTGTCACGACGGCCCGACCGCCCGACCCGAAATCCGCTGCTCCCATCCGGAGCGCCTGCACTGTCTGCAATGCCATGCTGGCACCGCGTTGCCTTGATCGGACCGAGATTGCCGATAAATCCGGACCTGCTCGCCGAAGGCAATCTGCCCATGCTGCGGCAGCGGCCCGCCTTGTCGCGGAAGCGGGTTGAGGGAATTATGCAATTCCACTGCGGACGGTAGTCGAATCTCCTTCAGGCACTCCACACGCGCAAAAGGACCTGGGTTATGACCTTCATCATGTCCGATCGGAACTGCTTTTGGTGGTCGATCGCCGGGCGAGTCGTGGCTGGGCTGACAGCAGCGATCGTCTTCACCACGGTTGGATTGGCCCAGGTCCCCGAAGAGCTTCCCGAACCGGCGGTCGTCGCGGAGCGGGAGAGCGATCATTCACCCAAAGCGGAGGCCGACGCCCCGAGAACCAGCGATCCCAAGTCGGACGGCGAAAAACAATCCTCCGAGCAAAGCGGCAAGGACAAAAAGTCTTCCGAGAAAGACGACCAGCAGTTCTTCTGGAAAAAAGTGCCGCCGCTGCGAACGCCGCCCCGACCGGGCATGCCGATCCTGTTCCCGACCGGAGCCGGCTATTATTCGCTGATGGATCAGCTGCACGGCAACTACGTCGAAAAGGCCCCGCCGCTGCCCTACGGGCTGTTCGCGATGGTGCCGCCGTCATTGTTCGACCTCGACTTCCGCTACCTCGAAGACCCCAAGTACACCGACCTGTACCTGTTCGATCCGCTCAAGCGCATCCACTTCTGTGACGACTGGATGCTCTCGATTTCGAGCCAGACCTGGTCCCGGACCATGATCGAGCGGAACGTCCACTTCACGCCCGTGGACAACGACCACGACCTGTTCCGCACCCGCCTGGCTGGGGACCTGTGGTACTGCGACCAGTTCCGCTTCTTTGCCGAGTACGTGTACGCCGAACGCTTCGGCGACGGCGATTTCGGCGCGCGGCCCATCGACATCAACCGCAGCGATCTGCAAAACCTCTTGGTCGATGTCAAGCTCGGCGAGTGGTGCGAGGGTCCGGTGTACGTCCGGGCGGGGCGGCAGGAGTTGCTGCTGGGTTCGCAGCGGCTCATCAGCACCCTGGACTGGGCCAATGTGCGGCGGACGTTCCAGGGCATCCGGGGCTTCTGGCTCGGCAAAGAATGGACCGTGGACGCCTTCTGGGTCCAGCCTGTGTTGGTCAACCGCAACCACTGGGACAATGTGGACAACAACCAGAACTTCTTCGGCATCTGGGCCAATCGCAAGCCGGTGGAACAAAAGCCGGGACTCGACCTCTACTGGCTCTATCTGGACAACACCAATCCGGTCCACGTCGGCCGCGATGGCGTCCGCGGAGGGTGGTACGTCCACACGCTCGGCGGACGGGTTTACGGCAGCTGGCACAACTGGGTGTACGAAGTCGAGCCGATGTTCCAGGTCGGCACCTACTCCAATCAGGATCTGCTGGCGGCCTCCGTCCCCGTCGGCGGCGGCTACCAGTGGAAGGAACACGCCTGGCTGCCGCAAGTCATGCTCTACTACGAGTGGGCGACCGGCGACCGCAACCCGGGACAGGGCAGTCTGAATACCTCGTTCAACCAGTTGTTCCCCTTCGGCCACTACTACCTGGGTTTCCTGGACGTGGTAGCGAGGCGGAATATTCACGATGTCGTCCTTCAGTTCACCTGCTGGCCGGAGAACTGGCTGACCTGCCTCGTCCAGGTCCACAACTTCTGGCTCTACAGCCGTGACGATGCTCTCTACAACGCCGCCGGAGCGCCCATCCGCCGGGATCCGACCGGCCAGGCGGGCAACTACGTCGGCACGGAGCTGGACCTGTTCTTCATCGCGCAATTGAGCCGCTACGCCAACTTCAGCGTCGGCTACTCGCGGATGTTCAACGGCGATTTCATCCGCAACAGCGGTCCCGACGAGACGCCGAGCCTGCTCTACTTCCAGTTCACCTACCGCTGGTGACTTCCGCCGCCGAGCCAAAAAGAAAACCCAGCACGCTGCAAGCGGCTGGGTTTCTGTTTTTGTTCAGGCTTGTCCGCTCGATCCGCAGGGCGGACGGTCAGCGTCGGCTCATCAACAGGATGCGGATGATCCAGAAGAACAGAGTCATGACGGCCGCGAAGATGTACAGGGCCGCTCCGACATACTGATCGGTCCGGTAGTAGTAGAGCACGTTCGAGGTGGCGTATAGAATCGCCGCCGACATCAGGGCCACCATCGCGAAGGCGAAGAGCAGTCCCAACTGGAAGCCGAAGATCAGGGCCGCCACGATGATCCCCAATGCCACGAATGAACCGATGGAAACAATCGGCCCGAGGAACGAGAAGTCGCTGCGGGTCCACAGCGTCGCCAGGGTTAGCCCCCCGGCCACCGCCGCCGTCAGCAGGGCCGCCTGATAAACCAGATCCAGACTTCCCGTCTTGACTTGGACCACCACCAGCAGCGGCCAGAAAATCAGCACTTCCAGAAGGATGTAAACGCCCAGTCCGACGTATTGCACCGTCGGCGAATGGTCGGGCCGGACCAGGTAGCCGGACAAGTAGCTGCCCGCGATGAACAGCAGGATGATGCCCAGCGCGCCGACGTTCCCCAGGACGTTGACGAGGACTTCGAGGGGAACCAGGGTATAGACAACGGCCATTAAGGCCGTGAAGGCGGCAACGGCCCCGGCGACATGCAGGTAAGTACGGCGAATGAACTCGACCCGTTCGGCGGGCAGGGCGTTCGCCGCGACGTTTTGCAACTCCAGGTTCTCGTACTCGTAGGCTTCATTCATGGGCTTACCTCCGAGGAAATGACAGGCCATTGCCGATTAATGTTAACTCCCGCATTGCCGCAACGCAATCTCCTTTCACGCCCAGGGGAGCAGGGCCGAGCGATGCACCTTGCCGGCGTCCTGATCGGCGAAGGCCTCGTTGATCCGCGTCAAGGGATACTTGGCCGCCAGCAGGTCCGAGAACGGAAAGTCGTTCTGATGCTGAGCCAGGAAGCGCACCGCTTTGTAGAGGCTGACCGCGTCGTACCACATGATGCCGAGCACGCTCTTGGAGCCGTGGACCAGATCCGACGGATCGAGGGAGAACGTCGGTCCCTGGCAGATGTTGCCGATCTCCAGGTAGGTGCCGCCGGGAGCGGTCATGGCGATGCCCTCGGGAACGGCCCCGGCGTGGCCGACCAGCTCCACCACCACGTCCGCGCCCCAGCCGTCGGTCAGTTCCCTGACCCGGCGGATGCGGTCCTGGGGCATCGGGAACGATTTGAGGTCGATGACCTGATCGGCCCCGAAGCGGCGGGCCAGTTGCAGCCGCTCGTCGATGCCGTCCAGCACGATGATCTGCTCCACGCCCAGGGTCCGGGCCACGGCCACGGCGTTGATGCCCAGTCCGCCCGCTCCCTGCACGACGACATGATCGCCGACGCCGACGTGGGCTTTTTCCAGGGCGTAGATCACCTGGGCCAAGGCGCAGTTGGCCGGTCCGGCCAGTTCGTCCGGCACTCCGTCTGGCAGTTTGAACACCGTGTGGCCGGGATGGAGATAGTAGTATTGCCCGTAGGCGGCGTTGAAATGCGGCCAGACGTGGGGCGGATGCCGATGCCGAAGGGCGAACGGGCAGCGCGGCGTCTTGCCCCGCAGACAGACGCGGCACTGTCCGCACGGATAGAAGTAGCGGTACACGACGCGGTCGCCGACTTGCAGCGGCTGCCCGGCACTGTCTTTGGTCACGCCCTCGCCCAGCTTCGCCACCACGCCGGTCATCTCGTGGCCGACGCTGCGGCCGGTCGCCCCGCCGCTGTCTGCCGGTTTGTAATCGCCGCGCCACAGATGCAGATCGCTGCCACAGATGTTGGCCTGCGTCACCTTGACGAGGATCGCTCCAGGTCCGGGTTCCGGCACGGGATATTCACGGAGCAGAAACGGCTGACGCGGTCCGACCAGGGCGGCGACCAAGGCGGTTTCGGGCATGGCGTGTCCTTCTGAATGCGTGGCGACCCGCTCAGGATAGGACACGGCCGCACTGCTCCGCAACGAAAATCAGTTCTCCAGGTTGACCCGAGTGATCGGCGCGTTCTGGCCCGGGGCCAGCAGCCCGGAATCGCCCCGGCCATTGCCGCCGTCGAGCAGGACCGCCCCCTCCTCGAACTGCACATTTCCGTTCGACTCGTCGAACAGGCCGAAGGAGAGCAGGTCGTTTCCGCGATTGCCAAGCAACTGCACGTCGTACCACCCGGTGCTGTCGGCGGTGTTGCGGAAGGTAACGAGCATCGAATCGTTGCCGCTGCCGCCGTCGGATCGAAGCTGGATGCGTCCCGAGCTGCCGACGCGGAATCCCCCAGCTACGCCAAGGTCGATCATGACCCGGTCCTCGCCCCGCTCGCCATAGATGTGCAACAGCAGCAGGCCGGTGACGTCGGCGGGATGCAGCACCGTGGACGAATCCGCGCCGTCGGGCAGCCCGCGGGTGAAGGTGACGAAGTCCTTGCCCCGGCCGCCGTGGACGCGGAGGTCGGCCTCGCCTTCCACGGCGAAAGTGTTGATGACCAGGTTGCCGGTGAAGCGGTCGTTGCCGTCGCCCAGCCAGACGGTGGCGCGGAAGGTGCTGTCGGCACTGAGTCGGCTGTCGAGCCGCAGCGTCACCACGTCGTCGCCGGAGCCGATACGGATGCGGAGTTCCCGGGTCGTGCCCACGAAATCGCTGATGGCGTGATACTCGAAGACGTCCTTGCCGCCTTTCAGCTGCACGTCGATGACGTCGAAGGTGGTGGTCAGCAGTTCGTTGTGGACCTCGCCGCGGCCGGTGAAGCGGCCGTCGCCGTTTTTGTCGATGCAGATCCAGGTGCGGTTGGCGGCCGGGTCATCAATGATGCGGACGACCTGGTTTTTCTTGTTGCCGATGATTTGCAGATCGGGCACCGCGTTGCCGTTGAGGTCCACGATGCGGTACCCCACGGACGGGACCACGCGACTTTCCAGGGCCTCGAATTCGGGGCGAAAGCGACGCACTGGGTTCATCCTCCTTCCTCCTCGATCCCCGGGCAGGCCGACACGCCGACGGCCAGTCGAGCCGAGGTCCGACGCTAGAAAAACCACGGTCTGGCGACGCGGAGGCGGAGGCCATAGGCGAACCCGGCCCCGCTGTCAAGGCCGAACCACGGCGAACCGGGCAAGCTGGGCACGACGCCCTAAGCGAAAAACACACGCCAGATGGGCAAAGGCCCGGAGACAGAGAAAACAACAGCATCCGCCAGAAAGACGACGACACCTCGCGGCGAACACGTGCCCAAGAGCAAGGCGCGGACGATATAAGCCGAGCGGATAAACCCTTATAAACCAGTCATTGATCGGTCTTAATGCAAAGGCTGAGTTTATAACGCATGGATCATTCGTTGCCTGGCTCGAGCGGATCGCCGGGTTTTCAGGGCGGACATTTTTCTCGTGTCGCCTTGCGGTCTGGCAGCTTGGGCGGTCGCTGATCTCAAGAGGTGAGCGCGGCGGGAACGGATGCCTGCCGATCCGCACGTCCATCCCACAGCCGCCGCTTCGCGGCCAGGCCCTTGCGTCGGGTCGCCAGGGCCGGTATGGTCGGAGAATCCTTACCCTCCGGGGAGTTGCAAACCATGCCAGAACACCGCGTTTATGCCATGCCGTTCGCCAGGGTCTATCAAGCCTATGTGCAAAAAGCCGAGCGAAAAAAACGTACAAAACAAGAGGTGGACCAGATCATCTGCTGGCTGACCGGCTACGATGCGAAGGGACTGAAAAAACAGATCGAGGACGGCAAGGACCTCAAGACGTTTTTCGCTGAAGCCCCGGCGATGAATCCCAACTGCGCGCGAATCAAGGGCGTCGTCTGCGGCGTCCGCGTGGAGGAGATCCAGGACCCCTTGATGCGTAATATCCGCTATCTGGACAAGCTCATTGACGAACTGGCCAAGGGCAAAGCGATGGACAGGATTCTGCGACAGTAGCAGGCGTTGATCTGACATTATGAACCAGGTAAGGCCGGAAACGTCTTGACTCCCGGGATGACTTGCCGCGGTATAATCAAGCGGTTTGGCCTTCTGGAGACGTCGCCGTGAACAACGATTTGCCCCGCGCTAAGTCGCTGATCCTGGCTGTTGTCGTGTTGGTCGCTCTGGTGCTGGTCCTCCTGGCCCTTTTTGCCATGGGAACCAGCCAAGGTTTGTGGAGCCGCCGGGTGCCGTTGACCGCCCGCTTTCCGCACATCAGCGGCGTGGAGGTCGGTTCGCGGGTACGGGTCATGGGGATCAATGTCGGCCAGGTCACTGGCATCAAACAGCCCAAGGACCGCAGCGACTCGGTGATGGTGCAGATGAGCATAGACCAGAGCATCTTCGGGCTGCTGGGCAGCGATGCCCGGGCGATCATCCTCAGCGAAGGGCTGATCGGCAGTAAAGTCATCGAGCTTGAGCCGGGGACCACGGGCAGTCTCGACCCGAAAGCGGTCATCCCTGGCGAGCCGGATCGCTTCATGGAACGGCTTCGGGAAATCGCCGATCAGGCCGGCCGGACTCTGGAAGATCTGCGTCGGCTCAGCGACCAGGCCGACGCTGCCCTCAAAGAAGCCCAGGGACTGGTTTCCGATCTGCGCACTGGTCAAGGTCCGACCGGCCAGGAGGTCACGTCCACGTTGCGGGATTTGCAGGAGTCGGCCCGGTCGGTGTCCGAAAGCTTCGGGGCCATGAGGAACCTGCCGGTGTTGGGCGGCTACGTGCAGTCTCCGGATTCGCTGCTGGTTCGGCCAGACAGGCTCTCCCACGTCTTTGTGTTCGACGAGCATCAGCTGTTTGAACCCGGCTCGGCGACGCTGACGGCCCAGGGACGCGAACGCCTCGACCTTTTTATGGCGAAGGACTTCGAGCCGCTGAAGAATCTCTCCGGTGTCGAGATCGTCGTCGCGGCTTATACCAATAGCGGATCGGGCAGCGAGGCGACGACCCTGACGCGCGGTCAAGCCGAGGCGGTCAAGAAGTATTTGATGGAGAAGCACAGGATTCACAGTCCTGGATTGCTGTTTTCTGGTCGGCCGGTGACGGCTGTCGGCATGGGCCGCAAGCCCTCGCCGATCAGCGTCGGCCCTCGCAATCCTCCGCCGCGCCGCGTCGAGATCATCGTCTTCTGTCCGCCGGAGAAAGGACCGACGACTTCTTCGACGTCGGAAAGTTCCCGGCCCTAGGCGGGAGCGAAGAGGAAACGCAGACGGATCGGCTTCATGACCCCGACCAGTTTCCCCACGGAAGACCTTCCCGGACTGCCGCCCGGAATCCGTTCCCGATTGACACTTCTGTATCACTTCAACCGGGTCCAGGCACCGAGGATCGCCCTGAGCCTGACGAGCTTTCAGCGGCGTCTGTCGGCCATGTTCCAGCGGGCCAGCACGCGGAAAACGCAGCCGGTGCGGGAGTGGGACAAGTTTCTGCGACGGTTGCACGCCCTGGATGCGTTCGTGGCCGCGGCGTGTCTGGAAGGCGACGAAGATGCCTGGCAGCTGCTGCTGTTCGATGCCCGGCTGGGCGGGGCGGAGCATCGCCTGCTGGACGCCCTGCGGTCCAGAGCGGTCCGCCTCTACCCCGGCAACGAGGAACGGCAGAACTCCGCCGTGGATGACTTCTGGGGCAGTCTGCTCGTGGCCGATTCTCCCGGTTCCGTCCCGGTGCTGCAACGCTACGACGGTTTGCGGCCGCTCGGCCCGTGGCTCGTGACCGTCTTCCAAAATCGCCACGTCTCCTTGCTGCGAGGTCGGCATCACGAGGGACAGGCCCTGGAAGAGGACGACCTGTTGCCCGAGCCGTCGCCGCCAGCCGGAGATGATTCAGCCTTGTGGCACGAAGCGTTCCGGGAAGCGGCCCGGGAATGGCTCGCCGAACGGGCCTCCTCGGACGACTTGCTGCTACTGGGCTTGTTGTGGCGGTATCGACTCAACCAGCGGGAAGCGGCCCGACTTCTGGGCGTCCATGAGGGCACGGTCTCCCGCAGGATCAAGAGCCTGTCGCAGAACTGCGTGTCCTTCGTGGTCGAGCGGATGCAGGCGCAAGGCTGGTCTGGCGACGACCCCGACCGCCTGCTCTACGCCGAGATGGCCGAGGTGCTCTTCGAGGAGCCGCGTCTGTCCGCGGACGCTCTGGCCCGGCAGCTGCATCGCCTGGGAAAATCCCCTCCGCCAAATCTGGACGAAGGAGCGACCGCGGAGTAGTATGCTTGCTTGAAGTTCGTCAGGTGCCGCTCCTGGTCCTGATGCGGACCAGCGAGCGGAGAATAGGGAAAACGGTGCGAATCCGTTGCGGGGCCGCCGCTGTGATCGGCGAGGTTCCCGGACATGGTGCCACTGAGGGCAATGCGCCTTCGGGAAGGCCGTTCAGGAACCGCAATCAGCCGAAAGCCAGAAGACCTGCCTGACGAGGGGTTCTGTTCCGACGCTTCGGCCGCGAGCGCTCGGCAGGTGGGACGCTGGTGCCCCTTCCTTCCGGCTTGCGCCGAAGCAGGCTTCTGTGCCCGTGCCGGCAGGAAGGAAGGTTGCCATGCGTCTTCGTCGTCCGTCCCCTCGCGCCTTCACGCTCTTGGAACTGCTGGTGGTCATCGCCATCATCTCGGTGTTGATGGCGTTGCTGCTGCCCGCCGTGCAGAAGGTCCGCGCCGCCGCCGACAGCCTCATGTGCAAGAACAATCTCAAGCAAATCGGCATCGCCCTGCACCACTACGCCCTGGACCACGGCGAGCACCTGATCACCACCGGCGAGCCGTTCGATTGGATGGTCCCGGCCAGCCCGACCAGTCCACGGCAATACTGGTTCGGTTCGTTGATCGGCCCGTCCGAGGTCAACGTCCGCAGCGGCTACCTGATGCCGTACCTGGAAAACGTCACCAAGATCAAACACTGTCCGACGTTCGACAAAGGCTCGATCACTTTGCGTTTCCAGGGAGCGACCAGCGGTTACGCTTACAATCCGCAACTGGGCAACGTGACCTATCTGCCGCCCGACTACCGCACCGGGAGGGTGAACCGCTACAAAATCACCAACATCGCTTCGACCAGCGAAACCATCGCCTTCGCCGACAGTGCCGAAGTCTGGTGGTACTGGCCGGCGTCGGCCACGGCCCCGATCCTGCGGGAAAGTTTTATTCTCAGTCTGCCGTCCTCGCAATTTCCCAACGTGCATTTCCGCCACGCGGGGCAGACCGCCAACGTGCTGTTCGTGGATGGACACGTGGAAACCATGACGCCGGTGCATAATCCGCTGTCCACCAATCCGCCCAATCGGTGGGGCTGGCCGGCGGCGGCGTTGGAACTCAAAGCCAAGGCGGTCATCGCCGATCTCAGCGAACCGGACGTGCTCTACGACCGTTGGTAAGGCTGGAACTCCTTCGGGGCGGTCGCCGGGGGGCAGGTTTTCCAGCGAAGCCCCCGGCGACTATCGGTGGTCAGATCTCATCCACTAACAAGTCGCGGGACAGGAGTTGGTCAAGCGAATCGGGGCAGGTCGCGGGAAAGTCTTTCGGCGATAAGCCCGTCTCGACTACCACCCGCTCTACGGCGTATTGGTACGCATCTGGCAGAACGGTTCCCGCGTGCTGTCTGAGCACGCCAAGACCTGCCAGCCCTTCCAATTCCTGGCGCTGCTTCAGGATGGTTAACAGCCAGGAGCGCGACCGCCGATCGGGTTGGAACTGCCATTTCAGGAGGTGAGCCAGCACCACTACCAGACGGCTGAACACCTCCTGCCGGTCGCGCTTGGCCATGTCCGTGAGGTACTCCGCCAGGTTCTGCGTGTCCACTTCCGAAAGCCGACCGGCCCGGAGCAGTTCGGCGGTACGTTCCAGCCAGGCGGTTTCGTCCGTTTCATACAGGGCAGCGAGGGTTTCTACAGTCTGCTGAGCCACTACGCGACGCTCCGCAAAGAGACGCTCGGCAAAAACCTGCCAAGGCGAACTTATCCCCTAAAAGAGGCAAGTCTATGTTGAGGACAGGAATAGGATTATCCTCGGTCTTCCGAACCTACAACCGCCTCGAATGGCCCTGGCGAGGTTCGCCTACGGATCTTCTCCCGGGAGGGTATTTGCGGTACGGTAAAGGACTGGAATGAGCCGACGGCTAGGGAAGCACGGTCACCTTGGCATGGTCCAGGACGAAACCCGGGGCAAGGGGACGGACAGCAGCGATCAGGTCGTCTAGCTGGGCCGAATTGGCTACGGTCCCCTGAAGGCGCACGGTCCCTCGTTCCACTTCGGCTCTCACTTCCCGGAATCGCGGATTGTTGCGCAGCAAACGCTCGACGGCGAAACGAACGTCGGCCTCGCAGACCATTTGGGGAAACCGGATGAAAGCCTGGGAATTTGTCACAACTCCTGATTTGGAAATATCTTCCGCTTGGACATCGGCTTCTATCCGGGAAGCAAGGAGGGCTTTGGGCACATGGCCGGGTACGCTTGGGGGTGGCCGCGAAAATGTTGCGCGAGACTGTGGCGGTCCGATTAGCGGCGGAAGTGGACCGGGCGGAAGTGCCGGTTTGCTATTCGGCCTTAAGTCTATGTCCATCAAAGGGGTACGGACGGTAAGCTCGTTCCTGACCTCTCGCACACCATTGGTTGCGCGAACCAGGGCTTCGGCTCGACGGCGAAACAAGTCCGAAGGCACAGGACCGGAAAGGGTTACGACTCCCCGGCGGACCCGGACGGTGAGGTTGAGCGGTCCCAGGTCCGAATCTTGCGCCAAAAGGTTGCGAATCTTCCAAGCGAGCTTCCAGTCGGCGCGGTCCTCGTCCGTCAGCGGCGTCCGAAGGGAAAGCAGCACAAGCTCTTGCGTGCAGAACTCGCTTTCATTTCGGGGCACGCCCAGCGGCTCCGCCAGGACGACTGCCAGACACAGGATGTTGCGCAACCAGCTCGGCATCGAACCCGTGATCTGTTCCCCCGTGGGCAAGGCTGCCCGGGATACGGGAAAGCGGTCCCCCTTTTCCATTGTGCAATTTGTTGCGCAGCTTCCACCGGCCCCGTGCCGGGCTTATCGGGGGGAACTTGAGTCGGAAACCCGCATTCTCGGAAAACGCCGACAGACCTATAATGGCAAACCCGTTACGGTCGGCAAAGGAGTCGCCATGCGAAGGATCGCCATCATTAACCAGAAGGGCGGAGTAGGGAAGACGACGACGGCGGTGAACCTGGCCGCGGCCTTGGCTCAATTGCAGCAGCGGGTCTGCGTCATCG
Source organism: uncultured Planctomycetota bacterium (assembly GCA_937944855.1). Lineage (GTDB taxonomy): Bacteria > Planctomycetota > Planctomycetia > Gemmatales > HRBIN36 > JANWWR01. Next base: position 14,787 of record CALFAY010000047.1, read on the forward strand.
ACCTCGACCCCCAGGCCCACGCCACGACGCACCTGGGCATCGAACCGGACGGCAAATCTCCGTCGGTGTACGACGTGTTGATCCACTCCCGACCCCTGGCCGACGTCCGCCGCAAGGTGGCCGATAACCTCTGGCTCGTCGGTTCGGACATCAACCTGGCCGCCGCCGAGGTCGAACTGGCCGGCGTGGTCGGGCGGGAAGTCATCCTCCGCGACCTGCTGCTTCAGGAGGAGGGGGCCTTCGATTTCGTCCTCATGGACTGTCCGCCGTCGCTGGGCGTGTTAACGCTCAACGCCCTGGCGGCGGCCAACGAGGTCTTCATTCCGCTCCAGCCGCACTTCCTGGCCTTGCACGGGCTGGGCAAACTTCTGGAGACGACGGCCCTGGTGGCCCGCCGAATCAACCCGGCCCTGAAAGTGACCGGCATCATCCTGTGCCTGTATGAGGCGACGACCAAATTGGCTGCCGAGGTCATCCGCGATCTGGAAGACTACCTCGCCAAGAGCCGGGCCACGAATTGTCCGTGGTCGAAGGCTCGCATCTTCCAGACCCGCGTCCGCCGCAACATCAAGCTGGCGGAGTGCCCCAGCTTCGGCAAATCCATCTTCGAGTATTCGCCGACCTGTCACGGGGCCGGGGACTACATGGGTCTGGCCCACGAGGTCCTGGGACAACAGCCGACCATTCTGGCCGCCCGGGTCAGCGTGGTGGAGTCGGAAGCAGCACCACAACGGCAGACGACGCTTTCGCAGGAACCCGAACCCGACGCGGTGCAAAAGACCTTGGCCAAATTCTGAATTGCCTGTTCATAAGCCTGCGGATAAGCTTGCCGTATTGTCAGGAACAGAGACAGCACCCAAGAAGAGAGCACCCTGCCCGATCATGACAACCATCACCCTGAAACGGCACCTGACCCACGCCGGGACGATCACCCATCCTCGGCTGGAAGACTTGCCGCGACGCAGCAGCAAGGTCATCGCCGTCATGCCGGCCTACAATGCGGAGACGACGCTTCCGGCCACCCTCGCCGACATGCCCGCCGGCTGCGTCGATGAGATCATTCTGTGCGACGACGGCAGCAAGGATCGCACCGTCGAGATCGCCCGGGAACTGGGTCTGACCGTGCTGGTCCACGACCGCAACCGCGGCTACGGCGGCAACCAGAAGACGCTGTACCGGGAAGCGCTCCAGCGAGGGGCCGACATCGTCGTCATGATTCATCCGGATTACCAGTACGACAGTCGGCTCATTCCCTATGCCGTGGGCTTCATCGAAGCGGGCATCTGCGATGTCGTGCTCGGCTGCCGCATCCGGTCCCGAGCCGAAGCCCTGGCCGGGGGCATGCCCGTGTACAAGTACGTCGCCAACCGCTTTTTGACCTTCATCGAGAACGTGGCCCTCGGGCAGAACCTCGGCGATTTCCACAGCGGCTTCCGCGTTTATCGCCGGGCCGTGCTCGAAACCATCCCCTTCGAGCGGAACTCGGACGACTTCGTGTTCGACACCCAATTCCTGGCCCAGGCGGTGCATTTCGGCTTCCGGCTTGGCGACATCCCGATGCCGGTTCGCTATTTCCCCGAAGCCAGCAGCATCAACTTCCGCCGCAGCGTCCGCTACGGCCTCGCCACCCTGGGCACGATGACGCTGTACTGGCTCAACCGCCTCGGGGTCTGGCGAAGTCCGCTGTTCCAGGCTGCACAAGGCAAGCAGTGACCCGACGGCTGGCGTCGTCGGCTTCAGATGCAACCGATGCAGAGTTTTCAGCAGATCTTCGGCACCGTCCCGACCGTCGAAGCCGAGGCCCCCGGCCGGGTGAATCTCATCGGCGAACACACCGACTACAACGGCGGCTTCGTCCTGCCGATGCCGATCCCCCGCACCTGCCGGGTCCAGCTCCGCCTGCGGAACGATGACCGCGTCCACGTCTGGAGTGCAAACCAGGGCGGCAGCGTCCGGGAATATCGCCTCGGGCAGGAAGAGCCGCTGGCCGACTGGCTCGACTACGTTCAAGGCTGTACGACCGTGTTGCGGAAGCTGGGCCATCCCCTGAGCGGGTTTGAGGTCCACATCGCTTCCGAAGTGCCGTTAGGTTCCGGGTTGTCGTCCAGCGCAGCCCTCGACATCGCTCTGCTGAGAGCGCTGCGGAGCGCGTTCGGGATTCCCATTTCCGATCTCGACCTGGCTCGGCTTGGGCAACGGGTTGAAAACGAGTTCGTCGGAGCGCGGGTCGGCATCATGGATCCTCTGGTGGCGAGTGTGGGTCGGCCCGGCCATGCGTTGTTCGTGGACACACGCGATTTGACATGCCGACAGATTCCGTTTCCTGAACGCGGAGAAATCGTGGTTCTTGATTCCGGCGTCCGTCATCGTCACAGTGCCGGGGACTACAACACCCGGCGGAGCGAATGCGAGGAGGCGTGCCGACGGCTGGGCATTTCGCAGTTGCGGGACATGACCCCGAAGGACCTCGACCGCATCGAGGCGCTTCCCGAACCGTTCCGCCGACGTGCTCGCCATGTCGTCACCGAGAACCAGCGGGTACTCGGCGCCGTCGCCGCCCTGGAAGCGGGCGACTTGTCCGCTTTGGGGCGGCTCTTCGACGACTCCCACGTCTCGCAGCGGGATGACTATCAGGTTTCAGTGCCTGAGATCGAGGTATTGGTCGCTTTGGCGCATGTCGAGTCCGGTGTGTGGGGTTGCCGACTGACCGGGGGCGGATTCGGCGGTTCGATTCTGGTTTTGACGCAAGCCGGTCAGGGCGAAGCGATCGGCCGACGGATCGCGGAAGCGTATGGCCGAAACACCGGCCGTCAGATCGTTCCGTTGGTCGTGGGCCGGTCGGCGTAACCGAGCGGATGGGTCGAATGCCAGCGCCAGGCGGTTTCCACGATCGAACGCAGGTCCCGAAAGCGGGGCGACCAGCCGAGCACTTCCCGAGCCTTGGCAGAGGAAGCGACCAGGATCGGCGGATCGCCCGGCCTCCGCGGCCCTTCGCGCACGGGAATCGAATGACCGACGACCTGCTCGCAGACATGGATCACTTCCCGGACACTGTGCCCGGTTTCACTGCCGAGATTGAGCTTCAGTCCGCTGCCGGGTCGCAGCTTTTCCAAGGCCAGGCGGTGGGCCTCGGCCAAGTCGTCAACATGGACGTAATCGCGGATGCAGGTGCCGTCTGGCGTCGGGTAGTCGGTGCCGAAGATTTCGACGAACGGCCGAAGGCCCAAAGCAGCCTGGAGGATAAGCGGAACCAGATGGGTTTCAGGAGCATGGTCTTCGCCGATGTCCCCGCGCGGAGAGGCTCCCGCGGCATTGAAATAGCGCAGAGCGGCGTAGCCGAGTCCGTAGGCCTGGGCGAAGTCTTCGAGCATCCATTCGACGGCCAGTTTGGCTCGGCCATAGGGGTTGATCGGCCGTTGCGCCTGGTCCTCGGTGATAGGAAGCCGATCGGGAATGCCATAGGTGGCGCAGGTGCTGGAGAGCACCATGCGGTCCACGCCGGCCCGACGCATGGCCCGCAGCAGCCGCAGGGAGTTGACCAGGTTGTTGTCGTAATACTTTTCCGGCTCGCGAACCGATTCGCCGACGTAGCAGAAAGCGGCGAAATGGACGACCGCCTCGATGCGGCGTTGACGCAGCAGGGCGAACAGAAAATCTTCGTCCGCCAGATCGCCGTGGACCAGGACCGAGGCGGGCACGGCGGCGGCGTGGCCGTGCGACAGGTTGTCCAGCACCACCACTTCGTAACCGTGTTCCAGGAAGCAACGCACGGCATGACTGCCGATGTAGCCCGCCCCGCCGGTGACCAGAATCCGCATCGCTTCGTCCTTCGCACCTGCCGTAAGGGAACGGTCAGCGGCATTGTAGGGACGCAGGGCCGTTGCTTCAGCCGCTTCCGCTCCCTAGAAAAGCTAACTCGATCAGTTCCCGGAGGAGAGACGCATGGGAAAACGGCACAAGCGGATTGAGTTGCGGAAAGTCGAGCAGGCCGAGTCCCGCAGCCGCAACGGTCCCCGCAAAGCGGCGGAGCGGCAGCGTCGGGACGCCCGGATGCTGGCCCTGCTGCGGGTCCACAAGCCGCCGTACATCCCGGCCATCAACAGTTGGCTCTCGGCCAAGCTCGGCAAGCCGGTCGCCAAGATCACTTCGCAAGACGTGGAAAAGCTGCTGGCCGCGGCCCGCTCCTGAGAGCGCATCAATAGTGCTGATAAGAAAGGGCTTTGAGAGCGTCGCGGAACTCCAAAGCGGTCTGGAAGCGGTCGCGGGGATCGCGCTCGATCCCCTTTTTCAGCAGGCGAACCAGCTCGTCGTCGAGATCGGGATTGAACTCGCGGGGATCCCGTCCAGGCGAGTTCATGTGGTTGAGCATGGTCTGGAGCGACTGCGCGCCTTCCCACGGCAGGTTGCCAGTAAAGGTTTCGTAGGCGGTCACGCCCATGGCGAACAAGTCCACGCGGCGGTCGGTGGCCAGCCTCTTGATGAGTTCCGGGGCCAGGTAGTTGGCCGTGCCGGTGCGGTTGCCCGGGCGGCGGAACTCCGGAGTGTCCGGAATGCTCAGCCCGAAGTCGATCAGTTTGACCACGTTCTTGTTGGTCACCATGATGTTCCGCGGGCAGATGTCACGGTGCATGAAGCCCTGTTCATGGACGTAGGCCAGACCCTCGCAGGCCTGCACGAGGAAGTTGATCCGGTTGCCTTCGAGCTGCTTCGCCTTGGTTTCGATGAGGAAGTTCAGTCCCAGCCCTTCGATCAACTCCATCACCAGAAAGATTTCACCTTGCAGGGTGAGGCCCCAGTCGTAGGTCTGGACGACGTTGCGGTGCTTCAACAGAACGCCGATCTGTCCTTCGTGCGGCCGTTGGAGGCCGACGAACCGGGCGGCGAACCGGGCAGTCTTTTCCTTGTCGAGGATCTTGAGGCAGACGGTACGGCCGATGTTGCGGTCCCTGGCCCGCCAGACCTTCGACATGCTTCCCTGACCCATGCGGCTTTCGAGAATGAAGCGCTCGTTGATGTTGGTGCGGGGAACATCCCCCTTCTTGCGGCCGCCGCCGAACAGCTTCAGGAGATTGGCAAACATACCCACGCCGCCGACCTCGTCCCACTCCGCCTGGGAATGAAATGCCCCTAGGTCTCTGCCTTATTCTACCTCATCCCGCGACGGTGTGGGTTCTGACGCCTGGTCTTTCGCAATAATCGATCAAGCGAGCCAGTTCGGTCCGCAGATCCTTCCGATGGACGATGCGGTCAATGAATCCGTGCCGCAAGAGGAACTCGCTGCTTTGAAACTCCTCCGGCAGTTCCAGCCGAACCGTGGCCCAGATGGTGCGTTTGCCGGCGAAGCCGATCATGGCTCCCGGTTCGGCCAGGACGATGTCGCCCAGTCCGGCGAAGCTGGCCGCTGCTCCGCCCATCGTGGGGTTAGTCAACACGCAGATGTACAGGCCTCCCGCGCTGTCGAAGCGAGCCAGCGCCGCCGACACCTTCGCCATCTGCATCAGCGACAGGATCGCCTCCTGCATCCGCGCGCCGCCGCCGCTGCCGCTGACGATGACCAGCGGCAGGCGCAGGCGGGTCGCTTCCTCGACGGCCCGGGTCAGTTTTTCGCCGACCACGGACCCCATGCTTCCGGCCATGAACAGGAAGTCGGTGATGCCGATGACCACCGGCCGACCCCGGATGTAGCCCCGTCCCACGACGGCTGCTTCCTTCAGACCCGTCTTGGCCATTTCCTGCTTGAGCCGTTCCGGGTAGGGAATGCGGTCACTGAACTGGAGCGGATCCAGCGAACGCAGATCGGTGAACCATTCCTCGAAACTGTCCTGATCGAGCAGTTGCTTGATCCGCTCCCGGGCAGGCAGGTGGAAGTGGTAGTCGCATTCGGGACAGACGTTGAGCCGCTGCTCGGCTTCTTTGCGGAAGATGGTGTTGCGGCAATTGGGACAACGAATCCACAGTCCTTCGGGGACGCCACGTTTGGGCCGGGCGCCGGGCTGCATCATAGTCCACCTCGACCTCGGACCAGCTGAAGATCCCGGGGGGAGGAAACCATCCACCCGCCCCTCTCCCCGAAAGAGGGAGAGGGGACGGGGAACCCTGCCATGTCAGATTAGCCGCCCGGCTTCTTTTTGGCCGGGGTTTCTTCCTCTTCCTCGGGCATCGGCGGCTTCTTCGGCGGAGTAGAAGGCGTTTCCGGCTCCGGCTTCGCTTCGGGCTTCTGTTCCGCTTCCGGTGCTGGGGTCGTCGGCCGCGATGCCGGTTGACCGCCGCTCGGCCGAGGCGTGGTGGGCAGCCGTACTTCCGGCGCGATGGCGCTCATGTCGCCGATGGCGTCGGTATCGCCGCCGGCCATCGTACACATCGCCTTGAACGCCTGCGGGTCAACGCTCTTGCTCAGGAAGCGGATGGAGCCGTCGGCCATCATGACCCAGACGCCGGGTTTGCCGTTGTGGTCCGTCGAGATGAACCCGCCGCGTTGGCCGACGTCCCGATCGCCCGTCAGACTCGTGCCGCGAACCGTCGAGCCGCCGCCAGCGATCCACGGACCGCACAGGGCCGGGTCGTTCTGAATCAACAAGATCGTGTACGACACGCCGTCGGTGATGTCCGACTTGCTGGCCTGACGGTCGTAGCCGAAGACGCCCGCCCGGGAATCTTTCTTGTCGTAGTACGGGGCATCGGGACCGACACCAGCCATACCTACGAAATGCGTCACAGCCATCGGATGGTCGATGCCGCGGACGCGGGTGAAGAAGTTGCCGGTGGCGGGATTGAGGAAATGCGGCACGGCTACTCGGCCGATGCGGGCGTTTTCCGGATCCCGCCAGGACTTCTCCGGCTTGGTGGCGTCGTAAAGTTCGTAGTAGCGGTCGTCACCGAGGAACGGCAGCAGGTCGCGGAAGAAGCTGAGCCGCTCGGAAGCGGGCCACGGTCGGCCGCCGCGGGCCAGGTCCGGACGACGACGCACGGCACCCATCGGGTAAACGTCTTGATGGCGGCTCAGGTACAACGCCATGCTCGACGGCATGTCGGCCAGCCGGAACCGGCCGCTGCTCATGTCCATCTCCGCCCTCATGCGGATGACCTGCGGCGTGATGCGGGAATCCACGAAGGCGTCGGTCTTATCAATGACCGTGGCGGTCACGATGATGAATTCGTCCTCGCGGGTTACGGTCAGCGTCGAAGTCGGTTTGCTCTGGTCTTCCGACGAGGGGCCAACGCCCGGCTGACCCGGCCCCACGCCGCCGGGACCAATCCCGCCTGGACCAACTCCGCCGGGTCCGACTCCGCCCGGTCCGCCGATCCCGAAGCCCGCTCCCGGAGGCACACCCGGACCGAACCCGGCCTGACCGCCCGGAGGTCCTGGCGGCAGACCCGGAGCACCCGGCCCCGCTCCGCCCGGTCCGCTTAGGCCAAAACCCGCTCCCGGAGGCGCACCCGGACCGAACCCGGCCTGACCGCCCGGAGGCCCTGGCGGCAGACCCGGAGCACCCGGCCCGAAGCCGCCCGGTCCGCCGATCCCGAAGCCCGCTCCCGGAGGCTGACCCGGCCCGAAGCCGAAGCCCTGTCCCGGTTGCTGCCCGGTTCCGCTGCCACCCTGAGCCAGTTCGCTGCCGGACGACACCGCGAACTCGAAGCCCAACAGGGTCTTCAGATCTTCTCGGGCCGCCTTCTTCAGGATGGCCAGCAGGTCTTTTTGGATGTCGCTGGTCTGTCGCCGCTCTCGGCAGGCACCGGCAAAGCGGAGTACCAGGTTCTCATCGCTTTGCAGAGCCAGAGCGACGATCTCGAACTGCCGTTGGTAATTCTTCGCCAGTTGCTCGAAGTAGTACATCCCACCGACAAGCGGTTCGCTTTCGTTGGAAGCAGCAGCCTCGGCGAACAGGACCAAAGAAGGCTTGTTGTTCTCAGCCTTGCTGATGACCCGTCGCATCTTGGATGGCAGGGTCAGGTAGCGTTTTTCCGTGATCACGGGAGGCGAAGGCGGAAGGGAGGGCTGATTGCCGCCGGCACCCGGTCCTTGTCCAAAACCGCCGATGCCGAAGCCGGCCCCCGGAGGCGCACCGGCCCCCGCTCCGGGACCACCAACGCCGAGACCCGCACCTGGAGGCGCACCTGCTCCGGCACCGGGACCCCCGACGCCCAGACCCGCGCCTGGAGGGGCACCCGCTCCGGCTCCGGGACCGGAACCATAGGCTGGAGGCGGACCCGCACCCGGTCCACCGATGCCGAACCCGGCCCCGGGAGGAGCACCGGCACCCGCTCCCGGAGCACCGCCGCCGGCCGACGACGTGGGGCCGCCTGCCGGGGGAGGTATGCCGAACCCGGCACCCGGAGGCACGCCCGCTCCTGCTCCCGGAGCACCCGCGCCGCCAGCGTCAGGGACGCCACCTTCGCCCGGACCCGCCGCCGGAGCACCGCTGGGCAACGCATCGCTGGGCGGTGCTGGCGTCGGCGTGACCTGGAATTCCGGCCGCTGCGTCAGCCAGTTCTTGATCGTCGTTTCGTCGCCGATCAACAGCGTCCGGTCGTCGTACTTGTGGACGAAGGCCCGGTCCCGCAGGGAGGCTACCGGCTTCATCCGCCCCTTGAGGAACTCATTGAGCAGGTCGCACTTGCCGGGGAAATACTCCTTGCCCTGAACGACCTGGCGATTACGCTGCTCGATCTGCATCGCCTTGACCACGTCGTCCCAAACGAAGGGGTCCATCGTCCGGATGACGGCGAAGGTCCGGCCATGTTCCTTGTTGCAGCTGACGACCATTTCCTCGATGTTCTTGAACTCGATACCCAACCGCCGGTCGAAATCCTCGAGGCGGAAGGCCCCCTGGGCCAGCACCGCCAGGCCGAGCGGTCCGTCGATGAACTTGCGGACAGGAATGGTCAGAAGCGCCTGCGTGTCCGACGGCAGCATATTGGTGGGGTCTTCCTTCAAGGCCGCTACGCTGCGGGCACGCTCCGCATTGACCAGCGCTACCAGTTCCTCGGCCCGGTTCTTGACCTCTTCCTTGGCACTGGCCAGGGCGTTGCGAAGCACGTCCAGGGCGGCATCGCTGCCTTCGATGGCGGCTTCCTTGAGCTTGGTGAAAGCCAGTTCCCGGGCCGCGGCATCTTCGCCTTCGAGCTTGCTGAGCAGTTCGCTCTTGGCCTGTTCCGCCTCGGCGGGATTGTTGAGCCGGGAAACCAGGGCCGCCATCGCCTGTTCCGGCGTCTCGGCGGGTTGTTCGGAACCCCCGCCGGGCCGCGATTGCGTGAACGGCGTACTGGTCGGAGGCGGAGAACTCGATCCGCCTCCGCTGACGACCAGCAGAATGACCAGTCCAACCACGACCAGCAGACCGACGCCGACCCCGGCCAGAATCAACAACGCCGTCTTGCTGCCCGACTTGCCCTCCTGCTCTTCTTCGTCGTCGTCCTCCCCGCGGACTTTTATCGTCAAGGGCTTTTTGCCCTTGCCTTTTGCTTTGCCCTCGGCAGCGGACTTCTTGGTCGTTTTCTCTTCTTCGGGTGCAGACCCGTCCTCGCTCTCGACGATGAAACGGAACTTGCACTTTGGGCAGTCGATCTTTTTGCCGATCAACGTGGACTTGATGGTGATCGTGCCCCCGCAACTGGGGCACTGCTGCTTAATGGTTCCCGCTACCGAAGACATGATGGGCCTCCCGAATTGGTCCGTCAGCGTCTGGTGGGCATCGGACCAGCTTCACCGCATTTTCTCCATGATAAACCAACCCCGGAAGGATGCAATGCCCCTTGGGCGTCTCCCGGGACCGCACCCTCTCAAAACTAGACGAGTCAGACCGTCCGTTGGATGTTGGAAAGGCGTTCCAGGGCAATCATGAGAGCATGCGTGCCTTTGCGGCCCAGCCCGTGGGCGCGGACCGCCTCGTAGAGTTGCTTGGCCAACGCCAGACCCGGCAGACAAAGATTCATGCGTTCCGCTTCGGCCAGGGCGATGCCCATGTCCTTGATGAAATGCTCGACGAAGAAGCCCGGCTCGAAGTTCCGCTGAATGATCCGCGGCCCGAGATTGTTCAGGGACCAGCTTGCCGCCGCGCCGCCGCCGACCGATTGCAGTACCGTGTTCAGGTCCAGGCCCGCCTTGTAGCCGTACAGCAACGCCTCGCAGACGCCGATCATGTTCGTGGCGATAAGGATCTGGTTGACCATCTTGGTATGCTGTCCGGCTCCCGGACCGCCCTGATGCACGATGGTCTTTCCCATGCACTCGAACAGCGGCCGGACCGCTTCCACCACCTCGGCATCGCCGCCGACCATGATCGACAGACGAGCTTCCCGCGCCCCGACATCCCCCCCCGATACGGGAGCATCGAGACTGCCCACCCCCTTCGCCTTGGCCGCCTCGTAGATTTCCCGGGCCAGGCTCGGCTCGCTGGTGGTCATGTCCACGAGCACCGAACCCGGACGAGATCCGGCCAAGGCCCCTTGCGGCCCCAGGAACACTTCGCGGACATCCTTGGGAAATCCGACGATGGCGAAGACAACGTCCGAGCGTTCGGCAACCGCCCTGGGACTGTCGGCCCAGGCGGCTCCCTGGTCCAGCAGCGGTTGGGCCTTCTCCCGCGTCCGGTTGTACACCGTGGCGGAATAGCCCTTGCTCATGACGTGCTGGCACATCCATCGGCCCATGACACCCAGACCGATCCATCCGACCCGCGTTTTGCCCGGTTCTGCCTTGGTGAACGGCATGATCTCCCTCGACGCGACACTTCGTGATGGGGGGTTCCTGTTGTTGATAACAAAGCGAATATAAAAGCTCAGGCAGACAGTGAAAAGTCCCGGGCCGACCAGCCGGCTTACCCGGGCCGCTCAGGAATCAGTCAGGCCGAACCTATGGAAAATACCGTTCTTGCGAGTTCTGCGAATTCGACGCCAAAAGCCGAGGTGCTGGCCATCGGCAGCGAATTGACCAACGGCCAGTGCCTCGACACCAACAGCCCGTGGCTCAGCCGGAAGCTGGCCGAGATCGGCATCACGGTCCGCTGGCACACCATTATCGGCGACGACCTCGACGACAACCTTCAGGCCTTCCGCATCGCCGCCGAGCGGGCCGATCTCGTGGTCAGCACCGGCGGCCTGGGACCGACGCAGGACGACCTGACCCGTGAAGCTCTGTCCCGCGTTGCCAAGGCGCCGCTGGAGTTGCACGAGCCTTCACTGGCCGCCATCGAACAGATGTTCGCCCAGCGCGGCCGGGTGATGCCCGAGGCCAACCGCGTTCAGGCCTACTGTCCCCGGGGCGGAGTCATGCTGCCCAACGAGCATGGCACCGCGCCGGGCATCTGGCTGGAGACGCCCCAGACTGTCTTCGTCGCCCTGCCGGGACCGCCCCGCGAGATGCAGCCGATGTGGGAACAAGAGGTCGTGCCGCGCCTGCGGCAACGCTTCGGACAGACCGGCGTAACGATTCATCGCCGCATCAACACCTTCGGTTGGGGCGAGTCGATGGTCGAGGAGAAAGTCCGCGACCTGACCCGTCGCGGCCATGTGCCCGAAGTCGGCATCACCGCTCATGACGCCGTGGTGTCGCTGCGGATCATCGGCCGCGGTCCCGATGCCGAGGCTGCCTGGAAGCAGATCGAACCGATTGAAAAGCTGATACGCGACCGGCTCGGTCCCATCGTCTTCGGCGTCGATGACGAGGATTTGCACGACGTGGTGGCGCGAATGCTGCACGAGCGGGGTCTGACCATCGCCACGGCGGAAAGCCTGACCGGCGGACTGGTGGCTCAGATGCTTTCCCGCGTTCCGGGAGTGAGCGAGAACCTCCGCGGCGGCGTCGTCGCCTACACCAACGAAGTGAAGCGGGACTGGCTCGGCGTGCCGCAGGAGCTTCTCGACCGCTACGGAGCCGTCAGCGAGCAAGTGGCCGAGGCGATGGCTGTCGGCTGCCGCCAGCGCTTCGGCACCGATCTGGCCGTCAGCACAACCGGCCTGGCCGGACCCGGCGGCGGAACCCCGGAGAAGCCGGTGGGCCTGGTCTACGCGGCCGTCGCCTGGGAGGGGGGCGTCCGCAGCAGCCATTTCCTCTGGGGCACGGAACGCACTCAGATCCAAGGTCGAGCCGCCCGCATGGCCCTCAATCTTGCCCGCTTGCACCTGTCTTCCCGGCTGCCCTAGATCGGCAGGTCCATCCGAAGAGCCTTGGCGAAAATCGCCCCGGTCGTTATCATGCCGCGGCTTTGCCCTCTTCCAGGGCCTTTGGCAAGGCAAAAGGAAGGAAGGGAGGGCCGGAGCGTGTCAGCGACAGGGAGGCGCGGCATGAGGCAGCCAGGACTTCGGATCGCTTTGTGCTGGGTCGGTTTGACGCTTGGTGGCGACGCCGCCCTGGCTCAGATTTACTTCGGACGCGATCTCGAAATCGAACGGCCAAAACTGGCCGCGCCGAACCCCGGAACCCCGGCACAACAGAACCATTTCAAGGCCCTGCGGCTGTTCGTGAAGGCTCGTCTTCTGGAGCAGGAGAACCGGCTCGTCGAAGCAATCCGGCTCTATGAAGAGGCCTTGAAATACGATCCCGAGGCAGTGCCGCTTTATAAAGCCCTCGTCCCCCTGTGTTTCGCCCTGGACCGGGATCACCAGGCCCTGGACTACTGCCGTCTGGTCCTTGAAAAGGAACCGGACAATGCTGCCTTGGCCTACCGTTACGCTTCCGAGCTGAACGACCGCGGCCGCTCCGACGAGGCCCTGACCGTCCTCAAGGCATACGCCGATCATGCCGCCTTGAAAGACAACCCCGTGCTGTCCGCCCAGATCCACTTCCTGCTGGCAGAGTTGCACGAGGATCGGCAGCAGTATCTGGAGGCCGCCCAGGCGTTGCAGCAAGTCGTCGCGGTCCTGGAAAAAGCCGGTCCCGCGAATCTGCCCGCGATTCCTTTGCCGCAAAAGCAGGTGGAGGAGGAACTGGCCCGGACCTGCGAGAAGCTCGGCCGCCTGGAACTGCTGGCCCGACGTTACGACCGGGCCATCGCCGCCTTCGAGAAGGCTCAGCAGAAGAATCCGACCCAGGCGGGGCGCCTGCATCTCCATCTTGCCGAGGTGCATCTGGCCCGGGACGATCCCAAGGCGGCCCTGGCTTCCTTGCAGAAGTACCTGGCCACGCAGCCGGGCGGCGACGAAGCTTACCGCCTGCTTGTGACTCTGCTCAACCGACTCAACCGCCAGCGTGAAATCGTGCCCACGCTGGAACAGGCCGCGGCTCGGGACCCGTACAATCAAGCCCTCAAGATGTTGCTCGCCGAGGAATGCGTCCGAGCCGGGGATTTCCGCAAGGCCGAGAACCTCTATCTCGCCAGCATAGCTGAGTATCCCTCCGAGGAGGCCTATCGGGGGCTGGCTCGGCTATATCAGAAGCAGAACCGCTGGGGCGAGCTGGTCCGCAAACTGGACCAGGATTTCAGCGATCCGCGGCATCTGCCTTCCGCTCGCATGCAGATTCAAGTGCTCAGTGCGGAAGCCGATCTGCTCAAGGGGGTGGCGACGGCGGCTCGGAACCTGCCCCGGGGCGGCGAGACGCTCCGCTTCCAGACCCGCCGCGTGCTGGCCACGCTGGCCCGGCAGCACAAGTTCTACGATCTAGCCGAGCACTTCTGCCGCAAATGCCTGCCCGACGATCCGCAGCCCGGCGAAGGCTATCTGGAACTGTGCCGTGTCCTCAGCGAAGCCCAGAAATGGGAGGCCGAGGCCGAGGTCTGTCGGGAAGCTCTGACGCGCCATCTGCGCGTCCCGGCCATCGTGTTCCAACTGGAACTGGCTCGAGCCTTGGCTCTGGCGGGCAAGGACAAAGAGGCTCAGGCCGCCGCTCGCATCGCCATGCAGCAGGCCAGGCCGGGTACTGACGAGGTCTTCCAGGCCCATTACACCCTCGTGGTCGCCCTGTATCGCGGACAGCATCTCGAGCAAGCCGCCCAGGAAGCCGACCAACTGCTCCAGAACACCGTGGATGCCCGCGGTCAGCGTCAGGTGCATTACCTGCTATCGGTCATCCACAGTGCCCGCAAGGACTATCCCCGGGCCGAGTCGCATCTTCAGCGGGTTTTAGAGATCGACCCCGAAGACGCGACTGCCTGCAACGACCTCGGTTACCTGTGGGCCGATCAGGGCAAGAATCTCGAAGAAGCCGAACGACTGATCCGCAAGGCCATCGAACTGGACCGGGCCAATCGCCGAAAGCTGCACGGAAGTCTGGAACAGCGTCTTGAGGATGGCGATAATGCAGCATATGTAGATAGTTTGGGGTGGGTGTTGTACCGTCGAGGACGACTCGAAGAGGCCTGCCAGGAACTGGAGCGGGCCGCTCGGCTGATGACCGACGAGGATCCCGTGATCTGGGATCACCTGGGCGAGGTGTATTACGAACTGGGCCGACGCGATCAGGCCCGGACGGCCTGGGAAAAGGCTGTGCAACTCTACGAAAAATCGCGGCGACGGGATCCGGAGCGGGTCCAGGTTCTGCTGGGCAAGCTGAAGGCGCTCCAGGCGACGGCGGCGGGAAGCAAGCCGTAACCGGACCCGCGACTGCGCCTGGTTCGCTCGGTCCAGGCGGAAGACAACATCGAGATTGCCACGCGAGGGGATGTCATGGCTGGGCATTCGCACTGGGCGACAATCAAACGGGCCAAAGGGGCAGCCGACGCCAAGCGCGGTCAGCTGTTCAGCAAACTGAGTCGAGCGATCATCGTGGCAGCCCGGGCGGGCGGCGGCGATCCGGAGACCAATCTCAAGCTCCGCTACGCCATCGAAAAAGCCCGGCAGGCCAGCATGCCCAAGGAGAACATCGACCGGGCCATCAAGAAAGGCACCGGCGAATCGGGCGACTCCCACTTCGAGGAAATCACCTACGAGGGCTACGGCCCCGGCGGGGTGGCGATCATGGTCGATGTCGCCACCGACAATCGCAACCGCACCGCCACGGAACTGCGGAAGATTTTCGAGAAAGGCGGGGGCAAGATGGGGTCGGCCGGAAGCGTTGCCTTCCAGTTCGAACGCAAGGGCCTGTTCGCCTTCGACGCCAACACGGTGGACGAAGACCGCCTCATGGAAGTCGCCCTCGAGGCCGGCGCCGATGACGTCCGCCGCAGCGGCAACAATTTCGAAGTCACCTGCGATCCGCCGCTGTTCAACAAGGTGCAGGAGGCGTTCGCTGCCGCCCAACTCGTGCCGCTCAGCGCCGAAATCACGCAACTGGCCAAGGCCCCGATGGACGTGGACCCGGAAACGGCCCGCAAGGTGCTCAAACTGATGGAAACGCTGGACGAGCACGACGACGTGCAGAACGTCTATTCCACGCTCAACATTACGCCGGAACTGGCCGCCGCCGCGGCCGCCGAGTGACGCCTCCCTGTCACAAAGCAAAAACGGCGTGGGAAAGTCACACCCACGCCGTTTCCGTTTGTCGATTCACTGGAGAGCGAAAGGGCAACGGTTCAGTTGGCTCCCTTGTCGTCCTTTTTCATCTCCTTCATTTCAGGCTTCATCTCTTCGGCATCGATTTCCTTGCTCACCTGCTCGCGGCGATACAGGGGCAGGTGGCGGTAATAGACTTCGAGGGTCAAGCAGGCCAGCGACGTGGAGTAGATGCGGCCGCCCGCTCCGCCGTGATCGGAGCCGCGCGGGTCCCAGCTGCCTTCGCGGTGGCCGTCGTCCTTCTTCAGCTGAGTCCGGATCAGGAAGTCGCGCATCCGGGGATTCCAGGCATCCCAGTACTTATCGCCCATGTGGTGCATGACCTGAGTGGCGTAGTAGTAGTAGTAAATGGGTCCGAGCTGCTCTCCAGGCCGGGGCTTTTCCGGAGGAGGTGCAGCACTGCGAAGCAGGAACTCGCAGCCCTTGTGCAGCGCAGGATTCCGCGGTCCCCAACCCATGTACTGGCGACAGAGCAGGGCTGCTGCGGTCATGGCCGGCGTGGCTCCGTTGCCGGGCACGTAGGAGTAGCGGGAGCCGCCTTCGCTCTGGCAGGAGTCCAGCCAGCGTTTGGCCAAGTCCAACGTCTGCGATCGCACCGTCAGCCCCGCCATCTGGCCCGATCGCAGGGCCATGACCTGCCAGGCCACGACCGAAGTATCGCCATCGGTTCGCGGCTGATAGCGCCAGCCGCCGGTCTGGGTGTTCTGAGCGTACTCAATGAACTGGATGGCCTTCTGGGCGGGCAGGCGGAGCTTGATATCCGACGTCATGCCGTAGGCTTCGCACAGGGCGATGGTGGCCAGAGCGTGGGCATACATGCCGCCGCCGAGGTCGCCGTTGTTCTGCTGACGGCCAGTCAGGAACTGCAAGGCCCGCAGGACGTTGCCGGCGTAGGGACTGGCTCCCTTCTTGTGGGTGTGACCGGCCCCGAGGAAGGGCAACAGGCCCAGGGCCGTTCCGGCCGTGTCACTGTCGATGACGCTTCCTTCGAAGTTGAGGTCCTTGCACCGACAGGCTGGGTTGTGGCGATGGTAGTTATTCAAGGACCAGCGACCGTCGGGGGACTGGTGAGCGGCCAGCCAACGCAAGGCCCGAGCTACCGCTGCTTCGGAAGCATCGTTGCCGCCGGCGGCCCGAATGCTGTCCAGGGTGCGGGAGGTGCGGGCACCGAAGCCGCCCGCCGTGGGCGATCCGCCGCCGCGGCCGGTCGGGATGCCGCCGCCGTCGCCCATCGGACCGGCCCCCTGATCGCCCTTGAAGCCGTAAGCGGCATCAGCGAGAAGGTGCCCGGCGAAGCCTTCGTTGGCCAGGGCGCCCGCCCCCTGGATACCGCCGTCTGGTCCCGTTCCGGCCCCGGCAACGGCATTGGGATCGAGGGATTCCTGGTAGCCGGCGGGGAGGTCTTCGGGGTCGGCTCCGGGCAGTTTCGGCTCGGCCGGCGTGGTCACGTCGAAGGCCTGGGTGAAATCTTCGGGATCGTCGATGATGAAGTCCTTCTCCCGGCGTTCCTGCTCGACCCGGGTTGATTCGTCTTCGAGCACTAGCGTCTTTTTCGTCCCCTGGGCTTCAGCCGCCCCAAGATCGTAGAAAATCATCATGCCGAGCACGAAGCCCGCATTGAAGACGAGGCTGATAAGGGCCGCGGGCACCAGCGGCAGCAGATCTCGCAGCGTCAGCGGCGTGCTGGACAATTCCGTGAGCAAAATGAAGTCCGGACTGGGCAAAGCCGACTTCACGGCCGCCACCTGCGGCGCGGAGTTGGTGGAAGCGGTCGGAACAAAGTCCGCCTGCGGATTGGCGTTGTTGGACATGATCCCGTCACCCTGCGCAAAGAGACCCCGGAAAGGCTTCCTCTTCTATGATACGGCCGGGAGGCACGCGAAGTTCCCCTGTTGCCGTCGCTTCCAAGTAAACCATAAACCGCATCCCCGTGCAAACAGAATTTGCGTGCCGCACACACCGACGGGCTTCCGCCTGACCCATTGCCAGTTTTGTGTCAAGTGCTGAAAAACGGACGGTTTACTGCCAAACGTCTTTCGGTACAGAAGTTACACGAACCAGCCCAGGCCGAACCATGCACGAGGGAACCGTCATGGATCGCATGGAGGCGATGGCTTGGATGTCTGTAGAGCTTGTGCAGTGGCTTACGCCGAAGCCAGAGCAAACCCTTGTCCGCCCTGGCGGGGGCTGCACGAGGCGTGGTACGCGTCAATATTGACACGCTCATCATCATCGTTGGAGCACTGGAGGTAGCTCGATCGCCCAAGCGCAGGCCGACGGGGATCTGGCCTAACGCTTGGATGCTCGTTCGAGATTAGTGCTGCTGCTGAATCACCTGATGTTCAACGACCAGGCGGCGGGGCAGGCGGGGTGTTGAGCTTTTGTTCCAGTTGGCGGACCCGTTCCTCCAACAGAGCGAGTTGCTGCGTCAGCCGGATGTTCCGCCGGTACTGGTTGCTGAGCGAAACAGAAACACTGAACGAGTAAAGATAGATCAGCGTCAAGGCCACGAACAGTACCGCGGAGGGGTAACTCAGCCGCGAGGCTTCGGCGATGGTTTTCAAGACGCTGGGAAATAAGCCGATCAGCAAGAGCAAGAACGCCAGGACAATCCAGCCCACGGCGTACTTTTCTCGTAGCTCCCGGCGTCGGACCCAATAGAGTGTGATCATGAACGCCACGGCCCCGCCCACGGCCATCAGCAGTTCCGCGGTAATCTGAATCATCATGCCCGGACTTCCAACCGACGAATCCGGTCAAACAGAATCGCCATCGACACCTTGATCATATAGTATGCCGCTTTCAGTTGGCGAATGCTCGACACGCCGCCTTGCCGCTCGTGCATGACCACCGGCAGCTCGGCAACCTTGAGACGATTGCGGGCACACCAGAAGAGGGCTTCCGGCTCGGGGTAGTCTTCGGGGTAATGTTCGGCAAAGCGTTGCCAAGCCCGCGGGCCAGCACAACGATAGCCGCTCGTCGGATCAGTCACACGCTGGCCGGACAGCAAGCCAATCAGCTTGGCAAAGAAGCGTATACCGATGCGACGGCTGTAAGTGGACTGGAAGCCTTCCGGCGTCGCAGCCAGGAACCGCGAGCCGATGCATAGATCCAGCCCTTCGGCTTCGCACTTTTGCACCATCGGCACGAGATAGCGGGCATCATGCTGGCCGTCGGCGTCGAATTGGATTACATACTTAAACCGGCCTTGCGCAGCGGCGTAACGGTAGCCCGTTTGTACGGCGGCCCCGATGCCCGAGTTGACCGGCAGATGCACCACATGCAGCGGAACGCGGCTGGTTCGGGCCAGTTGCTCCGCCAACGGCCCCGTCTTGTCCGTGGACCCGTCGTTGACGATCAACACCTCGAAGCCCGACGGCAAATCCTGCAAACTCGCCACGGTACCTGCCAGGGCTTCTTCTTCATTGAATGCGGGAATCACGATCAACGCCGTCATGGGATGGCTCGTCTGCGCAGTTGTTGACTCGTCTCATTCCCTCACGACGCTACAGATTCCGGTACAACCTCCATTTTTCGGCAAGATGCCTCCATCTCAACCCTACCAAATCCCGCGCCGCCTGATAAGCGAGATGCAGCCGGATGATGCGTTTCCGCCGAGCCATCTGCGCTGCGGAATTCCAATTTCGGGCCAGTGCGGCCTCGGCCAACTCGCTGTAAAGCCGCGATTCCTCCTGAAACCGCAAGAGTGTCCGCGTGTATTCCGTCGTGGCGTTCCCCTCGTGGCGGCGGTAAGCGTAGGCGACTTGTGGCGTGCCGACCAACGCGAAACCGTTCAGCAACAGCCGTGTGAATAAATCGAAGTCGAGCACGAATCGCCACGCCGGGTTGAATGTCGGCTTGGGCAACGCCCCTCTGCGATAACAGACGGTGGGGCACATGATAAAGTTGCCGCGTAAGACCGTCCGGAGGCCTGATTCCCCTTGAAGCCGTACCAACCCGCGCGGGCGGAGGTAAGTTTTGACGTGATCCGCCAGCGAAAAGCATGGGCGGCCCCGGGCGTCAATGATTCGCGTCTCGCAGAACCCGGCGACAGCATCGGGGTGCTCATCAAGCAGTTTCGGCATTACACCAGAGTAGTTTGGCAGCAATTCATCATCCGCGTGCAACAGCGTGACGTAGGGCGTCTGGGCCAACGCCAGGCACAGGTTCCAATTCTCCGCCATGCCGAGATTTGTGGGGTTGCGATGCAAGACAAAGCGAGAATCGTTCAACGACTCGACGACATCCGCCGCCGAGCCATCCAAGCTGTCATCGCACACCAGCGCCGTCCAGTTGGCCTGTTCCTGAGCCTGCACGCTGCGGAGGCACTTCAACAATAAATCGGGCCGGTTGTAATAGGGCACGGCCAATGTCAAGGTGGTCATGATCTGACCCATCGCCAGTTTTGCGTCAAGTGCTAAAAACGGACGGTTCCCTGCCAAACGTCTTTCGGTACAGGGGTTACACGAACCAGCCCAGGACGAACCATGCACAATGGAACCTTCATGGATCGCATGAAAGCGATGGCTAGGCTTTCTGTAGAGTCTGTGCTTTGTCTTACGCCGAAGCCAGAGCAAACCCTTGTCCGCCCCGGCGGTGGCTGCACGAGGCGTGGTACGCGTCAGCCTCGCCGAGATTGACCGCCGCCTCGGGAGCATCACCACGCATCACATCAGACGCCTGGACCGCTTCCTGGGCAATTCCCGCATCCTGATCAGCGAAGCCGTGAAGAGCCTGTGGCGCAAGCTGCGGGACGAGGACTACCGCAAAAACGACTCTCTGCGGCAAAAGAAATCTCCCCCCGCAAGCCTTGCCCGCCCCGTGTTTTGCTCTACAAGTGGTTTTCCCGAACTGGGGATGAGTCAGTGATTCCGCCTCTTGCAGGGGTGGACCAGCGGCTTATAATACAAGATGCCATGCGGGTGTAGCTCAGCGGTAGAGCGCCACGTTGCCAACGTGGTTGTCGTGGGTTCGATCCCCATCACCCGCTTTTGCTCCGGGCCGAGAAGGTCAAGCCTGAGCTTGGCTGTCTCGGCCTTCTTTCTTGGCAGTCCAGGGAGGAGCCACCATGCCAGAGCGGCCGTTGTCCGAAGGCCAGAAGGAGAGCGAATCGGCCCAGGGAGAAACCGGCGTGGCTGAAATTGCGGACCAGTCCGCTGCCGCGGAGGCCGAACTCAAACCTCGACGTCTCAACATGACCGTCGAAGTCCGCGACGTCGGCCCGTGCCGCAAGCATGTCCGCGTCTGCATCGACCGCAGCGACGTGGACCAGCGCCTCAACGAAAAGATCAGCGAACTGGTCCGCGACGCCTTTGTGCCCGGGTATCGCCCTGGCAAAGCCCCCCGCAAACTGGTCGAGAAACGCTATGCCAAGGAAGTCGCCGATCAGGTCAAGGGCGAACTTCTGCTGCAAAGCCTCGAGCAATTGACCGACGATAAGCGGATCAACCCGATCGCCCAGCCGGACTTCGATCCCCTGGCCGTCGAACTGCCCAAGGAAGGCCCGCTGGTCTATGAGTTCGATGTCGAGGTCGCCCCCGAATTTGAACTGCCGGAATACAAGGGGCTTAAGATCAAGCGGCCCGTTCGCCGCATTACCGAAGCGGACGTAGATCGTTTCCTGAGCGACTTCCTGCGCCGCAACGGTCAGGCGGTGGACAAAAACGCTCCAGCAGCCCTGGGGGACGTCATCGTGGCCGACATCACCTTCTCCCACCAGGGCAAGGAGATCAATCGCTCCACCGGCGTGGCCATCCGGATCGACCCGCAGCTGGCCTTCAAGGACGGCATCATCCGCGACTTCGGGGAGAAAATCACCGGCGTGCAGGCGGGTGAGTCCCGCATCCTCGACCTCGTCCTGGCCCAGACGCTCAGCGACCCGGACCTGCGCGGCCAGACCATCGAGGCCCGCTTCGACGTCCGCGCCGTGAAAGCGATCCAGCCCGCCGAACCGACGCCGGAATTTCTCCGCCAATTCGGCATGGAGTCGCTGGAAGATCTGCGAGCGTACCTGCGACGCTTCAGGGAACGGGAGGTCGAATTGCAACAACGCAAGCTGGCCCGTCAACAGGTCACGGATTACCTGGCCCGCACGGCTCAATGGGACTTGCCGCCCAGCCTGGTGGCTCGCCAGGCCCGCCGCACCTTGCAAAAGATGGTGCTCGAACTGCAATCCGCCGGCGTCAGCGACGACGAGATTCGCAATCGTCTGGTCATCCTGCAACAGAACGCCATCCAGGAGACCGAGCGGGCCTTGAAAGAACAGTTCGTCCTTCAGAAGATCGCCGAGGTCGAGAAAATCGAAGTCACCGACGACGACGTGGCCGAGGAGATCGACCGCATCGCCGAACAGACCGGCGAAACGCCGCGACGGGTGCGGGCGCGGATCGAGAAGGACGACCTCATGGAATCGCTCATGGGACAGATCCTGGAACGCAAGGCCCTCGATCTGGTGCTGGCCCATGCCGAATACGAGGACGTGGAATACCAGCCCGAACAACAGCCGGAGGTGATCGAGGAGCAGGCGGTGCCGGGAGCAACTGTGGAGTTGCCCGAGACACCCGAAGAGGAAGAGGCTTCCAGCTCCGAAGAAACCGCATCGAACTGATCCCGCCTCACCGCAGGCGGATGACGAGGAATGTTTATGGACATGATTATAGGCTCCGACTTTCTGCCCGGCTATCTGCCGCCCCGAGTGCAGCGCTACCGGGACTACATGCGGCAACGCCAGATGACCTTGGGCGATGTGCTGCTGGAAAACCGCATCGTCTTCCTGGCAGGCCCGATCCACGACGGCAACGCCATCGAAGTCGTGATGAAGCTGTTGTACCTTCAGTACGAGAACCGCACGCAGGAGGTGCATTTCTACATCAGCAGCCCAGGCGGATCGGTGACGGCGACCCTGTCGATGTACGACACGATGCAGTTCCTCGAATGTCCGGTGGCGACGTACTGCATCGGCATGGCCGCCAGCGGCGGAGCGATCCTGCTGGCCGGCGGGACCAAGGGCAAGCGTTACGCTCTGCCCCATTCGAAGATCATGATCCACCAGCCCTGGGGCCAGGTGGGCGGGCAGGTCTCCGACATCGAGATCCAGGCCCAGGAGATCATCAAGGAACGCGAACGACTCAACCAGATCCTTGCTCTGCACACCGGGCGGCCCGTCGAGGAGCTCGCCCGGGAGACGGAGCGCGACCGCTGGTTCACGGCGCAAGAGGCCAAGGCTTATGGTCTGGTGGACGAGGTGTTGACCAAGCCGAGTAGCGGCAAGACCAGATAGGCAAATGGGGCAGGTTCGGCCGGTTTTGCCCACGGCCTCCAGTTTCGCAATTCCCGCGGAATTACCGACGGTTCGCGGGCTTCCCTTTGCAGATGCAGACGCCGAGTTGCCGACAATGAGGGTAGCTCGGTGTCTTCGCAGGAGAACACACCATGACGCTGGTTCCTTTTGTCATCGAGCGGAGCGGTCGTGAAGAGCGGGCGATGGACATCTACAGCCGGCTCCTCAAGGACCGCATCGTGTTTTTGCAGGGACCGATTGACGACACCATGGGGAATCTGATCATCGCCCAGATGCTTTACTTGCAGTTTGAGGATCCCAAGGCGGACATCCATTTGTACATCAATTCCCCTGGCGGGTCGGTGACGGCGGGGCTGGGCATTTACGACACCATGCAGTACGTCACCTGCCCGGTGGCGACGTACTGCATCGGCCAGGCGGCGAGCATGGCCGCGGTGCTCCTGGCCGCGGGGACCAAGGGCAAACGCAACTGCCTGCCCAACGCCCGAGTCATGATCCATCAGCCGATGGCCGGCAGCGAAGGCACCGCTACCGAGATCCTGATCCACGCCAAGGAGTTTCTGCGGCTCAAACGGGTGCTCAACAACATTCTTCTGAAACACACCGGGCAATCTCTGGAGAAGGTGGAGCGCGACACTGACCGCGATAAGTTCATGTCCGCCGAGGAGGCCCGCGATTACGGGCTGGTGGATCACGTCCTGGAACGGGTGCAGCATCTGCCCGCGCCCCGGCCCGACGTGATTCAGTGACTTCTCGGCGGCGACGCAGTACAGCGAGGCGAGCATGGATGCGATCCTCTGCCAGCGTCTCCGCGGCATGTTCCGCGGATTCCATGCGCCGGGATGCGTCCTGGTTTCCCTGCTGCTCAGCCTTTCGCCCGGTTGCCGGTCCAACTGCGAACTCGTCGAAGCTGAACTGCGAGCCAAGGAAAGCCAACTCGCTGAGATTCGCCGCGAACTCGACCAGCGTGACGCCCTGGTCCAGGCCCTGGAACACGAAGTCGCCCGGCTTCAACAGCTGGCCTGTGGTGCTCCGCCGGGAACGGTGCCGGGCGCAAGTGCCGTCCCATTCGTGAAGGAGATTCGCCTCGGTCGGCTGACCGGCGGCTACGACGAGGATCCCGTCCTGCCCGGCGACGAAGCCTTGCAAGTCATCCTTGAACCGCTCGACGGCGACGGACAGAGCGTCAAGGCCCCCGGCTCGTTGCGCCTGGAAGTCTTCGAGGTCACACCGCAAGGAATCAAAGTGCCGTTGTCGTGGTGGGACTTCTCCCCGGCGGAGTTGCGGCGGAAGTGGGAAACGCCCTGGTTGGGCAATCCGTCCTACCGCATCACTGTGCCCTGGAAAAGCTGGCCGATGCACGAAAAGCTGCGGGTCGTGGCCCGCTTCACGACCCTGGACGGCCAGCACTTCGAGGCGGATAAGGATGTCACGGTGCGTCTGGCAGCCCAACCGGCGATGCGGGAGCGGATCGCACCTTCGCCGGACGCCTGCCCGCTCCCGCCGGGTCCGCACTTGGAGCCGCCGATGCTGCCCCCCCCGATGCCGGTCGATCCGCCTCTCTCCCAGCCGTCTCCGGGGCCGATGCCGCCGCCGACCGAGCCGCCTCTACCGCCGTGGACTTCTGGCCCGGCTTTCGAGCGGCCCAGCGAAGTCGCTCCCGCCGAGTACGTTCGTCCTTCCTCTCCGACGTCCCAGCCTGCCTCCGTGCCGAGGTCCCGTCCGCCCACGCTTCCGCCCGTCAAACTGGATCGCCCCGTGAAGGCCAATTGGAAGCCCGTGCCGTGACCCAGGAAGCGTCCTCCGCCTTGACCCCATTTCCCGAAGCGGCTATTTTCTGCCCCCTGCCGTCGGGTTCGAGTCGGGCAAGGAGGTCGCAAGCATGCGTGGGAAGTTGATCGGAGCGGCCCTGGTCGTTGTTATTGGCGTCGGGTCGCTATCATGGGCCGCCGACGGCGTCAGCCTGACCGAAGCCGTCCGCAAAGACGAACAGTTTCGGCTTCAGATCGACATGAAGCTCAAAGGCCATCTGGCGATCCGCAGCGGTGACAAGACCACGAATCTGCCGCTGAAGGCCGAGGCCCGCCATGACTTTGTAGAACGGATTCTGGACGTGGATGCCGCCCATCGGCCAGTGCGGGTGGCCCGGAAATACGCCACCGCTCGGGCGGTGATCAGTGTGCATGGCGTGCCCCGGTCTCGGGAACTCCGGCCGGAGCTGCGACTGCAAGTGGTGCAGCACATAAAAGACCGCACAGTGGCTTACTCTCCGCACGGCCCCTTGACCCGGGAGGAAGAGGAGCTGATCGGCCAGCATTTCAACACACTGGCTCTGTCGCAAGTCTTCCCGGTCGAAAAGCTCAAGGTCGGCGAATCCTGGCCCGTGCCTCCCCTGGCCGTGCAGGGCCTGTGCGTTCTCGACGCCCTGGTTTCGCAGGAGGTCCAAGGCCAGTTGGAGCGGGTTGGAGACGATCTGGCCACGATCCGCATCGCCGGTACCGTCGAGGGTATCAGCAGCGGGGCGGAGGTGCGTCTGGAAGTGACGGCCACCGTCTCCTTCGATCTCCGCCACAACCGCTGGCACGCCGTCGAATGGCATCAAAAGGAGCAACGCAATCCCGGCCCGGTCAGCCCGGCTTCGAAGACTGAGACAACCCTTCAGGTCCGCCGCAACTTTGTGGAGAATTCCGCCGAGCTGAGTGACGAAATCGTTGCTGGTCTTCCCGCCGTGCCGGACGAGGCGTCCCTGCGCCTGCTCTTTCGCGATCCCAAGGGACGCTGGGAGTTCCTCTACGACCGAAACTGGCATGTGGTGACGCAGACCGATCAGTATGCCGTCCTGCGCCTGATCGAGGACGGCGAGCTGCTTGGGCAGTTGAACATCACCTTCCTACCGAAGGCTCGGCGCGGCGAGCACCTCAGCATCGAACAAGTGCAGAAACTGGTGCGGGAGGCACCGGGCTTCCGCGTCGAGCAGGTACTTCAAGCGGGCGAAATTCCCGCTGACAAGGGTTGCTGGATTTACCGCCTCTCGGTGGCGGGTCGGGCGGATGATCTGCCCATCGTGCAGAACGTGTATGCTGTCGCGGGTCCGGAAGGCGATCAGGTTTTGATGGCCTTCACCACGGAGGTCAGCCAGGTCGAACGGTTCGGTGTGCGGGACTTGGCCCTGGTGGGGTCTTTGACGTTCCGACCAACGAAGTGACCCTGTACGGCGCGGACTGCATTGCTATCATGACTGTTCCGAACATTGCCATTCAGCCCGCAGACAGGAGTAAGGGGCCATGCCGCTGGGATTGTTGGGTCGCAAGGTCGGAATGACGGAGGTTTTCGGCGAAAACGGCGAAGCCATTCCGGTGACGGTGTTGCAAGTCGGGCCATGCACGGTCTTGCAAATCCGCAACCAGGAGAAAGACGGCTACGACGCCGTGCAACTGGGCTATCTGGATAAGCCGCGACGCAAGGCGACCCGTCCCGAGACCGGACACGTGGTCCGGCTCGATTCGAAGCGAACCCGTGCCCGGCTGGCCGCCGGCGAGACCCTGCCTCCCAAAGCCAATTGCGAACCGAAACGCTACATCCGCGAGTTCCGGCTGAAGGAACCAGCGACGCAAAAGGTTGGCGACACGCTGACGGTGGAGTTGTTCGAGCAGGTCAAAAGCGTGGACGTGGTCGGCTGGACCAAGGGGCGAGGCCGGGCCGGCGTCATGAAGCGCTGGGGTTTTGCCGGCCTGGGAGCCAGCCACGGCGTCAAGAAACACCACCGCGCCCCAGGCAGTCTGGGCGGCCATGCCACGGACCGCGGCAACAGCGGCAAGATCAAGAAGGGCAAGCGGATGGGCGGGCACTACGGCAATGAACGGGTGACGGTCAAGAACCTCCAGGTCGTCGGCATCGACAAGGACGCCCATCTGCTCCTGGTCCGCGGCGCAGTCCCCGGTTACAACACCGGCCTGGTTATGGTCACGCCGACCAAGAAAGTCCGCAAAATCCCCAAGGCTCCGCCAACCCCTCCCAAGAAGAAAGCCGCGGCCAAATGACCCCGCGTTCGACGGCAACCTGGTCTAGTTTTCCTTGTCCACCGGGTGCCGCCCGGGATCGTGGGCATAGCACCAGTTCTTGACTTCCGGCTCGCCGGCCCGCCAGAGGAAATACGCCCGGCGATTCCTCAGGACGGTGGGGAAAGCCACCTCGCCATGCACGGCATCGACGAGCACCAGGTCGAGCCGCTCCAGTTCGGCGACAGCTTCTTGCAAGGCGCGGGTTTCCTGGGCGATCTCTTCGGCAATTTCGTAACGGCGAGAACGCTGCGGCCAGTCCAAGGAGCGTTTACGGCGGTCCAGATCGAGTTGCTCGGCTTCGAGATTGGAGAGCCGGTTCCACCGTGTCTGGATGTCGGCGACGATGTGGCGGACCAGGGGCAGCATCTTCTGCGCCTGTTCCAGACTGATGCCTCCTGTCAAGACCTTCCGCCGTCCTCCGACGTTGGCCGTATTCCGGTTCCGCGATTTGCTCATGCCTCTTCCCCTTCCCACAGTTCGGCCGCTGGACTCGGCCCGTCACTACTATCATACGTCGCAAATCAAGGGCCGTCTTGAAAGGAAACGCCCCAGCCCGACCGAAACGCGACCCCAGTTCCCGGAACGCTAGCACCAGCTGCCGCAACTGGCAAGATCACTCGTGACATACCTATGTCAAAATGCCTCGCTCAAACTCCCTGATCGCGCCACTCCACGAAGCCTTCCAGGGCGAAATACTGGGGCAGGCCGAGTTGGTCGTACAGTTGGGCGGTGTGGATGTTGCGAGCCTCGGCCCGTTGCCAGAACTCGCGGGGATCGCTGCCGCCGGGGAACATGGCCCGGTCCTTCTGTGACTGGTGCTTGAAGATGGCCAGCTTCTTGCGTTCCATGTCGTCGGGGCTGAGCGGGACGACGCGGTCGATCTCGTGCGGTTCCCATTCCTGCCACGCGCCGCGGTACAGCCACACGCTCGGATGCAGACCTTTGCTCCGCACCCGCCGCAACGCCTGGAACACGGCCTCGGCACACATGCGGTGCGTGCCGTGCGGATCAGAGAGATCTCCCGCCACATAGACCTGGGCCGGTTGTAATCGTTCCAGCAGACGGGTTACGTCTTCGATGTCCTCGGCGGACAGCGGAGCTTTGGCGATGGTGCCGGTGCGGTAAAAGCGGAGGTCCATGAACTCCAGCTGCTCCGGCGGGATTCCTACCGACAACGCCGCCGCTCTTGCCTCCGTTTCCCGGATCAGCCCCTTGATGCGGAGGACTTCCGGCGAGTCGCGCTGCCCCGGCCGCTTGCTCGCCAGGAAACTTCTGACCTTCTCCGCCACGGCACGGGTTTTTTCCTCGTCGATGCCGAAAAGTCGGTTGAAGGTGGCGACGAAGTCGGTGAACCGCAGAGCGTCGTGATCGAAGACGGCGATGTTGCCACTGGTCATGTAGGCGATGTGGACCTTGTGCCCCTGCTCGACCAGATGGATGATCGTGCCGCCCATGCTGATGACGTCGTCGTCCGGATGCGGACTGAAGACCAGCACCGTCTGAGGCGTGTCGCCGCAGGGCTTGGGACAGATGGTCGCCATCATCTCATTGAAGACCCGCAACCCGAGCTTCTCCGCCGGGCCGTGTTCGCGCAGCAATTCGTACAGGGCGTGAGCGCGGAAATCCTCGTCGGAGAGCATCAGCAGCGGTTTTTTGGCCGTCAGGCTCAGCCACAGCACGGCCCGTCGGATCAGGGACGGGGTCCAGGCGACGGTGCCGAGGACCCACGGCCTCCGCATCGCGGTGGTCTGGGCGGCGGCGGCTTCGTCGAGGATGAACGTGGCGTCGGGATGGCGCTGGAGGTAGCTGGCCGTGATGGCGTCGCTGGGCTCGCCTTCGATGGCTTTGGCCACGATGTCCGCCTTGTGCTCGCCGAATGCCATGATGACCACTCGGCGGGCCTCCAGAATTGTGCCCACGCCCATGGTGATCGCCTGGTAAGGCACGTTCTCGACGCCGTAGAAGTCGGAAGCGGCATCGCGGCGGGTCACCGGATCGAGCGTTACCAGGCGGGTACAGCTCGTGCGGGTCGAGCCGGGTTCGTTAAAGCCGATGTGTCCGGTCCGGCCGATGCCGAGAATCTGAAGGTCGATCCCGCCGGCCTTGCGGATGCGGTTCTCGTAATCGGCACAGTATTCGTCCAGTTTGTCGAGCGGAACGGTGCCGTTGGGAATGTGGATGTTCTCCGGCCGGATGTTGACGTGCTTGAAGAACGTCTCGTGCATCCAGCGGTTGTAGCTGTGCGGGTCGTCCGGCGACATCGGATAGTATTCATCGAGGTTGAACGTGATGACGCGGGAGAAATCCAGACCCGCTTCGCGATGCAGGCGAATCAGTTCGCGATAAAGGCCGACGGGGGTGGAACCCGTCGGCAAACCGAGTACGGTTGGCCGACCGGCCGAGTTGTTCTGCCGGATCAGGCTCTCGATCATCAAGGCGACGTGCCGGGAGGCTTCCTGACTGGTGCGGAAAACAAGGGTCGGAATCTTGGTCCCCCGCAGATAATGGGATCCGTGCGGATGGTCGTTGGCGGTCATGATCTTCAGGCTCGACAGGGAACGAGTTCGGGCTGATGAATCAACCCCTGCCGTTAGTATAGGAACGCCATCAGCCTCTCGCAGCCGTGGAGAACCGGCGATACAATCGCCGCCGGGTTTGTCACCGCAGGAGCGAACCATGAGCGTTTACCTGGGCATCGACATCGGCACCAGCGGGACCAAGACCCTTGTGGCCCGGCCCGAGGGAACGGTGCTGGCGACGGCCACTGCGGAGCATCCGAGCTATTTTCCCCAGCCGGGATGGTCGGAACAGGACCCGGAAGACTGGTGGCGGAGCACGGTGCAGAGCGTCCAGGCGGCTTTGGCCAAGGCCGGCGTTTCCGGGCGGGAGGTCAAAGGCATCGGCCTCAGCGGTCAGATGCACGGCTCCGTCTTCGTAGATAAAAGCAACACGGTCTTACGCCGGGCTTTGCTGTGGAACGACCAACGTACCGAAGCGGAATGCCACGAGATCGAGGACCGCGCCGGCGGACGCGAAGCGCTTATCCGACTGGTCAGCAACCCGGCCTTTACCGGCTTCACCGCTCCGAAGATCCTCTGGGTCCGCAAGCACGAACCGGGCATCTATGAACGGACCCACAAGATTCTGTTGCCTAAGGACTACATTCGCCTCCGCCTGACCGGCGGCTATTTCACGGAAGTCAGCGACGCTTCCGGCACGCTGCTTCTGGACGTGCAGCAGCGGCGTTGGAGCGACACCCTCTTGTCAAAGCTGGACATCTCCCGCGACCTGCTGCCAGAGTGCCGGGAATCCGAGGAAGTGACCGGCCAAGTGACGGCAGCGGCGGCGGGAGAACTGGGCGTCCCGGCCGGTACGCCGGTCGTGGGCGGAGCGGGAGACCAGGCGGCCAGCGCAGTCGGCAACGGCATCGTCCGGCCGGGCATCCTCAGCGCCACGATGGGTACCAGCGGCGTCATCTTCGCCCACAGCGAAGAGCCGCAGACGCATCCCCAAGGCAAAGTCCACACCATGTGCCATGCCGTCCGGGGCAAATGGCACATGATGGGCGTGGTCCTGTCCGCGGGGGGCAGCTTGCAATGGTTCCGCAACCAGTTCGCCCACGCCGAAGCCGATCTCGCCCGCCTCCGCCAAGTCGATCCCTACGACCTCATCCTTGCCGAAGCCGCCCAGGTTCCACCGGGGGCTGAGGGCTTGTTTTTCCTTCCTTATCTGACCGGCGAACGTCATCCCCATCCCGATCCCGAAGCCCGGGGAGCATGGATCGGCCTGACGGTTCGGCACGGCTGGAAGCATCTGGCCCGGGCCGTCGTCGAAGGGGCGACTTTCGCCATGCGGGACTGTCTGGAAGTGATGCGGGGTCTGGGCATCACGGCGGAGCAGATTCGCCTCTCCGGCGGAGGAGCGCGGAGTCCGTTCTGGCGGGAGTTGCAGGCCGACATCTACGGCCAGAAGGTGGCCCTCATCAACGCCCAGGAAGGCCCGGCCTATGGCGTGGCTCTGCTGGCGATGGTCGGCGTCGGCGAGTACAACTCGGTGCCGGAAGCCTGCTCAGCCATCCGGGTCACGGAGGAAATCCATCCCCGGGAGGAACTCCGCCGGCAGTACGACCGCATCTACGCTCAATACGCCCGCTTCTACGACGCTTTGCAGAAAGAGTTCCGTGGCATCGCCGCTTTGGCTCGCTGACTTGGAGCAGGCACGTCCGCTTGCCGATCCTTCAGCTTGTCAGCCTGGTGTCTTCTTCTTAGCATGACTGTTCGGACAAGCGAAGATGGATTGCCGGAGCAAGATTGCCATGTCGATTGACAAGAGCCTGCGACGCAAGAACACCCTGGCCCGTGCCCGCAGCGTCCTGAAACGGGCGGAGCGGATCAAGGTGCTTGAGGAGCAGGACCGCTGGAAGGAAGGCCAAAGCCCATTCGGTCTGCCCAAGGTCCGTGTCCACAAAGTCGTCATTAAGAAGGGCAAGAAGGCGAAGGAAGAGGCCAAGGAAGGGGCTGAGGCTGCTGCTGGCGGCGAAGCCAAGAAATAGCCGAAGCGCCTCGTTGCTGAACTTTCTCCCCCAATCCCACCGCGCCGGGACAGGGAATCGTCCTTGCATGTTCACCCCTCTCCGCGACCCGCTTCCCCATTCCGCGCCGCCACTCGATTCGCAACTCCGCGCCGCCCCGTCGTCCCAGCCGCGACCGCAAGGAAGCGATTCGCTTGCCGCGGGTCGGGGGAACGCTTACCATGAGAGCAGATTTCGCTCCCGGAGAGGAATCATCGATCATGGCTGCTTATTGTGTGTGTCCGGGCTGCGGAGCCTTGTTCCACGTCCCCGGAGATTTGGCCGGAAAACAGGTGCGCTGCAAGTCTTGCCGTGCCGTTTTCGTCGCTGCGCCTTACGGGGAAGGACAGCCCGTGCGGCCGCAGCCACCTTCCCCGGTTCGACCCCGACCAGCCAATCCGGTGAGTTCCTCAGCAGCATCGGAGGTTGTCGCGTCCACCGCCCGGGAAGCAGAGACGCCCGAGGAGTCGTCTCGAAGCGAGACTGCACAGCAGCCCGCCGGTTCGGCGGATCAAGCGCCCCCGGTCGTCGAGCCAGTGCAACAGATGCAGCCGGGGATGGAACGACCCGCCCCGCGACCCCGGCCCGGCCCGCGTCGGCCTCGTCCGCCAGCTCCGGCAGCTTCCACAGGGACGCCAGCGTTGGCGTGGGTGCTGGGATGTCTGGTGGCGGGTGGGATTCTGGCGGTGGTGATCGCTGCCGCGGTTTTCCTGGCTTATTTCATCTACGAAATCCAGCGAGATAACCGTAACCGACAGGTCAAGGTCGAACCTCCCGCGAAGGGTCCAGGGCTGCCGGGGGGGCCGTTTGTGCGGCCCGGCTGGGATCCGACTATCTTGAGCGTGCCGTTATGGAAATGGGATTCGCAGGACGTGGCGCAGGCCGAGTTGATCATGTCTTCCGGGCAAAAGCCGGAATTGCTCACTTACGAATCTCAACTGAACGGCGATGCGAACAACCAATTGCTGCGGGTCACGGTCGAGAATCCGGTCCCGAGATTGACCGAAAAAGAGCAGCAGGAAACCGTCATGGCCGCCGACGGCAGCTTGCCCCGTGATGTCCTGGAACGGGTGGAGCGGGCCACGGTTCGGCTAAGGGTCTTGCGGACCGGCTCGCCGGCTGGACCGCCGTTTCAAGGCGAGGGCAGCGGATTCTTCGCCCTGGCACCCGGCATCATCGTGACCAATGCCCACGTCGTCGGCATGAAACAGCCCGGCTCGTCTCCGCCGAACTCGGTCACCGTTTTCGTCAACAGTGGAGAAGCCGACGAAAAGCAGTTCAACGCCAAAGTGCTGCACGCTGACGGCTACTACGACCTGGCGCTGTTGCGTGTCGATGGGTCGGCGGAACACCTGCCAGAACCGCTTAAAGTCGTTTCCGCCTCTACCCTGTTCCGGACCCAGCTTCTCGTAGCCTTTGGTTTTCCCTACGGAGAGAACCTGAATACGCGAATGTCCACGAGCAAGGTTTCGGTCGCCAGCTTTGTGCGGGACGGCAAGGAGACGTACCGCATCCAAATGAACGGGGAGCTGAATCCGGGCAACTCGGGCGGGCCGGTGGTAGATGCTCAGGGCCGGGTCGTCGGCGTGGCGGTCTCGATCTATGTGAACTTGCTGCGGAACACCGGCATCAGTTTCGCCGTGCCCGCGGAACATGTCTGGTACCTTTACCACGGACGATTCGGTGACCTGATCGTCGGCCTGCCGCGACAGAGCCAGGAGGATGCGGGCGGCGTCGTCCTGCCGGTCAGCCTGGAAGTGCTTGATCCGCTGAAGCGTTACAAAGAAGTCGGCATTGCCTGGAGCATCGCCGATCCCCAAACCCGGTTACCCGCTGAATGGGTGGACGAGCTTCCGGTTGAAGGCCGAGTCGCTTTGCCGCCAGGAAGGCAATCGTGGCGGCGGGGACATTTGAACCTCCCCGCGTTGCCGGAGGGAAAGGTCTATCATCTGCGTCCCTACGCGGTGGAGCCAAAAGGCAAGAGTCTTGTGGGTGCCAGCACCGCCTACCAGCCGGTGCTCGCTCTTCAAGCTTTGCCAACTCGACTGAAGTCACCTCCTGAGGGCGATACCCGGCCCCGGAAACTCTCGGCCCGCTATCGCGTCGTCAGTCGGAGCGGCGAAGACGGCAACGTCATGCCGCTGACCGTGTCTCTAGGTTGTCGAGGAGAACCGGATACCGAAGGCAAAATCGGCCGGTTCCTCGGATTTGACCTGGGTGTACGGATCGGAGATCGGCCCTTGCCGCAGCCACTGTTCCAGGAAATCCTGAGCCACCAGTTGGGCAATCAAGACCTGCAAACGCAGGTCAGCGAGCCACGCTTCGCAGAAGCCGGACAGTTCGGCAAGGAATTGGCCGGTCTGCATCGGGTACTCGATCAACTTTTGGCCGTCCTGCAAGCACCGCCAGAGGGCCAGAATTGGCAGCCCGGCAAATCGTGGACTAGATCAGTGCCGGTTCATGGCGATCCGCTCGGAATTCAGGAACCGATTCCGTTTCAAATCGGCTACACCTATGTCGGCATGGCCGAGCAGGCCGGCAAAATCCTGCCCTGCATTCTCTTCACGGGCGACGCGGTACCAGGCACAAGCAGAGTTCAGGGGACCCTTCACGGCATCATGTGGCTCGACCCTGATACTTGCCAGGTTGTGGAAGGCCGGGCATTTCTCGATGCCTTAGGGCAGATTTCCGATCCCGGGAATCAGCAGAGCGACATCGTGCATACCTCGGCCGTCTGGACGGTCGAATTGGCCGACGGCAAGTAACGCCGCCACGGTCATCGCCGTCCCTTCAACGCGGGAAGAGTTTCGGCAGGCTGAACGCTTGAGGATCCGCGAATCGAAGTTGCACGCCAAACGCGATGGCGTTCGGCTGGTTTGCGGGAGCCGAAATTGGCCAAATGCGAGGTGCCTGTACGAGCACGGCCTGGGTGTACACCTGAGACGGGCTGTCACGGTCAGACCAGAAAAGTTCCCACCTTTGCCCATCGGCATCTTGTACTGCCAATCGAGCGGAGAGGCGATCTCCAGGGCGGATGCGTAGTCGTCCTTTGGACAACGGACTTTGCCGGGTTGCAGCGAAGACGTGCCCTTCCGTCCCGGTCAAAAGCGGACCTGTCTCCTCCAACGGCACCAGGTTGAGAACAGTTACGGTCCCCAGGGCATTCTCCACTCGAATGATGAGCGGGCTGCCCGTCGGCTTCAGTCCGAGAACCTTTGTGTCTCCAACCTTAAGAGCGGGCGGCAACTCAAGGCTGGCCCGATCCAGCGGTAACGCAAACTCCGTCTGTCGGAGAAAGGAAACCAGTTCTATAAGCGGGTCGGTTGGATGGGCCTCGCCGGCAAGCTCCATCATCAGCAGGGCGAAGCTCCGCCATTCATACAGTTCCCACTCCGCCTGATTGGACAACCATCCCTCGGCCAGGGCCTGCCACGCTTCCGCAGTCTCTTCCTCTCGACCGATCTGCATCAACCGCTGGTGGATTTCACGGCGGACGGGTTCGAGCAGGTTTTCCAGACCGGCCCGAGCGGCCCTTTGGTACAGGTCAACCACGCCAGCAGGTACTTCGGGAGGCCAGGCGCGCCGCACCTCAGAAACCTGGGCTTGGTTTACGCGGCTGAAACGGGCCTGCAAGTCGGTTCGCCACGCGGACCAGTCGTTGGCGGGGTTGGCCGAAAAGACCAGCCAGGCTGGGCGGGAGTTGTCGTTCGGAACCAGCCCGAGTGCCGCCGCCCGGGCCAGCAGAGCGGCCAATTCTTCCTCGGCGTCCTGCAATCGGGCCGACAGCGTTTCGCCAATGCGTACCGCGTTCAGACGCGATCGCAGTCCAGGAGCTTCCGCCAGGATTCGCCGTCCGTCGTCGTGCCAAGTCCGCCAATCCACGGCGAATCGAGCCGCGGAAGACGTGGGGGAGGACGAGGACGCAGCCCTTTCCCACATTTGAACATAGCCTTCGAAGGCGATGAGACGTCGGGCAGCCTCAAGCAGCCGCTCGCCCTCGACCAGCAACTCGCCGGGTTCCCAGACCGGCTCGGGTTGCTTGGGCCAAAGCTCCGAGCGGGCCGAGCCGATGAGCAGAAACACTCCAGCCGTGAGCAACAGCACCAACAGCGCGGCCACGGACAAAGCCAGCAACACCCGGAGGCGGCGTTGCTGACGGGTATGCCGCCGACGATGATCGGCAATGGCCGCTCGAACTTGTCGAACCAGTTCTTGAACGCCAAAAGGCTCCGCGCTGCTCGATCCGATCTCCGGAAGCGGCGGCCGACGGGAAGCCGTCGCCCATAAATGGACCCGCGGCGCCCCGAAGCCCTGCAAACCCCCTGGTCCGAGCAGGGAGAAGAACAGTCGGCCGATCTGTTCTTTGCGGATTTCCAGAGCTTCCAGCCACTCTTCGAACGGTTGTCCCGGTCGTGCCAGCAGGTCGGCTTGCGTGATTACCACGAAGACGGGAAATCCGGCTGCCTCGCAACGCTGACCGCGTTGTGCGGAAAGTTCCTGAAGGCGTCGAGCCAGGTCGGCCAGATGTTGCCGTAGCGCGCTTGCCGCACCCTGGGCGGGACAGGCGAAAATCAGGGCGTCACCGGCGGCAGTCGGCGTTTCTTCGACGAGCCAGTCGATTCTCCCCTGGGGGGCGTCGCACTGTTGGAGCCAGCGGCACAACTCCGATTTGTCGGATTCAGGAGGACCGACGATCTCGACCCGACAAGCCGACCTCATCGAGCAGACCTCCGGCGACCAGGGCAGGGGAGTCAAGGCAAGCCCGGCGGAAGATAGACCCGGAGATTGGCTTCGCCGAGCTTGGATCGCAGTTGTTGCACCGGCGTATTGTGGATGGAGGTGCTCTGGGGAACCACGACTAATTCCACTTCCTTCAGGCTCCGGTCCTTGCGAAGGGCCTCGATACGCTGCATCACCTGGTCGGCATCGAGCGGCTCCGGGTTGGGGTCGTCGAGGATGGCGAAAAAGCGGTTGACCGGCTGGAAGGAGGGTTTGGTCTCACTGCCGAGAATGAGGATGCGAAGGACGCCGTTGCCGGCGGAACGGTCAGCGAGACTCGGCGGAGCGGGCGGGTTTGCCGGATCGGCCGCTTCCTCGGGACGCTGGTCCGGCTGGACCTCCGCCATCCCCGGCTGATCCGGTCCAGACCCTTGGCCTCCACCCAGACCCAGCCAGCCGGGGTTGAGCAACAAGACGGCCAAAATGGCACAGACGACCCCACCGAGGATTCGTGCTCGGCTGACGGCCTGGATCGAGAGATTGCGAATGAAAATGCCGACGAGGTGCTGGAATACGAACCCGGTCACGAGCCCGCCGACCAGCGCCGAGGACACCACTACGAAGACGTAAGCGGTCCACAGCAACATGCCCATCGGATCGGAACCGTGGAACCAGTCCGAAAGGGAAAGCGGCCAATGAGCGGTCATGACTCCTACTCCGCCAAGCGGGGATAGTCAATGCGAAAGTCCACCTTGCGGCGACCGAACCAGCGGCGGTAGTTGATTTCGTCCGCGACCGTCGGGTGCGGTCGGCTGCCCTTTTCGTCCGGCCGGGGCACCCGCAGCAGGTAAAACAGTTCCCGGTCCTCGGCCGTCGCCTGAGCCAGATGAGTCTGGATCACGGGGTCGATCGAGGCGGCATTAAGGCGCTTTACCGAGTCGCCCTCGAGGAGCAACAACTCGCCGGTGTCTCCGTCGATGTCCAGCACCACGATCATGAGCCGTTCGTCCACCGGCAGACGGTTTCTCCGTTTCAGCCGCTGCAATTCTTCTCGCAACCGCTCCTGCTCCTGCCAGACCCACGGACTGCCCATTTCTGCCGCCGCTGTAGGAGCTTTGCTCGGGTCCTGCTCCAGATGCGGCAATAGCAGAAAGAACGAAAACAGCAGGGCCATGATGTCGGCCATGGGCAGCAGGAAGCGGACGATGCTGCGGTTGCCCCCGGGCGATGTCATGAGTCACGGCTCCTCGACGGCAGGGGGATGGACGGCCAGGGTGAGGATCACGCGGCGGCCCACGATCACCAGCCAGAGTGGAATGATGTTGAGCAGCGTCATCAACAGGCCGCTGCCCGTCGTCGTCAATGCCGGGGCGTACAAGCGGATGATCTCGCGCTGCGGCACCGACTCCTGAATGCCGATGGCCGCGAACGTCTGCAGAATGCCCGCCACCGTGCCGAACAAGCCCAGGAGCGGAAACCACTCGGCGGCCTGGTA
Organism: uncultured Planctomycetota bacterium; assembly: GCA_937944855.1. Classification (GTDB taxonomy): domain Bacteria; phylum Planctomycetota; class Planctomycetia; order Gemmatales; family HRBIN36; genus JANWWR01. The sequence goes on from CALFAY010000047.1 coordinate 52,358, forward strand.
CATGCCCTGGAGCAGAGCATCGCTGCGCTCGTTGAAACTCCGCTCTTTCCACCGCAAGGCACGCCAGGCCAGGGCCATCTGGAACACGAAAAAAAAGCCGCCCAGGGCCAGGATGATCCAGTCGAGATACGAGGTGCGAATGCTGGACAGATAGAATTCCAGAGCCTGATCGGGAACCGCCGTCACGACCAGCACCGCTCCGGCCAGCGGAATCGCGCAGAACAACGCGGGCAGCACTCGACGGATTACCAAGCCACGCATAAGCGCAGATGTACCACAAGGCGGAAAAGATGGAAAGCCCGACCCGAAAACGGGACTCGGCCTCAGGCCAGCCGCCGAGACGCGCTCAGCTTCTTCGCAACAGGCTTGGGAGAGCTTGGAGCTTGCCCTCGCCGTCCACGCAAGCCAACGTGGTCGCTCCTTCGCAGAGCAACTCCTGGTCCCGAAACAGCTCGTAACGGTGCTCGACTCTCACCGCAGTGACACGGGTCAACGTCGTCCGCAGCCGGAGCAGATCGTCGAAGAACGCAGGTCGGCGAAAGCGGACTTCCAGCTTCACCACAGCCAGGAAGAAGCCCTCGTCTTCCATCTGCCGATAGGAGACGCCCTGTTGTCGCAGCAGTTCGGTCCGGCCTTGCTCGAAATAGACGGGATACATGGCGTGGTGCAGATAGCCCATGCGGTCGGTTTCCGCATAACGGACGCGAATCCAGGTATCGCAGAAAGGCAGGCTCTCCGCCATGTTCGTCGCTCCGGTCACCAGATCACTCCGAAGCGCGTGTACGGCCAATAAACGATGACGGCCTTGCCCAGAAAGAGCCGCCGCGGGACCTGACCCCATTCGCGGCTGTCGGAACTGCGGGTACTGTTGTCGCCCAGGGCGAAGAACTCGTCCGGCCCGAACACCGGCCCGTTGCTCAGCTCCGGATCGGGAAAGCCGTGGCCGAATTCCTGACGCACTCCCATCGGGTAATACCAGGGCTTCTGACGGCCGATCGGCTCCCAGCGCTCGACCTTGGCGTGGTGCGGAAGCTCCATCTCCTGCGGCGTCAAGCTCAAAAACGTGGTCACGCCCAGGGCACTGAGGTCGAGCAGGCGTAAATCCTCGTACTCCGTCGGCAGCCGACCGGCCGAGCGGGTGTAGTAGATGTCACGGAAAAGTCGAAGATTGCTGACCCGAACGGCGGCGTCCTTCGCCATCACCGCGACCGGCTTGGTGTCGCCTGCGCGGGGGCCGCGGTCGTCCGGCGAGGGGCCTGGAAACACCAGACCGTCGCCGAACGGAAGTGCGCTGTTGACCCACAGGGTCAGACGCTCGTCGAAATTGCTGAAACGCAGCACATACTTGCCGGGCCTGTTCAACCTCGTGGAAGCCTTCTGGACGGCGATTTCTTTCGGCACCGGACCGTTGTTGTACCGCAACACCCGAACAAGGCAGTCGCCGGTGGACAGGTCGAACGTCGCCTGGTGGAGATCGCAGCCGGCTTGGATTTCCAAAGCGATGGTGCCCCCGGGTTGCAGCACTTCCAGGACGCATTCCACCATCAAGTCACGGACCCAATGCGGTTCGTGCTCCCCTGCCCATTCCCGCGGGTAGAAGAAGTTCGACTGCCGATACGCCGACACCAGCGCGTTATAGCCCAGAAAGTCGGTCACCAGTTGCGGCCGCCGGGCACATTCCAGAGCCGACTCCCACAAGTCCCGCAACTCAGCCAGGGCTTGTTTTCCGGACTGGACCTCCAGACGGATCCGCTCCTTGACGTTCGGCCCGAACTCGGCGTCTTGGAGGGGTCGTCCGTCCGCCCGTCGCAGGACGGCGGACGCTTCCTCGGCGTCGCCGAAGCGCTTCTCCAAGCGGGCCATCACGTCGCGGAACTGCTCAGCCCGGGACGCCGTGGGCAGCAGCGTCACTTCATCCAGCGCGGGAAGCTCAGCTTCCAGGGACCGGACCACGTTCAGCAAAGCATCGGTTCCGGTCAGACGTTCCCGCTGAGCGTCGGACGCCGCATTGCCGATCATGCGGATGGCCGAGCCGACTCGCTGAAGCGCCTGGGCTGGAAGCGGCGGCGGTCGCAGGAAATGCCGATACCGCAGACGTCGCTCTTGGGCGACCGGCTGAATCTCAAAGGCCTTGCCGTCGTCCGCAGCCCGCCAACCTTGACCGGGCTGTTCATCCGCCCATAGAGGCGGCAGAAAGTCCTTCAAATCCGCGGCTGTCTGGGTCGAATCGCTCACCGGACGCCGCATTTCCAACATTTTCACCGGTGGCTTGCGAATGATTTCCCGCTGGAGCGGCTGCCCGTCTTTGCCGCCTTCGATCAGATACACGTCGCCCTGCCAGATGCTCAGTTTCTCGCCGGGCAATCCCCACAGCCGTTTAATGTAGTTCTTGGCGGTGAAGTTCTCCTGCGGCCCGCCGATCCGTCGTCCCTCGCCTTCCTGTTTGCCGGGGTACTTGAACACGAAGACGTCCAGCCGCTGCGGAGCGTGCAGGTCGTAGTGCGGTTTCAGGACCAGCACCTTGTCGCCGCCGTCGATGCCGGGTTGAAGCGCCTGGATGTTGCGGCAATTCGGACAGACCGCTAACGAGGGCAGGTAGCCTTGGCCGCGGCGGGAACCTTCAGCGTCGTCGCTGGCATTGACAGGAAACTCGTAAGCACACTCCTGGCAGCGAGCATGGCGATGGTAACCCAGAAGGCTGGTCGCCATCGAGCCGGTCGGGATGACGAAGGCTTCGGCCACAAACGCCTTGAGCATCAAGACCAGGACGATGACGAACACGACGGTCTCCACCGACTCCCGCAACGAATCGCCGCGCGGACCGTCCTTGCCGGCTTCCCCATGCCGTCGGGTCCGGGGCCGGAACAATTCTTCCTTGACCCGCTGGAAGAATGATGCCGTCGAAGCAGACGACGTCGCCCGGGTCGGCGAGGTCGGACGCAGCGGTTTCTCAGCGGCACTTTCGGTCATGCGATCCTCGGTTTGCTCACAATGCCGACGCTTATCATAGAACGCGGTTTCGATCCGACCTACCCTTTTCCCACCTTCCTCCGACCATTGTCCTTGACGGAGAGCACGCAGGCCAATCGCCTTCGCCATCCTGGGGCGGAGAGCAACGGAGGTCCGTGCCCGATCACTCGGCTTCCAGTACGGACAAAAACGCTTCCTGCGGGATGGAAACCTGCCCAACCTGCTTCATACGTTTCTTGCCCTCGGCCTGTTTGGCGAGCAGCTTACGCTTGCGGGTGATGTCGCCGCCGTAACACTTGGCTGTCACGTTCTTGCGCAGCGGGGCGATGGTTTCCCGGGCGATGACCCGGCTGCCGATGGCCGCCTGGATGGCGATCTCGAACTGGTGTCGGTCGATCTCGCTCCGCAGTTTCTTGACCAGTTTCCTCCCCCGGCGTTCGGCCTGGGAACGATGCACGATGGTCGAAAGGGCATCCACCCGCTTGCCATGAACGAGAACGTCGAGGCGAACCAGGTCGGCCGGACGGAAGCCAATGAATTCGTAATCCATCGTCCCGTAGCCGTGCGTCACCGACTTCAACTTGTCGTACAGGTCGTAAATGATCTCTGCCAAGGGCATCTCGAAGACCAGTTGCACCCGGCTGGCACTGAGGTAATCGGTGCGGAGGTACGTTCCCCGCCGGTCGGCGCAGATCTGCATCAGGTCGCCGATGTTCTCGCTCGGGACGACGAAGCTGATGCGGACCACCGGCTCGCGGAACTCCGCAATCTGTCCGGCATCGGGAACCTGCTGCGGGTTGTTGATTTGCAACACTTCGCCCTTGCGGGTCAGGATTTCGTAGGTCGTGTTGGGGGCCGTGTGGACAAGTTCCAGACCGCTTTCCCGCTCGATCCGCTGCTGGATGATCTCGCGGTGCAACATGCCCAGAAACCCGCAACGGAAGCCGAAGCCCAGCCCCTCGCTGGTTTCGGGAGCGTAGGTGAAGCTGGAGTCGTTGAGGCTGAGCCGGGCCAGGGCTTCGCGGAGGGCCTCGAAGTCCTGGCTGTTGACCGGATACAGACCGCTGAAGACCATCGGCTTCGGCTCGGCGTATCCGGGCAGGGCCACGGCTGCCGGTCGAAGTGCGTCGGTGACGGTGTCGCCGATGTGGATGTCGTGCAGGTCGCGGATCTGAGCCGTGAAATAACCCACCTGCCCGGTCGTCAGGCAGTCCACCGCCGTGGGAGCCGGGCGAAAGCGGCCGAGTTCCGTGACTTCGTACTCCCGTTCCGCCCGCATGAACCGGATCCGCTGGCCTTTGCGAAGTTCTCCTTCCTTGATACGGACGTACACGACGACGCCCCGGTAGGTGTCAAAATGGCTGTTGTACACCAAGGCCCGCAGCGGCTCGGCTGGTGTGCCGGACGGCGGAGGAATGCGGTCGATGACCGCGCGAAGGACCTCGTCCACGCCCTGGCCCGTCTTGGCGCTGCATCGCAGCACCTCCTCGGGCCGAATCCCCAGGACGTGCTCCATCTCCAGGATCACTTCGTCGCTGCGAGCGTTGGGCAGGTCGATCTTGTTGACAACGGGTATCAGGGTCAGGTCGGCGTCCAGGGCTAGCAGGGCGTTGTGAACGGTCTGGGCCTGCACCCCCTGCACTGCGTCCACCAGGAGAATCGCCCCTTCGCAGGCCGCCAGGCTCCGAGATACTTCGTAGTTGAAGTCCACGTGTCCGGGCGTGTCGATCAGGTTGAGCTCGAACGGCTCAGCCTGTCCCGGTGGGCTGTAATAGATCGTGACGGGGTGCATACGGATAGTGATGCCGCGTTCCCGTTCCAGGTCCATCGCGTCCAGGGCTTGACTGCGGAACTCGCGGGGGGAAATGGCCCCGGTCTTGAGAAGAAACTGGTCGGCCAGCGTACTTTTGCCGTGGTCAATATGGGCTATGATGCAAAAGTTGCGAATGTGGTGTGGGGCAACCATCATCGGGCCTGACTCTGCTCCGAAACTTCTCGTTCCTGACCAACACTCCCGGGTATGTTCTATAAGCCGTGCGGGGAGAAGCGAAAATACCGATTCTTCCCGGGAATATGCTATTTTACCCATAGATGTTGTTCGGTTCCTCGGCCGATCCGCTTAGGCAACCCGCCTGGCCGCCCACGAATCGGCCCGTCCCTCACAGCGTTCGCTTCGGAGCGAGGTCCAGGGGAAGGTTGCCGATGAGCGAATCCTGGCTGACGAGACTCCTTGGGGCAACCGCCAAAATCACGGTACGGTTTGCTCAAACTCTCCCGGCCGACGAATCGCAGGACCCTCTGGGCGCCCCTTCGACGCCGACCAAAGACCACGGCGACGCCTTGCAACGCACGGCGGTCACGGCCCACCGGCACCTCGATACCACCTCGGATTCACTGAGCCAGCAATGGCCGAACATTGCGGGTTACGAAATCCTGGCCGAACTGGGGCGGGGCGGCATGGGCGTGGTCTATCTCGCACGGCACTGTAGTCTGGGAAGACCGGTCGCCCTGAAGATGATCCATGCTCACGTGGCCGATCAGAGTGAAGCCGCCCAACGCTTCCGGGTCGAGGTCGAAGCGGCGGCCCGGCTGCATCACCCCAACATCGTGCAGATTTACGACGTCGGCATGTGGAACAGCTTGCCGTATTTCTGCATGGAGTACATGGAAGGCGGCAGTCTGGACGGCCACCTGCAACGCCGGCCGCAACCGCCCAAGGCCGCTGCCCGAATGGTCGAAATCCTGGCTTTGGCTGCACATCACGCCCATCTTCGCGGCATCGTCCATCGAGACCTGAAACCGAGCAACATCCTGCTCACCCGGGACGGCATCCCCAAGATCAGCGACTTCGGCCTGGCCAAGCAACTGGAACAGGCGGGAAACACCAAGACCGGCGAGGTCATGGGCACGCCCAGCTATATGTCGCCGGAGCAGACTTCTACCGAGCAGGGACTCGTCGGCCCTTCGGCGGACATCTACTCGCTGGGAGCGATCCTTTACGAAATGCTGACGGGTCGGCCGCCCTTCCTCGGCTCGAATCTCCTCGAAACGGTGCTCCTGGTCCGGTTTCAGGATCCGGTGCCGCCTCGTCGGATGCAGCCGGGGATCCCGAAGGACTTGGAAACTATCTGCCTGAAGTGTCTGGAAAAATCGCCGTTTCACCGCTACCCCACGGCTGCGGCTTTGGCGGAGGACCTGCGGCGCTTCCAGGCAGACGAACCGATTCTCGCCCAGCCTGGAAACATTCTGGGGAAAGCCTGGAAATGGACGCGGCGTCGGCCTGCCGTCGCCTTGCTGCTGGCCTTGGTTTCCGTCGCTCTGCTCAGCCTTCTGGGACTGGGTATCTATCACGTCCATTCCGTCGAGCGGGAGCGGCAGCGGGCCGAGGAAAACCGCCAACTGGCCCTCGCCGAGGCCGTCTTCGCCCGGGAGCAGAAAGCCGAGGCCGACCGCAAACGCGAGGAAGCCCAAGCCCTTGAGAAACTGGCCGAGGCCAACTACCGCCTCGCCCGGCAAGCCGTGGAGGAACTTCTCACGGTCGTCCGGGACGACCCGACCATGCAAAACCCGGAGAACGACGGCATCCGCAAGGCCCTGACCGAAAAGGCCCTGATTTTCTACCGCAGTCTGGTTTCGTTGGCCTCGCAGGATCCTCAACTGCGCGAGGAGGAAGCCCATGCCTGCTGGAGGCTGGCCGACTGCCTGGATGAGATCGGCAATCGTGCCGAATCCGCCCGCTTCTACGAGATGGCCGCCAACATCTTCACCGATCTGGGGAAAGGGCACCCCGATAACAGGGCGTATCGCTTCAAGGCCGCTCAGAATAATGTCAGTCTGGGCTGGGTCCGTTTCTCGATGGGCAACTCGCAAGGCGCGCTGGAGTGCTATCAGCGCGCCGAGCAGATGCTGCAAACTCTGCTTGCCAGCGATCCCGGCAATGCCGAGTATCTGCATGTCCTGTCCAAGGCCCTGTCCAATACGGGTCAAGCGCGTTCGGACCTGGGCCAGCGGCAGGAAGCGGAAAAAGCCTATGTGCGTGCTTTGGGCATCGACCGGGCCTTGGTGCTGCGTTACCCCGATGATGTGCGGTACTCGCTGAAGCTCAGCCATGACTTGAGCCTGCTCGGCTGGCACGCCCGCCGAGCGGCAAGATTCGCAGAGGCGGAAGCGGCTTTCAAGGAAAGTCTGTCTGTCGATCGGGAACTGGCGGCCAAGAATCCCACCTCGCAGCACTACGCATTCCAGGTCGTCCGAAGCCTTAGCTCATTGGGCTTCTTACACGTTCACCAAGGGTACAGCGCCCTGGCGGAAGCCGAACTCTTCGAGGCCCTGGACATTCTGGAACCGCTGACGCGGCTGCCCAACCCAAGACCGGCTTCGTTGAGTGCGCTGGGCAACGTCCTCCATGAAATGGGCACAATTCACTGGAATCGCGGCGACATCGCGTCCGCCCTGCCCTGGTATGATCGGGCCGCAGCCGTCCGGGTCGAGTTGCTCCGTCGGGACCCGACATCGCCGGAGCACCGTACCGCCCTGGCCGGAACTTTTTGCAACCAGGCCCATCTGCTTCGAGACAAAGGGGAATACACGGCGTCCCTGGCGAGGTTCGACGAAGCGGAGAAACTGCTAGCCGTTGCCCTGCAACAGCGGCCAAGACACCGCCCCAGCCGCATCTACCTCCGTAACGTCTTCTGGGGCAGGGCCAGACTGCATTCGGTTCAGAGAAACTGGGACAAGGCCCTGAGCGACTTCGACCGGGCCATTGCCATCGACATGCCAGACCTGGAAGGCGTTCCGACGGATCTGGTTCTGGAACGTGCCTTGGTCCAGGTCCATCTCCACCGCTTTGGCGAAGCGCTGAGGCAGGTCGATGACGTGCTGGAGAAATCACCCCTGCTGACGGCGCACAACCTGTACCAGGCGGCCCTGGTTTGCGCCCTGGCGGCAACGTCTTGTCCGCAGAGCGACGCCGAAACGGCCGGTCTGTACCGGGAAGCGCTGTGCCAGCGCGCCGTTCGACTGCTCAACGAGGCCGCGGAGATGGGCTATTTCGCGCGGGGCAAGCCCCCGCAGGACGATCTGCTTGTTCCGGAGTTGGAAGGGCTGCGCCCGCGCGCGGACTTCCAGCAGTTGTGCCGCCGCTTCCAGGTTCGCCTCTGATCTGGGCGAGAATTTCCCCCGCCAGAAACACTGAGCCAGTGACGCAAAGCAGCTCGTCGGCGCTCAGTTGGCTGTGAGCAATCCGGTAGGCCGTCGCAGGATCCTCGATGACCTGTCCTCCGGACCCGCCTGCCTGCCGCCACAGGTCTAACAGCAGCGCGGGGTCGGCTCCGCGCTGACTGCTGCGGTAGCGGGTGAAAATTGCCCGGCGAAAATGCGGTGCCAGCACCTGCATCATGCCACCGAGGTCTTTGTCCCGGGAAGCGGCAAAGACCAGGTTCCAACGCAACTGCGAAAATGGTTCCGCCAGGGTCGCTGCGAGGGCCTGACAAGAAGCGACGTTATGAGCACAATCCACGACCACCCACGGTCGCGTCTCCATGATTTCGACCCGCCCATGCCAGCGGACTGATCGCAGTCCGCCGACGACGGCTTCGTCGCTGAGCGCAAAGCCGAGTTCCCGCAGTTGCTCGACCACGGCCACGGCGACCGCGGCGTTGCTGGCTTGATGTACTCCCAGAAGACCCAGTTCCATCCAAGGCCAGGTCTTTTCGAGAGTGCGAACGCGGACTTGCGGCCAGACGGGATACGTCCCCTCCAATCGGGCGGGTTGATAGTCCAGTTCGAATTCCCGACCCAGCACACGCAAGGAGGCATGACATTCTCGAGCCTTCGCGGAGATCACCTGGGCCGGTTCCGCCTCCGTCACTCCGCTGACCACCGGCCGTCCCGGCTTGATGATGCCAGCCTTTTCTCCCGCAATGGCGGCCAGCGTGTTGCCGAGTTGCTGGGTGTGGTCGAAGCTGATGCTCGTGATGACCGAGACCAGCGGATCGCAGACGTTGGTCGCGTCGAAGCGGCCGCCCAGGCCGACCTCGACCACGGCTACGTCGGTTTGCTCGCGGGCAAAGTGGAGGAAGCCCAGGGCCGTGACAATCTCGAAGAACGTCGGCTGCGTGCCGTGCTCTGCTTCGATGGCCGGCACAGTTTCGGCGATGGTCCGCATGTGGGCCGTCAGGGCGTCCGGAGAAATCGGCTGCCGGTTGATCTGAACGCGCTCCTCGACGCGGATCAGATGCGGCGACGTGAACAGCCCCGTTCGCAACCCGGCGGCCTGGAGGATGGAGGCCAGCATGGCGGCCACGGAGCCTTTGCCCTTGCTTCCGGCGATGTGGACGATGCGCAATCCGCGCTCCGGATTGCCCAGCCGATGCAGAAGCGACCTCATGCGGTCGAGTTTGAGCTCTCGGGGGTCGGTCGGCATTCCCCGCTGCTCGTAGTTGACGCGGCTGTGCCAGAAATCCAGGGCCTGCTGGTAAGTTTCGATGGGCATGCGTGATCGGAGTCAATTCGCGGACTCCGCCCAGAGCCAGGAGACGAGTTCGGCAGCGTGACGGTAATTGGGAATGATGGCGTCCGCTCCGGCCTGGATGAGCCGCCTTCGCTTCCACTCGTTGACGCCCTGACGGCGTGCTTCGTCGGAAGCGACGCCGATGGCCACTCCGCCAACCCGCTTGATCTCCTCGATTTCCACGAATCCGTCGCCGAAGCCGAGCAGTTCCGGGCCGGCGACTCCAGCCTCTCGAATCATGCGTTCGATGACCAGCTTCTTGGAAAAGTTCCAGTAATCGTCCAGCGCGCCAAAGATGCGGTCGCCGAAATAGCGGGTCAGGCCAAGCAGTTCTGCCTCTTGCTGGACGAACTTCAGATCGGTGCCGCTGGCCAGATAGAGCACCGCTCCGCGACGGCTCAGGTGTTCCAAGAGTTCCCGGCTTCCGGGCACGGTCCATTCGGACGGCGTAGCTTGACCGGAAGCCAGTGCCTCGATGCGATGCTGAATCCGTTGCATGAGCCGGGCATGGTATTCGTGCTTGTATTCCAGGGGATCACGAGGCTGGCCGCCGCGTTGGCGAACCTCCTCGGCCAGTTGAATCATCTGGTAAATGGTCTGTCGGCCGTTGAGCCGCATGACGAATTCTTCCACCTTGGCGTGCAGTTCTTCAGCGGTCTCCGAAGTGGGCGTCTTTTGCAGGACCTCGACCATCATCGGGACCATGACCTGCGGCCAGCCTTCGCGGATGAGCGACAAGGTGCCGTCGAAATCGAACAGGACCGCCCGGAAACGGCCCCGCGGGAAGTCGGTGCGAACGAGTTCGAGGTCAGTCGGAGGACTCATGGGCACGGATGCCAGGCCAGGAGCCACGTTGCTTATCCAAGAGCATTGTCAAGGATGTTCGCAAATCGTCCAGCGAGGCCAAGGTCCGCTCCTTGGCCTTCGTGGCCTCCGAGCGTCGCAGCCAATAGGCTTGAAAGCCAGAAGCCGCAGCCGGTTGGCAGTCGTTCTCGAAACTGTCTCCGACGTAGATCACCTCCTCCGGTCGCCGTTCGATCCGGCGGACGAGTTCATCGAAGAACTGTGTCGCCGGCTTTCGCCAACCGATTTCGGAACTGATGACGACTTCCGCGGCGTCGGCCAGAGGCGGATGCCCCTGGAGGATGGACCGCAAGCGTCGGTCGAAGTTGGAAGCCACGGCAAAGCGTCCGCTCCGAGAACGAAGCCACTCCACCAACCGCACGCCATCGGGATAGCATTCCCAAGCCTCGGGGCGGGCATAGTACCCCCACAGTTCCTCGAACGGAGCCAAGGGTTCGGGTTGGTCGTGGAACACATGGCCGATGATGGCGCGCCAGCGCGCCCGTTCCCGCTCTTCGTTCGTCCGCAGATTGTTGCGCCGATCGCGCTCTTCTTCCCGTTCAAACGCTTCCTGGAAGCGCCTGTAGATGACATCAGGCGGTACTTGGCACCCGTGGCGTCGGCCGGCCCGGGCATAGGTTTCAGCAACCGGCTCGCGGGGATGAATGACAGTGCCCACGGCGTCCAGGCACAGCAGCGGTGAAGAGCACGGACCCGATGCGCTCATGGCTGCTCGTCAGCCGTCCTGTTCCGCCACGACAGCAGCGTAGAGCGGGAGACGCCGAGCAGTTGGGCGGCGCGGGTGGCGTTTCCTTTGGCTTCGGCCATGGCCTGAGCCACGGCCAGCCGTCGCAATTCTTCGAGGTTGCAGGTCGGCAGCGTCGCCGAACCGCCACTGCTTCTTCGTTCCCGTTCCATGCACAAGTGCTCGACGTCCAGAACATCTCCCTCCAGGAAGCAACAGGCGGAGTCGAGCACGCCGAACAGTTGCCTCACGTTGCCCGGCCAGTGGCACTCTTGCAGACGCGACACGGCTTGCGGGGTGATGCGGAGGCTGCGGCCAGTCGCCGCCTGGAGACGACCAAGGTAATAGTGGACCAGTTCGGGAATGTCCTCCCGCCGTTCCCGCAACGGTGGCACCCGGATCTGCACCCGATTGAGCCGATAGTAGAGGTCTTCCCGGAAGCGGTTTTCGCGGACGGCCTGCTCCAGGTCCCGATTCGTAGCGGCGATGAAGCGGACGTCCGCTGTGATTTCCTCATCCGCACCCACCGGGGTGAACGGCTGCCCTTCGAGAACCCGGAGGAAATGCCTCTGGCCGACTTCGGGAAGTTCGCCGATCTCGTCCAGGAAGAGCACGCCGCCGTCGGCCCGCAGCAGATAGCCTTTCTTGTCGGAATCCGCTCCCGTGAAGCCTCCCCGGCGATGGCCGCACAGGGCGCTTTGCACCAGTTCCGGCGTCAGGCCGCCGCAGTTCATGGTCACGAGCGGACCGTCACGGCGCGGACTGAGACGATGAATGGCCGTCGCTACCAGCTCCTTGCCCACGCCGGTTTCCCCGAGAATCAGTACCGTGCTCAGGTCCTTGGCCGCTCGAGCGATCCGCTCTCGAAGCTGCTGCATGGCTCGGCTGCTGCCGATGAGGTCCTGCGAAATTGGCGTGGCCTGCCTCCGCAGTCGCAGATTCTCTTCCTCATACTGGGCCAGCATCCGCCACAACCGCAAGGCGCTGGCCAGATGCGTCGCCACGATCTCACACAACCGCAGGTCCAGGGGCTGGAAATTGCGGCCCTGCTGATAAACATGCAAAGCGCCGATGAGGGCATCGCCGCTCAGGAGCGGAACACAGATGGCGTCTTCGAAGCCGACCAGGCTTTCCGGGTGGTCCAGTTCCAGCGTGGCGCGGTCGGACCGAAGCCAGATGGAGCGTCGGCTCTCTCTGACCTGGGCCGTCAGCCGCTTGCTCAGGCGATACTCACGCCGAGCGCTCTCGGGCAGAACGATGCGCGGCAGTAGCTCGTCTTCCAGACCCAGGCCGAGAAAACCGACGACTTCGGCCGGGACCAGTCTGTGAATCGTTTCCAAGGCGGAAATGATGGCATCCCGGGGCTGCGGCGCCTTCATGACGCCGGACATGAAGCGGTACAGGGCGTCCAGGGCGTCCGGCCGGAAGGCGACCGTCTGAAGGATCTCGCAGGAATCCGTGGGCGTTTGCAGCGCTGGGTTCCGTGGAGGGGCGTTTCCCAACCCGAATTCCAACTCCACGTCGCCGACGATAATCGTGGCCCTGTCGGTCAGGGGACAAGGTTCCGTGACCCGTTCGCCGTTGACCAGGGTTCCGTTGGCGCTGCCGTTGTCGCGGATCTTCCAGCCATCCTCGTCATGAAAGATCACGGCATGATGGCGGGATACGTGTCGGCCACGCAGCACGATGTCGTTGTCACGGTGGCGGCCGATGCCGTAGCTCCTGCCCCGTTTCAAAACGATCGGCTGATCGCCATTACCATTACCCACGATGAGCACATACGCATCCATCACAGGACCCTTGAAGGGTGTCCAAGTCGGTCCGACGACCAACGCTGTCTCTGGGAGTTTGCATGAGACTTCTATATTGAAATCAGCGCATCCAGAGGCATCCAGCGTTTTTTTGACGGCAAACGAGGGGAACCCGTCAGGGTTCCAGTGAGCGAGGCGTTCATGGCAGGTTCGCGCTTCGTTGTCGGAATTGACCTCGGAACAACCAACACCGCTCTGGCCTTTGCCGACACGGGCACCGGGGAGGAAACCCGCATCGGGGTCTTGCCCATTCCCCAACTGGTTCGGGCCGGAGAAGTGGCAGAACGCTCCTTGCTGCCCTCGTTCCTTTACCTGCCCAAACCGGGTGAGCAGCCGGTCGGCAGTCTGGCGTTGCCCTGGGACGCCCAGCGGGATTACGCGGTCGGCGAGTTTGCCCGCAACTTCGGCGTCCAGGTGCCGACCCGGCTGGTCTCCTCGGCCAAGTCGTGGCTGTGCCATCCCGGTGTCGATCGCCGTTCGCCCATCCTTCCCTGGAAAGCTCCCGAGGACGTCCGCAAAGTTTCCCCGCTGGAGGCCTCGACGCGCTATCTGCACCACCTCCGCGAAGCCTGGAACTTCGTCATCGCCAAGGATGTCGCCGATCACCGGCTCGAACATCAAGAGGTCGTGCTGACCGTTCCCGCCTCCTTCGACGCCGCCGCAAGGGATCTGACGGTCGAAGCCGCCCGAGCCGCCGGCTTGGAAAACGTCACTCTGCTGGAAGAGCCGCAGGCCGCGTTTTACGCCTGGATCCAGAGTTTCGGCGACGCCTGGCGGGAGCAGGTCGAGGTCGGCGACGTGATCCTCGTCTGCGACGTCGGCGGCGGAACCACGGATTTGACGTTGATCGCCGTGGCCGAGGAAGACGGCCAGCTGGTCCTCCAGCGGATCGCCGTCGGCGACCACATCCTGCTGGGCGGCGACAACATGGACCTGGCCCTGGCCCACCACCTTCAGCAAGAGTTCGCACGCCGGAACGTCAGGCTCGATTCCGCCCAATTCCTGCAACTGGGCCATGCGGTCCGGTCGGCCAAGGAGCAACTGTTCGCCGATCCCTCGCTGGCATCCGTCCCCGTCACCGTGCTGGGGCGGGGCAGTCGGGTCATCGGCGGGGCCTTGCGGACCGAGCTGACCCGGCAGGATCTGGAACAGGTCCTTCTCGAAGGTTTCCTGCCCAAATGTCCGCCGGATGCCGAACCGAAACGGCAACGCGGCGTCGCGCTCCAGGAATTGGGTCTGCCTTACACCGCCGATCCAGCTATTTCCAGACATGTCGCTACTTTTCTTCGCAGCCATGCAGAGATCATTAGGAAAACCCTGGCCGGCCGACGCCCCGGCGGAAAGGCCGCTCGGAAGCCCATAGCCCAGCCGGCCGGGTTGCCCACGGCAGTCCTGTTCAACGGCGGCGTCTTCAAGGCCAAAATCTTGCAAGACCGCCTGGAAACCCTTCTCAACGAATGGTCCGCCGCTCAAGGGGCCGAGCGGGTCCGGGTGCTGCCGGGAAACGATCTCGACCTGGCCGTGGCCCGAGGAGCGGCGTACTACGGGCTGGTCCGACGCGGCAGGGGAATTCGCATCCGGGGCGGGACAGCCCGGGCCTACTACGTCGGCGTCGAAAGCAGCCTCCCCGCCGTACCCGGCATGCCGCCGCCGATCAAGGCGGTCTGCGTCGTCCCCTTCGGCATGGAAGAGGGCACGGAGACCGACATCCCCGGCCACGAGTTCGGACTGATCGTCGGCGAGCCGGTCCAGTTCCGCTTCCTCGGTTCCACCCAGCGGCGCCAAGATGCCGTGGGAACGGTGGTCGAAGACTGGCAGGACCAGATCGAGGAACTCAATCCTCTGGAAATCACCCTCGATCCTGGACAGGCCGTCGAGGGCCGTAAGATCACCGCCGGCATGACGGTCCCGGTCTTGCTCCATTCCAAGGTCACGCCCGTCGGCACGCTGGAATTGTGGTGCCGCAGCCGCGACGGCAAGCAGCAATGGAAGCTGGAATTCAACGTCCGCGAACGTCCCCAGACCTGAGCCGATCGGCTCGCAAGTCACCGCTAGTCGTCCAGATGAGGGAAGACGAAGGCAGCCCGGACCGGGGGCGGCATCGGCGAATTGGGGCCGCGTACCGACCGCCAGATGATTTCGTTGAACAGCAGATCATCAGCCGCATCTTCCTTGCTTAAATCGAGTTGCTCGGACAGTTTCGCACCCCAGGCCGTCGCCTTGTTGGTTTCGGTCAGGTCCACGTTGGCCGGTAGGTGTTCGTGGGGGGTGAAGTCCGGCTTGGCCGTGAACGAGTTATACATCGGTCGCGCTGCTGCGTCGAATTGGCTCATCGGCTTGAGGCCCAGAATCAGTTCCATCGTCCGCAACATGCTGGCCGTCGAATACATGGTCGAATCCACGGCTTTGCGTTTGACGTAGGGACCGATGACCAGGGCCACGGTGCGATGGGCGTCCACATGGTCCGGGCCGTTCTGAGCATCGTCCTCAACGACGAAGATGGCCATTTCTTTCCAGAACCTGGACTTGCTGAGGGCCTCGACGACCATGCCGAGGGCCAGATCGTTGTCGGCCACCATCGCGGTCGGCGTCGGTTTGCCGACCCGCGTTCCGGCCGTGTGGTCGTTGGGCAGACGGAGGATGACCAGCTGCGGCATCTTGCCTTCGTTTTCCCATTGCTTCAGGACGGTGATGAACCGCTCGGCTCGCTTCACGTCGGGGTAATCGAGGTCGTAGCCGCGGAACCACGGATCGAAATGCCCTTCCAGGGCCTTGACTCGTGCCCGGCCAGGATCGTTCGGCGTCGGGCCGTTGGCGATCCACTCGCCGAAGCTGAAGTAGCTCACTCCAGCCTCAGCGCAGCGGTCCCAGATGTAGCCGCCCGCCGGTCGGGCCACTGCGTCCTTTTCCCCTTCCGCCGGATACTGCGTCAGCTTCTTCAGGGGGCTGCCCCGGTAGTTGAGCGGCCAGACCTTCTCCACGAAGTCGGTGCAGTAGGCTCCCATGGACCACTCGTGCCCGTCGGCGGAGACTTCGCTTTCGACGTAGAAGTTGTCCAGCAGCACGAACTCGCGGGCCAGCTTGTGATGGTTCGGCGTCACCCGCTCGGGGAAGATGCACAGGCTGGGATCGCCGTTGCCCTCGGAAATGTCGCCGAAGACCTGATCGTAGGTGCGGTTCTCCTTGATGATGTAGATGCAATACTTGATCGGACTGGGATCGCCGACCTTGGCCGGGATCGGATTGTCGGGCGAACGGGTGCCGACCGGGGCGAGGTCAGCCCGCAGCGGAGAGCACTCGAAGGCTTGTTGGCTGTACTTGACCATCTGCTCCGGCGTGGGCATGTCGATGACGCTGATGGTGCCCCGGTACAGCGAACCGATGTACTCCCGCAGGGTGCGGACGGTGGCTCGGGGATCCGGTCCCTGGCGGTTCGCCTTGGGCATGGTGCCTTTGCCGTTGGCGACGTAGATTCGCTTGTCCGCGGCGTTGTAGCGAACCGAGGTGGGATACCATCCCACGGGGATGAAGCCGAGCGGCCTGGCCCGCTGCCGATCCTGCACGTCGAACAGCGACAGATTGTTGGCGTCGGCATTGGCCACCAGGAGGATCTGACCGTCCGGCGTCAGGCTCAGGCTGTTGGGCGTATTGCCGGTGGGGGCTGTCGGGTACAGCGAGCAGGCGATGGTCTGGAGGCCCTTGCCGTCGCCAGCGTCCAAAACGCTGACTTTAGTCGAATTGGCACACGAGACGAACAGCGTCTTCCAGTCCGGGCTTAACGCCATCTCGGTGGGATGCCGCTCGGTCGGCCACTGGGCGGCGAGCTTCCGGGTATCGAGATCGACCACCGCGACGGCGGCCTTGCTCCACAGACTCACGAACAGCCGCTTGCCGTCCTTGTCCGGCAGGCAGGTGTACGGATACGATTCCGGCTCGAATTCGACGGTCCAACGATCCTCGGGCTTGTCCAGCGGCACGACACAGACGCCGCTGCCCCAGGTGCCGCAGACGTAGAGCATCTTGCCGTCGGCACGGGCAGCGATGCCGCCGGCAATGAACTTGCTTTTCTCGTCGGCGATGCGGATCGTTTTCCGCTTGCCCAGCAGCCCGTCGTCGAACTCGAACTGATGCACGATCTCGAACTCCGCCCCGCTGGCGTAAACATGTCGGCCGTCGGGGCTGAAGCACAGTCCGTAGAAGCTCTGCTCGATCGGGACCCGGCTGGCGATCCGTTGTTTTGTCAGGTCGAGGATGATGACCTCGTGTTCGCCGTAGCCGGCGTGAAGGACGGCCAGGAACGTGCCCTGCGGGTGAAGGGCCATGTTGACGGGGAAATCGCCGACCTCGATCTGCTTGCCCGCCGGTCGTAACGACCACTGGTTCGGCAGCTGGATTCGACCATCCGGCCGCGGGCCGGGCAGAACCCGTCCTTCCTGGGCCGCGGCAGTCAGCGCAACAAAACAGGCGATGAACGACCAGCCCACGAGATACCGCATGGTCCAGGCTCCTCCAACCACGATTGCCTTCGCTTCAAGGGGTTCCTCGGAAAGGCGTTATGATAATTCCTGACCAACGAGCAAACCAGTCCGCACCCCGTGAAATCCCGGTGAAGCCTGACGGCTGCGGGACGGTTCTGAATCCTCCCTGGCCAGGCCCTTTCTTGTTCGTAACTGCCCTTTGGGCAGAAAGTTGCACAATCCGCCAAGCTCTTCAGGCCGCCTGGTGCGCAACATTTTTCCGAAGCATGTCTGGCATCGGTTTCACAAGCCGGGACCGACCCGGCCACGGCTCTGGAACGCTGGTATCCCAACCTGCATCATGCCGGATCATCAACACGGTCTCCAGGTCGGTCGCGCCGGCGGACCACCGATTTAAGGCGTGACAAACCGGGTCCTCGGTCGAATACAATGAGACATCGCCTGAGCAGGCCGCGGCTGCGGCAGGCGGTACGCACCATCTGTTTTCACTGAGGACGGAGGTTCCTCCCTCATCATGGACATTAGTCGTTTCACGGAAAAAGCCCAGGAAGCGGTCATCGAGGCCCAGAAGCTGGCTGGGCGCAAGAGTCATCAGCAGATGGACGTGGAGCACCTGCTCTACGCGCTGCTGACGCAGGAAGGCGGCCTGACCGAGGCGGTCTTGAAAAAACTGGACGTGCCTGCCGAACGGCTGCGACGTCGGATCGAACAGGAACTTGAGAGGATTCCCCGCGTCTCCGGTCCGTCCGGGGAACCAGGGCAGATCTACGTCACGGGCCGACTCAATCGTTTGCTCCTTCAGGCCGAGGACGAAGCCAAGCGGATGCGGGACGACTATGTCAGTGTCGAGCATCTCCTGTTGGCCATGACGGAGGACGGCGGAGCCACCGGCCGCATTCTCAAAGAGTTCGGCATCACCCGCGACAAGCTCCTTTCCGCCTTGCAGGAAGTTCGTGGCCACCAGCGGGTCACCTCGCAGAATCCCGAAGCGACCTACCAGGCCCTGGAAAAATATGGACGCGACCTGACACAGCTGGCCCGGCAGGGCAAGCTCGACCCGGTGATCGGCCGGGACGACGAAATCCGCCGCGTCATCCAGGTCCTGTCCCGCCGCACCAAAAACAACCCGGTGCTGATCGGCGAACCGGGCGTGGGCAAGACCGCTATCGTCGAGGGACTGGCCCAGCGGATCGTCCGCGGCGACGTGCCTGAAGGGCTGAAGAACAAGCGGATCGTCGCCCTCGACATGGGCGCGCTCATCGCCGGGGCCAAATATCGCGGCGAGTTCGAGGAACGCCTCAAGGCCGTGCTCAAGGAAATCCAGGAATCCCAAGGCGACATCATTCTGTTCATCGACGAATTGCACACCGTCGTCGGAGCGGGCAAGGCCGAGGGTGCGATGGACGCCAGTAACCTGCTCAAGCCGATGCTGGCTCGCGGCGAGTTGCACTGCATCGGGGCGACGACCCTTGACGAGTACCGCAAGTACATCGAGAAGGATGCCGCCCTCGAACGCCGTTTCCAGCCGGTGATGGTGGATCAGCCCAGCGTCGAGGACACGATCTCGATCCTCCGTGGTCTGCGGGAGCGGTACGAGGTGCATCACGGCGTACGGATCAAGGACTCCGCCCTGGTCGCCGCCGCCGTCCTGTCCAATCGCTACATCTCTGACCGCTTCCTGCCCGACAAGGCCATTGACCTGGTGGACGAAGCCGCCGCCAAGCTCCGCACCGAGATCGACTCCATGCCCTCGGAGCTGGACGAAAAGCTCCGCCGGGTCATGCAACTGGAAATCGAACGGGAAGCCCTCAAGAAGGAGAAAGACCCGGCTTCCCAGGAACGCCTCGCCAAACTGGAGAAGGAACTGGCCGACCTGCGGGCACAGACCGACGCCATCAAGGCCCAGTGGCAGAACGAGAAGAAAGCCGTCGAGAACCTCCGCAAGCTCCGCGAACAGATCGAACAAACCAAGCTGGAAATCGAACGGGCCGAGCGGCAGTACGATCTCAACCGCGTCGCCGAACTGAGATATGGCAAGCTCCTCGAACTGGAGAAGCAACTGAAGGTCGAGGAAGCCCTGCTCAGCACCGAGAAAGGCCGTCGGCTCATCAAGGAAGAGGTGGACGAGCACGACATCGCCGACGTGGTCAGCCGCTGGACCGGCATCCCCGTCTCCAAGCTGCTCGAGGGCGAAGTGCAGAAGCTGCTGCACCTGGAAGAGGAACTGCACAAGCGGGTTGTCGGCCAGGATGAAGCAGTCAAGGCCGTCGCCGAGGCGGTCATCCGCGCCCGCAGCGGGCTGAAAGACCCGAACCGCCCGATCGGGTCGTTCATCTTTCTGGGACCGACCGGCGTGGGCAAGACCGAACTGGCCCGTGCCTTGGCCGAGGTGCTGTTCGACGACGAGAAGGCCCTGGTGCGCATCGACATGTCGGAGTACCAGGAGAAGCACAACGTTTCCCGGCTGCTGGGCGCGCCCCCGGGCTACGTCGGCTACGAAGAGGGCGGACAACTGACCGAGGCCGTCCGCCGCAAGCCGTACTGCGTCATCCTCTTCGACGAGATCGAAAAGGCCCATCACGACGTATTCAACGTCTTTCTGCAAATCCTCGACGATGGCCGACTTACCGACGGGCAAGGGCACGTCGTCAACTTCCAGAACACCATCGTCATCATGACTTCCAACATCGGAAGCCATCGCATCCTGGAATACCGCGGGGCTTTCGACGGTCCCAATTATGACCGGATGAAGGAAGCGGTGCTCGAAGAGTTACGGCACCACTTCCGGCCGGAGTTCCTCAACCGCATCGACGAGATCGTGGTCTTCCACTCGCTCACCGAAGAGCAGTTGAAGCAGATCGTGGAAATTCAGTTGAACCGGCTGCGGAAGCGGCTCGAGGACCGGCAGATCAAGCTGGAGGTGACGGACGCGGCCAAGCGGCATCTGGTCCAGGTCGGCTATGATCCGTCGTATGGCGCTCGGCCGCTCAAGCGGACGATCCAGCGGGAACTGGAAACCGCCCTGGGGCGGTTGATTCTGGAAGGCAAGGTCCGCGACGGCCAGCAGGTGGTTGTGGACTTCGACGCGAAGAAGGGAACATTGACGTTCCGGTGACATCACCAGATCCGGTTCGCCCCACCAAGAGGGGCCGCGGGAGAGGAGGACAAGGCAGCGAGGTGACTCATGAGCTATCACTCCGTGCCGGGCAATACTCCGCCGAGACGGAACTTCCAGCCGCCGGCGGTCCTGGTGGGACTGATTCTGGCGGTAATCCTGTTCGTGCTCTTTTTCGGCCCGTATGCGATCTGGGTCCTCTGGACCCGTTCGATTCCCCGTGCGGCAGAGGTCCCCGAAGCGGCTGCGGTGCCTCGGGCGATCACGCCGCGCGGCTCGCTGGCGGAGGACGAAGCCGCCACCATCGCGCTGTATGAGCAGGCCTCGCCCTCGGTCGTTCACATCACCACGCTGGCTCGCCGCAGCAACCCGTTCACCTTGTTTACGCAGGAAATCGAGCAGGGAACGGGTTCCGGTTTCGTCTGGGACGAGTTCGGCCACATCGTCACGAATTATCACGTCATCCGGGAAGCGAGCGGAGCGGAGGTGACACTGACGGACGAGAAAGGCCGCACCACTTATCGCGCCGCCCTGGTCGGCGCCCGTCCGGACAAGGACTTGGCCGTGCTCCGCATCGACGCCGCCAAGGACCGCCTCCGGCCGATTCCGCTCGGTACTTCCAGCGATTTGAAAGTCGGGCAGAAGGTGTTCGCCATCGGCAACCCGTTCGGTCTCGATCACACGCTGACGACCGGCATCATCAGCGCGCTCAACCGCGAGATTCGCTCCGTGACCGGGCAGCCGATCCGCGGCATGATCCAGACCGACGCGGCCATCAACCCGGGCAACTCCGGCGGTCCGCTGCTCGACAGTGCCGGGCGGTTGATCGGGGTCAACACGGCCATCTACAGCCCCAGCGGGGCTTACGCCGGCATCGGCTTCGCCATTCCGGTGGACACGGTCAACGAGGTCGTGCCCCGCATCATCGCCCAGGCCCGGGGCGATGTCGTGCGGCAACCGGCAACCGAGGGTCTGCCTCCCCGCCTCGGCATCGTCGGCGTCCCGGACCAGACCGCCCGCCGGGCCGGCATCGAAGGAGTCATCATCGGCGAAGTCCAGCCCGGCAGTCCCGCCGACAAGGCCGGTCTCAGGCCGTTACGCTACGACGAAGAAACCGGCCGCTACGAGCTGGGCGACGTCATCATCGCCATCGACTCGCAGCGGGTGCGGACGCTGGAAGACCTGCGCAACATCCTGCGCCGGCACTCCTACGGCGACACCCTCAGCGTGCAGGTGCGGCGCGATGGCAGAATCGTTACCGTCCAGGTTCACCTGGAGCCGTTCTGAACCGAAGCGGCAATCGGTCGCGGATCGAGCCTCGTCTATATTCCTGGGGCGAAAGGGTCAGCCGAATCGAGGCTGACAACGGAATCGGCATGCACATCGGAGGCTGCCAATGACGCGGCTCATTGCGACGATGCTGGTGGTGTTTGTGGGCGTCGGCCAGTTGGAGGCGCGGGGCGTGCTCCTCCCGACCGACCGGACCATGCCGCCCCTGCCTTTACTCAATCATCGCGTCGAAGTCACGATCGAAGATCAGGTCGCCGTCACCAAGGTCGAGCAGACCTTCCGCAATTCCCTCCCTCGGCCCGTGGAGGCGACCTACGTTTTCCCGGTGCCTCGGGGAGCCAGCGTCCGCGAGTTCGCCATGTGGGTGGACGGCAAACGGGTGGCCGGGGAACTGGTCGAAGCCGCCAAGGCCCGCCAGATTTATACCGACATCGTGCGGCGGACCTACGATCCCGGCCTCTTGGAATACCTCGGTCAGGATCTCCTCCAACTCCGGGTCTTCCCAGTCCCCCCTAACGGCGATCAGAAGATCGAACTGAGTTACACCGCCGTCGCCAGGAAAGATCATGACACCGCCGAGTATGTCTATCCCCTTCGCATGGATGCCCGCAGCACGGCGACACTGGAAGACTTCGCCATCAAGCTCACCCTCAAGTCGCAGCAGCCGATCGTCAACATTTACAGCCCGTCGCACCCCATTTCGATCAACCGTATTGGCGATCACGCGGCCGTCATTGGTTTCGAGAAGGGTCGGGCCGCGTTGGACCGCGATTTCCAGGTGTTCTGGACCACGGGCGGGCAGGACGTCGGCCTGACGGTGCTCGCGCACAAGCCGATGACGACCGAGGACGGCTACGTTCTGCTGTTGCTCTCGCCGCGTCCGGAACTGGCCGAGACGCAGCAGGTGCCCCGGGATCTGGTCTTCGTCCTCGACACCTCCGGCAGCATGCGCGAGGACGGCAAGATGGACCAGGCGAAGAAAGCACTGAAGCACTGCCTGGACGGCCTTCGGGACATCGACCGCTTCGCCGTGCTGAATTTCGCCACCACGGTCAACCGCTTCCGGGAGGGCCTGATTGCCGTGACGCCGGAGCACATTGACGCGGCCAAGAAATGGACCGACCGCTTGGAACCCAGCGGCGGCACGGCCATCGACGACGCCTTGCAGCAAGCCCTGGCCATGCGACCCGGAGAGTCGGGACGGACTTTCACCATCGTCTTTCTGACCGACGGCAAGCCGACCATCGGCGAAACGAACCCGGACAAGATTCTGGACAACGTCGCGCGCCGGAGCACGAATCAGGTCCGCATCTTCACCTTCGGTGTCGGCCACGATCTCAACGCCGCTTTTCTCGATCAACTGGCCGAGAACACCCGCGCTGCCGGGGCCTACGTCCGGCCTAGCGAGGACATGGAGGTCAAGGTTTCCGGATTCTTCGCCAAGATCAGCAAGCCGGTGCTGGCTGATCTGCGGCTGACCGTCAGCGGCGGAGCTACGCTCCAGGAGACGTACCCGCCGACACTGCCAGACCTATTCCACGGCGGACAACTGGTCGTGCTGGCTCGATATTCCGGCTCCGGCACCACGCAGATCACTTTAAGCGGGACCATCGGCTCCCAGAAACGGGAGTACGTTTACACCGTGGACTTTCCCCACAAGACGGAGGAGAAACGGTTCGTCGAGGACCTGTGGGCCCGCCGCAAGGTCGGCTATCTCCTGGAGCAGATCCGCCTCAACGGCGAGAAGAAGGAACTGGTGGACGAGGTGACGGCTCTGGCCAAGAAGTACGGCATCGCCACGCCGTACACGAGCTATCTGGTCGTGCCCGATGAGCCGGTGCCGATCCCGAGGCCGCCCGGCGTTCGCCCGTTCCCCGGCGTTCCGAAGCCGGACCTCCCGGTCGCTCTCCAGCCCCATGCCCCGGGACTGCCGCCGGGTGCCGAAGGAGGGGCCAAGAAAGTCGCCGATCTGGCCAAGGAACTGAAAGATCGCGGCAACCTAGTCGGGGCACGGGAGCACTTCGAGCAACGCAAGCTGCAAGGTGCGGGCCAGGCTCCCGGAGCAGGCGGAGCCGGTTCTCCGGTCGAGGCCCTTCAGCTGAAAGCCGCCCTGGACGAAGCCCGGGCTGCCTTCGGCAGAGACCTCCGCCGCGCTCAGGAGAATCGCTTGGGGGTCGATCTTTCGATGCAGATCGGCCAACTCAAGGGTGAAGCCCAGACCCGCCGCGCCGCCGCCCGTCAGGCTGCCCAGCGGCAGATGATCGAGGTGGGCGGCGTTTGGATCGACGAAGGGTTCGATCCCAAGATGCCGCAGGTGGTCGTCAAGGCGCTCAGCGACGGCTACTTCCGCCTGCTGGAGAAGCGGCCCGAACTCAAGGAACTGTTCCAACTGGGCAACTTCCTGGTGTACGTCACGCCGAGCGGGACGGCCCTCCTCATCGACCTGCAAGACGGCAAGGAGCAGCTGAGCGACGAGGAAATCGCCCGGTTGTTCGCCAAAGGTTGAACCAGCTTAAACCGTCACGACGAGGCTGCTCGATTCGGCCAGCGGCAAGCGGACCGTGAACGTGCTGCCGACGCCGAGTTGGCTTGTCGCGTGCACCGATCCGCCGAGCGCCTGCACGAGGTGTTTGACGATGCTGAGGCCCAACCCGGTGCCGCCCAGTTCCCGACTGCGGGCCTTGTCCACGCGGTAGAAGCGTTCGAAGATGCGGCCCAGGTCTTTCTCCGGGATGCCGACGCCGGTATCGGCCACCTCGATGACCGCCCAACCGTCCTGGGCAGACCAGCGGAGCGTGATCGTGCCGCCAGACGGGGTGTATTTGATGGCGTTGTCCACGAGGTTGTCGAGAATCTGAGCCAGGGCTTCCTCGTCGGCGTTGGCCAGGATCGGTTCCTGGGGCGGCTCCTGCCTCAGAGTCAAATGCTTGGCTTTGGCCCGGTCGATCTGCCGCGACACGCAGGATTCGATGACGCCGGCCACCGCCAGCGGCACCGCCTCGATCCGCTCTTCCCCCGATTCGATGCGGCTGAGCGTGAGCAGATCCTGCACGAGAAAATGCAGGCGTTCGGCGTTTTCATGGACGCGCTGGAGAAAGCGGACGTTGTGTTCTGGATCCTCGATGGCCCCGTCCAGAAGCGTCTCCACGGTCGCCTTGATGGCGGCCAAGGGCGTTTTGAGTTCGTGCGACACGTTGGCCACGAAATCCTGCCGGACGCGCTCCAGCCTGCGGACGTGGGTGATGTCGTGCAGCACGAGCACCGCCCCCTGGAGCGGTTCGCCGGGCAGCCGTGTGCCGTGCAGGGAGAAGACCTTCGGCTCCGGACCCGGCCAGTCCAGTTCGCAGCGCTGATGGCCGTCGCGGAAGACCACCTCGACCGCTTCGAGCAATTGCCGATGCCGCACCATCTCCCACAGCCGTTTGCCCTCCGAGCCTTCGAGCGGGACGTTGAGCATGCGGCTGCCGGCCTCGTTGAGGAAGAGAATGCGTTGCTCGCCGTCGATGACGACCACCCCCTCGGCCATGCTGCGGAAGACCGCCCGCAGCTGCTCCAGTTCCTGGTGCATTCTGGCGATGGCGTCGGCGATGTTCTGGCCCATGTCGTTGAAGGCGGCGGTCAGGATGCCGATTTCGTCGCGGGACTGGATCGGAAGCGGCCGGTTGACGGGGGAACGGGTCCAAGTTCGGGCCGCGTCCGTGAGCCGAGCCACGGGACCGCACCACCTCCAGGCCGACCAGACGGCGGCCAGAGCGGAGGCGATCAGACCCGCCAGGCCGGCCACGCCGAAGGCCAGGACCGCATTTCCGGGGCTGTCGCCGAGCAGCAACCCCGCCGATACGCTCAAAACCACAAGCACGACCAGGACATGAGTAGCGAGCAGACGCCGCAGAATCCGCGAGCGAAGCATCCCTCTCTCCCGACGACGCCTTGGCGAGCTTGTCATTCCTCCTCGTCGTCTTCGTCCTCTTCGTCGTCCTCGTCAGGCGGCAGGCCTTCCCGCTGGCGTCGCTTGCGGCGTTCGATCTCGGCCCACTCCTTCTCTTCCTTTTCCTCGCGTTGTTTGCGGAACTGGGGAAACTCCAGCTTGACGTCTTCCTTCAAGAGGCTGAGCAGGCCGATCAGCCCAATGAAGAACCACGGAATCGCCATGATGCAGGCGGTCATGGACAGGTAGTAGTTTTCCAATTTCTTCATGCTCTCCGCGCCAGCGAGCACGACGACGACGTAGATGAGCCTGACGACGAACAGGCCGAAGGCAGTCGCCCAGATCAGGCCGGTGGGAGCGTCGCCTGGTGCCGAGGGTCTGAAGAACGGCACGAAGACTTCCGCGACGAACAGGTCGGGCAGATCAGGTTTTTCCCCGCTGGGCGTGTTGCTGCTGATCTGTTCGAGCTTGAAGTTGTACAGCACCACGTCCAGCGAGATGAGCAGGAAAATCAGGATTTCGACCACCAGGGCAATCAAGCCCATGATCTTCATCAGCTTGGCCGGGAAACCGACTTCCTTCCACGCCTTTTCCCGCTTGCGCTGGCGGAAATCGTCGCGGACCATCTGATCGACGCGATCGTCTTCCGGAGGCGGCTTGTCCTCTTCGATCTTGACCTGATAGGGGTTGAAATCGTCCTCCGCCTGCCAGGGCTTCTTGCCGGTATCGCTCGGCGACTTGGACGCGGTCCCCGGCTTGGCCGCCTGCTTGTTCGCCTTGGCGGCGACCTTCTCAGGGGCGGGGAGGCGAAATTTCTGACCGCAATTGGGACACGAGACCAGGCTGCCGGCTTTGGACTCGTCGATGCCGAGGTCTTTACGGCACTTCGGATTGGGACACTTGACGCGAATCATGGCTGCTCACTTGACTGCGAGCAACGGGCCTGATGCTGCCGGGGCGGCCATCCCGTTGCCGTTGTGAAGGGTTTCCAAAGCCCACTCGATCTCCAGTTCAGCACACGTTTCCGGTGTCGGCAAGCCCGTTTCCGGGTCCCAGCCCATCATGCGGTAGTAGGTACGCAACATCCGGCGGAAATCGTCCCGATCCAGCTTCTCGCCTTTCAAGGCGCCGGCCTCCAGGGGTTCAAAGAAGCGGTCGGGAAGCGTGTCGGCTTCGGTCGCCAGACCTTCGCGGTGATTGTACAGCCGGCACAAGGCGCTCTGCCGCTCCGCCGCCTTGAGCAGTTCCCACAGACTGGCGTTCCAGCCGGTCATGCCGTTGAAGAAATCCACCAGCGGCCCCATCTCCAGCTTGCCGATGGGCACGCCGACGAAGCAGCACATGCCCAGAATGTTGTAAAGCCCCCACAGCTTCTGACAGTAGGTGAAGGCCCGGACTTTTTTCGGCCCGGTGTCCAGCATGTCCACCGGTTCGATGAGGCCGAGCGGGGCCAGCGGGTGCTTGCCGGCGTAGAAGCCCTCGTAGAGCGGATCGTGCGGGGCTTCCATGTGGTCGGCCCCGGTCGGACTGGTGGAGTAGGCCAGGGCCAGGCTCTTTTTGCCGCGCGGCTCGTGCATCGGCACCTCCTGGCCGCGAACGTGCAGGGCCAGCTTCTCGGCTCCGCGACCGAGCTTTCGGGCTGCCCGCATCACGCCTTCCGCCAGCAGATCCCCGATCCCTTCCCGCCGGGCGATCAAGGGAATCAAACGGATCGGCACTTCCGGGTCGCCATAGGGCAGATCGAAGCCGACGTCCTGGCGGGTGAGAATGCCCTGGCTGAAACACTCGATGGCGAAGGAGATGACCACGCCGGTCGAGATGGTGTCGAGGACGTACTGGCTGCACAACTGATTGGCCAGTGCGATCCGCTTCAGATCGTGGATGCCGTTCATGGTGCCGATCGCGGCGATGGTCTCGTATTCGGGTCCACCGAACTTGGGCGTCACGCCCAGCTCCGGCACCGTGACTTCCCGCTTGCAGGCGACGGCGCAGGCGTAACAGGTACCGCGGCGGGTCAGGATCGTGGCCGACATCCGCTCGCCGGTCACGTCCTGGAAATGCTCGAAGGCACCGTCCTTGAAATGGCGGGTGGGCAGGATGCCGAGTCCCTGGAGCGTCTTGACGCCCCGGGCCGTGCCGTGCAGGTGCATCGTGTCCTGGGTCCGGTCGTAGTTTTCCTTGAACCAGCGAAGCACGTCGCGGGTGGCGTCGGCATCCTCGGCCGGGACCTTGTGCCTGCCGCCCACTGCGATGGCCTTGAGATTCTTGGAACCCATCACGGCCCCCAACCCGCAGCGGCCGTGGAAATGGCGGCAATTGTTGACCAGGGCGGCATAGCGGACGCGGTTCTCGCCGGCCACGCCGGTCTGGAGCACCACGACGCGGCGGTCCTGAAGCTCGTCATGAATGCCGTCATCCACTTCGCCGGAGAGTTGTCCCCAATAGCGGCTGGCGTCGCGGAATTCGCACTGGCCGTCCCAGATCACCAGGTAGGTTGGCTGCTTCGCTCGGCCCGTGATGATGATCCCATCGAAGCCGGCCTGCTTAAGCGCCGGACCCCAGTAGCCGCCCGCTTCTGATTCGCCAAAACCGCCGGTGAGCGGACTCTTGGCCACGGCCGAGTAGCGGTTCGTCCCGGACAAGGCCGAGCCGTTCATGGCGCTGGTCAGGAACATCAGCAGGGCGGCGGGATCATAGGGGTCCATTCCGGCCGGCGTTTCGCGGAGCAGGAAGTAGGCTCCCAGCAGTCCGCCGCCCAGATAGCGGCGCAGGATCGCCTCGTCGAGCGGCTCGACTCGCGTCGTTTTGTCGGTCAGGTCCACGCGCAGAATCTTTCCGGCAAAACCACCGGGCATCGGGCTTCTCCTTGCTTGGCTTCAACGGTTCCGGTGTTGCCAATGTACTGCCCCAGCATAAGCGTTTCCATACGTCCTGCGGCTTGCGTCTTTGCTATAACGGTTCCCTGACGGTCCTGACGCGGGCAGCCAAGAACCTTACGATCCTTTGAGGCAACGCAGACATGGCGGAAACGCACAACTTGGAGAAGGCCGAACTGGTCGTTCTGGGCGGCGGACCGGGCGGCTACGCGGCTGCCTTCCATGCCGCCGATCTCGGCCTCAAGCCGGTGCTGGTCGAACAGGAAAAGCGGCTGGGCGGCGTCTGCCTGCTGCGGGGCTGCATCCCCTCGAAAGCGCTCATCACCGCTGCCGAGTTCTACGAACGCATCCGCCATGCCGACCAGATGGGCATCGTTGTCAGGGATGTGTCTCTCGATATGGCTCGCGTGGGGGCCTGGCGGGACAAAGTCATCGGCGATCTGGCTTCCGGACTCGATCTGCTGGGCAAACAGCGAGGAATCCGCCGCATCGTCGGGAGAGGGACTTTCCGAGGTCCGCACGAGTTGGAAATCTCCGGCCCCGACGGGAACCAGATCCTGCCCTTCGAGAAAGCCGTGATCGCCGTGGGCAGCTCCACCTCGTTGCCGCCGCCCTTCCGCAAATCAGAGCGGATCGTGACCTCCGACGAGGCCTTGTTTCTCGACCGGGTGCCGGAAACCCTGCTGGTCGTGGGCGGCGGCTACATCGGGGTCGAGCTGGGCAGTTGTTACGCGGCGTTCGGCAGTCGGGTCGTGATCGTGGAATTGCTCGACCGGCTGCTGTCAGGAACCGATGCCGATCTCGTGCGGGTTCTGCGACAGCGGCTCGACCAGCGGGGCGTGGAAGTGCATCTGGAATCCCGCGTCGTGGAGGCGACGGAGACCGCCGACGGCGTCGAGGTTGCGGTCCAGCCCCGCGAGGGCGAGCCGTGGAAACGAACGTTCGATGTGGTCCTGGTCGCCATCGGGCGGAAGCCGAACACGGGGAATCTGGGATTGGACAAAGCGGGTGTCGAGGTGGACGCGGCGGGACACCTCCGCGTCAACAGCCGCTTGCAGACCCATCTCCCGCACCTGTTCGCCATCGGCGACTGCACGGGGCAGCCATATCTGGCCCACCGAGCCAAGCAGCAGGGCCTCGTCGCCGCGGAGGTCCTCGCCGGCAAACCGGCCGAGTTCGACAACCGCACCGTGCCGGCGGTCATTTTCGGCGATCCGGAAATCGCGTACTGCGGCCTGTCGGAGGAAGAGGCCAGGAAGGCCGGGTATCGCGTGAAAGTCGGCCGCTTCCGCTTCGCAGCCAACGGCCGGGCGCGGACCCTGGGCCAGACCGACGGCCTCATCAACGTCATTGCCGAGGAAGGAACCGAAACCATTCTCGGCGTCCGCATGGTGGGGCCGCTGGTTTCCGAACTGCTCGGCGAAGCGACGCTGGCCGTCGAGACGGGGGCGGTGGTCGAAGACCTGATCGGCACCATCCATGCCCACCCGACCTTGAGCGAAGCCTTGCAGGAGGCGGCCGAGGCCGTTCGCGGACATGCCCTGCACGCCGCCCGGGCTGTGCAGCGGCCTCGAGAAGGGAAGCCGTGAAAAACAGACGAGGCGGTTCGTGGGTGAACCGCCTCGTCGAAAGGCTGGCGGATGACTCGACTCGTCACGAAGTCCCGGCGGGGACCAACTCCTGCTGCTGAGCGGAGCCGGATACGCCTTCGAAGACGAACTTCTTCTCGCCGTCGACTTCCTCCAACCGGACGAGGATCGTGTCCTTGCCCGTGAAGCTGCCGCGGAGCAGTTCCTCGGCCAGCGGGTCTTCGAGCAGGTGTTCAATGGCCCGCCGCAGCGGCCGAGCGCCGAACTCGGGGCTGTAGCCCTTGTCGATCAGGTGTTCGCGGGCTTCCGGCGTCAGTTCCAGCTTCATGCCGCGTTCCTTAAGCCGCTTGAAGACCTTGGCCAGTTCGATGTCCACGATCTTCTGGAGGTCTGCGCGGGTCAGGGGGCGGAAGACGATGATGTCGTCGAGACGGTTCAGGAACTCAGGACGGAAGTTCTGTTCCAGAGCACCCTTGAGCGTCTCCTTCATCTTCTCATAGCTCGTTTCCTCATCCCGCTTGCCCAGGCCGAACGGTAGCCGATTGGTGATCTGCTCGGCCCCGACGTTGGTGGTCATGATGATGATGGTGTTGCGGAAGTCCACAGTCCGGCCGTAGCTGTCGGTGAGGCGGCCTTCTTCCATGATCTGGAGGAAGATGTTCCAGACGTCCGAATGGGCCTTCTCGATTTCGTCGAGGAGCACGACGCTGTAAGGCCGACGGCGGATCTTCTCGGTCAACTGCCCGCCTTCCTCGTAACCGACGTAGCCGGGCGGCGCGCCGATCAGACGGCTGACGTTGTGCTTCTCCTGGTACTCGCTCATGTCGATCTGGACCAGGGCGTTCTCGTCGCCGAACATGAACTCGGCCAGCCGCTTGGCCAGCAGCGTCTTTCCGACACCGGTCGGTCCAGCGAAGATCAACGTGCCGATGGGCCGCTTCGGATCCTTGATGCCGGAACGGCTCCGCCGCACGGCCCGGGCAATGGCCGAAATCGCCTGATCCTGGCTGACCACTGCCTTGTGCAGTTCCTCCTCCATGCGGAGCAGGCGGGTCGTCTCCTCGTCGCTGATCCGCTTCAGCGGCACGCCGGTCATCTTGCTGACGACCTCGCTGATGACATCCTCATCGACGATGCCGTCGATCTCCTTCGACTTCTCCCGCCATTCGCGCTGGATCTGCTCCTTGCGTCGCTTCAACTGGTCGGCCTGGTCGCGGAGATGGGCGGCCTTCTCGAAATCCTGCTCGGCCACGGCCGCTTCCTTTTCCTGGTTGAGCCGTTCAATCTCCTCGTCGATCTGCTTGAGGTCCGGCGGACGGGTCATGGCCTTGAGCCGCACCCGGGCGCCGGCCTCGTCGATGACGTCGATGGCCTTGTCGGGCAGGCAGCGGCCGGAGATGTAGCGGTCGGACAGTTCCACCGCCGCTACCAGGGCCTTGTCGGTGATCTGCACGCGGTGATGGGCCTCGTAGCGGTCCCGCAGTCCGCGCAGGATCTCGATGGCCTCATCCCGCGACGGCGGATTGACAATGATCTGCTGGAAGCGGCGTTCCAGGGCGCTGTCCTTCTCGATGTACTTGCGGTATTCATCCAGCGTGGTCGCGCCGATGCACTGGATCTCGCCGCGCGCCAGGGCCGGCTTGAGCACGTTGGAGGCGTCGATGGCTCCCTCCGCGCCGCCGGCGCCTACCAGGGTGTGCAGTTCGTCGATGAACAGGATGGTATTCTTGGCCCGGCGGACTTCGTTCATGACCGCCTTGATGCGTTCCTCGAACTGCCCGCGGTACTTGGTGCCGGCGACCATCATGGCCAGGTCGAGGACGACGATGCGGCGGTCGCGGAGCAGATCGGGCACGTTGCCGTCCACGATCATCTGGGCCAGGCCCTCGACGATCGCGGTCTTGCCCACGCCCGCCTCCCCCAGCAGGACAGGGTTGTTCTTGGTGCGACGACTGAGAATCTGAACAACGCGTTCGATTTCGTTCTGTCGGCCGATGACCGGATCGAGCTTGCCTTGCCGGGCCAGATCGGTCAGGTCGCGTCCGAAACTGTCGAGAGCGGGAGTCTTGGACTTGCTGGTCTTGCTGCTGGTCCGCTCGCCGCCGCTTTCGCTTGGTTCCATGTTGTTGTGCCCCAACAGATTGAGGACCTCTTCCCGGACGTCTTCGAGCTTGAGGCCCAGGTTCATCAGGACCTGAGCGGCCACGCCTTCCTGCTCGCGCAGCAGGCCGAGCAGCAGGTGTTCCGTTCCGACGTAATTGTGATTAAGGTTGCGTGCCTCCTCGATGGCGTATTCGATGACCTTCTTGGCCCGCGGCGTCTGGGGCAGCTTGCCCATCGTCACCATCTCGGGACCGCTTTGTACGATCTTCTCGACCTCCAGCCGGATCTTGCGGAGATCGATATCGAGATTCTTCAGGACATTAGCGGCTACCCCGGACCCCTCTTTGACCAGCCCGAGCAGGATATGCTCGGTGCCGATGTACTCGTGGTTGAAGCGCTGCGCCTCCTGATTGGCGAGCTGCATCACCTTACGAGCTCGGTCGGTAAATCGTTCATACATCCGGACATCTCCGTTGCAAGGGCAAATCAAGGACCAAAGGCGTCAGTCTTATCTGCCCTGGAATTGCCTTGGAATAGAATCTGCCTGCATCCCCTTGGCGGAACTGGCTTCCCCGTTCGCCAGGGTTCATCCTAAATTATAGCTTTGCCCCTGATGGCGACGAGGCGAGTAAAAACCGCATGGTCGCTTGCGAAGCCGCGCTGCCCGGCCGACTCCGCAGGGTTGCTGATTTCCGCCCGATCCGGGAGCCTTGACAAGTTCGCGGAATTTCTCGAAGCCACTTGATTGTATGAGGCATGGTACACGACATCAAGCGGGCCGGTCGGGGCACCTGGGCAGTCGGTCGAACGTCCCGGCTTGGTGGACGGGGCAGAGTGGGCGGACCGCGCCGGCGGCAGGGCCGCAACGGGGCTGAGGAAACAGTATGACGGCAACGGATCGTCGGGTTCTGCCCGGCTTCGGGCTGAGTCTGGGTTTCACGGTCAGCTACCTGGGCCTGATCGTGCTGCTGCCGCTGGCCGCCGTGGTGGTCCGCTCCGCCGGCCTGTCGGCCGAGCAATACTGGGCCGCCGTCGCCTCCCCTCGCGCTCAGGCTGCGTACCTCCTGACCTTCGGCACGTCCCTGGCCGCGGGGCTTCTCAATGTCTTGATCGGACTGCTGTTGGCCTGGGTGCTGGTGCGCTACGAGTTCCCGGGGAAACGGCTGCTCGACTCGCTGATCGACTTGCCGTTCGCCCTGCCGACGGCGGTGGCTGGTCTGGTCTATTCCAGTCTGTATGTCGAGAATGGCTGGTATGGGCAGTTCCTGGTTCCTCTGGGGATTCACGGGGCGTACAGCCGACTGGCCATCGTCCTGGTCCTGGTCTTTACCGGGCTGCCGTTCGTGGCCCGGACCGTGCAGCCGGTGCTCGAAAGCCTCGACGTCGAGATCGAGGAAGCCGCCGCTTCGCTGGGAGCGACCCGCTGGCAGACGTTCCGCTACGTCCTGCTGCCGGCGCTGACGCCGGCCCTGCTGACCGGCTTCGCCTTGGCTTTCGCCCGGGCCTTGGGGGAATATGGTTCCGTGATCTTCGTCTCGGGCAACATCCAGTACCGGACGGAAATCGCTCCGGTGCTGATCGTGGCCCGCCTGGAGGAGTTCGCCTATGGCGAAGCCAGTGCCATCGCTTCGGTGCTGTTGGCCATGTCGTTCGTGATGCTGATCCTCATCAACCTGTTGCAATGGTGGAGCCGACGCAGTTTGACGGCCAGTTAGGACTGCCGTGCAAGCCGATATGACACGAGGAACCCGGATGGCCAGGCAACGCCTTATTGCGCAACCGATCGCGCCGCCCGACCGGACCCGCCGCGCGCTTCAGGATCCGTGGTGGGTGCGGCTCACGCTGATCACGCTGGCGGTGCTCATCGTCGGCGTTCTGGTGGTGGTGCCGCTGGTCCATGTTTTCTGGCAGGCGTTGGCCGGCGGC
Organism: uncultured Planctomycetota bacterium; assembly: GCA_937944855.1. Taxonomy (GTDB): domain Bacteria; phylum Planctomycetota; class Planctomycetia; order Gemmatales; family HRBIN36; genus JANWWR01. Next base: position 86,543 of record CALFAY010000047.1, read on the forward strand.
CTGACCGTGTACTGGGACAATCTGGTCAACGATCCGGACACGCGGCATTCGATTCTGCTGACGCTGCTGGTCGCGCCGATGGCGGTGCTGGTTAACGTCGTTTTCGGCATCGCTGCTGCCTGGGCCATCGCCCGGTTCCGCTTCCCGGGCCGGACCTTGCTGGTATCCCTCATCGACCTGCCCTTCGCCGTTTCGCCGGTGGTGGCGGGGCTGGCCCTGCTGCTGCTGTTCGGCATGCAGGGCTACCTGGGTCCGTGGCTGCGGGAGCACGGCATCCGCATCGTCTTCGCCCTGCCCGGACTGGTGCTGGCGACGATCTTTGTCACGGTCCCGTTCATCGCCCGGGAGTTGATTCCGGTCATGGAATCGCTCGGGCCGGACGAAGAGCTGGCGGCGATCAGCCTCGGGGCCAATGGCTGGCAGACCTTTTGGTACGTCACGCTGCCCAACATCAAATGGGCCTTGCTGTATGGCATCATCCTGGGCAATGCCCGGGCGATGGGGGAGTTCGGGGCGGTGTACGTCGTCAGCGGACACATCGCCGGACGGACCGATACGATGCCGCTGCGAGTCGAGAAGCTGTTTCAGGACGGCAACAATTCCGGGGCGTTCGCGGTGGCTTCGCTGCTGACCCTGTTGGCCCTGGTGACGCTCGTCGTGAAAACAGTCCTGGAACGCAAAGCCCGGAAGGAACTGGCTGAGGCGGAGAAGGACGGCGGAGGACTCAAGCCATGAGCATCCGCATCAGCGGCGTCAGCAAGCGCTTCGGCGAGTTCCTGGCCCTGGACAACATCTCGCTGGAGATCCCCGGCGGCGAACTGACGGCCCTGCTGGGTCCGTCCGGGTCCGGCAAGACGACGCTGCTGCGGATCATCGCCGGGCTGGAAGTGCCCGATGCCGGCACCGTCCACTACTGCGGGGAGGACGTGACCCATCAGCCGGTGCGCGACCGCAACATCGGCTTCGTCTTCCAGCACTTCGCCCTGTTCCGCCACATGACCGTGTACGACAACATCGCCTTCGGGCTGCGCGTCCGGGGGGTGACGAACGCGGTCATCAAGGAACGGGTCCGGAAACTGATCCAGTTGGTGCGGCTGGACGGGCTGAAGTTCCGCTATCCGTGGCAACTGTCCGGCGGCCAGCGGCAGCGCGTGGCTTTGGCCCGGGCCATGGCCGCCGAACCGAAGGTGCTGCTCCTCGACGAACCGTTCGGCGCGCTGGACGCCAAGGTGCGGCAGGAGCTTCGCCAATGGCTGCGGCGGCTGCACGACGAGGTCCACCTGACCAGCGTCTTCGTCACCCACGACCAGGAAGAGGCCTTCGAGGTCGCTGACCGCGTCGTCATCATGAACCAGGGCCGCATCGAACAGGTCGGCTCGCCCCGCGACGTGTTCGACCATCCGGCCAACGACTTCGTCATGGATTTCCTTGGGAACACCAACGTACTCCAGGGCCAACTGCTGCAAGCGGCTTATCCGCAACTGGGCAATGGCGACAACAAACCGACCAAGGGCTACATCCGTCCTCATGAGCTGGAAGTGCAGCGCGAACCCGGCGAGCAACCGGGTCTGAAGGCAAAGGTCCTGCACTTCTACCCGTCGGGTTCCGTATTCCGCGTCCGACTTCTGGCCGTCGATTTCGGCGTCGTGCTAAACGTCGATGTCGCTCAGGAACGCTTTCAGGAACTCCAACTCCAGCGGGACGACCTCGTGCAGGTCATCCCCCGCCACGTCCGCGTCTTCCCCACGCCCGACTACAGCATCTAGTTCTCCGTTGCCCTCTTTCAGTCAGGCCTTGGGTCGTTCTATACTAGTCAACGCGACATCCACGCAACGGGGCCGACTGACGGCCCCGTCCTTCCCGGGAACCGACCGCTCCCCACGAGGTCGAACCGCATGACTGTTCCACTTGCTGCCGTGTTCCGACGTTTGGTATCTGTCGTCGTCGTTGCTTGCACTGTCGCCGTACTCGGCCTGTTCCGCTTCGGAAGCGCCGGGGGCCAGGCCAGGGAGGATGCCCAAGCGATCTTTCCCAGGAACGGCCACGTCAGCATCCTCGGCAACACGCTGGCGGACCGGATGCAGCACGACGGCTACCTCGACACTCTGCTGCACCTTCGCCTGCCGGAACACGATCTGACCATCCGCCACCTCGGTTTCTCCGGCGACGAACTGACGCTGCGTCTCCGTTCCGATGGCTTCGGCAGTCCCGACCAGTGGCTGGCCAAGAACAAGACCGACGTGATCTTCACCTTCTTCGGCTACAACGAGGCGTTCGCCGGTCCCGAGGGACTCGACAAGTTCCGCAAAGACCTGGAGAAGTTCATCGACCACACGCTGTCGCAGCGCTATAACGGCCAATCGCCGCCGCGCTTGGTGCTGTTTTCGCCGATCGCTCACGAGGACCTGAAGGACCGCAACCTGCCCGACGGCAGCGAGAACAACCAGAACCTCGAAATGTACACCCGGGTCATGGCGGAGACGGCCCAGGCCAAGGGCATCCTGTTCGTGGACCTGTTCTCGGAGACCCGGTCGGCCTACGGCAAGGATGGCAAGCCGTGGACCAGCAACGGCGTGCATCTCAACGAGCACGGCAACGCCGAGGTCGCTCGCCTGATCGATCGGGCCTTGTTCCCGAAGGCGGCTGCGGTCGAGTTCTCCGCTCCGGCCGTCGAGCAGCTTCGAGCCGCGGTCAAGGACCGCAATTTTCACTGGTTCCAACGCTACCGGACTACGGACGGCTACTCGATCTATGGCGGACGGGCCGACCTGAAGTTCGTCAACGGGCAGACCAACCGCGACGTCGCCCAGCGGGAAATGGAAATCCTGGACGTGATGACGGCTAATCGGGACCGCATCGTCTGGACGCTGGCCCGTCACGCGGTCCGGGAGCCGGGCAGGCCGCTTTCCCCCGCTCCGATGCCGGACGACTCCAACACCCCGCCGTTCATTCCAGTCATCACCAACAAGCCGGGACCGGGACCTAACGGCAAGCATCTGTTCCTCGACGGCGAAGAGGCGATCAGCCGCATGACCCTGGCCAAGGGCCTCAAGGTGAATCTCGTCGCCTCCGAGAAGCAGTTTCCCGAGCTGGTCAATCCGGTGCAGATGGCCTTCGACACCAGGGGCCGACTCTGGGTCGCCGTCTGGCCCAGCTATCCGCACTGGAAGCCCAAGGATGTCATGGACGACAAGCTGTTGATCCTGGAAGACACCGACGGCGACGGCAAAGCCGACGTGCGCAAGACCTTCGCCGGCGGACTGCACAACCCGACCGGCTTCGAGTTCTGGAACGGCGGCGTCCTGGTGGCTCAGGCTCCCGATCTGTGGTTCCTCAAGGACACCGACGGCGACGACAAGGCCGACGTCCGCATCCGGGTCCTGAGCGGCATCGACTCGGCGGACACGCACCACACCGCCAACAGCTTCGTCTTCGATCCCGGAGGAGCGCTGTACTTCCAGGAAGGCACGTTCCATCGCACCCAGGTCGAGACGCCCTACGGCCCGCCGGTCCGCTGTGCCGACGCCGGCGTGTTCCGCTACCAGCCACGGACGCACAAGTTCGAGGTGTATGTCTCTTTCGCCTTCGCCAACCCGCACGGCCACGTCTTCGACCGCTGGGGCCAGGACATCGTCGTGGACGGCACCGGAGCACAGCCGTACCATGCCGCGTTGTTCTCCGGCCACCTCGATTTCCCGCACAAGCACAACCGCCCGCCGCAGGTGTATCAACAATGGACGCGGCCTTGTCCCGGCATGGAGATCCTGTCCAGCCGACACTTCCCGGAGTCGATGCAGGGCAATCTGCTGGTCGCCAACGTCATCGGTTACCAGGGGATTCTTCAGTACAGCATTCGGGACGACGGAGCCAGCTTCGTCGGCAAGGAAGAAGAACGTCTGCTGTACTCCAGCGATCCGAACTTCCGGCCCTCCGACCTCAAGATCGGTCCCGATGGGGCCATCTATTTCCTCGACTGGCACAATCCGATCATCGGCCATATGCAGCACAACCTCCGCGATCCGAGTCGGGATCGGGAGCATGGCCGCATCTACCGCATCACCTGCGAGGGCCGTCCGCTGTCGAAGTCGCCGCCCATCGCCGGAGAGCCGATCGAAAAGCTGCTCGACATCCTGAAGCATCCCGAGGATCGCGTCCGCTACCGTGCCCGCATCGAACTCGGATCCCGGCCCACGGAAGAAGTCATTGCCGCCTGTCAGAAGTGGCTGGCCAAGCTCGACCGCAACGACCCGGACTACGAGCATCACGTTCTTGAAGCCCTGTGGCTGCACCAGAACCATAACGTCCGCAACGTCGGACTGCTCAAGCAGGTGCTGGCGTCGCCGGACTTCCGGGCCAGGGCGGCGGCGGCACGGGTGCTGTGCTACTGGCGGGACCGGGTGCCCGATAGTCTGGAACTGTTCAAGCAACTGGCCGCCGATCCGCATCCGCGCGTCCGGCTTGAGGCGGTGCGTGCCGCTAGTTTCTTCAAGGTTCCCGAAGCCCTCGAAGTGGTGCTCATCGCCGACGATCAGCCAGGCGACAAGTACATCCAGTTTGTCCGCGGCGAGACCATGCGGGCCTTGGATCCGTACATCAAGAAAGCCATCGCCGAGGGTCGGCCGATCCACTTCACCACCCCGGCCGGCGCCCGCTACTTCCTCAAAAACGTCAGCACGGAAGACCTGCTCAAGCTGAAACGCACTCCGGGCGTGTATCACGAGATTCTGCTACGGTCCGGCATCCGCGACGAACTGCGGCAGGAAGCGCTCCGGGTGCTCTCCCGTTCCGAAGGCAAGACGGAGTTGCAACTGCTCTTGGAAGCGGTTCGGCTGCAAACAGTCGGGAAGAAGAGCGAATCGGCGACGGAAGGCGTGCTGTTCGACTACCTCCGGCTCATCACGGCCAAACCGCCGAGCGAACTGTCAGGCATCCGCGAAGAGCTGGAGCGCCTGGCCGTCTCCGGCCCGACGCCGACGGCTCGTCAGGTCGGCTTCGTCGCCCTGGCCGCTGCCGACGGTGCCATCGAACCCGCCTGGAAACTGGCCCTGCGGTCTTCCACCGCGCTGCGGGACTTCGTTCTGGCCGTGCCCTTGCTCCGCGATCCGGCCCACAAGATCGCTTTGTCTCCGCGAATCGAGGCACTGCTGGATCGCCTGCCGTCGGAACTGGGCGGAGCCTCCGACAGTGCGGTGCGGCAAGCCGCCATGCAGACGTTGACCAGCCTCCGGGGTCAGGAAGCGGCCGCGTTCAAGGCCCTGGCCCGCTGCGTCCGGGACGACCTCGACCGCCAGACCGCCGTCCAGGCCCTTTTGCGTCTTCCGTCGGTCCATTGGCCGCAGGAAGAAGTGAAACCCCTGCTCGATTCTCTGCTCGCCTATGTCCGCGCCGTGCCGGTCGAGCAGCGGACGCAACCGGCGGTCGTCGATGCCCTGCAACTGGCCGACGCCCTGACTTCCCAGCTTCCGCGGGAACAAGCTCTCACGATCCGCAGGGAACTGGGCCAGCTGGGCGTCCGTGTGCTCCGTCTCGGCACCATCCCGGACCAGATGCTTTTCGACAAGGAACGCCTGGCGGTGCAAGCGGGCAAGCCGTTCGAGATCGTCTTCGAGAACAACGACCTGATGCCGCACAACTTCGTGCTGCTGAAGCCCGGGGCGTTGGAAGAGGTCGGCACGCTGGCCGAGAACACCGCCACCGAACCGGGGGCCTTGGCCCGCCACTTCGTGCCCCGCTCGGACAAGGTCCTCCTGAGCAGCCGCCTGCTTCAGCCCCGCGAAGTCGAACGGCTTCGCTTCACGGCTCCGAGCACGCCCGGAGTGTATCCCTACGTCTGCACCTATCCCGGCCACTGGCGGCGGATGTATGGCGCTCTCTACGTCGTCGAGGACCTCGACGAATACCTGCTCGATGCCGAGGGCTATCTGGCTCGTCATCCGTTGCCGCCAGCGGATGAACTGCTCAAGTTCATCCGGCCTCGGAAGGAATGGAAGCTCGAAGAACTGGCATCGGCCGTCGAGCAGATCGCCCAGGGCCGTTCTTTCAGCAACGGCAAGCAGCTGTTCACGGTCGCCAGTTGCTCAGCCTGTCACAAGCTGGGCGGGGTCGGCGTCGAGATCGGTCAGGACCTCGCCAAGCTCGATCCGAAGTACACGCCGCTTGACGTGCTGAAACACATCCTGGAACCGTCCGAAAAGATCGACGACAAGTACGCCAGCTACATCTTCCAGACTGAGGACGGGCAGACCATCACCGGCTTGATTCTGGAAGAAACCCCGGACGAGGTGAAACTCATCGAGAACCCGCTGCTCAAGACGCAGCCGTTGATTCTGAAGAAGAGCGACATCGCCGAGCGGAAGAAATCGCCGACCTCGATGATGCCCAAAGGACTGCTCGACAAGCTGACGCGGGAAGAGATCCTCGATCTGCTGGCTTACGTGATTGCCAAGGGCGACCCGGACAGTCCGCTGTACCGGGAAGGCAATCACAAGGGGCACTGAGGGGGAGGCAGGGCGGCGTCGAGTTTGCGGAAGAGGTTGACCATTTCCAGGGCGGCCAGGGCGGCGTCGCGGCCCTTGTTGCCCTCCTTGCCGCCGGCTCGTGCCAAAGCCAGTTCTTCGGTCTGGCACGTCAACACGCCGTAGAGCACCGGCACGCCGGTGGACATCCCGGCATCCAGTATGCCCAGGGTGGCCGATTCGCAGATGTAGGCGTAGTGGTCGGTCTCGCCGCGGATCACGGCTCCGACGCAGATGACGGCGACGTATTCGCCGCTGTTAGCCATCCGCTGGGCGGTCAGGGGAATCTCGAAAGCCCCAGGCACCCAGACGAGATCCACGTCGCTGTCGGCAACGCCGGCCTCCCGCAGGGCCGACAATGCCCCGTCCACCAGTCGGTCCGTCACTTCGCGGTTGAACTTGGAGGCGACCACGGCGAAGCGCCCGCCGGCACTGACGGGCTTGCCCTCGAAGACTCGCGGCATGTGAACCTTTCCTCCCAGGACTGCTTCATGGGTTGCAGGAAGAATAGCGACTGGAGGCGCTCCTTTCAGCGTGCTTAAATGATTTCTGCCGAGACGGGAGGCCCGTTGCGGTGTTAGAGAAACAACCGTCGCACTGCACACGGAGCCAACGGGTTTAAGGAAGCGAGGGGCAACGATGTGGGAGACCAACGCGCGGATGACCTTGCCGATTCTGCGGCGTCAAGGGCTGGCGTTGGCCGGAGCGGTCCTGATGTTCGCTCTGGCTGCTTCGCTGCAAACGATCGGGCAAGCCCCCGAAGACAAACCGGCCGTGGCAACAGAACCGCTGCCGGACCTGTCGGAGTACCGCACCGTCCGCGACTGCATCACCACGCAAATCAGCCGGGCGGCACCCACGGTCACGGTCGAGAGGCCGGGCTTTCTCGGCATCCATCTGGCCGTCGAGGAAGGCGGTCGGCTGGTCATTGACGACGTGGCGACGGATTCCCCGGCCCAGCGGATCGGACTTCGACCCGGCGAGGTGCTGACGCACTTGAACGGCCAGGCCCTCTCCGGCATCGAGCAGGCCCGGGAACTGCTGCGGGACAAGCGGCCTGGCGAAACGGTGAAGCTGACCGTGCTGCGCGACGGTAAAGCGCAGGAAGTCGAAGCGGTTCTCGACAGTCCCAGCCGACCGATGCGGACTACGCCGCTGCGGGCCTCGCTGGGCGTGCAGGTCGAACCCGTCGAGCAGGGCGAAGGCGTGGTGATTCGGGAAGTCGTGCCCAATTCCGCCGCCGATCGGGCCAGGCTGAAGCCCGGCGAGGTGCTGCTCAAGTTCGACGGCAATCCCATCACCAATGCCGCCCGTCTGCGAGAACTGATCGGCGAACGCAAACCGAACGATTCCGTCGTCCTGACGCTTCTGCTGGCTGAAAAACCGGTCGAATACCGCGTCACTCTCGGGGCCGAAGAGCCGAGCGACGGCGGACGACGTGGATTCGGTTCCGGAGGCCCGACCGGCTTCGACTTCCGCCAGCCGGGCTACTGGCGGCGGGACACCTATCGCCTCGGCGTCATTCTGATCCAGTATCCCGATGTGAAATGCAGCGAGAAAATCCCAGCCAAAGCGTGGGAAGACGCCTTCTTCAGCCGCGACAGCTACAAGCAGACCGCCACCGGACAGCCCGCCTTCGGCAGTCTGGCCGATTACTACCACGAGCAGTCCTACGGCAAGCTCAAGGTCGTCGGCAAAGTCTTCGAGCCGATCGAGGTCAGCAAGAAGAGGGCCGAGTACGGCGAGGGCGGCAACCGCTTGGCGTTGTTGACCGAAGCTCTCGACAAGCTCTACGAACGCGACGGCAAGGAGGTCCTCAACGGCACTGACGGCTTGATCTTCATCTACGCCGGGGGACGCATGAATGTGCCGCGCGGCAGTCTGTACTGGCCGCATCGGTCGTCCGTCTCCCACCAGGGCAAACGCTGGCCGTATTTCATCTGTCCCGAAGGCGGGGAGCGCATGGCCAACATCAGCGTGTTCGCCCATGAGTTCGGCCATCTCCTTGGCCTGCCGGATCTGTATGCCCGTCCGGAGAACCCTGGCAGCGAAGGGCTGAGCGTCTGGTGTGCCATGTCGAACCAGGCCGGCAACGGCCGACCGCAGCACTTCTGCGCCTGGGCCAAGGAGAAGCTGGAATGGATCAAACCCGCGGTCATCGATCCGACGGTGAAGCAGAAACTCATTCTGGCTCCCATCAACGATTCGCCGGAAGAATGCTACAAGGTGCTGGTACGGCGGGACGGCAGCGAATATTTCCTGCTCGAAAATCGCCGCCGCAAAGGATTCGATGCCAGCTTGCCGGCGGAGGGGCTGCTGATCTGGCGGGTGGTCGGCAATCGGCCGATCCTGGAGGAATCGCATGGCATCGAGGGGCCGGCGGGACCGCGGGTGTTCCAGAACACCGTGCCGTTCCCCAGCCCATCCAACGACGCCTTCACGCCCTACACCACGCCGTCGAGCCGGTCGCAACTGGGCGGTGGACTGCCGGTGTACATCACGAACATTCGCAAACTCCCGGACGGTCGGATCACCTTCCACATCGGCTACGAATATCACTGATTGCAGGCAACGTGGCTTGCCGCGATCTCGTTTGAAGGAGAATCCGCCGTGATCCGCAGACTCGCCACACTTCCGCAGCAGTTTTGCCCCGTGGTCGGCTGCTGGCTGGCCGGCTTCGTCGTCGTGCTGTCGGGTCATGCCCAAGAAGCGGCCAGGACGGCCGCCATCGAGGAACTGGCCGGCTATCGCACCGTCGAGAATGCCATCGCCACGCGGCAAAGCCTGGCCGGGCCTTCGACTGCCGGACTGGTCGGTTATCTTGGCGTCCACGTCGAGAAGGATGCCGACGGTCGGCCGCGCGTCGCCGCCGTGCAGCCCGGATCGCCTGCCGCCAAGACCGGCTTGAAGATCGGCGATTGGCTGCTCGAAGTGGCTGGCAAGGCGATCACGTCTTCCGAATCGCTGCGGGAAACGCTGCTCGCCCATTCTCCCGGCGAGGAGATCAGCCTGCGGATTCGCCGCGGCGACCAGACGCAGGAACTCCAGGCCCGCTTGACGGCACTGAGCCGACCGATGCGGCTGGGCAGCGAGCGGACCTTCATCGGCCTGCAACTGGAGGAGTCCCGGGGCGAAGGCGAAGGAGCCGCCGTGGCCCGCGTCGTCCCGGATTCACCCGCCGCCACTGCCGGCGTCCGACCCGGCGACATCGTCCTCAAGATTAACGGCGAGAACCTGACCCGGGCCTCGGAACTCAGCGATGTCGTCGCTTCCCGTCGGCCCGGGGACGTGCTCACCCTCACCCTCCGCCGCGGCGACAAGGAAGAAGAGATCAAGGTGACGCTGGGCACGGATCGCGGCACGGGCAACCGGCCCGGCTTCGGCTTCGGCACGGGACGGCCTGAGGCGGGCGCGCCGGCCATTCCGCTGTGGCGCAAGGAAGTGATGCGCTTGGCCGTCATCCCCGTCGAGTTCGACGACATCAAGCACAACGACAAGATTCCCCTCGACGAATGGGAAAAGCTCCTGTTCAGCAAAGGCGAGTATCGGGACAAGGACAATGCCACCGGCCAGCCAGTCTTCGGCAGCCTCAACGACTTCTTCCAGGAACAGTCCTGCGGGGCGTTCCGCATCGAAGGCAAGGTCTTCCCCTGGGTCCAGGTGTCCAGGAAGCGCGGCGACTACTCGCAGGGATCGGGCACCAGCAACCGATCCGCCCTGCCCAGCGAAGCCCTGGACAAACTGCTGGATCGCGAAGGCCGTGACGCCGTCACCGGCTTCGACGCCCTGTTCTTCATCTACGCCGGGGACCGGGTCCGCACCAATCCGGGAGCGGTGTACTACCCGCACGTTGGCAGTTTGATCCAGCGGGGCAGCAATCGCCGTTGGAACTACCTGCTCACCTACGAGGGCGGGGACCGGATGCTGACCCTCAACGGCTGCGCCAAGGAGTTCGCCCTGCTGCTGGGTCTGCCCAACCTGGCCGCGCGCACCGAGAATCCCGGCTCCGAAGGACTGGGGCCGTGGTGCCTGCTGTCCAACGTCAACGCTTCGGGTCGGCCGCAGCATCTGTGCGCCTGGGCCAAGGAGCAACTGGGCTGGATTCAGCCGACCGTCCTCGATCCCACCGTGCGGCAGAAGCTGATCCTGGCTCCCATCGAGGATTCGCCCAGGGAGTGCTTCAAGGTGCTGGCCCGGGCCGACGGCAGCGAGTATTTCCTGCTGGAGAATCGACAGAAGAAAGGCTTCGACAGCGACCTGCCCGGCGCCGGGCTGCTCATCTGGCGGGTGGTGAACAATCGGCCGATCCTGGAGGAATCACACGGCATCGAAGGCCCGGCCGGTCCGCGCGTGCAACTGGAGCACGTTCCGTATCCCAGCCCGGCCAACAACAGCTTCACGCCGCTGACGACGCCGTCCAGCGTCTCCGTGCGGGGCGGTGGATTGCCGGTGCATATCACCGAAATCCGCCGACTGCCCGACGGCCGCATCGCCTTCCACATCGGCTACGAGTACCAGTGACAGACCCCTGTCACGGATTCCTCGTGCCGAAGCAGTACAGGTGCCGCTGGGCGCGGATGTAGAGTCGGTTGTCGGCAGCGGCCGGCGTGGCGATGATCGGTTCGCCGAGAGCATTGCGGGCCGCTTCCCGATACTCCTTCGGATCGGCGGCGAACACCACGACATCGCCTTCTTCGGTGGCGGCGTAGATGTGTCCGTTCACGAGGATCGGCGAGGCGGACACGTTGCCGCCGATCCGCTGAATCCAGCAGTTCTCTCCCGTTGCCGCTACGAAACAGGCCGCAATGCCGTTGTCATTGACGAAGTAGAGGTGCTCTCCTGCCACCAGAACCGTCGGCACATAGGCGAACAGCTTGCGGCTTTCCCAGGCCAGGGCCGAGGAGGTCACGTCGCCTTTGCCGCCGAGCCGTAACGCCACGGCATGCCGATCGCCGCCGCCGTCGCCGCTGGTGGCGAAGATCATGCCTTGCCCAAGCACCGGCGAGCCGACCGTCCGCAGCGGAGACCGGGCGAACGTCCACGTCCACCGCCAGTTCTCGGAGCCGTCCTTGAGGTTGTAGCCAGTCAACCCCGCCGTGCTGGCGACGATCAATTCTGGATCGGCCCCGGGTTTCTCCAGCACCACCGGCGTCGAATAGCAGGCCCGAAATGCCGGCCGATCCGCCTGCCACAGCACGTCGCCGTTGCGGGCGTCGAGCACGAGGACACGAGCCGAGCCGTCCTGATCGTTGACCACCACCACGCGGTCGTCGTGGAGGATGGGCGAATGTCCGGCCCCGTGCTGGCTGACGAACGTGCCCAGCGGATGCTTCCAGAGTTCCTTGCCCTCCAGATCGTAGGCGTGAACGCTCAGCCCGGAGCCGTCCCAGAACACGACACAGACCCGCTTCCCGTCCACCGCCGGCGTTCCCGAAGCCAGGGTATTCTTGCGATGCGTGTGGGCTGGGCCGCCCTTGGCCCGCTGTTCCCACAGGACCTTGCCCGTCTGCGCGCTCAGGCAGAGCAACCGCCGGTCGCCGCCGTCCGCCGCTGCCGTCTGCACGAAAACGCGGTCCTCCCACACGACCGGCGATCCGTTCCCCGAACCGGGCAACGGCGTCTTCCACAGCAGATGCTGGTTCGATCCAAAGCGAAGGGGAACGCCCTTGTCCTCGCAGATGCCGCTGCCGTTGGGCCCCCGGAAGCGCGGCCACGGAGCCGCCAGGGCCAGCGTGGTTGCGGTCCCCACGATCAGAAGCACGAGCAGTCCTCGACGCATGATGCACTCCCTCTGTCGAAGGCAGGCGACGGCGTTTTTGCCATTGTGGACCTTCAACCCCGCCGAAGCAACCACGTTTCGCCGCCAAGGTTCAGCTGGCAGCTGCCACTTCCCGCCTTCGCGCCGGTCGGGACCTCGTCCCATCTCCACGACGTGAACCTAACCATAGTCAAGGGGACCGGTTTGGTCGAAGGAGCAGGCTAGGAGCAGCACGCCACAAATGCTATTCGATCTGCATAGAACCTTCACGGAATCTACACACAGGCCCTTTAGCATAATCTACGACCATTCAGAGGGGAACCAATCGAGCGAGGTGCGGCGTGTCGGTTGGCTTTGCGAACATCATGGTGGAGCGGCAGGCTTCAGGCCGTCCCCTGCCGATGCTGGACGGCCGAGCTGCCAAGATGGCGACCCGCGACTTGTGTCTGTGGTACGGCAGGACGCAGGCGCTTTTCAACATCACGATGGCCATTCCGGAGCGGTGCGTCACCGCCCTCATCGGTCCGTCCGGCTGCGGCAAGTCCACTTTCCTGCGCACGCTCAATCGCATGAACGACATGATCGACGGCGTGCGGCACGCCGGCTCGGTGACGCTGGACGGCCAGGAGATCTACGACCCGAGCATGGACGTGGTCACGCTCCGCAAGCGGGTCGGCATGGTGTTCCAGAAGTCCAATCCCTTTCCTAAGAGCATCTTCGAGAACATCGCTTACGGGCCCCGGGTCGCCGGAATCACCCGCCGCGCGGACCTGGAAGAGATCGTGCAACGCTGCCTGAAGCGGGCGGCGCTGTGGGACGAAGTGAAGGACCGGCTGTGGGACTCGGCGATGCGGCTTTCCGGCGGGCAGCAGCAGCGCTTGTGCATTGCCCGGGCCTTGGCCACCGATCCGGAAGTGCTGCTCATGGACGAACCGGCCTCGGCCCTCGATCCCAAATCGACCCAGGCCATCGAGGACTTGATTTTCGAACTGAAGGCTGCCTATACCATCGTCATAGTCACGCACAACATGCAGCAGGCGGCGCGCGTCTCGGATGTGACCGCGTTCTTTTACCAGGGACAGCTCATCGAGGTCGGGCCGACCGACAAGCTGTTCACCCGGCCGGAGAAAAAGCACACGGAAGACTACATCACCGGCCGGTTCGGATGAACGGAAGATGAATATCCATCTGCAACGGGACCTGGAGCATCTGCAAAGGCGGATCCTGGCGCTGGCTTCCTCCGTGGAACAAGCCGTGGGCCGGGCCATCCAGGCCCTCTTCGAACGCGATGCCGAACTGGCCCGGTCGTTGATGGAAGGCGATACCGCCATCGACCTCGAAGAGAACCTGATCGAAGAAGAGTGTCTCAAGATCCTGGCCCTGCATCAGCCGGTGGCCGGCGATCTCCGCCGCGTCGCCGCCATTCTCAAGATCAATACCGACCTGGAGCGCATGGCCGACCTGGCCAGCAACATCGCCGAGCGGGTCAGCGAACTCAATCAGGGACCGCCAGTCCCGATCCCGAGCGGCTTCCAGGTCATGGCCGACCTGACCAACAGCATGGTCGGCGACAGTCTCGATGCCTTTGTCAAACTCGACCTCGAACTGGCCAAGCGGGTCTGCCGCCTGGACGACGAGGTCGATCGTCACAACCGCGAGATCATCGCCCAGGTCATCAAGTACATGAAGAAATCCGCGGACAATGTGGAACCGGGACTGAATCTGTTCTCGGTTTCCCGGCAATTGGAACGCATTGCCGACCACGCGACCAACATCGCGGAGGACGTCGTGTATCTGATCAGCGGGGAAATCATTCGCCACCATCCCGAGGCGTTGGAAGCAGCGAAGGTAGTCTGACTCGCGGATGTCCTCGCCAGTCCGGCCTGCGGGCCGGACCCCGGACGCCGTGTCGAAGTCGTGGATGAGTTTCCCCTGGGGCACCGTGAAGCACAGCTATGGCACGCGAAAAAATCTTGATCGTTGAAGATGAGCCGTCGCTGACCGACGTGCTCGCTTACAATCTCAACCGCGAAGGCTATGAAGCCATCGTCGCTCATGACGGCAAGGAAGGGTTGCGCAAGGCCCAGATGCTCCTGCCCGACCTGATCATCCTCGACATCATGCTGCCCAGTCTGGGCGGCCTGGAAATCTGCAAGGAGTTGCGGGCCTCGCCGACCACCGCCCATATCCCCGTCCTCATGCTCACCGCCAAGACGGAAGAGACCGATCAGGTCGTCGGCTTCGCCGTCGGGGCGGATGACTACGTCACCAAACCGTTCTCGGTCAAGGTGCTGCTCCAGCGGATCAAAGTGCTGCTTCGCCGGGCCTCGGCGGTCGAGCCGGTTTCGGAGGTCATCGAATCCGGCAGCCTCCGCATCGACAAACGCAGTCACCGCGTCCTGCTGGACAACCAGCCCCTGCCGCTGACGCCGACCGAATTCCGGCTTTTGGAAACGCTCATGCGGCAGCCTGGCCGGGCCTTCTCCCGTCAGGACCTCATGGAAAGCGCCATCGGCGACGGAGCCATCGTCCTGGAACGGACGATTGACGTGCATATCAAATCGCTGCGTCGCAAGCTGAAACACGCTGGCGAAATGATCGAGACGGTTCGCGGCGTCGGCTATCGCTTCCGCGAAGAGGAAATGGCGCACTGAAACTGCTGGCTTCTCCGAGCCGCGACCGCCCTCTCCGAGCCGCGACCACGCTTCCGAACCGCGACCGCCCTCTCCGAGCCGCGACCGCCAGGGAGCGGCCTTACGCCATCCCCGCTCCTTTGCAGTCGCGGCTCAGTTCGTCTTCTCACCCCATCACGCCATAGCTGTACGCCGTTTTGACCAGATCGTTTTCCGCGAAGCGCGCAAACCGCAGCGGCGTGATGTCCAGCGACCTCGTTGTTCCGTCCGCGATCAGTTCCGTCATCAACTGCCCGATCATGGGCGACATCTTGAAGCCGTGCCCGCTGAAGCCGACGGCGGCGTACAACCCATCGACGCCGGGCAGCCGGTCGAGGATCGGATGCCAGTCAGGCGTGATGGCGTACAAGGCTCCGAACCCGCCCCGGCCGTAGCCGCGGTGCATGCCCGGGTAGCGTCGGCTCAGCCGCTGCCGCATCAGCGGAAGCCAGTCGCCGTCGGCCGATTCGTCGTAAGCGTCGGGATCGACCGGATGCTGGATCTCCTCCCCGGCGATGCTGCCCATGTGGATCATGTCGCCGTGCGTCGGCTTGAAGTAGATCCCCTGCACGAAGTCGCCGTAGGTCGCCCCACGTCGCGCCAGCTCCGGCGGCTTGCGGAACAGAGCGACCTGCGTGCGGCAGGCCGTCACCGGCAATTCGATGCCGACCGACCTGGCGACCCGGGCCGCCCACGGTCCCGCGGCCAGCACGACGCACCCCGTCGAGTATCGGCCCTCGTTGGTGACCACCCCCACGACCCGACCGTTTTCGACCTGAATGCTTTTGACCTCGACACCCTCGCAGATCTCGGCCCCTTCCCGACGGGCGGCCTCGGCGAAAGATGCCACCACCTGCACCGCCTCGACGTAGCCGGCGTCTTCCTCCCAGGCCGCGGCCTCGTCCTCGCCCAAGCGGGCATTAGGGTCAAGCTCCGCGAGTTCCTGGCTGGAAACCATCCGCGTCGGGATGCCGAGCCCCTGAAGCATCTTCAGGTTTGCTTCCAGTCCGGGCCGGTCCTTCTCGGCGACGATGATGGCCAGGCCGGTGCGGGTGAAAACGGGCGGTCCGCCGAAAACCTCGTCGAACTGCTCGAAGACCCGCAGGCTGCGCTGGGCCAGCGTCGCCGTCAAAGCGTTGGAGTAATGCTGACGGATGATCGCTCCCGATTTTCCGCTCGCTCCCGCTCCCAGATGCGCTTTTTCCAGGAGGATGACTCGGCCGACGCGACGCCGGGCCAGATGGCAGGCGATGCTCGCGCCCATGACGCCGCCGCCGATGATGATGATGTCGCCGCTTGGGACCATGATGAGCCTGTGCCGCACGCCCGGGCCGATGATCGCGGCTCCTGGGAAGCCTGTCGCCTCTCATGTTAGCTGGGGAAGCACGCTTCAGCCAGCGGATCGGCGGGCTTCAGTCCCAGAACAGTTGTCCCATGACGTAGTCGGCCAGACAGTGACGATGCTGTGTCACAGCCTCTTTGTGGAAGCCGATGGTGATGTCTTCCCGGTTGCCGTTGTTGTGGTGTTGGATGTGCAGGGCCTTGCCGCGCTTGGGGCCGATGGACCGCAGCGTCTCCGCGATCTGCCGCGCCGCCGCCCCGTGGTACTCCATCGTCTCGTCGAACTGCCAGTGGTTCCGACTGCCGCCCAGGAAGGTGAGCCGATCCTCGTCGGCCAGCCGCCGCACGCGGATGGTACACGTTCCCCGGGCCAGCAGTTTGGCCAGGACGTGGCTGATGAGGCGTCGGGCCTGGTCCTCGTCGAGGGGGTTGACGACCCCGTTGCGATGTGCTTCGGCCATAGGAGTCTCCTTGAAACTGGGACGTGCCGCGTGAACTCCCGTCGGTCTGCTCTCCGACATCCGCCGGAGTATAAACATCCCGACACCAACCGTAAACCATCTCGCTTGCCGAAGCCGAGCAAAAGCGCGCCGGGCATCTTGCAGCCCCGGTACGAAAAGGTTAGCTTACGGAAGTTCCCTGCATTTCCTTATCGGTATGAGCATCACAACGCGGAAGGACGAAGCGGCGAATCGCGAGAGGGCCTGACATGAGTACGGAGGACTTCGGCGGCGGATGGGCCTTGCTGCGGGTAGGCGGTACTGGCATGGCTGCCATTCTGCTGGTCCTCGGCGGGATGCTCTGGCTGCTGCGGCCCGACCTGGAAGACGCCCGGCCGCCCCGGGACACCACGCTGTACCCCGGACAGCCTGTCGGCGTCAATGCCTCTCCAGGGGGAGTCACGCTGCCTCAGCCGCCCTCCCCGGAACCCGCGAAACCTTCCGAGGAGCTTGGTTCGAGCGCACCAGGCGGCGACGCGAAAGTTGCCGGAGAATCTGCTTCAGAGAAGAAGTCGGACGAAGCCCCCGGACAACAGACACAGCCCCAAGCAGGGGAGCCGACCGGCCCCGCGAATCCCACGCCTTCATCCTCCCGGCCGCCCCGGCCACGCTTCGGCATCGTCAGCACGCCGCCGTTGCCCCCGCCGCCCCCGGAGCATGTGCCCAAGCCCAAGGACCCTCCGGAGTAGAAAGAGCAGATGGATAACCAACCTCAGCCATGCAGGGGGGCAGGTTGATCAACGGAAAAAGCCGACCCAGAAGCTGAAGATCTGTCGGTCGTCGAAGTCGGTCTTGACCACCGGGTAGGCCCAGTCCAGGGCGATCGGCACCGGGCCGAACATCGGCACGATCAGACGCAAGCCGCCGCCGACGCTGACGCGAAAATCGTTGATTTCGATGTTCTCTTCCACCGTGCCGAAGTCGCTGAAAACCACGGCATAGACGTTGTCGTTGGCCAGAATCGGAATCTGATACTCGACGCTGCCCAGAAGCTGGAAGCGTCCGCCGGTCTTGAAGCCGAACTGCTCCGGCCCGACGCCGCGAAACTCGAAACCGCGGAGCGTCCGGAAGCCACCGGCGAAGAAACGCTCGAAGACCGGCGTGTCGTCTCCCGCGATGCCGACCATGCCGCGAAATGCCAGGACGTGCCGACCGCTGCCGTCGGGCCGCTGATAGAGCGTGAAGAACTGGCTGTCCTCGATGGTGAACACGGGGAAGGTGAAATCCCCGAAGCCGTATTCCAGCCCGATTTCCAGGAAATTGCCTTCCGTCGGCCGCAGGAAGGAATCGCGGGTGTCGCGGGTCAAGGCCACCCGAGGGGCCAGCACCGTGTTATGTCCCCGTGCCTCCTGATACACCTGCGGCGCCCAGAACGGGAAGTCGGTCACCTCGACATCCTCGGCCCGGAACCCGACGCTGGCGGTCCATTTGTTGTTGAGCCGTCTTCCCAGGGTGATCCGGCCGCCGCCTCGCCGTTCGTTGTACTCGTTGAAAATGCGGGTGTAGTAGTAGCCGCTCAAGCCCAGGCTGTTGGGCGTGTCGAACAGGAACGGCTCACGGAAGCTGACGACGAAGCGGTTGACCAGGGTACCGGGAACGATCTCGGCCCGGAACTCCTGCCCTGCTCCCCGGAAGGCCCGGTTCGCCCAGATGTCCTCCCAACTCCGCGGAAAGCCGAAGATGTCGAAGTTCCGCTCGTTGAGCACGATGCTGGCGGTGGCCCCGGCGTCCGAGTTGATGCCCATGCCGACCAGCAGGCTGCCCGTGCGGTCCTCCTCGACCTGAACCAGAATGTCCTTGAACTCCGAATCGCTTTCGGGATCGAGCACCGTCACGGTCGGGGCGATGCCCTGGGCGGGATCCATCTTGAAGATGTTTAACCGAGCGAGGTTCCGTTCGCTGATCCGCAGGTCCGGCGTGCTCAGGATCTGGCCGGGATAGACCAGCAACTGGCGACGAATGACGTTGTCCTTCGTCACCGTGTTGCCGACAATGTGGATTTGGCCGACTCGGGCCGGCGGGCCTTCCGTGACCTGGTAAACCACCGTGACGTTGCCCGGTTCCTCGGTGAAGCGCAGGTCGGGTGTGACCCGGGTCGCGACATAGCCCCGTCTTCCGTACTCGTCCTGAATCTGTCGGAGACTGGCTTGCATCTCCCGGCCATCGAACGGCTTGCCTTTTTCGAGTTTGTTTTTGGCCAGCAGGATTTCTGGATCGAGCTTGCTGTTGCCCGCCACTTGGACATCCTGAATCAGATAGCGAATGCCTTCGTCGATGACGATGACGATGTCGATGCTGTCATAGCCGGGGTTCCAGCGTTTCTCGTAATGGATCTTCACGTCGAAGAAGCCAAATGTCTTGTAGTATTCGATCAGCTTGTTGATGTCGTGTTCGAGCATGGGGGGGATGTAGCGGCCGCCGAAACCGAGGAAGCGTTCGCTGGACTCGATCTGGGTCTTGAGCCGGCCGGCACTGACGAAGTTGTTGCCCTCGAAGCGAATGTCCCGGACACGGACGACCGGACCTTCGGTGATGCGGAAGACGACGCGGGTATCTTCCTCCTTGTCGCCCTCGACGACCTCGACGCTGGCCATCAAGCGGCCCAGTTCGGTGTGGTATTTCTTTTCGATGGCCTGGGCGGCCCGTCGGACCAGAGCGACCGACATCGGCGAACCCCGCCGCAGCCCGGTGATCGTTTCCAGCTCCTCACGGGTCAGGTGCTTGGCCCCTTCGTATACGACTTCCTGGATCGTGGCCCGTTCGACCAGGCGAAGGATGACCTCGATGCCTTCGGGAGTTGGGTTTTGTTCCGCTGTGACGAGGACATAGCGCTGGGTGGCGTCGAGTTTGCGGACGTCCTCCCGCAACACTTCGGGACGGAAGGGCTGGCCGGCCCGGGTTTTGATTTCGTTGAGCACGCGGGCTTCAGGATAGCGGCGAGCACCCTCGACGCGAACGGAAGTCACCAAGACCTCGGGGGCCTGAGCCGAAGCGGACGATCCCGGCCAAGCCAAACCGATGAGGGCCAGGCCGATCAGGACGGCGATTCGCCGAAACCCGAGCGCAACATCCGCTGTCCCAGCCATAAGCGATTTCCTGACAAGAGGTTGCATTCTTGGCCCCAACCTCGTCGAAAGACTTCGCTGGCGACGAAGCCTTTACGACCGATGGTGGGGACCGTGAAGAGCAGGCCCGATAAGGCAATTGCGTTGCACTGTCAAGCCGACCCTGAAACAACATGCGGCCCGGTGCGCAGAAATGTTGCGCGAACAACGCTCGGTCTACGGCGTCCCGGTCAAGCAGCCGATGGGACGGGATATGCGCAAGCTCAAGTCTTTATGGAGGTTGTGAAAACAAGAGAAATCAGGCCGACGGCACAGCGAGGCGGGGAGGGAGAACCGGAGAATGTTGCGCAACAGGATATGTCAAACCAAGACGATCCATCCGCGGAAGCTGGTCGGAGCAGCGAGCGGGCAGCGGCGGTTGTCCGGTCCTAACCTCTCACGGTGCTTCTGTTTCCCGCAACTCCATCACGCCGCCGCAGCACTCGCAGACCCCAGTCTTTTCCAGGGACAACCTTTTTATTGCGCAGGTTTCGCACCAGTAGTACACCTCGAATCGCCTGCCATCCTTGAGAGCGTGAAAGGAGATGATTTGCAACAGGCCGGTACCAGGCAGGGTTCGTCCCCGGATCTCGAGGTTGCGGTCCAGCAATCGGCTGTCGCGGAAGAACATCAGACTCCCGGAGTCGCGGAGCAGCGGGAGTACCTGGCCCCTGTCGGTTTCGAGAGCCAGAAGCAGACCGGCTTCGGGATCGAGGGCCACCCCGAGCTTCTTCAGCCGCTCGTTGAGCGAAACCACCTTTCCCCGGTAAGTTTCCACAGACGGAGCGGCCTGACGCGGCGTTTCTGGCTGGATCAAGCCGAGGCTCAACAGCGTCACTGCCAGGCAATGAATGATCTCGGACATGGTTGGCCCTCGCATTTACACGTCACGCCACACGTCCGGTCGGCTGGGGGCTTTTTTCTTGCGTCTGCGGGCCTCCTGCGGAACCGCCTCGGGTTCGCCCTCCTCGTCCGAGCCGCGACCGCCAGGCAGGAGCCCCTCCGCCCGTTCCAACTCCCGACTTTCCACCGCCGATTTGCCCGGAGCGTGCTTGTCCCGCAACAGCAGTCGGATCGGCACCTCGGCGAAGGGCAGATGATCGCGGAACCATTTGAGCAGGTAACGGAGGTACGGCTTGTCGAACAGTTCGGGACCGTTGGTGAACAGGACGATGGTCGGCGGATGGGTCCCGATCTGGGTGGCGAAGTAGATGCGGGGCGTCCGATTGTGCCGAACCGGCGGGGCCTGGCGTTCGACAGCCTTCCGCACGACCCGGTTCAACTGGCTGGTCGGCACGCGTGCTCCGGCCTGTTTGTGCAGATTCTGGGCGAGATTGACGACGCGAAAAACATTCCGCCCCTGCTTGGCGGTGATGAAGGCGATGGGGACGTAATCCAGACTCGGAAACGTCTTCCGCAGATACTCGGCCCATTCCCCGGTGGGCATCGGCTTCATCAGGTCCCATTTGTTGACGACGAAGATGGCCGGTTTGTGGTGCTCGATGATGTACTCCGCCAGCTGCTTGTCCACCCGGCTGACGGGCTGGGTCGGGTCGAAGAACAGCAGCACGACATCGGCCCGGCGGATAGACCGTTCGGCCCGTGCCAGGCTGTAGAACTCGATGGAATCGGCGATGCTGGACCGCTTGCGGACGCCGGCGGTGTCGATGGCCAGGATCGTCTTGCCGTCGCGTTCGATGCGGACGTCAATGCTGTCCCGCGTCGTGCCGGGCACTTCGCTGACGATGACCCGCTCCGCCTGGGCCAGGCTGTTGATGAAAGTGCTCTTGCCGGTGTTGCGTCGGCCGACAATCGCCAGCTTCAGGTCCGTCTGGGGCGGTGCGGTGTCAACCTCGGCGGGGGGCAGATGGGCGACAATCCAGTGGAGCAGTTCTTGCTTCCTGCGATTCTGATGGGCGCTGACGCACAGCACTTCGCCGTAGCCGAGGCGGTAGGCTTCCTGGGCCGAGAGGTCCAACTTGGGCACGTCCGCCTTGTTGGCCACGACCAGGATCGGCTTGCCGAACGGCCGCAGCCGCTGGGCGACAAGCTCGTCCAGGGGCACGACGCCTTCCCGAGCATCCACGACGAACAGGATCGCATCGGCTTCCCGAAGTGCCGCTTCGATCTGCTTCTCGACCTCGGCGGTCAGGTTGTCGGCATCCTGAATACCCATGCCGCCGGTGTCGATGATTTCGAAGTAGCGGTCGTTGTGCGAGATCAGCGTGGTCAGCCGGTCTCGGGTGACTCCGGCGGTCGGATCGACAATGGCGATGGTGCGCCCGGCCAGCCAGTTGAACAGCGACGACTTGCCGACGTTGGGGCGGCCGACGATGGCGACCTTTGGAACCGGCATCGGACACCTCCAACTTCCCTCGACAAAGACCACGCGATTTGGACGAACCCGGAAACCACCCCTTACCACACGCCGGGCGGCAGGGAGATTATACGCCGCAAGAAGGGCGACTCAGGAGGTGTGCCGAATGTGCGGTTACAAACCGGAAGACGGCAACGGCCTGGCGAGCAGGGCTTCGACGACCTCGACGCAGCGTCCGATGGCCGCGTCCAGCATCCGTCGGCCTTTCTCCGCGGAAGCTTTCTCCGGATAGCCGAATACGCCGCGGCGGGTCCGCTGGGCCATGTCTTCCGCTGTGAACAAGCCGCGCAACCGGGGATCTTCCGGCAAACCGTCGTCGCGGATCTCCTCTTGCCGCACCAGGTCGGGCCGCAACGCCAGGATCATCGAGGTCTCGAACTCGCAGGCGTGCCCCATGACCTTGCGTGGTCCCTCGGCCAAGGCCGCCAGTTCCTCCTGAGCCAGTTCCCAATAGGAAGCTCCCGTCAGCTGGCAATGCGGATACTGGGGGTGCAGCCGGCGCAGGGCGATGTGCATCGTGTCGATGTTGCCGCCGTGGCCGTTCAACGCCAGGATTCGCCGATAGCCATCGTCCAGAAGCGGCCGCAGCAACTCCGCAAGCACCTGGGCGTGGAAAGCCGCTTCGAGGCTGAGCGTGGCTCCGAACGGCAGATGATGATGGCTGGCTCCCAGCCAGAACGTGGGCAGAAGCAAGACCTTGTCCGGCAGACGGCTTTCGACCCCCTCGGCCACGGCAGTGACCAGATAGGTGTCGGTGAACACCGGCAAATGTCGGCCATGCTGTTCGCAGGCGGCCAGAGGGGCGACTACCACCAGCCGTTCTCTTGGCAGTTGCCGAAGCACGGGCCACGTCAGTTCGCAGAAACGCATAAGGGGATGCAACCTTTCTGGTCGTCAGGGACCTATTTCGAGGACCGAAGATGATGAAGCAGTTGCCGGGCGCAGGCGGCCGCGCCGATAAAACCGGCATCGGTGCCGAGTTGGGCGTAGCAGATGATCGTCCGTTCGGCCGGCACGGGAAAGGCCATTCTGCGGACGTGGTAGCGAATGCGCTCCAGGAACGGCTCTCCGGCCGCGATCATGCCGCCGCCGAAGACCACCATGTCCGGGTCGATGGTGTGCATCATGCACACCGCCCCGACCGCCAAGTAGTACGCGGTTTCCTCGACGATCTGTGCCGCCAAGGCGTCGCCGTGCTGGGCGGCCTCGAACACGTCGCGGGCTGTCAGGTCGCCCTGGGCGGTCAGGATTTCGGACAGGCGGGAAGTCGTGCCCGGCTTCTCCAGCGCTTCCCGGGTCCGTTTCACGACGGCCGTGGCACTGGCATAGGCTTCCAGATGGCCGGGTTGACCGCAGCCGCACATTCGGCCGTTGCTCGCTTCCACGATGATATGGCCGACCTCCGCTCCGTGACTGTGCTCCCCTTCCAGAACGCGATCATGGAGGATGATGCCGCAACCGATGCCGGTGCCGAGCGTGAACAGGACCATGCTCCGGGCGTCGCGTCCGGCTCCGACCCAGTATTCGCCGAAGGCGGCGGCGTTGGCGTCGTTCTGGAAGGCCGTCGGTTTGCCGAAGACATCGGCAATGTGCTGGCGGACGGGGACGTTTTTCCACGGTCGCAGGTTGGGCGGATCGAGGATGATCCCGGCGGGGATGTCCATCGTCCCCGGCGTGGCGACGCCGATGGCGCTGATGTCGTCGAGCCGCAGACCGGCGGCCGCGACGGCCCGGCGGACAGCCTCGCACATCTGGCCCAACCCGTGTTCCTGCCCCTTGGCCGCTTCCGTGGGCACATTCACCGAACTGAGCGGCTTGCCCAGATCGTCCACGACCCCGCCCTTGATCGTCTGTCCGCCTACGTCAATACCGACAAAGACTGGTGCTTGGCTCATGCCGCTTATTCAACCCGAACCACGCCGCAAGGCAACAGGGAAAGGACTGATGCGCCTTCGCATCTCGCCGACCCATTTCCAAGTCTTCCACCCTTCCTCGCAGGAGTCAGCCGCAAAGCCGCTCTGAATTCGGCATTGACGCCAAACGGTCGCCTCGCTATGAACCGCGGTTTCCCGTCCATACGGGGGGAGGGATTCGTCGCCATGCGGGGGCTGGGGTATCTGCTTGCCGCCGTCGGACTGCTGACCGGCCTGGGCTGTCTGAGCACCTTGCCCGACCAGATACCGGCGACCTGGAAGTCCTGGAGCTGGCCTGCGGAAGACCTCGTCGCCGTCGAGGCCGCTGTGGTTCGCCTTCCTCTTCAGGATTCCTTCGCCAATCGGACCTTATGGCGCGAAGTGGATGAGCTGGTTTTGCCGCTGGACAAGCGTCTGGCTTTGGAGGCGAACGGCTTGCGTACCGGCATCGTCAGCGGCAACGTGTCCGCCGATCTGCAACGGCTTCTGACCGGCAAGGAATCCTGCGTCGCTTGTCGGCGGGTCGCCGTCCGCCCGGGAGGAGCCTATTTCCTCGCCGTGATTCAGCAGCAACGCGACCTGACTCTGCACCTGGTCGAGCAGGGCGAAGTGGTCGAGCAGCAGTTCGAGCAGGCTCAATGCGGTTTCTTATGGCGGCTGAGCAGCGACGACGATTTCACTCAAGTCCAGTGCGAACCGTGCGTCCGTCATGGACGGCCCGTGCGGCTGCTTCAGCCGACCGAAGACGGTTCCGACTGGGATTTGCAAAGCGCCCGGCCGCAGAAGGGCTTTGCGGCCCTGGCCTGGGAGTTGAAGATCTCTTCGGCGGAATATGGCGTCGTCGGCTGCCTGGCGGAACGGGAGCAATCCTTCGGATACCACAGCCTGGTCGAACTCGCCGATGGCGCGGCGTTTCAACACCTGGTCATTTTTCGCAGAGTACCGCGGATAGGCGAAGCCTCGGCGTCGTTGATGCGGCCTCCCAGCCGCTCCCCACTCAAGGAACCGCCTCCGCTGGCACAGCAGACTGCTTCTCCTCCGCGTCTGCCGCTCACTCGCGGACAATCGCCGTGACCGCCCGGAGCCGACGCAACCTGTCTTCGTCGAGCGGCTCAGGAGTCGGCACTTCCAGAAGCTCCACGGCGGGATGGCCTTCGTAATGGATGAGAGCGAGTCGGCCGTAGGTCATGGCGGGCTGGTCGAGGCGAAACAGCTTGCCCAGTTCTCCGCGGGTGGAAATCCGCAGAAAGCTGAGCGGTTCAATGCGGCGCAGGATGTTGTGCCGGATGAGGATGCGGCCCAGCGGGGCCGACTCCTCGAGAATCGCCCGACGGACTTCTCGACTGCACACGTTGAGATTGATGCGGACGATGCCAAACTGGACGACCCGTTCCGTACCGACCAGAAACAGGAGAATCTTGCGAGCATACCACGATCCCGAGCGATGCCGCTGCAAGACCCGCACATAGACTGGCTTGCCGTGAAAGGCTTCCATCGTCACCGTCATGTGTTGATCGTGGACGAGCAGGGAGCGATATGGTTCAGGAACGGCTTCGGCGGGAATCTCCTCATGTTCGGGCGGTCCGGAAGAACCAGGGAAGACGGCGAACAGATCAGGCAGGTTCATGGGATCGTCCTCGGACCTTACCCCGTGTCATTGTACCCGGTTTGCTTACCGAGCGTCCGGGGCGAGCCGGACCGCTTCCTCCGTCTGCCGACGCACCGAGGGTGTGGACGGGTAGATCAGCGGCCGGGTCTGCTCTACCCGGTTGTGCAGGGGAAAGCCGGGAGAAGCAGGCAGGGGAACGAGGGCGAAGGCACCTTCGCCGTCGGGTTGCAAAGGTAGGACGTAACGCCCCGGCCCTTTCCAACCCCGGGAGCGGTCGAAGCCGCTGACGCGGAGCACGGGCTGCTCGCCGTCGGGTTGTTTGACCGCATCGAGCAGTTGTCTGCCGCGAAAAACCTGCACGACTCGCACCGAACGAAGGTCTGCTGACTCTTCGGCGACCTCCGCTTCGACCACCAGCGGAGCGGCCAGGATTTGCGGCCGGGAGACGACCACGGCCTCCTTGCCTGCCAGGGCAAGATAGGCGATGAACGCGGTCCAGAGGACGTACAGCGTGACAGCGACGAAGAGGCGAACTTTGCGGCGGGTCGTGGCCGGGATGGGCGGACGAGAGGCCGACGATTTGGAAACTGGTGCCCCTGGGGCGTTTCCGGAAGACATCCGCTGGGTTTCCGTGGCCTGGGTTTCGTTCGTCCCGGAAGCAGCGAAGATCAACGATCTTCGACGGAGATGACATATTCCCGCAGCAGGGCTTCTTCCAGGTCGAAGACGTCGCAAAAGTCCTCCCGGCTGTCCTCGTCGGTCTTGCTCATGAAGCCGGCATCCACCAGATGGAAGACGATTTCGCCGAAGTCGTCGGTGGAGCGGATGCCCCAGCAGCGGAACACGGTCCACGCCATCAGGCCGAACTCCCGGCGGGCCAGACGAACGATGCCTTCGAGCAACTGTCGGCCGGTAACATGATGGCTGGCCGGGTCGGGATCTTCGCCGCGTTTGGGTACGGGACGTCCCAGCAGCTTCTGGGTGTAGTGATAACCGGCGATGACGAACTCATACGCCTCCGGGGCATAGCGGCCGCCTTGGCGAGCCAGTTCCATCAAGCGGGGAAGTCGCGGGGTCATGGCTACCTCATGGAACCTTCAGGCAGGAGTTGGGAACGCCGATGCCGAACCGTTTCGGAACCTGGCATACCGCTGTCACTTGCCCAGCCGGGTCAGCACCTCGTCCCGATCCACCAACATCCGCCGGCCGTCTTCAAACTGAACCAGCAGACGTTGGGCGAGGATCTCCTGGCCCAGGACCTTTCCCTGACCCTTGCGGGTCAGGACGCGGCTGCCGACCGGCGGCAGCTGCTCAGCCAGTTCCTCATATACATGATGCTCAAAGCGCAGGCAACACTTCAATCGGCCGCAGCGGCCGCTGATCTTCGATGGGTCCAGCGTTGATTTCTGCAACTTGGCCATCCGCATCGACACGGGCGGCATTTCCACCATGTGCGTGTTGCAGCAGACCGGCTTGCCGCAATCGCCATAGTCTGCCAACAGCTTCGCCTCGTCGCGGATGCCGATCTGCCGCATCTCGATCCGGGTATGAAACTCTCGGGCCAGGTCGCGCACCAGTTCCCGAAAGTCCACCCGCTTTTCCGGCGCAGGCACGACGAAGTAGAAGACGATCCGTTCGTCGCCGAGCAGATGCTCCACGTCGATCAGCTCCATTTGCAGACGCCGTTGCTGGATCATCTGCAAGCCCACGTCAAATTCCCGGCGTTGCACTTCGCGGAGCCGGTCCAGTTTCTCCAGGTCGCCCTGGTTCAGGAGGCGGAGGATCTGTCCCCGGGGGGGATTTTTCAAATACTCCGCCGTCTGCTCGGTGGCGACGCAGAGCACCTCCCCGGCCTCGGTCCCGCGGTCGGTCTGCAAGGCGACGCGCGTTCCCCGAGCCAGCGGATCCTCGAAGCGCGGCTCGAACTCGCCGAGGTGCCGCATCGCTCCGTAGCGAACGACATAATGATTCGGCATGATCGATCTACCTTTGCGACACCCATTGCGTTTTAGACTCCCGGCATTGTAACCTAGCCGGCCGAGTTTGATAAGGCTCCTGGTGCTGTCCCGTGCCGGACCGGATAAAATACAAAAGGATGAGGTCGGCATCGGGCCTGACCCCTCTCCTCTCCCATCCGTCGTGCAGGGGGCTCGGCGATGAAAAAGGCCACGCTGATCGAGTACGGCGTCCCCATCGACGCTGAGGTGATGGTGCATCCCCCGGATACGGCTGAGTTGGAATTGGAGCCGGGCCATCCGGGACTCGGCGACGAAGCCTATATCCAGCGCCGCCGCGAACTGTTCGCCATCTGCCGGAAGCATCGGTTGGAGAACCTGGGGCCGCCAATCATCGAGTACACGCCGGAAGAGACACGCATCTGGCGGGAAGTCAGTCCGAAGCTCGACGAACTCCACCAGAAGTTCGCCTGCTCTATGTATCTCCAGGCCAAGCGGGCCTTGAACATCACCCGGGAGGAGATTCCCCAGCTTCGTTTCCTCAGCGAACGCCTCCAGCGGGAAACCCACATGCACCTGGTTCCCGCCGAAGGAGCGCTGCCCTACCGGACTTTCTACCAGTACATCGCCCAGCGCGGCTTCCCGGTAACGCAGTTCATCCGGCACGGCTCGCATCCGGAGTTCACCCCCGAGCCGGACATGATTCACGACTGCCTCGGCCACGTTCCGCCGCTCATGAATCAAGACTACGCGGAACTGCTGACGCTGATCGGCAAGGCGGTCGCCGCCGCTACCGATGGGGAGCATGTCCTCAATCTGAAGCGATTCAGCTGGTTCAGCATCGAATTTGGCCTCATCGAGGAGCACGGCGAAGTCAAGATCTTCGGGGCCGGGATTCTGTCCTCCTTCGGCGAGATTCCCTATTCGGTGCAGTCTCCCGAAGTCCGCCGCGAGCCCTTCGTCACCGACGTCGTCATCAACACCGACTACGACCCGTCACGGATGCAGGACCATCTGTTCATCGCGCCGTCGTTCGTGTTCCTGAGGCGGGAACTGGAGGCGCTGGTCAAGCGCCTGGGCATTCCGGTTCTGTGAACTGAGTCTCACGACCCCTGGAGAGGCGAGCCATGAGCCACGATCCCGTTGCGATCCGCCGCATTGACCACGTCAAGTTCTTCGTCGGCAACGCCCGGCAGTCGGCCTACTTCTACCGCAACGCCTTCGGATTCGACGTGATCGGCTATGCCGGGCTGGAAACCGGCGTCAAGCACGAAGCCGGCTATGTGCTGCGCCAAGGCAAGATCACCTTCGTGCTGACTTCGCCTCTCCGTCCGGACCACCCGGAGAGCCATCGCCTGGTGCAGCATGGCGACGGCGTCATGGACATCGCCCTCGAAGTGGAAGATGTACCCCGGGCTTATGAAACGGTCCTGAGCCGCGGCGCGATCGGCGTCGCTCCGCCCACGCTTCTTCAGGACGAGCACGGCGTCATCGAGGTGGCGACGATCAAGGCCTACGGGGACACCACTCATACCTTCCTCAACCGCGACCGCTACAAGGGCGTGTTCGCTCCCGGCTACAAGCCGCTGGCCCCAGGCCGGTACAGCCGCGGTTCCTTCCGCAGCGTCGGCCTGATGTCCATCGACCACATCGTCGCCAACGTCGAAGAAGGCAAGATGAACGAATGGGTGGATTTCTACAAGCGGGTGTTCGGCTTCTCGCAACTGATCCACTTCGACGACCGGGACATCAGCACGGAGTATTCGGCGTTGATGTCAAAGGTAGTCCAGGACGGCACGGGGCGGATCAAGTTCCCGATCAACGAACCGGCCAAAGGACGGCGGCGTTCGCAGATCGAGGAGTTTCTGGAGTTCTACGGCGGTCCCGGTGTGCAGCACATCGCCATGACGACCAAGGACATCATCCAAACCGTGGCGGCGATGCGGCACAACGACGTTTCCTTCCTCCGCGTGCCGATGACCTACTACGAGGCTCTGCCGGAGCGGGTCGGCTCCATCAACGAGGACATCAACGAGTTGGCCGAGCTGGGCATCCTTGTGGACCGCGACGACGAAGGCTACATGCTCCAGATCTTCACCAAGCCGGTCGAGGACCGGCCGACGCTGTTTTTCGAGGTCATCGAGCGGCACGGCTCCCGCAGCTTCGGCAAGGGCAACTTCAAGGCCCTGTTCGAGGCCATCGAGCGGGAACAGGCCCTTCGCGGCACGCTCTAGGAAGCGGATCCCCATTCCGGTTAAACGTGAACCAATCGCCTCTTGGCACTTTCCAGGAGTGCTGGCCACAACTGGTCAAGCCCTTTCCGGAAAGCATCCGCCAACTCTTTCGCTGGCCGAGAACGGTCCAGCCCCGTTACCTCGCCCCTCCACACACCGCCTTGTTTGTGGACGACCAGTGACGGCGGGCCTTTCGGATCGCGAGACGCCAGGACGGCGACGATTCGTCCGTCGAGGTTATGGGGATGCAAAGCCTCGCGCCAAGCTTGTTCCGAGGGAGCATCCTCTCGTTGCAGCAGGATCAGCAGATCGACCTGGGCAAAGATCCGCTCCCGTCCCTCGGGGAGCCGCTCAGGCGGTGCGGTCTGATGGTTGCCCCCGGGCAAGTCGGCAATCAACACGGAGAACAAATCACGACTCAACTGCAACTGCTCGGCGATGGCCGCCTCCATGTCCGGCGTCCAACCTAAAGCCTCTTATTGTTTATGCCCTGTCCATCGTTCATCTTTGGGGGATGAGCACGACAAGGAAGTCCTACCCGAGCGATCTCAGTGATGCCGAATGGGAATTCCTGGCACCGTACCTGGGGTTGATGCCCGAAGACGCACCGCAGCGGCACTACCGGTTGCGTGAGTTGTTCGATGCTTTGCGTTATGTGGTGAAAACCGGTTGCCAGTGGCCTTTTCTACCCAACGATTTCCCCTAGGTTCGCCGTGTACCAGCAGGCTCGCCGCTGTGTCGAGGCGGGAGTCTTCGAAGCGATTGCCCACGACCTGCATGTTGTCCCTGGGTCGAAGATTGACATGGCGGTGGATACGCTGGGGGAATTTGTTGGTCCTGGTGCTGGCTCCGGCCGATGCCCAAGGGCGTGCCCAAGTGATGGAGTTGGCCGCCCAGGTGCAATAGAGGTCGCCGGGGACCGGGTAGAGATCGCTTTCGTCGCCCAAGGGTACAGGGGCGAGACCGCTGCCCTGCAAGCGAACAGCCAAGGCATTCGGTGGGAGTCGTCAAGCACACGGCGGCGAAGAAGGGCTTCCTTCTGTTGCCGCGGCGCTGGGTGGTAGAACGAATGTTTGCTTGGCGCGGCGGTTTCGACGCCTGGCGCAGGACCACGAACGGTTGACGCAGACACTGGCCCGTTGGCATTGGCTCGCCTTCGTCGCCGTATTGCTATCTAAACTCGGCTTCTCAAGTGCATAACAGGCTTTAGGAGGCCCTGATCTGCCCCGTTCAGGGGTCGAATACCTGGCCGAGTTACTTGATCCCCGAAGCCCCTGTGGGTGGCAGGATCCCTTCATCGGCCTGCTGCAACTGGCCGTCCTCGCCATGCTCAGCGGCAAAACGGCCCTCGTCGACATCGCCCAGTTCGGCCGGCAACATGGAGCTACGCTCGGCCACGCCCTCGGCTTCCGCAACGGCAACATGCCCTGTGCCAACATCAAGAACAACTACAGCGAACTGAGGGTCGAAATCGCCTTCAAGTTCCAGTCGGCTAGTGATGGCCGTTTTCCCTCCCCGGTGCAGCGGGAGTGGGAGCAGGATGGCCGCATGGCACGCCAGCATGAGCCGAAAACGCATGGTCGCAGCGAGACCCGCACGATCCGCACCTCGACCTGGAGCAACGATCGGATCCGCGCGATGAGCTGGCCTGAGGCGCAACAGATATTTGAGATCGAACAGATTCGTCTGGTCAAGGGGAGGAGCACGCGGCAGGTGATCTACGGCTTGACGAGCCTGACCGGGGAGGAGGCGAGTCCGAAGCGGTTGCTTGAGTTGTGACGTGGCCCTTGGGGCATTGAGAACGACTTGTTTTACGTGCAAGACGTGACGCTGGGGGAGGATCGATGTCGTGTGCGCCAGGGGGTGTCGCTGCGGGTGCTGGCCAGCCTACGCAATCTGGTGGTGCATATTTTGACGCGACAAGTGCGGAGGGAAGAGTGCCGTTTGCGAGCCGAGGCCATCCGGCACAATCAACTCCATCCCTAGGCGACTCTCAAGAAACTCAACGCGCTCTGATTCTCTAAGGTGCCCCAAGTCAGGGCAGATTTCTTTTGACAACCCTCCTTGGGGTCGTTAGCATTAAAGTCTGTTAGGGATTTTTGTATTCTGTCTTCTATGTGCTCGACGCTGTCCGATTCAAACGGCCTGTATAAAGTCTGAACTGTCGCTGACAATATGCGTGTATGCCCCCAAGTCCATGCTGGGGAGCGTGGTCTGCACCAAGCGACCGCATCGGCTGCGCGTGATTCTTAGCTGGACGGAGGTCCAGAGGACTCTGAATCACTTTGGAAGGAACTCCGAGACTAATCGATGAACGATGACAACCTTGGTCGGCCCGATATGCTTTCCAGGGTTGGCGCATCATTCAAGCTTACAATCCCGTAGAAGCTTAGGCAATGCAGGGTCTAGGAGAAACCCACGCGCGGTTGGACGGTCCATCCCGGGCATGCCCGTAGCGACTTCGGTGGCGGACTTTCTGATGTGTGGATGCTCTTGGTTAGGTTTCCCTGCCGGCCGGGGTTTGAGCCGTCGTCATTTCCACCGTCAGCAAGATTCGCGGCAAGGACGCAAACCTAACTCTCTTCGCAGCGAGCATAGCTGCGTTCGTCACAAGGTGGGGGGGCCTGTGTCTCGGTCCCAGGGTTCGAGCCGCGGATTTGGGGCCTGTGGCTGGCGAACACCTAAGATTACGGGGGTCTCGGCGAAAGCAGCAGCACGTCGAACGTGGCGAAAGAGAAGACAAGGAGGGCTTCCTCGGCTTTTCTGGATTCATGGCTCATTCGGCCCCCGAGGCTGTTGAGCGGGGTCGTTCGAGGGCAAAGCAGGCCAATAGCGTACCTAACAACAGATGCATGGAATTGGACATTCACTACCTAAGGGGGAATACAAATGCTTGGCGCTCGTAAGCAAGGTGATCCGCGAGTCCAGCGGTTGCTTGACCAACTCGGCTACAGGTACACCGTCGATGCCCAGGGTAACTATGAACTACTGTTCGAGCTTGCCGACGGCCGGACCCAGAGAGCGTTTATTAACTCAAAAACGGAACAGTTCGGCGAACTGGAGATTCGGGAGGTCTGGTCAGTCGGGTTCGTCATTCCCGAGATGCCAACCAGAGAACTGGCAAACTTTCTCCTGCTCGATAATTGCGCCGTCAAACTCGGAAGTTGGCGCCTCCTCCGGATGCCGGATGGCAATGTCCTGATCATTTTCGCAACCCAAGTTTCGGCTGACGCAGATGCTGAGACATTGCGATCATGTTTACACGGAGTCTTGACAAAGGCAGACCATCTTGAGAAGAACTTGGGAGGTGGGCTAGATATTCTGTAGAGCCCTTCAATTGCCCCAAATGGCGCCTTTTATCCTTATGGCGACGGGCCAGCACCGGCCTGATGCCCAACCAACGCAACAGGCGGCGGTGACCACATCATGCTTGCTGCCGGCCTTGCCTCGGTCCGTCGGATTTGGGCCGGTCTGCACCCCCAAAGGCGCCTTCACCAACCCCGCATCCACCAGCACCTCGGCCAACTCCAGCCGCCCCGCCAGCCAAAGACCACGGAGTAAATGCAGGTACACCCGTTGCCACACCCCGGCTGCGGTCCATTCCTTGAGCCGTCGCAGGCAGGTCTACTAAGAGCAGC
>CALFAY010000048.1 GCA_937944855.1 uncultured Planctomycetota bacterium
GTCCAGATTTCTGCTGTCAATGATCTTCAGTTTGCCGTTGCGGAAGACGGCCGTGATCGACTTAACTCCTGTCTGCCATTGGAGTTCACGCGAATCAGCCTCCAGGGATTTCTCCGCCGACGGCGGACCAAGGATTTCGCAGACCTCATCCACGCTCATGTTCAGGTCGATGCGGTCGAAGTTGCTCTTAGTGACACGGCTCGGGTCGAATTTGGGTTGTTGCGCTACCGGGTTCTGTTGCGCCGGCTCCTTCGCCGTCTCAGGAGTTGTCTCTCCGGTCGGAATCGCGTCCTTGGCCGAAGACGGGCTGCTCGGCGTTTGTTGCGCCGCCGTTCCGCCCGACTTCTGGCCGCCGATCTGCATCTTCGGTCGAGTTCCTGGATCCGAACCACAGGCTGCCATGCCTGCCATCAAGGCCGCCAGAATCATTCCGGAAAGGGCGCGTCGCATCGTCATACCGTCTCCTTGTGTGGAGGTGTCAACTCCTCCTGATGCCGAAGTGATACCAAGCGACGCGGGAAATCTCCAGAAAAATCATGCGGCGTCAAACTTTGGCCAGTTCTTCGTTCATGAGGCGGCGGACCTCGTCGGTCGGGGCTTTGCCCTTGGTTTCCCGCATGACGAAGCCGACCAGGGCATCCATCGCCTTTTGCTTGCCGGCCTTGACGTCGGCAACCGCTTTGGCGTTGGCCGCGATGCTCTTTTTAACCAGTTCCCGAAGCTCTTCGGCATCGAAGGAGACATCCAGACCGAGCCGCTTGATAATCCCATCGGCGGTTTCGCCGGTCTGAAGCATGATGCCGAACACCTCCCGGGCACGCTGGGCGTTGATGTTATGCTTTTTGACGCGGATGATGAGATCGGCCAGGGCTTCGGGAGCCAGGGGGAAATCCTGGATGCTGATCTTGCGTTCGTTCAACACAGCCAAGACCTGATTCGAGCACCAATTGCTGGCTGCCTTGGCGTCGCCGCACTCACGGGCTACCTTCTCGAAGTAATCTGCGAAAGCCAGCCCTTGGCCGACCAGCACTCGGGCATCGTAAGCCGACAAGCCAAGTTGGCTTTCAAAGCGTTTCCGCCGAGCCGCGGGCAGTTCGGGCAGCGTGGCGCGGATGCGGTCCAGCCAAGCCTGATCGACTTCGACGGGCACCAGGTCTGGCTCGGGGAAGTAGCGGTAATCGGAGGCTTCTTCTTTGCGACGTTGAACCACGGTCACGCCCTGGACGTCGTCCCAGCCAGCCGTGGCCTTGGAAACCTCGCCCAGCTGTTTGCCCGATTCCTGAAACTCCTCGAACTGCCGCTGGGTTTCGTATGCGATTGCCCGTTCCACGGCCCGGAAGCTGTTGAGGTTCTTGATTTCGACAATCGGCGTGGCGACGTATTGCCGACCAGGCAACGGCTTGCGACCCCCGGCATGTTCCGGCGGAATGCGGATGTTGACGTTGGCATCGACGCGGAGGCTGCCCTCCTGCATCTCGCAGTCCGAGACGCCGATTTCCCGCAGAAGCAGCCGCAGTTCTTCCAAATATGCCTTAGCTTCCTCGGGCGAGTTCATGTCCGGCTTGCTGACGATCTCCAGCAGCGGCGTCCCGGCCCGGTTCAGGTCCACGAGACTGTCGCCGCCCCGGCCGGTTTCGTCATGCAGCAGTTTCCCGGCGTCCTCTTCCAGATGGACGCGGATGAGGCCGATCCACTTCGGCCCCTGGGGCGTCATGATCTCCAGGCCGCCGCCGGTGCTGAAGGGCAGATCGTACTGGCTGATCTGATAGTTCTTGGGCAAGTCGGGGTAGTAGTAGTTCTTGCGGTCCCATTTGGTGAACGGGGCGATGTTGCATTGCAAAGCCAGAGCGGCTTTCAGGGCCAACTCGAAGGCGGCCCGGTTCATCACCGGCAGGACTCCGGGCATGCCGATACACACCGGGCAAGTGGCCGAGTTGGGCGGCAGACCGAATTGTGTGCTGCATCCGCAGAACAACTTGGTCCGCGTCAGCAGTTGGACGTGGACTTCCAGTCCGATCACGATGGTGTAAGGAGTCGGTCGGCTCATCGTTGCCTCGGCTCCGATAACAGCGGACGAGGGACGAGAAGGCTACAGGCGCGGCCGTCGCAGATGCCAGTCGGTCTGGGCTTCGTGCATCCGAGCCACCCGCAGCAACTTCTCCTCCTCGAACGGCCCGGCCAGGATTTGCAGACCCACGGGCAATCCCGCCTTGGTGAAGCCGCACGGGATGCTGATGCCCGCAATGCCTGCCAAGTTGCAACTGATCGTG
Organism: uncultured Planctomycetota bacterium; assembly: GCA_937944855.1. Lineage (GTDB taxonomy): Bacteria > Planctomycetota > Planctomycetia > Gemmatales > HRBIN36 > JANWWR01. The sequence goes on from CALFAY010000048.1 coordinate 2,271, forward strand.
TAGATGTCCGACAAATACATGGCCAAGGGATTCTCCGCCTTTTCGCCGACCCGGAAAGCAGGCGTCGGCGAGGTCGGTCCCATGAGCACGTCGCACTCAGCGAAGGCCCGGTCGAAGTCTTCCTTGATCAAGCGGCGTACTTTCAAGGCTTTCAGGTAGTATGCATCGTAGTAGCCGCTGGACAGGGCGTAGGTGCCCAGCATGATGCGGCGCTTGACCTCTTTGCCGAAGCCCAGGCCCCGCGATCGGGAGTACATGTGGATCATGCTGTCGAAGTCCGGGGCACGATAGCCGTAATGGACTCCGTCGTACCGGGCCAGATTGCTCGACGCTTCAGCCGTGGCGACGATGTAGTACACCGCCACGGCGTAGCGGCTGTGCGGCAGCGACACTTCCTTGATGTTTGCCCCCAGACCGCGATAAACCTTCAGAGCTTCCTGCACGCAGGCGTTGACCTCGGGATCCAAGCCTTCGTCGAAAAACTCCCGCGGCAAGCCGATGGTCAGCGGCTTGACGGGCGTGTTCACGGTCCTGCTGTAGGGAGGGACCGGCCGATAGACGCTGGTGCTGTCGCGTTTGTCATGACCGGCGATGACTTCCAGCAACAAGGCACAGTCGGTGACGTCGTGGCTAAAAGGGCCGATCTGATCGAGGGAACTGGCGAAGGCCACCAGGCCGAAACGGGAGACGCGGCCGTAGGTCGGCTTCATGCCCACGATGCCGCACAGGCTGGCGGGTTGGCGAATCGAACCGCCCGTATCGCTGCCTACGGCCAGGGGAGCCTCGCAAGCTGCCACCGCCGCCGCCGACCCGCCGCTCGAACCGCCGGGAATGCGTTCCAGGTCCCAGGGATTGCGAGTGGTCTTGAAAGCGCTGTTTTCGGTGGACGAACCCATGGCGAATTCGTCCATGTTGGTCTTGCCGATCAGCACCGCGTCCGCCTCCCGCAACCGTGTAATGACGTGGGCATCGTAAGGCGGAACGAAGTTTTCCAGTATCCGGCTTCCGCAGGTGGTGACTTGGCCCTTGGTGCACAGAACGTCTTTGATGGCCACGGGAATGCCGGCCAGGGGGCCGAGCTGCCAGCCGTGTTTGCGTTTCTGGTCGATGGCGGTGGCTTGGGCCAGCGCGTCGGACTCGTCCACGTGCAGAAAGGCCTGAACCTGCGGCTCCCGGGCACGGATGGCCTGAAGGAAGGCCTCAGTGATCTGAACCGCGTTGACTTCGCCTTGGGCCATCAAGGCGCGAAGCTCTGCGGCAGTCCGTTCGATGAGTTGCATGGCGGTTCCCCGTCTGCTGCCACTTGTTCAATCGAGGACGGCCGGAACGCTGTAGAAATCGCCCTTGCGGGCTGGGGCGTTGGCCAGGGCTTCGTCCACGCTCAGCGACGGGGCCGGCTCGTCGGGGCGAAAGACGTTGTGAATCGGCAACGCATGGGCCAACGGCTCGACGCCCTCGGTGTTGAGCTGCTGAAGCTGGTCGATGAAGTCCACGATCCGTGTCAATTGGCCGGTGAAAAGCTGGAACTCTTCTTCCGTCAGTTCCAGGCGGGCCAGATGGGCCACCCAGCGAACCTGATCCCCGGTCAATGCCATGACGGGCCTCCGCGGTGCAGCGACGTCGCCTTTTGGAGATTCCTACACCTTCACGGACTGGAACGGTCTGGCCTTCTGCGGCCGCTTCACTTTTCCGCTGCGGATGCAGGCCACGCAGACCCGTATCCGCGTCACTTTGCCGTCAAACTCAACCTGGATCCGCTGCAAGTTCGGCTTGAACCGGCGCTTACTGATTCCGGTGACCTTGCGACCGACGCCGCCAAGGTACTTGGCCTTGCCACGGCGGGTAATCTGGTTGCCCGTCACCGGCTTCTTGCCACATATCTTGCACTGCATTCCCATCGCTCGACTCCTTGGCTCCCCGACCCTGCGGAGTTAGTTTTTATAGCGGCTCGCCGGGGGACAGCAAGACGCGCCAAAACGCCCAGCGACACCGCTGGATGGGAGAAACCGCTGGATGCCGAATCAGGGTACGGCCTTCGACGAGCGAATTCCGGCTACATGTCGAACCGCATCGGCTATATGATGGTGATGAACCCCCGGCGGCAGACAGACACTGCCCGCGCCGGTTTTGAGTCGAGCAGAGAACGAAACACAGCCCGGCTGGACCGCTCGGGCCGTGTTTTCTGTTTCTCTGAGACATTGTGCGGTTTTCAGGAGAACAGAAGTTGAGGCTGGAAACGATGTCTGATGATCGCATCCCCATGACCCGCGAAGGCTACGACAAGCTCAAGGCCGAACTGGAGCGTATGGAAACCGTTGAAATGGTGGAGATCACCAAGCGGGTCGCGGAAGCGCGGGCGCTCGGCGACCTGCGGGAAAACGCTGAGTACCACGGCGCCCGAGAAGCCCAGGGCTTACTCCAGGCTCGCATCAACGCCCTGCGGCACAAACTCAGCCGAGCGGTCATCGTGGACAAAAACGCGATGCCCAACAACGAGGTCGCTTTCGGTGCCAAGGTCCGGGTCTTCGACCTCGACTTGAAAGAGGAAGAAATCTTCTATCTCGTCGGACCCGGTGAGGAGGATTACAAGAGCAACAAGATTCTCGTTACCAGTCCCCTGGCCCAGGGATTGCTGGGAAAGAAAGTCGGCGAGGTCGCGGAAGTGCAAGTGCCGATAGGAACCTTGAAGCTGGAAATCCGCGAAATCAGCTACGAGTAGCTGAGCCGAGAGCGAATTTGACGGAGATTGCAGGACGGCGTACCATTACACCGATAATTGACGTGGATCGGCCTGTGCCGTTGGCACGGGCGACTGGCCGGAAACCGCCCGGCTAGTCGATTCCAGGCCCCTTAGCCAAGCGGTAAGGCAGCGGATTGCAAATCCGCCATTCCCCGGTTCGAATCCGGGAGGGGCCTCTCTAGTTTTCCCCATAGGCCCGCTGGATGAGCTTTCAATTCGGACTCTGCTCTGTCGTCCGAGTCGAGGTTCACGAAAGCCCCTTGTCCAGCGGCAGGGGCCGCACGTCGTCGCCGATCAGCAACGCTTTCCATTCCGTCTGACATTTAGGACATTTGAACAACACCTGCGGTCGAGCAGGTATCGTACCGTGCGGTGTCTCCACCCGGGCCGCGGGCTGAAGGCTCCCAAAATACCGGCATCCGGCGTGCGGACAACGAACCACGTAGCTGGTCAACATGGCTCCGTCCCCTTTACCAAAAGTGTCCGTGGTTCTTCCAAGCTGGCAACTCAAGACAGGCACTGGATCCTACCATGCAGCCAACAGCCCCGCAAACCAATTTGTAAGAAAATCAAGGGTAGTTTCGAAAAAGCGGATTACCAGTCGTACCAGGCCCGTGCCAGGGTCCGTTTCATGTTGGTGATGCAGACCCGGGGATCGGTCCCTGACGGCGTGCGAACCTCGAAGGCCACCACCGGCCTTCGACCCGCTCGCAGAAACCCGATGTCGAACAGGGTCTTAAGGCATTCCCGGACCTGGCATTCGTCGCAGTCCCCGCCCTCGATGCCGAAAGGCGGATGAGTGTCGCCAAAAAGCGGATGTCCCCGCCGGGAGACGCTGTTTCCCAGATGCATCGCCACCAGATGTTCTCGGATCAGCGGAAAATGCCGGGCCGGCTGTTCCCGGCACAGGTAGATATGGCTGAGGTCATGCAAAAGCCCAAAATGGGGATAATCCCTCCTTACTGCCGCGGCCACTTCCGCTGCCAGAGCACACGGGCCGACCAGGGCGTTCTTGTCCACGTCGTGATCGAAGATTTCCAGGACGACCGGCAAGCCAGCCTCTTCCCACGCTGCTCGGCAAATCTGGCCCAGAGACTCGATCAACCACCCGATCGCCGCGCGGCGCTGTTCCGTTGGCACATTTTTCCCGCTCATGACCGCGAGGCGACTCGCTCCCAGTTCCCGAGCCTGGGGAATCAGCTTCAGCACGGCCTCCACGGCCCGATTCCGCTCGACGGCCTCGGGATGATTGATGTCCAATCCCTGGAGCAGTTGGAAAGGCTGGCAGGCGAAGGTGACAGTCAAGCGCGTGTCCCGCAGCAGAGCGGCACACTCGGCCCGCTGCCGATCGTCGTGCATGACGCCAACATCGACCGCCTCGAAGAACGGATCGAAGCAGATCGTCTGAAGCGTCTCCACAAGCGGCCCTTCTCCGGCCAGACACTGCGGAAAGAGCATCGGATGGACGACGCCGATCTGCATGTACCTCTGCCACGGCTCCTTCATGCCCGCCGATCCTGTGAACCAACCGCCAAAGCCCGCAATAGCTCTCCTCGTCCCCCCGGGGGAAACAGAAGCGGCAGACCGATCAGCTTAGCCCACTGCTCTGCCGGTTCAAGGGTTGGCTTCCGCGATGCCCTTGCGACTGCGGTCGAGCGGAAGTAGGCTCAAACATGGTGCAACACAGTTCCGAGTCCGCCGGGCCGGACCGGGTTGAAGGCAAATGCAGAGGCTGGCCCTGGCGGAACCCTTTGTAGCATCGGAGAAGACCATGACCGAGGCGGAACGCCAACAACAGCGAGTACGGGAGTTTCTGCAACTGCTGCCCTTGACCCTGGAACTGGCTGGTTTGCCCAAGGCGGAAAGCGGACGGTACCTCACCCCCGAGCAGATCGAACTGCGGGTGAACGTCGTCCGCCAAGCCTATAAGGCAGCTCGCCAGCTGGTGCTGGAGGTCGCCAACCAACAATAGATCGAATGAGGCGGTGGCTTAGCTTGGGGAAACGTCTCCAGTTTCTCCGCGGCCGTCCGACTGCTGAAGAGCCAGGGCATAGGCGACGGCATAAGCTCGGCAATGCGAGATGCTGATCAGGATGTCGGCGATCCGCATCTGGACCATGTATTCCTTGACGGCACCGGCTACATGAACATGCGGCTTGCCCAGCCGGTCGTGACGGATTTCCATGTCCGTCCAGGCTATGCCGTTGGCCCATCCGGTGCCCAGACTCTTGAGGATCGCTTCCTTGGCCGCCCAACGCCCGGCAAAGTGCTCCATAGCTCGCTTCCGAGCCTGGCAGTAGGCGATCTCCCGCTCTGTGAAGACGCGGCGTAGGAACATCTCCCCGTGCCGTTCGATCATCTTGCGGATGCGGACGCATTCCACGATGTCGGTGCCGATGCCGTAAATAGGCATGAATCCGATTCCCGGAAACCCGATCTCTTCCGCCGCCGTAGGATTCGAGAGCATTATCACGCTGTCTCAGACGCCATTCTATTTGCCTGACCGCCATGGTGAAACCTTGTATGCTGATGATGGAGTGGAGACGAAGACCGCATTCCGAAGGATGACCGAGTACGCATGATGGATCTGCTCTCCGACCTGACTTCGGCCCAGCGTCAAGCGGTAACGACCACCGAAGGCCCCCTGCTGATCCTGGCTGGACCAGGCAGCGGCAAGACGCGCGTAATCACCCGCCGCATCGGCTATCTGCTGCAAAGCGGCGTCCGTCCGGACCGCATTCTGGCCATCACTTTCACGAACAAGGCTGCCGGCGAAATGAAACGCCGTGTCGAACAGCTGTTCCCCCGCAGCCGGGTCTGGATCAGTACCTTCCATAGCTTCGGTGTACGGATTCTGCGGGAATATGCCTCGGTCTTGGAGCTGGATCGCAATTTCACCATTTACGACATGAAAGACCGCAGCCAGGTGGTCAAAAGCGCCTTGGCCGAGGCGAACCTCGATGCTCACCGCTTCACCCCGGAACGCATCGGCGCAGCCATCAGTCGAGCCAAGAACCTTCTGGAAAGCCCGGTCGAGTACGCCCAGAAAGCGGGAGACTTCTTCGAGCAGGTGGTAGCCAAGGTCTACCCGGTCTATCAACAGAAGCTGCGCGACGCCAACGCACTCGACTTCGACGATCTGCTGTTCTGGCTGGCCTATCTGCTCAAGCGTTATCCCGAGGCGCGGGCCGAACTGGATTCTCGCTTTCGCTATGTGATGATTGACGAGTATCAGGATACCAACAAAGCCCAGTACGAGATCGCCCGCAATCTCTCCATCGACTATCCGAATCTGTGCGTGGTCGGTGATCCCGACCAGTCCATCTACAAGTTTCGCGGCTCGGACATCCGCAACATTCTCGACTTCGAGCGGGACTTCCCGGATGCGACGGTCATAGCCCTCGGGCAGAACTTCCGCAGCACGAAGGCCATCTTGCACGCGGCCGATTGCTTGATCCGGCACAACACCCGCCGCAAGCACCGGCCCCTGACCACAAGCAATCCGCCGGGCAAGCCGGTAACGGTCCTGGAATTCGCCACGGGCTTCGGTGAAGCCGAGGCCGTCGCCGCCCGCATCCGCGCCGGCGTCGAGGCCGGGCAGCGCCGCTACCGGGACTTCGCCATCTTCCTTCGCATCAATGCTCTGTCGCGTTCTCTGGAACGCGCCATGATCAACCAGCGCGTTCCGTATCAGATCGTCCGCGGCCTGTCCTTCTTCGACCGAAAGGAAAACAAGGACGTGCTGGCCTATCTGCGTCTGCTGGTCAATCCGCGGGACGACCTGTCTTTCGAGCGGATCATCAACGAACCGCCACGGGGCATCGGGCCGGTCACGGTGGAACACCTGCGGCTGTACGCTCATCCACGCGGCCTGAGCCTGTTGGAAGCCGCGGCACACGCCAACCGCATCCCCAACATCAAACCCAAGGCGGCCAAGGAACTGCTGCAATTCGCCCACATCCTGAAAGAGTTGGCTTCCCTCTCCGAAGCTCCCGCCGGGGACGTCATTCGCTCGGTGATTGAGAAATCCGGCTACCGTCAGATGCTCGCCTCCAGCGAGGACCCTGAGGACGCGGAACGGCTGGCCAACATCGAAGAACTTATCACGGCCGCCCACGAGTTCGAGGCCGAAGACGGAGACACTTCCCTGGCGGCGTTCCTCGAACGCATCACGCTTATCAGCGACATCGACGATTGGGACGAGGAGCAGGACCGCGTCTCGATCATGACTTTGCACGCTGCCAAGGGACTGGAGTTTCCGATCGTCTTCATGCCCGCGTTCGAGCACGGCATCCTACCCCATGAACGGAGCATCGAAGACCCTGAAGAGCTGGAGGAGGAGCGCCGACTGGCGTTTGTGGGCATGACCCGTGCCCGGGAGGAGCTTTACATCTGCCATGCCCGGCTGCGGGAGTTCCGGGGTTCGACGACCTACACGATTCGCAGCCTGTTCCTGGACGAATTGCCCGCAGAAGTCGTCGTCGAACGGCACGAATCTGTTCAAGCCATTGGCGAACAAGCCGATGCGTGGGAGGAAGACGACATCGAGGAGCGTCGGCGTACCGCTCGCCGCATCGCCGCCCAGACGTCGGCAGCAGGGCCATCGCGCCGCGGCGAGGACAACGCTTTGGCATCGGCCCTTCGTCCCGGCGTCGCAGTCCGGCATCGGCAGTACGGAGAAGGACGGGTCGTGCAGGTGACCGGAACCGGCGAACGCTGCCGCGTGAAGATCAGCTTTCCGCGACAGGGCGAACGGACTTTTCTGGTGAATCTGGCTCCGCTGGAGATCATCAACCCCTGAAAGCGATGCCCCCGCCTGGAGGGCCAGGCGGGGGCTTACACCTTGGTACTTCGCCGCGCGATCAGTTCCGCCCTGTCAATTCCGCCACGAGGTGCTCCGCGTCGTACACCTTGCGGAGAGCTTCGAGGATGGCCCGAGCGTCCACCGAGACGGCACGGGCTAGCTCGTCGGTATAGGCGTAGTTGAGCGCCAGCGAATAAATGTTGCCGTCGAAGATGAGTCCGACGACCTCCCCTTTGGTATTGACCACCGGACTGCCGCTGTTGCCGCCGATAATGTCGGCCGTGCTGACGAAGTTGAATGGCGTGTTGAGATCGAGCCGGTCCTTTCGGTCCTTCCAGCGTTGAGGCGGGTCAAACGGCTCTTTCCAGCCGTGTTCTTCCGCATGCTTGTATAGGCCACCCAATACCGTGTAAGGCGGAATCTTCTTGCCATTCTCCACATACCCGAGCACCGGACCGTAGGCCAAGCGCAGGGTGAACGTGGCATCGGGATAGATGCTTGTGCCCTTGATGGCGAACAGAGCCTTGGAAATCTTGGAATATCCTTGCCGCAGAGGTTCCTGCACCTTCGCTTCATACACCTTGCGGATGCGGCGGGCGGCGGGATCGACAGACCGGGCCAGCACGATCATCGGATCGTCCGACGCTTCGATGGCCGACAGTCCCCCGTCCAGATACTTCTTTCGGACGGTCAAATCGCGGAGCCGCGTGCCGTTGACCAGTTGGGCGGCCCGCTGCTGGGGAGATTTGCCAGCAAGGACTTTTTGCACGACCTCGGAGTCGGCCCCGAGAAACTCCATCATCATGCTGAGAGAATCCGACAGACGGACAATTTCCAGGTCCTCGTAGATCGGGGCTTCCGACAGGATGCTTTGCCGCAGGGATTCGAGGCGGGCTTCCGAGTATTCCGGCAGGCGTTCGGCATTCGGCTTGGTCCTCTCTTCGGCCAAGCGGACCAGTCGCTTGGCGATGCCGAACAGTTCGCTGTTGAACGCGGTGCCGATGCCGCCGAACTCCAGGACGTAATGCTCCAGGTAGATTTTCCGCCATTCCTCAAGCGCTTGAGAAATCTGATCCCAGGCATCTCCGTAGTTCTTCTGCAACTCGGTATCCTTAGCGACGGCCTGCCGAAGGGCAGCCTCCTCCTGGCGTTTCTTCGACAGGATGGCGGGATCCTGAAGGCCGGCCAGCATCCCCAAGCGGGCCTTGCGGCTATTCTGGACCGAGAAGAGATCGTCTCTGGCCCGGCGTTCGTTCTCCAGGCTGCGATCGCTGTAGGTTTTCAGGGCGATTTCCCGTCGGCGGATGACGTTCAAGCGTGTCGGCATGTCCAGATCGCGGATGAACTCCAGATGGGCAACCGTGTTCAACCGCTCGGTGCGGCCGGGATGGCCGGAAACGAAGGTCAAATCGCCCTCTTTGACGCCTTCTCGACTCCACCGCAGATAATGGTCCACCTTGGCCGGTTTTCCGTTCTCGTAAACCCGAAAGAAGGCCACGTCGAGACAGTAGCGGGGGTACTCGAAGTTGTCCGGATCGCCGCCAAAGAAGGCGATGGCCGTCTCTGGAGCGAAGACCAGGCGGACATCGTCGTATCGTTGGTAGCGGTAGAGGTGATACTGTCCGCCCTGATACAGCGTCACGACTTCACTGTGCAGGCCGGTCTTCTCCTTGGATTCCTTCTCGATCTCGTTGATCGCTGCCTGGCGGGCTTTCTGGGCGGCTGCAGGTTCCATGCCCGGTTTGACAGCCGCATTGACCCGCTCCGTCACGTCCTCGATGCTCATCAGGACGTCGATTTCCTGATCGGGGCACTTGATCTCCTCGTCCCGGCTCCGGGCGTGGAAGCCGTCCCGCATGTAGTTTTTCTCGGCAGTGCTGACCTTCTGAAGGGCGTCGGAGGCGACGTGATGGTTGGTCATCACCAGGCCGTCCGGCGAGACGAACGAACCGGAACCCCCTGCACCCAGACGCACCGACGATCTCTGCAGGTGCGCTAACCATTGGCGCGTGATGTCGAAGCCATACTTCTCCTTAAGCTGCTTCGTGGGCGGATTGTTGAACAACCACATCCCCTCGTCCGCCTGGGAAAAGACCACGGCGGACAAAGCCAGCATCAGCCCGAGCCACCAGCGTTGTCGTCTCAGCATGAAGCTTACTCCTTAGAGCGGACGTGGACCAAAGTCGGTTGCCCTCTCAACCCGGTGCGTCCCGTTCATGTTGCATGTCAAGTCGAGTTGGTAGTGTTGTTGTTGTCCCGATTGTTCGGTACGTTGTTGTTCCCATTCTCTGGCGACGGTTTGATCAGGTATCCAGTGCCGACCAGAATGGCGATGACGATGAGGATGGCGAAGACGGCGATGGCCAGCAGGTCGGCCACCCAGCCGGTCAGATCCCGGGTCGCCTCACTCATGTCGATGGCGGTCTGGATCGGTTTGAGGAACGGGAAAGCGAGAAAAGCGATGGCCACCCCAGCCAGCGAGCCGCCGGCGATGTAGCCTGACGCCAACAGCACTCCGGGACTGGTTTCGGAGCGGCGAATGGCTTCGATCTCCGCTCGGGCACGGGCTTCGGGATCGTCCCCGGCGGCGTCGATCTCGGCCTGGGAGCGACGGGCCATCCAGGCGTCGATGCCCCAGCGAACCACCCCGCCGATGAAGATCGGCACTGAGAACTGGATCGGCACATAGACGCCGACCGCGAAGGGCAGCGAGGAAACTCCACATAATTCCAGCGTGATAGCAATCATCGCCCCGATCAGGACCAGGCTCCAGTTCAGTTTCTGCGTTAAGACGCCATCAATGATGATCCTCATGACCTGCGTCTTGGGAGCGTCGAAACGAGTCAACTCCCGTCCATCTACGGTCTTGATGATGCCGCTGATAGTTGGATCGACCAGGTACGCCACCTTGCCGGTGTCGGGATCGACAAGAAAACGCCCGGTCGGTGCCGTACCCTCGGGCATTTTGAGCAGTTCGGGCGGATCGCCCTGCTCCTTGGTGAAGAACTCCCGGCGGGTATCCCAGACCAGATAGCTTTTGCCCTCATAGGTCTGTCGTTCTGGCAGACGGGCCATCTGCTCCTCGGTCAAAGTCACAATCTGGCCCTTGGCATCCTTGGGCAGGTAGAGCGGATCGGAGCTGTACACCGTGCTCGATTCGTTGAACCAGATCAGCACAATGCCGATGACCAGGGCCGAGACCAACGCCCCGAAGAGGATGGCGATCTGCATGGCCCGTGGCGTTCCGCCCACGAGGAAGCCGGTCTTGAGCGACTGGGCCGTGGTTCCGCCGTTGGACGCGGCAATGCAAACCACCGCCGCCACCGACAGGGCCAGCAGGCGGTCCCGCGGTGTCGTCATGCCCAGCGCGAGAAAGATGAGGCACGTCACCATCAGAGTCGCCACGGTCATGCCGGAAATCGGGTTGGACGACGAGCCGATTTCACCCGTCAACCGGGCCGACACGGTCACGAACAGGAAGCCGAACAGCACTACGAGCAACGCCCCCAGAATCGCGCTGTACCAAGGCACCTCGGTCATCAGGAACAAGGCCAACAACACGATCAGGCCGAGACTGCCGAAGAGCACTACCCGGAGTGACATGTCCCGATCGATGCGCTTGACAGCAGCGACGACGCCGGCATTGTTTCTCATCGTGGCCATGCCGGACGAGATGGAGCGAACGATCATGGGCAGCGTCCGCCCCATACTGATGATGCCCGCCGCAGCGACGCACCCGGCCCCAATGTAGAGCAGGTAGTTGTTGCGGATCTCAGCGATGCTCATGTCCACGATCCGCTTTTCGGTGCTGGGTGCGATCGCGACAGGGGCGTGTTCGCCGATGAAGTAGATCACCGGAACAATGACCAGATAGCCGAGCACGGCCCCGGCCATCATGATCGAAGCGGTGCGGACGCCGATGATGTAGCCGACGCCGAGAAGTTCCGAGGCCATGTCCGCGGCAAAGACGGCGGCGCGGTTGATGGCCGTGATCGGCACCGATACGGTTTCCTTGAGCAGGTTGAAGCCCAGGGTCAGGAACTTGTGGACGAAGGCAACGCCGAAGCCGAAGAAGACTGTCGAGCCGGTAGTCCCACCCTTATCGCCGGAAATGAGCACCTGAGCAGCAGCCACACCTTCTGGATACAGGAGCGTTCCCGGCTGGCCCGGTTTGCCGTGCATCTTGACGATGAACGCTCGCCGCAGAGGAATCATGACCAGGATGCCGAGCAAACCGCCCAGCACCGAAACGACCAGCACCCGTGTCGGCTCCATGCCGAAACCGAGCATGAGCAACGCGGGCATGGTCACGCCGACGCCAAAGGCGATGGATTCGCCCGCCGATCCTGCCGTCTGAACGATGTTGTTTTCCAGAATGGTCGCCGGCCGGGTCCCCAGCAACCGAGAAAGTCCACGAAACACGGTAATGGCCAGGACCGCGACGGGAATCGTCGCTGATACGGTCATGCCGACTTTGAGCACGAGATACAGGGAAGAGGCGGAGAATACCAGCCCCAGAAACGTTCCCAGTGCCAACGCCGACCAGGTCAACTCCGGCATGCCCGTCACGGAGGCAGGCACATAAGGTCGGAACCCAGACTTATCTTCCGGCTGTTCTGCCGCTCTCACCGCTTCCTCGACAGGAGCAGACATGGAGAATCTCCAGCAAAATCGGGCGTCACATGACCGCCTGCCCTCGGCAAGCGAATCCTTAAATTGCCCGTCCCGCTGTTGGATTGCAAGCCCTCGGCAGAAGATTTTTGCGAAACCATGCCCATTTCCCTCAGCCCTACGCTTGTCGGCGAAGCGCGAAAGCGGTAAGGTCATGGCTCTAGCTGACTTCGTTGCCTGTCAGCAGTCCCGCGTCCCGAGGAAGTCCCATGAAAGAGGCCCTGAACTGGCTCAACGACAACTATTCCCGTCTGGTACAGAACCTCGCCGAACTGGTGGCGATCCCGAGCATCAGCACGGACGGCCGACATGCTCAGGAGATCGACCGCAGCGCCGAAGCCGTTTCCCGCCACATGCAGCAAGCCGGCCTCCAGAACGTAAAAACCCTGAGGTTCCAGGATTCCTATCCGTATGTGTACGGTGAATGGTGCAACGCTCCCGGCAAGCCGACCGTGTTCCTGTATTCGCATCACGACGTTCAACCCGTCGCCGGCTTTGAGAAAGACTGGCAGTCCGATCCGTGGACCCTTACCGCCCGATCAGGCAGACTCTACGGCCGAGGCAGTGCCGACGACAAAGCCGCCATCGTGGCCCAATTGGCGTCCGTTGAAGCGTGGCTGAAGACGACGGGAAGCCTTCCGGTCAACGTCAAGATGCTCGTCGAGGGCGAGGAAGAGATCGGTTCCAAGAACCTGATGGGCTTCTTCAAGCAGTACCGCGATCTGATCCGCTCCGATGTCATCGTGGTCAATGACACCGAGAATCTGGAAACAGGCCTGCCCAGCATCACCTATTCCTTGCGGGGTATCGTGGCTGTGGAAGTCGAAGTCGAGGGCTTGAAACGGCCGGTGCATTCCGGGGCGGGCGGCGGACTGCTGCCGGATGCGGCCATCGCGCTCAACGTCATCCTGTCCCGGTTGTACTGGGACAACGGCAAGTTGCCGATACCGGGCTTTTACGAGAAGGTGCGTCGGCTCACGCCTTCGGAGAAGAAGGCCTACGCCCAGTTGCCTCTGGACGAGGAAAAACTACGAAAGGATGCGGCCATGCTGCCCGGCGTTTCGTGGGCTTCGATGAAGGGCGTCGGGCCTTACGAACAGACGTGGCGGTGGCCGGCGGTGACGGTTATCGCCCAGGAGGCTAGTTCCTTCCAAGCCGTCTCCAACCAGGTGCTTCCCAAGGCCCGGGCTGTGGTCAGCTGTCGCATCGTGCCGGACATGGATCCCAAGGAAACGGAAAAACAACTGACCGCGGTCCTGACCGAGGATCCGCCGTGGGGAGTGAAAGTGACGGTCAAGCCGCGGGGACCGCATGTCAAGTGGTGGATGACGGACCCGCACGGCCCCGCCTTTGAAGCAGCCATGAATGCGTTGAAGGCCGGATACAAACGCGATCCGGTGGCGATCGGCAGTGGCGGAACGATCGGATTTGTGGGACCGCTGGCTGACCTGCTCGGCGGCGCGCCCGCCCTCCTCCTGGGAATCGAAGATCCGCGGAGCAGTCCTCACGCTCCCAATGAAAGCCTGCACGAAGGCGACTGGAAGAAACTCATGGCGTCGCTGGTCCATCTGTATCACAATTTACGTGTTCTGCCCGACGGCAGGGTGAGATAGTGTGGATCGTGCCTGGTTCCTCTTTTCCCATCGGGTGACGCCATGTTCGGCAAGTATCTGCGGCCGGCGTTTTGGGTCGTTAGTGCGATCTTGACGGCAGCACCCTCGGCTTTAGCCGAACTGCCTGGGCTCAAGGTCAGCGATAACAAGCGCTTCCTGGTCACGGAACAGGGCAAGCCGTTTTTCTACCTCGGTGACACAGCCTGGGAGTTGTTCCATCGCCTGAACCGAGAGGAGGCTGAACGCTACCTCAGCCACCGGGCCGCCCACGGCTTTACGGTCATCCAGGCAGTCGTGCTGGCGGAGTTGGACGGCCTGAAAGATCCCAACGCCTACGGGCAGGTGCCGCTGATCGACAACGATCCCCGCAAGCCCAACGAGAAGTATTTCGAGCATGTGGACTGGATCGTGCGTCGGGCCAACGAACTCGGCTTGTATATCGGCATGCTGCCGACCTGGGGCGACAAGTGGAACAAGAAGTGGGGCGTCGGACCCGAAATCTTCACGCCGGAAAATGCTCACGATTACGGCGAATGGCTCGGGAAGCGCTACAAGAACGCCGGGATCATCTGGATCCTTGGCGGCGACCGGCCCGTGGAAAACGACACGCATAGGGCCATCATTCGGGCCATGGCCGCCGGGCTTCGCAAAGGCGACGGCGGGCGTCACTTGATCACGTTCCATCCCATGGGTGGACAGGGATCGGCCCAGTATTTCCACGGCGAAGACTGGCTCGATTTCAACATGCGGCAAAACGGCCACAAGGCGGAGTTCAACGGCCGTTACGACCAGACCCTGGCCGACTACCAGCGCACGCCCATCAAGCCGGTCCTCGATGGCGAACCGATTTACGAAGACCATCCGCTCGATTTCAAGCCAAACGAGTTTGGTTACGCGACGGCAGTGGATGTGCGTCGGCCGTTGTACTGGGACTTGTTCTCCGGAGCGTGCGGCCACACCTATGGCAACCACGCGGTCTGGCAGATGTTCGACAAGAACCGCAAGCCGATCAACAATCCGCTCATGACCTGGTACGAGGCCCTCGATCAGCCCGGTGCCAAACAAATGCAGTATGGTCGAAAACTGATCGAATCCCGGCCGATGCTTACCCGCGTTCCCGACGAGACAGTTCTGATTCCCTCGGCTATCCCCACGTTTATTCCCGGAGCGGGTCAACGCCGCTTCGCCGCCTGTCGCTGCTCGCAGGGCAGCTATGCTTTCATCTACGTCCCCTACGGTCGGCCGTTTGAGGTTCGCATGGAGGTCATCGCGGGGCCAAAGGTCGTAGCTTGGTGGTACAATCCCAGGAATGGCGAGGCCAAACAGATCGGCGAGTTCAGCAATCAGGGCACGCAGCGGTTCACCCCGCCGCAACTCGGCGAAGCTCTTGATTGGATTCTGGTCCTCGACGATGCCCGCAAAAACTTCGCTCCTCCGGGATCCCAACCCTACGAAGGTTCGCCCTGAAGATTGCCTACCGTTGCACCCTGCGGGTACTGATTCAGAGGGATCCAATCCCAGCAAGGTCAGCGTTCCCTGTGCCCCGTTGATGGGCCAACCTCGGCAGAGTAAGGCATTCCAACCTGCGAGATCCGGACTATATGGCACTCATCGAACTTCGCAAGGTCCGCAAGATCTACAATCTGGGTGAAGTCATCGTGGAAGCGCTTCGAGGCGTGGACCTGACCATCGAGCAGGGTGAATATGTCGCCCTGATGGGTCCGTCCGGCTCCGGCAAATCCACGCTGATGAACACGCTTGGTTGTCTGGACCGCCCAACCAGCGGCAGCTATCGGCTGGCTGGGGAAGAGATCGCCACTATGTCCAACGACGATCGAGCTCGCATCCGTAATGAGCGCATCGGGTTCGTTTTTCAGAATTTCAACCTGTTGGCACGAACCTCGGCCATCGAGAACGTCGAACTCCCGCTGATGTACACCAAGAGAGTCTCCGAGCGAGAAGCCCGCAAACGGGCCATTGCCATGTTGGAGCGGGTCGGGCTGGGCAATCGCCTGGATCATCACCCGACCCAGCTTTCAGGTGGGCAGCAGCAGCGGGTGGCCATCGCACGGGCGCTGGTCAACAACCCCTCGATCCTCATGGCCGACGAGCCGACTGGCAACCTCGATTCCCGGACCAGCCGCGAGATCATTGCCCTGTTCAAGGAACTCAATGAAAAGTCCGGGTTGACGATCATTCTGGTGACGCACGATCAAGACGTGGCCAAACATGCGCGGCGCATCGTGGCCCTCCGCGATGGCTTGATCGTGGCCGATACGCCCAATCTTTCCCAGGCTCTTGACGCCTTGCACTCTACCACGCCAACCGACGTGGAAAATGCGGAAGAACCTGAAAAATTGAATGTCGCCGAAGCCGCCTCCCGATAATCCCAGGGATGGGCCGCGCACGCTTTCCCCTCAGCATTCTGGCTGTCTTGGCAGCGGTCTTCGTGCTGGTCGTCGGATGTGTGCCTGACGGCCGGTATTTGCTTCCTTACGTCCCTGAGCAACGGTTTCTCGAAATCCGGGAACCGACCCAATTGCCCCCCGCACCCTTGCCGAACCTGCCCAGCCCGCCCACCGTCTCCGACCCGCAACCGGAGCAGGAGATTCAGTATCTTTCGCTCGACGAAGCCATCCGGATCATGATTCAAAACTCGGAAGTAGTGCGGGTGCTTACAGGAGTGGCGGCTGTCTCCAGCGGCGTCACGATCTACGATCCGGCCGTCACCAGCACGCTCATCGACCAGGAGCAGGCGCGTTTCGATCCCAATTTGGGACTGAACAACCGGTGGGACCGCTTCGAGAAACCCCGCGGAGAATTTGATTTGACTGACCCCTCGTTGGCCCGCATCACCGGCGAGCGGCGGGACGATTACGACATGCAGTTCGGTCTTTCGCAAATCAACGCCTTCGGGGGTGCGGCCCGCCTGGACATCACGGAACATCGCACCTTGATTCAACCGGGCACATTCCCTTTGAATCCCGAGAATCGGTATGATTTGACGCTCAATTATCGTCAGCCGTTGCTTCAAGGCGGAGGCATGGCTCCCAACATCGCCCCGATCGTGATCGCCCGGATCAATACCGAGCGGTCGTTCTGGCATTTGAAGGATGCCCTTCAGGAGTCGGTACAGGGCGTCATTCGGGCTTACTGGGCACTGGTGGCGGCCCGGGTGGAGGTCTGGGCCCGACAACAGCAAGTCCAGCAGGGCCAGGCCGCTTACGATCGGGCCTCCGCCCGTCTGCGTCAGGGTCTGGGCAATGCCGCGGAGGTGGCCCAGACGCGATTGGCACTGGCCAATTTCAAAGCGGCCCTGGTCGCCGCCGAGGCCAATGTCTTGACTCGGGAAGCGGCCCTGAAAAACATCCTCGGCATTCCGCCGTCTGGCACGCCCCGCATCATTCCCACCACGCCGCCGATGCGGGATCGCATTCCCCTGAACTGGGCCGCCATTCAGCGCCTGGCTGAGGAGCGACGACCGGACCTGGTCCAACTCAAACTGGTCATCGAGACGGATTACCAACGGCTGATTCAGGCGGAAAATGCCGCATTGCCACAGCTGGACATGATCGGCCTGTACCGCTGGAACGGCCTGAGTGGTAACACACCGACTGGAGAACATCTGTCCACCAACGGCGGTGAATTCACGGACTGGACGTTGGGACTGAACTTCTCGCTGCCCATTGGCTTGCGTCAGGGACGGGCGGCAGTGCGACAGCAACAATTAACCCTGATGCGGGATCGGGCCAACTTGGAGCAAGCCCTCCACCAGGTGAATCACGAACTTGCCGCCAGCGCTCGCGATCTGGCTCAGTTCTACGAACAATACCTTGCCTTCCGGGAGGCTCGGCAAGCAGCTCGCATTAACCTGGAACAACAGGCTGCCGAGTTCCTGGCCGGGCGAGCCATTTTCCTTAACGTTTTCCAGGCCATCGCCGACTGGGGAAACACTGTGGCTTCTGAAGCCCAAGCCTTGGCTCAGTACAACACGGAACTGGCGGTGCTGGAGCAGAGGACGGGAACGATTCTGGAAACCCACGGCATCGAGTTCTACGAAGATCGCTTTGTGTCCAAGGCACCGCTGTGCTGCTTCGGCTTCCACAAGGTGTATCCAATGTCCCTGCGCCCAACCCCGAACTTCGATGTCTATCCTTCCGGCGGCACGGAACCGGCGGAGAACTCGTTCGATCTGAAAACGCCCTTTCGCTTGTCCGGATCTCCTTGAAAAAGTGAGACTGCCAGAAGACAGGCAATCGTCAACAAAAGAGCACGGCAGGCAGATACCCGCCGTGCTCCCTGCAAGCCGAATAAAGCGTGCCGGCTTTACGAGAATGCTCCGCTCGGAACGCCTTACTTGGAGGCCACAACGGTGTCCAGCTCAAGATTCACCGTCACCTCGGAACCAGCGCGAACGGTCACTTTCTTCACGACTTCGACCGTCTTACCGTTGCGGACGGCGGAAGCCTTCAGAGTGTACACATATTCCTTGCCCTTCTCCAGGGCGGGAGACTGGAAGACCCGCCGAGCAGAGGTGCTCGAGGTGGCGACATCCTGAATCTTCAGCTTGGCGTCCTCCGGCAGCTGGACAACCAGCATGGCCCGATCCGAAGTGGTCACATGAGCACAAGCCTTGCAAGCCCCGCCGATACACGGATGGCAGGCCGGGGCACATGGATGACAACCGCCACAGGGGACGCAGCAAGGCGTGCAGCACTTGACGCAACTGACATGGCACGGCGGGCAGCAGACGGGCTTGTAGCAACATCCCCTCTTGCACGCTTCGGCATCTTGGGCAACCATGAACAATGCCAACGCGGCGAGGGCGACCACAACAACAACCTTCTTCATCCGTAACCTCCCGTACACACTAGCCTTACGAATTCCTGGATCCGCTGGGCGGACGCGCTCTCCAAGTCGGCCCCAACCAGACTTTCTGGTTTACCCCAAGGCCGCATTTTGCCCCGCTGTTTCTATGAAATTAGCTTCCATCTCGCAACTGAAAAATCTGCTTTTTCCTCAAACTCCCTATATTCTGCATATTTACAACTTGTCCAGCAGCGTGGAAGTACAGGTCTTAAGCCAACGGTTTGTCTTTCAGCTGACGACTAGAGGCACTGATCGGTCTCCGTGAATAGCAGTTTGGCTAGCTCCGTATGGACCACGAGACGACGAATAGCGAGCAGAAGAGCCAGTGGCGTGCGACTGCTGGTAGGCAGGTCGGCATTCACTAGAATTTCAAGTAAGGCCTGTCCGAGGCGTGGGATCCTCGTCCCGGGGCCGGCATCCCCTCCAGTGAGCAGTCCATGGCTGAGTTACACCACGAATGCGGCATCGCGGCAATCTACCATCTGGGAGGCTCGGACGGATCCAAGCTGCTTCCGGCGGGTGGTCCGTGTGAAGTGGTCCGGCTCATACCCCGGATGCTTCTCGACCTTCAGAACCGGGGGCAGTTGGCCGCGGGGTTTACGACTTACCATCCCCGTCGCGAGAAGCTCCTGGATACATACAAGGAAATCGGCACGGTCATCGAGGCGTTCAAGCTCAATCATCGGACCAAATTCGAGGGGCTGATCAAAGAGTACGCCGGGGTGGCCGCCATCGGACACGTCCGCTACGCCACCTGCGGCAAGGACTCGCGCAGCTACGCCCAACCCTTCCAGCGTTACCACAGCCGCAAATGGAAGTGGTTCAGCTTTGCCTTCAACGGCCAGCTGGCCAACTATCCGGAGTTGAAGGCCGAGCTTCTGGCCAAGCAGGATTACCATCTCACCCGCGATACCGACACCGAAGTCATCATGCACTGCATCTGCCATGAGTTGCGGGGAGATCGGCGTCCTGACCTGGTGCAAGTCTTCAGCAACCTCGCCAAGCGGTTCGATGGCGCGTACAACTTGGTCTTTCTCAATGCCAGTGGCGACATGGTCGTGGCTCGAGACCCGAAAGGAATGCGGCCGTTGTGCTACGCGGTCGACGGCCCGCTGTTCGCCGCAGCCAGCGAGAGTTCGCCTCTGCAAAATCTTGGCTTTCCCGAGGTTCACGACCTGGAACCCGGTGAAATGATCCTCGTTCAGAACAACCGCATCTCTTTCCATCGCTTCGCCGAGGAGCAGCCGCGAAGCCACTGTTTTTTCGAGTGGATTTACTTCGCCAACGTGGCAAGCACATTGGACGGCCGCAGCGTGTACATGGCCCGCGCGAATCTGGGGCGGGAACTCGCCTGGCAAGAAAAACGCCTCAACGTCGTGCCCTTGGACGCACAAACCATCGTCGTTCCCGTGCCCGATACCGGCAAAGCAGCGGCGGACGCGATGGCCTATGAACTAGGACTGCCCTCGGTCGAGGGACTTATGCGCAACCGCTACGTCGGCCGCACCTTCATCGAGGGGCAAAACCGGGCCGACCGGGTCCGCATGAAATATACGCCGCTTCGGGAAGTCCTGGAGGGCAAACGGGTCCTGCTCGTCGAGGATACCATTGTCCGCAGCACGACGATGAAGGCCCTGCTGCACGAACTGCGGACTCGGGGCAAGGCGCGCGAGATTCATGTGCGGGTCGCCTGCCCGCCAATCATTGCGCCCTGCTTTTATGGGATCGACATGTCTACGGTTTCCGAATTGTTCGCCCCTCGGTTCATGCAGGGCAAGCGACCGACTCTGGAAGAGCAGCAGCGTATGGCTGCCGAGTTAGGTGCGGATACGCTCTTCTATCTGCCCCTGGAGGCCGTCGCCCGCTGCATTGGCCTGGACGCCGGGAAGCTGTGCCGAGCCTGCATCACCGGCACCTACCCCACGCCGGCTGGAGAACGGCTTTACCAACTGGCCTTGAAGGAGCGGGAAAGCAACCATTGCCGGGTGTACGAAGCCGCTGGTTCCTGCTGATTTGCTGTCCTGTCCTTCAATTCTCACTTAGCCTCCAAGGTACCTGTCCAGAAAAGCCACGATTTTCGGGTAGGCATCGAGTCGGTTTTTCAGCTTCGCCAAGCCGTGGCCCTCGTCCTCGTAACGCAGATACTCGACGGGCACGTTCCTCTGCCTTAGGGCTGCCACGATCTGCTCAGCCTCCCCGACGGGGACACGCGGGTCATTCGCTCCGTGGATGACCATGAGCGGACAGCGGATCTTGTCCACAT
The DNA here is from genome assembly GCA_937944855.1 of uncultured Planctomycetota bacterium. Lineage (GTDB taxonomy): Bacteria > Planctomycetota > Planctomycetia > Gemmatales > HRBIN36 > JANWWR01. The sequence goes on from CALFAY010000048.1 coordinate 23,231, forward strand.
GATGGATGGGACTGATCTGACGCAGGAAATCACCGTGCTCCCGCAGATTTCCATATTCCGCCTCACGGTGGGCGCGGCGGTAGGGGCCGGTGTTTTCCAGGAACGTGACGAAATTGGCGATGCCGACAATGTCCACACCGGCGGCGAAGAGGTCGGGATAGTTCGTGATCCCGGCGAGAACCATGAATCCACCGTAGCTGCCGCCCATGACGGCGATCCGCTTTGGATCGGCCTTCTTCTGCTCGCGCAGCCAATAGACGCCATAGGCCATGTCCTTGACGCTGTCCATGCGTTTCACCGTGTTGTCCAGATTCATAAAGAGCGTGCCATAGCCCGAGGAGCCGCGCACGTTGGGAGCGAAGATGCCGTAGCCCGCCTGGAGGAAATATTGGAACAGGCTGTTGAAGTTAGGGCGAGTCTGGCTCTCCGGGCCTCCGTGGGGGTAAACGATCACCGGCGGCAGCGTCCCAGGTTTCCAGGACGATTCCGGTGGCGGATAAAACCACGCCGGAATCATCAGCCCGTCGAACGACTTGTAATGAACTAACTCCGGTTCGACGAATCGGCTGAAGGGAATGCCCGCTCGGCTGGAAAAGGTTAATTGCCGCAGCTTGTTCTTCTCCAAGTCCCAGATCCAGATGTCGGGATTGAATCGGGGACCGTCGAACGTGAAGGCCAGTTTGGTTTCGTCGGGCGAGAATTCAAGACCGCTGACGACGCCCAACGGCAAGTCCTTTGGGGTGAGGACCTTGGCCATCAGTCCCCCACCGCCCTTGAGTTCCCGAACGGTCAACTTCGACACGCCTTCGGCGTTCTCCAGCGTCGCCAGCCACCGGCCGTTGCGGGAAATCTCGATGGCTTCCATCTCGTGCTTCGTGGTCGGATGAACGTGGATGCGGCCGCTGGCCACGTCGATCTCCGTGAACGAGGTCAAGTCCTGGCCGCCGTGAGTGCTGACACAGAGAATGCGCTTGCCGTCGGCTGACCAACGCGGGCTTTCGTACTGGACGTTGCCTTGGTGCGGCGTCAGATGTCTGGTTTCACCACTGGCGACGTGAAGAACATACAGGTCCTGGTTGAAGTTGGATTCAGGACGAACGATGAGCAGCCATTGATCGTCCGGCGACCATCCCGCCGGTTGGAAATACCCTCCTGGTCCCTCCTTGAGCAGACGGGGAGCAGAGAAGGGTTCGGTGCCTTCGGCAACGTCCTGAACGTAGATGTCGAAGCGGTCGGGTTTGGTGCGGTTAGCGCTGAAGGCGATGCGGCGTCCGTCGTGGCTCCAACCGCCGAAGTTGTGAACTGCCTTCGGATCGCGGCTGATATCGGTGCTGAACCAGCCTTCGCCGAGCTCGTGGTTCATGCCGCCGTCGAGCCCCCGAAGCACGAATAGCTGGTTCCGCTCATTACCGCCCACATCCATGCTGAAGACCAATTCGTGCCGGGTTGGACAGTAAGCCGCTCCGCGAACGCTTTCGGAGGTAAACGTCAACTGCGTCGGCCAGCCGCCGTTAATCGGCACCTGCCACAACTGGGCCACGCCGGTGATGTTGGTCAGGAAGGCGACGTACCGACTGTCCGGAGAGAAGCTGGCCCCGGCGGCGCTGCGAATGTTCAGGAATTGTTCAATTCCGAAACTCGGACCTTCCACGATCGGCCTCCTGTCTGGCGTTACCGCGATTGCGAGCCGGTTAAGCTCGAAACATCATTGTATCTTGCCCGCACTTACTGCCTCAGTTTCCTGTCTTGTTTTTCACCGCTCAAGGGCGGAAGTGAGCATTCTCGTGCAGCAAGGCGCCTAACCGGAACAACCGGCATCTCGATCACACTCGGCAATCTGATTGGCCCTCGCGTGCCAGGCAGGCTTGGTAAATGTGGCCAAACCCAGGCAATCGCTCCGATACCTTGAATCGAACCCGACGGAGGAACCAGGCCATGGCATCGGCCGCATTTCATCGTTCCGGTTTTTGGATTCGGTGGCTCGCCGTGTTGGCGATCTCCTCCATGATGGGATGCCATGCTCTCCACGCTTTTCACTGTTGGCCGTGTGTCAGTCTCGGAAAGCCGATAGCCTGGCCCCGCGTTTCGTCAAATTGCGGTTGGCCTGGCACAATCTGCGCGGCCGGTCTGGAGTGCCTTCAGTGCGAACCCTTCTGCGAATACACGTTGCATCAATGGCCTTGGGGAGAGTGGCGTCCGTTTCGCTGCCTCGGACAGCCGGTCGTGACCGCCTACGCGCCGCCCTGCTGCGGCCAGGCTGGTGCAGGATCGAAGACCCAACCTGCGACGTCGCAGCCGAGTGAGAAGCACAAGTCCAGTGAACCTTTGCCGATGCCGCCGAGCGTCCAACCAAAACCGGATGCCGAGCGAAAAGCCGCACTGATTTCCGGTTCCGGAAACACCGCTTCCCCGTCGGACAACGTGAAGCAGGTCTCGGCCAAGCTCTCTGAACCGGAAGCACCCAATCCTGTCCAGCGGATTTCCGGAAGCTCCACGGTAATTCTAAAAGTGATCGAACTCGCCGATCCCGTTCTCGCGGGGAGCGATGTCGAATATGTGATTCAGATCTCGAACCGCGACGCCTTGCCAGCCTTTGATCTGGCACTATGCATCGAATGCCTGCAAGGGCTGAAGCCGATACGGATCCTCAACGCTGGCCAACCTGCGGTCGAGGGACAGACGATTACTTTGCAGCCGTTCGACTTGGCTGCGTTCGGCAGTAAGCTGTTACGGTTGAAAACTCAGGCTGTCAAAGCAGGCGATGCTGGCCTTCGCGTCACGCTCTCCGGGCCGGACCTCAAAGCGGAAATCGTCGAGGAAATCAGCACCCACATCCTGGGGCAGAACTGACTTGCTCGAGTCGGTCGTCGAAACCGACGACTAGTTTTTGAGTTTCCCGAGCAGCGCCTTGGCTTCGGCGGCGGCTTTGGTGTCGGGCCAGCGAGTGAGAATCTGTTCCAGGAACTCGCGCGCGTCCTCCACCTTGCCGTTTTCCAGAAGGACCTTCGCATTCTTGAGCTTGGATGCCGCAAGGCGTTCTGCGTCCGACGCAGTTTCGGAGCCGGTCTTGGGCCTGGCGGGTGGAGCCGGGGTCTTTCCGGCGGCAGGTTTCGGTTCCGGCTTGGCTGGGGTAGCGCCTTTGACGATCGGGTCGCCCCGCTCATCGCTTTGGTTAATGATGACCCAGCCTTCGTAACGGTCGCCTTCCTTCATCTTGCGGCCGATCACATAGCCCAACCCTCGGCCTTTGAACATCTCGTCGAGAACGTCCTTCAGCGGCTTGTCCTTGGCAGCATAGGTGAAGGATTGATTGCCCGAGACGCCGGCATCCAGATGGAAACTGATTTCGGTCTGCCGCTTGAATTCGTCGAGCACGTCCTTGAGCCTCTCATCCTTGAAATCCACGGTGACAGGGGTTTCCAGCTTCTGCCGGGTCCTTTTGACCGTGGGACTGTCTTCGGGTTTGGCGGCCGTCGGGGATTTGCTCTTGTCGTCCGCCTCGACAGCGACGGCCGTCAGAAAAACAACAACGATAAACAGTGACCAGCGATGCATGGTGTTGACCCTCGGCGAATCGACTCGGTCTCCGCCTCTCTGCGAGATTCCGACGTTTATCCTACACACTTTTTCGACACTGATCATCCGCCTTTGGTTCCGCCGGAAAGGACTCGGCGACCCTCGGGCCGCTACAGGTCATTCAGGGTCGCTTGCCGGACGTGGTTACTGACACGATCCGGAAGGGCAATTGCTTGCGGGCCTGCCGACCTGTTGCTTCATCCGTCAGGCTGACCGTGAGTAAATACAAACCTGGCTCCAGATCGCGGGGAAACTGGAAACGGATAACGTTGAAATGATCGTGGCGGGGAGACCAACTCCAATCAGGCAGGTTTTGTACCGGCAACGATTTGATGACACGTTCGCCTCGCTGGATCGTCAGATTGCTGGCCAAACGGGCCACATAGCGTTCGTCGTCGGTCTTCTGGTCCGCCAAGTTTTGGATTTCGAGATAGACGGCGGCGCGATCCCCAGCTCGGAAGTGATCGGTTCCGTGCAACTCCCCTCGACCGAAGCTATAGATTTCCCGACAAAACGTCGCCTTGGCGATGACCAGCGGCGCTTCCACCTGGATTTCCTGTACTAAGGCCCGCAAAGTTTCCAGCACCGTGAGACGTTCTTCATCGGACGACGCGCCGCTGAACAACCCTCCTTTGTCCACGCGGGCCACGATCGGAAGCAGACGCAACAAGACTTCCTGGTCACGCTGCGGGTAGGCTCCAAGCAGATCTACAGCCAGATCGGGCCGATCTTCAAGATAAGCCTCCAAAGCCCGGCAAAGTGGTCGAAGCCGCGACGCGGGAGGGTCGGGTTCCGCGGAGTCAGCGACGGGACAGGGATTCGGGTCAGATTCGGTGGGGTGAAACGGCGACCCGGCTTCGGTTGGCTGCACCGAAGCACCGGTTCCCCCCAATTCCTGCGTATCGGTTTCGGCGCGAGGCTCGACGTCTGGGGACCCAGGGGGACTAAGGGCGTGATCGGTCTTAACCGTCAGACCGAGTTCCTCAGACTCAGCAGGTGCCTTTGTTGAAGGCGGAAAGACCGAAGTGACGGAAACCGCAGAAGAGTGCGGCAGGAGCGTAGTCTGGGCAGCCTGGCGGCAACCGGGGAGACACAATCCCATCCCGAGGCCGAGCAAAAGCCAGATGCAGGAAGGGACGGTCTTCACGATCGTGTGGGTCCTGAGAGGTTCCGGAACATGGCTCAGCGGCGAGGCATCCGATGCGGGTCGGAAACCTCGGCTCCGAGGCGGTCGGGACCATAGCGGCGGTCGCCATGTCCGTCAAGTCGGCGCGTCTGCAGCGGAGAGGTTTCGGTCCACAAGCGTCAGTTTCGAGCACTGTGCGGGGGAGCAGCAAGGTTCGGCATTGACTTTCCCTCGGGCTGTGGCGGATAATGTCGCCCCGATGATCGGACCCCGGATCGGCGACGAATCACCCCCCCCGGGGCATGGCACGGAGCCCGACCGATGAACTTGCCCGCCGGTGTTCGACCCCAGCTGTATCGACCCGACGATCCGGTTCAGGATCTCCGCCAGGAATTAGTGCGGCTGGTTCAGACCGCCAAAGATCCGATCGACCTCGTTTACCGATTGCTTGGCGAGCCGGCCTGTCGCCAACTGGGCATCTATCCCATCCCGGCAGACACCAAGGTCTCCGTGGTCATTCCCGTTTACAACGAGGAACGGTGGCTGCCCGAAGTCATTCGGCGAGTCAAGGCGGTCCCCATTCCCAAGGAAATCATCATTGTGGACGACGCCAGCACCGACGGCACGCGCCAGCTTCTGGCGGACTACGGGGACGACCCGGAAATCAAAGTCGTCTATCAGCCGCGCAACCGCGGCAAGGGAGCCGCCCTTCGGGAGGGGTTTCAGCACGCCACCGGGAACATCATTCTCGTTCAGGATGCCGATCTGGAGTACGATCCCCGTGACTATCCCCGTCTGCTCCAGCCAATTCTCGAAGGCCGGGCTGACGTCGTGTACGGCTCCCGTTTTATCGGCGAGAGCCATCGCGTGCTCTACTTCTGGCACTATGTCGCCAATCAGGTGCTCACCCTGCTTTCCAATATGTTCACGAACCTGAACCTGACCGACATGGAGACCTGCTACAAGGTCTTCCGGCGAGAAGTGTTGGAAGGGATCACGCTCAAATCGAATCGGTTCGGCTTCGAGCCGGAGATCACGGCCAAGATCGCCAAAAAACGCAACCCGCCGTGGCGCATCTACGAGCTGCCGATCAGCTACAGCGGGCGGACCTACGAGGAAGGCAAGAAGATCGGTCTGAAGGATGCCTTTGCGGCCTTGTGGTGCATAGTGCGCTATTGGTGGGCGGACTGAAATCCAACATGGGAGAGGCAAGCATGCAACGGTTTGTCGTGCCGGTGCTGGGCTTGGTGGGGCTGTGGCTGGGGAGTTTCGTGGTTGCCACCGAGCCGCCGGCCCTGGCGGACGCCGCGCTCCATGCCGTCCAGTTTGTTGATTCTCAGGAGGGCTGGGCAGTCGGCGACGACGGAGTCATCTGGCATACCATCGACGGCGGGCAGAGTTGGGAACGGCAAGCCAGCGGCACCCGCGCGTCGCTTCGTTCTCTTTGCTTTCTGGATCCCTTTACCGGCTACGTCGCTGGGATCGACGTGCTGTCGGACGGACGAAGTTCCGGGGTGATTCTGTACACCTCTGACGGCGGATTGAAATGGCAGAAAGCCAGCGTCCGGGAGTTGCCAGGCATTTTCCGCATTCAGTTTCTGGACAAGCGAAACGGTTTCGTTGCCGGCTGCGGATCGGCTGCCCATCCATCCGGGGTGTTCGTGACCGAGGACGGGGGTATCACCTGGAAGCCGCTGCCGGGAGGATCGACAACCGATTGGCTGGCGTCTGAATTCGGACCAGGTCCGGTGGGTGTGCTGGGCGGCAAAGCGGGAACTTTGGCTGCCTTGCGCCCCCAGGGACTGATCCCCGCTGAGATCGACGCCTTGGGCCGTCGCGGCATCCGCGCTGTCCAACTCGTGGATCGCCGGGCATGGGCGGTTGGAGAAGGCGGCTTGGTCGTTCGCAGCAACAACTCCGGGTTGAAGTGGAACTATGCCGAGCTTGATCTGCCTCCCGAAGTGGCTCGCGCCTGGGACTTTCACGGCGTTCACTTCGTGGGAGAGCATGGTTGGATGGTCGGCCGTCCTGGTTCGGTGGTGTTGCACACTTGGGACGGGGGGAAGTCGTGGCAAGTCCAGCAAACTGGCCAACCGTTGCCTTTGCATGGGATTCATTTCGTCAATGAACGGCAGGGTTGGGCAGTGGGCGATCTCGGCACGATTGTCGCCACTGCGGACGGCGGGCGGACTTGGAAAGTGCAGCGGCGCGGCGGCCAGCGGGCGGCAATTCTGATGTTGACAGCGACCGGCGAGCATCTCCCGGCGGGCACCGTGGCCGTTCTCGGCGGCGACGAAGGCTACCTGACCGTCGGCCTCCGTGTCGTCGCTCCCGAACGACAACGGGCCGGCGAAACCGAGGCAGCTTTCGCCCAGGCCGTCCGTCTCGCCGGCGGTACCCAAGGCGAAGTCCTGTGGCAATTCCCGTTGCCGAAACATCTTGAGCATGCCACCGCCTCGGACTTGGCCCGCTTTTGGGGCGACTCGATGGACGAGGCTCGCGGCTACGAGGAAATGATCCGGCAGTTCGTGCTGGCTTTTCGTATCTGGCGGCCCGATGTCGTAATCGTTCCACATCCGGATCCCCGTTCGGCAGAGGGACAGACAGGCGCGTTTATCGCCCTGGCGGCCGGCAAGGCGTTCGACCTAGCCGGCAAGGCGGACGCCTTTCCTGAGCAGATTGCCAAACTGGACCTGCAACCCTGGACCCCAACGAAGCTCTATGGCCGGTGGGACGGCGTCAGCGGCGCACAAGTGGTTGTGGATCTAAGCACGCCTCAACCTCAGCTTCAAAGGGCACCCGCTGAACAGGCTGCTTTTGCCCGCTGCTTGCTCAATGCTTCCGCCACAGACGCTCCAACCCTGGACACATTTCGGCTGCTCGCCAGTCGGCTCGACGATGCCGAGCAGCATAAGCACTTGATGCAGGACATCAAATTAGGCATTGGCGGACAGGCCCGGCGCGATTTCACCCCCGCCGATCTGGAACTGAACAACTGGCAGCAGATCGTGAAAGCCTCGCAGCAGAAGCGCGATCTGATTGCCCTGGGCAAACAAGCCATTGTTGACGAGAAGAAGGCGAAACAGCTTCCGGCCCTGCTACCGAAGCAACTTGCTGCACTGGACGATGACCGCGGCGGCGATGCCGCTTTCGCCCTCGGCTCCTTGTATGCGTCGTCGGGGCAGTGGCTTTTGGCACGAGAAACCTTTCTTTTGATGTTGGACCGGTACCCTGCCCATCGTCTGGCCCCGGAAGCCGCGCGCTGGTTGATTCGCTTCGGCTCCAGCGGCGAGGCCCGGCGACGAGATGAGTTGAAACATTTCGTCTTCGTGGGTCAGATGCCCTTGGGCCAAACACCCGATCTGGATGCTGTTGCCGCCGAGGATCAACCCAAAGTTCCTCGGCTCAACCTACGCGGCACCACCGCTCTTATTCGACGTCGGGAGGAGCTGCGGGAATATGCTCGCTCCAGCCTTGCGGTCGGCGATGTGCTGGCGGCCGTCAACCCGCGCGCTTACCAGGAACCAGACGTGCAATTCTGCCTTCAGTCTGCCCATCGTTATCTGGGCCAGATCGAGGAATCGCGTCTGTGGCTGACGCAGTTCCGGGCTTCACCGGGCAGCGGACCCTGGCAGGACGCGGCAGGAGCCGAGCTTTGGCTCCTGGGCCGAGTGGGACAGCCGCCTAAAGCATCGGCTTTGTGCGGGAGTGCAGACACCCCTCCCTACCTGGACGGCCAATTGGACGATCCCTGCTGGACGCGAGCTACTCCGCTCCGCCTCAGCGACGCGGTCGGCCAAACCACGGAACAGTATGCAACCGAAGCCTGGATGGTTCATGACGCCAATTTCCTTTACCTCGCCCTACGATGCCGCCATCCAGACGACGGACACATGAAAGCCCCAGTCAAACCACGACCCCGCGATGCCAATCTGAATGGTTTCGACCGGGTCAGCTTGATGATTGACCTGGACCGGGACTATTGCACCTGGTATCGCCTGGAGGTGGACCAGCGCGGCTGCGTCCGGGAGGATTGCTGGGGTGATCGTACCTGGAATCCTAAGTGGTATGTGGCCGTACATGTCGAACCGACGGTCTGGCAGATGGAGGCAGCCATTCCGCTCTCTGAGTTGACAGGCGATCCGATCACGACCCAAACGGCCTGGGCGTTCAATCTGGTGCGGACCATTCCGGGAAAAGGAACGCAGGCATTCTCTTCGCCGCGCGACAGCGAACCGCGGCCCGAACACATGGGATTGCTCCTCTTCCAACGAGAACTACCCCGGGAGCCGATGCCGCCCCCGAAGCCGCCATCTCCTCGTCCCTGAGAAGATGCCGTCAAGCCTGCGGTTCTCTTCGCGGGCCGAACCCGGAAGGCAATCCGGCGATCTCAGCGGATTCCCTCTCCCCTCCGATTCCGCGGTTTGCTACGCTGATGCGGATCTTTGGAGTCCTTCGTCCTGCGACTGCCCCCTGGACGGAAAAGCCATGTTGCACGATGCCATTCGGTGCTACCACGACCTGCTGACCGACCCGTTGGCAGCCGATTCGCAGGCTCAACTGGATCAACAACAGCAGACTCGCGGGTTATTCTTCGGAGAAAGGCCGATCTGCACCGTCCTTCGACCGCGCTTCTTAACCAGTGCTCAGTTTCGCTTTCTCGAACAGCGTACCCGGGTCTTGTGCTCGGCATTTCGCACCGTGCAGCGGCTCGCCGAAGACGATGCCGCCTTTCGCCGTCAGTTCGGCTTGACGGAGGTAGAGGAAGCGCTGTTCCAGAAACATCCCGGTTTCCGCTGTCCGTATCCGACCTCCCGTCTGGATGCCTTTTTTGTGTCCGAACGGGAACTGCGATTCACGGAGTACAACACCGAGACCCCGGCGGGAGCGGCGTACACCGATGTTCTCGCCGAGGTCTTTCTCGGCCTGCCCATCGTGGCCGAGTTCGCCAAGCACTACGCCGTCCGGCCCGTCCCCGTCAGGCATACCATTCTTCAGGTGCTCCTGGACGCTTATCGGCAGTGGCGCGGGACCAGTGAGCGGCCCAACATCGCCATACTCGATTGGCGGGAAGTACCGACCTACAACGAGTTCGTCCTGTTCTACGATTACTTCCGCGGTCAGGGCCTGGATTGTGTGATTGCCGACCCGAGAGAAGTCGAATACCGCGACGGCAAACTTTGGGCTGACGATTTCCGAATTGATCTGATCTACAAACGGGTCCTCATCGGTGAACTCCTGGAACGCGGCGGGCTGGAACACCCGGTCGTTCGAGCGGTTCGGGATGGAGCCGTGTGCATGGTCAATTCCTTCCGCTGCAAACCGCTCTACAAGAAGGCCAGCTTCGCCGTTCTGACCGACGAAGCCAACGCCTCCTTGTTCGACGAAGAGCAGAGGCGAGCCATCGCCGAACACATTCCCTGGACGCGACGCGTTGAGGAACGCAAGACCGAGTACCGCGGTCAAACCATTGATCTGGTCCCCTTCGTGGTTCAGAATCGGGACCGCCTGGTTTTGAAGCCAAACGACGAGTACGGCGGCAAAGGCGTCGTGCTGGGCTGGACGACGGATTCCAGTGCCTGGGATCAGGCCGTGATGACCGCGCTTCGAGAATCCTATGTCGTCCAGGAACGCATCACGCTTCCCTCCGAACCGTTCCCTCGGCTGGTGGGAGACCGGGTTCAGATCAGCGAATGCCTGCTCGATACCGATCCGTATGTCAGTTATGGCCTGTTCATGGACGGCTGCATGACGCGGATTAGCACGGCTGACTTGTTAAACGTCACCGCCGGCGGCGGTTCGACCGTGCCGACGTTTCTCATCGAACCGCGCTGATGTAGCGGCAAAGCCGCTCAGCCGCGGCGGGAAAGGAACCGACGATGAATCCTCCTTCGCTCACCATCGGCATCGAAGAAGAGTACCAGATTATCGACCCGCAGACGCGAGAGTTGCGTTCCTACATCACGCAAATCCTAGAGGACGGAAATCTCGTCTTGCGTGAGCAGATCAAGCCGGAGTTGCACCAGTCGATTGTCGAAGTGGGCACGGCGGTCTGCCGAACGCCGGCAGAGGCCAGGGGCGAACTGGTCCGGCTCCGCAAGAGCATCATCGACCTTGCTGCCCGGCACGGGCTGAAGATCGCAGCGGCAGGCACGCACCCGTTCTCCTCGTGGCTGACCCAGGAAATCACGCCGCTGGAACGCTACCTGGGCGTCAAGAAAGATATGCAGGACTTGGCTCAGCAGTTGCTTATTTTTGGCACCCACGTCCACATCGGCATCGAGGACCGCGAGTTTCTCATCGACGCCATGAACGTCGCGCGTTACCTGTTGCCGCATTTGTTGTGCTTGTCCACCAGCTCGCCGTTTTGGATGGGACGCAATACCGGGCTGAAATCGTACCGAAGCATCATCTTCCGCCACTTTCCGCGAAGCGGCATCCCTCCGGAACTGAGTTCCTGGGCGGAGTTCAGCACGTTTGTCGAGACCCTGGTCAAAACCCATTGCATTCCCGACGGCACCAAAATCTGGTGGGATCTGCGACCCAACTGGAAGTACCCGACTCTGGAATTCCGTATCTGCGATGTCTGCACGCGGATCGACGAGGCCATCTGCATTGCTGCTTTGTGTCAGGCAATCATCGCCAAGTTGTGGAAGCTCCGTCGGGACAACATGACTTTCCGGGTCTATACGAGTCGGCTCATTGAAGAGAACAAATGGCGGGCGGTGCGTTTCGGCATCGACGGGAAATTGCTCGACCTGGGCAAACAGCTGGAATTGCCAGCCCGCGACCTGATCCGGGAGATGGTGGACTGGTTCGTCGGCGACGTGGTGGACGAATTGGGCAGCCGGAAGGAGGTCGAGTACGCTTATCGCATCTTGGAAGAGGGGACGAGTGCGGATCGACAATTGCGGGTCTATCGGGAAACCGGCGATTTGAAAGCCGTCGTAGACCATCTGGTCGCCGAAACCGCCCAGGGTCTCGATTGATTCAGGTCAACCCCGATTCAGGAGACTTGCACAAGCCGTGATCATCCGGCACACGCACTGGGGATGGATCGTTTTTTGCATTCTGGCAGGGGTCGTCTGCACCGCAATCTGGTGGTTGGGACCACGCCACGACCCCGAGGGCTTGACCGGCGGCAGCACGTTCGGCTTGTGGTGCGGCATCCTGGGCAGCGCCTGCATGGTTTTCGCCGGCCTGTTGCCATTGCTGCGACGGCGAGCGGTGCTTCTGGAGGCTCGATTGCCCCCGCGGGAATGGTGGCTTCGAGGTCACATCTGGCTCGGCCTTCTGAGTGTGCTCTTCATCGGCTTCCACAGCGGCTTTCGGTTTCACGGCACTTTAGTGAGCGCGCTTACGGCCATTTACCTGATCGTGGTCGTCAGCGGAATCGTGGGACTTTTGGTGCAAACCGTGCTGCCGCATCGACTGACGGTGGCATCACGGCATGAAATCCCGCCGGGACAGATCGAAGCGGTATGTGCTGCTTGGCGGGCGGAGTGCGATGCGCTGGTGGACGAGTTGTGCGGTCCGCGTCCCGCCTTCGCTTCGGAACCAGCCTCCAGCCCCGTTTTGCTGCGGCGTTTCTACGAAGAAGAGGTTCGGGTGGGGTTGTGGGAGACGCCAATCCGTTGGCCTCTGCGAAGTGACGCCCGCATCCGGGAGGCGTTCGAGCGAATGCGGAGACAGGCGGAAATCGTTGCCAAATCTCGGGCCGATGATGTTCTGAACAGATTGGAAACTGTGTGTCGGGAACGCTTGGACCTGCTCAGGCAGCAGGAACGCTACTTCTGGCTGCATGCCTGGTTGCCGGTCCACGTCGGACTCTCAGCCGCGCTGCTCATTCTGGGAACCGCTCATGTTGTCACGGCCCTGTGGTACTGACAGGGTCCGGTGCAAGGAACGGAACGGACCATGCTTCCGGAGATGGAACAACCAGGGACGCCATACCTGCGACCCGAGCGCTTGACTGCCTGGTACGCTCTCGATTATTTCCGCCGACCGTCCTGGCGCCAGCGTTGGAAATGGTGGTTGACCGGCTTGGCGGCCGGGCTTTGTGTTATCTGGCTGGCAGCCGTCTTGCTGCGAAGCGACGAAAGTGCTTTCGCTTCCGGTCCGATCAGTCTGGTTCATGCGCAGGAACAAGTGGCTTGCGGCCAGTGTCACACCGGATGGTTTCGTCCCGCTGCCCGGCTGTTATTCCCCGAAGCCCGCTCGGTCCACGACGCCGACTGCATCGCCTGTCATTCCTCCCAGGGGCGCAGCCCATACCATGTCGCAGGAGCGGAGGATGTGGCCTGTGCCGAATGCCATCGGGAGCATCGCGGCCGCCTGCTCCTGACGCACATGCCCGACGCCTATTGCACTGCCTGCCATGCCGGATTGAAACGAACCGATTCGTCGCCGCCGCGGTTGGCTAACGTTTCGGGGTTCATCCTCGACCATCCGCCTTTCCAGTCTTTGGCAACCGGGGACCCAGGCCAGCTTCGATTCAATCACGCAGTCCACTGCGACCCTTTGGGTGTCCTGACACCATCCGGAACACCGAAAGTTCTCCAATGCGACTTCTGCCATCAGCCCGCACACGGCGGCTGCTACCTCAGCCTGCCCCGCTACCAGACATGCCAGGAATGCCATCCAATCACGGTCTCATTCCCGGAACTGCTCCCGTTCGCAGACAAAAGCGAGGCCGTCAGAAATCTGCTTCAGCATTCTTTGCCGCACGAGGAACCCTCCCGTGTGCGGAGCGAGCTGCGCCGCCGGCTTACGCATCTGGTTGAACAACTCCCTCAGGTCCTGTTGGTGGAGCGAGAGGAGAATCATGCCCCGCCATTTATTCCTGGCGAATCTTCGGCGGAACGACCTGGGCTTCAGGACTGGATTGAAGCCCAGATGCGGCGAGCGGAGCATCACCTGTTTGTCGGTGGCGGAGGTTGCCGTCTGTGTCATACGCCTGTGGCCAACGTGACGGCGGAGCACGTGCGTGGGAATCTGCCGACCTACGCTCCGACGAATCTCAAACCTGTCTGGATGCCTTTATCCACTTTCAGCCACGCCGTCGAGGGTCATCGTCACCTGGATTGCAGCGCCTGCCACCCAGCATTACAAAGTCGTTACGCTTCCGATGTGCTTCTTCCCGAAATTGAATCGTGTCGCGCTTGTCACCGTCCAGGCGGCTCCGCCCGGCATGATTGCGGCGAATGCCATCGCTATCATCAGGCCGTTGAGCGCCGGGGATCCTGCAAGGCCGCCAAGACGAAAACCAAGGCCGGGGACATGGTCCCCGGCGGCGAATCGCAGCAACGTCCAGAAACGGGGACCAGCCCATGAATCCGCTACGCTTCGCCAGCGCCGCTCATGACGGCGAGGTGCTTCACAAACTGCCGCCTCGATCCGGGGACATTGAGATTGCTGCGGAATCTTTGACGAAACTATTGGGACTTTTTCGCAACATCAAAGCGAATCTGGGATTGAAGACCAATCCAGATGCCATCCGGTTGCGACATTATGATCCGGGAGACATCATTTGCTCGCGAGGTGAACCGGGCAACAGTGCCTTCTACCTTCTGCCCGCCGAAGACTTGGCCGCTCTCATCGCCTACCTCTCTCAGCACAAGCCGGGCCAACAGTCCGATAACGGGCACGACCACAGCCAATCGGTACTGACAACGCTGGAGCGGGTTCGTCAGGCTTCCGAAAACCGCAAACGACTTGCCGCAGAAGCCCAGCGACTTTATGCGGAATTGGAGTCGCTGGAATCCGCGTTGGCCGAGAGCGGCGACACTCAGCGAGCCGCACTTTACGCCCGCTGTCGCCTGATAGGGCCGATCACGAAGCTGGTCAAGGCCGAACTGCTCCGGGATCAAGAACCGCAATTAGCCGCTCTTCTCGGCCGACTGGCTGAAGTCGAGGAGCAGCGGCGAGTGGCGGTGGCGCGCGTTCCGACGGCCCCCCTGGCGGTCCGTCGTCGCCGGTCGTTTTGGCAACGCCTTCTGGGCGGTTGGATCGCTTCCGATGCCGAATCCGAACCGGCTCCCCTGTCGATTCCCAACGACGGCCCGGCGGAAATTGATTACGACAGCGGAGAAGCCTCGCTCTACGAAGACGAAGTTTTAGGCGAGATGGCGTGCATCGACCGGCAGCCACGCACAGCCACCGTCGAAGTGGTCAAGGAATGTTTCGTCCTCGAAATGCTGCGTCCAATTCTCGACAACATGCGGAAGGACCCTGCCTACCGCAAGAAACTGGACGACAAGTACCGGGAACGGGTTCTGGAATTGCACCTGCGTGCTTTGCCTCTGTTCAAAGACCTCGACGCCTCTCTCATCGCCCGGGTGCGTCGGGAAGCCGACCTGGAGCCTTACGAGGCTGGTACGCTCATCTGCGACCAGTATGAGCGCTCCGACGCCTTGTACCTGATTCGCAGCGGCACCGTCAAGGTGATGCAAAACGTCTCCGCACTAGTGAGTCAGGCCGACGTGTCCGACTGGAATGCCGTGCGGTGCTTGAACCCGGATTGCGATGGTCCGTTCCTCTTGGCTCGGCAGCGGCTGTGGGAACGGTTACCATCCGACCTGGTGGAATCAGTTCGGAGTGCGGTGCCACTGGACGCCAAGACTCGTCAGCAGGTGCTCGACGCAGTTAACGACCTGATCCGCGATCCGCTGCTGCTCCGCGATCCGGCCGTTCGTTCGGCATGTGAAACGGCAGATGTCCACGGCCAAACGTGGCGTCAGCTCGTCAAGGCAGAGTACGCGAAACCTGAAACCTTAGCCGGCCTGAACCGGGTGCTTCTGGCCGCCGCTCTGCTTGGCAAACCGCCAACTTGGCGGCTGACTCCTGCTCAGCCATCTCCGATCCTTCCTCCACCACTTGGGCCAGGAGACATCACGGATTGGAAGACGCTGGTCGGCGATCTGGAGCCATCCACTCGCAAAGCGGACCATCCAGCGACCGCGGCAGCACGCTGGCTCTGGGAACAGTTGCCGGTTGAGGTGCAAAACCGGATTCGCCTGGCGAAGACGGGCCAGAGTGTCAACCCGGAAGACGCGGCCAGGATCGTCGATGCACTCAATGCCATAGCTGAGAAGTCCTTCCTACTCCTGGAGCCGGAGTTTCAAGACCTCATCGGCAGCGATGTCAACCTGCAAGCCCTGCTCATGCTGCTGCGGCACGATGGCCAGAAATGGACCGACCATGCCTGGAGGCGATTCAGCCGCCTTCGCAATCGACTCCTCCTGCACGCCCTGTATCCGGGGTGGTTGGGAGCGGAATACCGATCGCCAGGACAACCCCTGGTCCTCGCCTATCGGGGCCGGGGGGATTTCATCGGAGAAATCGGTCTGATGCTCGATGAGCCGCGCAGCGCGACCTGTGTCGCCTACAACCATCCGGACAACGATCCGAATCGGGAAGTCGGCCCCGTACAAATCGTTCGCATCAGCAAGGAGCTTTTTGAGACCCTGCGGGACAAATCGCCAACCTTTCGCCGCAGGATCGAAGAAACTGTCCAGGAGCGGTTGGCAAACACTCGCCGGAGTCAGAGGGAAGCCGCTCGGGCTGCCCGGCAGCGGACGACGCCTCTGGACGCAGTCGCCGAGCAACTCGGCATCTCGCAAGGCCAACGGCTCATGCTTATCGACCTCGACCGTTGCGTTCGTTGCGACGAATGCGTCCGGGCCTGCGTAGCCGCTCACGACGACGGCGTCAGTCGGTTATTCCTGGACGGCCCCCGCTTTCAGCAGCAGGTCGGCGAGAGCATTCGCACTTTCCTGGCTCCGACGACTTGTCGTTCCTGCGTCGATCCAGTGTGCATGATTCCCTGTCCGGTCGGTTCCATCGTCCGCGGCGACCAAGGGCAGATCCTCATTCGCGATTGGTGCATCGGCTGCGAGAAGTGCGCCAAGAATTGCCCCTACGGAGCGATTCAGATGCACCCGGCCGGCCTCATTCCGGCTCGCTCTTCCGCTTGGCGGCTCCTTCCCGCGTGGAAAGTTCCCGCCCAGCAGCTTGATTGGACAACCGCGGAATACCGAGACCGACACTGGATGCCCATCCAGACTCCGGTTCTGTACGACCGTGAATTCCTCGCCCGGCTTGGCCGCATCCCTGACGGGCCTAAGCCCGCTGCCGTCTGCTTCCGCCATCAGTTTTCCGTGGACGTCAGCCGACATCTCGGTGCCGAGGCCAAGTTCCGCCTCGTGATCTCGCCCTTGCGCGCAGGTACGCAATTGTGGATCAACGGAAAGGAAGTCACTGATCTGGAAGCCAAGAAAGGTGAAGGGGTTCGGGAATTGGAACTAGACCGGGGCGAGAACCTGACAAGCGAGCCGGGCAAGAAACCGACCAAGGCACTGCGAATCCTCGGACAGGGTCAGAATGCCATCGGCGTTCGCCTGCCCCTGCCCGAATTCCTGGGAGGCACGCTCTTCGACCTGAGAATCGTCGTGTTCGAGGGCACGGTCATCGAACTGAAAGCCGTCGTGTGCGATCTGTGCAATCAGCCGCCCGACGGCCTGACGGCGTGCGTTCGGGCTTGCCCTCACGAGGCGACCCGCCGCTTCGATGCCCGCAATGGAGTGATCGTCTGGTGAAATGCGGATAATCGGGTACCCACTTCCGCCTAGCCACGCCGAAGCCGATCAGTCAGGCAAGTTTTCGTCGGGCACCGGAACGGAGGGATCGCCGGCTTCGATTCGCTTGAGCTGCTCACGATAATAGCGGCGCTTGGGTGCCAGTTCGACGCACTTCTTGATCAGGTCCAAGGCTTCGTCCTTGCGACCCAGTTGAAAGCAAACTTCCGCCAGGGTATCGAGGTAGGAGACATTGTTTGGGTCAAGCCCTGTGGCGACCTGAGCATGGGCCAGGGCCTTCGACAATTCGCGACGGCAAACGGCACACAGCCAGGCCGCCGAGTTGTGGTGCGTCGCGCTTTGCGGATAGTCTCGGCAGACCTCCTCCTGAACCTGCAAAGCAGCGTGAAATAAGGCATCCGCTTCGGCCCGGCGTCCGAGCCGATCCAGGCCCGGCACGATGTCGGTGGCGATGTCGATGGCCCCGGGAGCGGCTGCCAGGGCTTGACGGGCTTCGCGCACGGCATCGTCCGCCTTGCCCTCTTGGAGATAGGCGAGCGCGCGATGATAGTGGATGATGCGTGGGACCAGGAGATACGACTTCACATCCACCATGCTGATGCTGGGCCGCAGACAAGACAGCAGAAAACGCTCGTAATCCGCCGCTGCCTGGAGATGCTCCCGCCAGGCCAGGAAGTCGTTGGCCCGGTGACGAACGGCTTCATCGACGAACCACGAATTGAGCTGTCCAATACGCAGAAAAAGTTCCCGCTCCTTTCGGACTGCATCGAACAGTTTGCGTTTCTGCAAAAATTCGACGAGGAATCCGTAGCGGTTGTCATCGACGGCCAGCGGAGCCAGACTGGCCAGTTGCATCAAGCGTTCGCCTTCTTCCTTGTGACCGGCTTGACTGAGAGCATGGCCCTGGAGATACAGAAGGCCCGGAGCGTTGCGATCTCTCTTCCAAGCCTCACCGTAGCACTTGGCCGCCTCGCTCCACTGCTGCCGCTCGGCGTGCCAATCCGCCAGGGCGGTCAAAGTGGTGCTTCCGGGGTGGATGGCCACGGCCCGCCGCAGGCAGTCGAAAGCGCGTGTCTCATCTTTAGATGCCTGGAAAGTTTGGGCCAAGGTCAGGAGCATTGAAGCGCGCTCCTCGGCGGGGCGCTGCTGCATCGAGGCTTCCAAGGCGGGAGCCAGAGACGCCACCAGTTCGGCGTCAGGCCTCGGACCGACCAGTCGGTCGAGCATTTTCAGTAAGTCCACCGGATCATTTGCTGGCGATCGACTCCGCAAGAATCGCCACCAGGTTTGGGCGTCCGATCCGTTGTCCGGGTACAGGCAGTAGAACAGCCAGGTCAAATTGTGTTCCCGCTCCGACAGACGCAAAATCAAGGCCGCATGGCGACGGCGCAGGTCGAGCAACCCGAGCTTCCCTTCCGTCTCGAGAAGTGGTTCATAGCGGTTGGCTTGCCGGTTGTCGCTGACGTTGACGAGTTCGCGACCCGTTTCCTCGAACAACCGCAGCGCTTTATCTTTTTCGCCAAGACGATACAAGGCTTCCGCCTGAGCAACGCGGAGCGGAATCGAAGGGGGCAGCCGGGAGGCCAGCTCGAAGGCTTCCCGATAACGAGTTTGAGCTACCAGGAGGTTAAATGCCCGGAGAGCGTTCTTGGATTTGCTTAAAAGGGCGATGGCTTCGTCGAACCTGCCGTTAACCAGCAAAGCCTCGACGCTGAACCAACGGTCGCCGTCCTCGACCCCGGCGTTAGAGGCGAATCGGCGGATGTCGTCGAGGGCCTTTTCGAACGCGGCCTGATTCCCCGCAAGACGATGGTACGCGGCACGGAAGCCGAGCGTCTCGATGTCGCCCGAAACCTTGGCCCGTTCGTCGGCCCGCTCCGCCAGCCTCTTCCAGTCACCGCGTTCGTGCAGCAAGGCTTCAATCAGATATTCATCTCCCACAGCCTCCGCGACCATGAGGGCCTTGGTGAGATCACCCGCTGCCCGGTACAGGTACGTCAATACCGCTGCCGAATGGCGATCCCCCTGACGCTCCCAGCGCGCTTCGTATTCGCGGATCTTGTCGTCGATGCTTCCTCGAAGGAGCACGAAGGCGGCGAAATTGCGGATAGCTTGTTCGTTGTCCTCCTGAGCACACAATTCGATCATTTGTTCGGCCAGGCCCAGGTTGCCCTCCTGGATCGTGGCCGGTAGAGCGCGCGGAATCTCAACGGCCACCCGGTTCCAGAACCATTCCTTGACAGCGCGATTCCGCTCGGCGGAGGCGATCTTGAGCAGGACTTCATAGCCAAGCGAACCGCGTCGCAGCAGACCTTCGATGGCCTGTTCCCGCAGATTCGGATCTCCTGAGCGGTACTGGTCGATGAGACGAACGACCTCCTCCGGCGTGTCGGGGTAGATTCCCCAGCGGAAGCGGTCGAGGATCTGTTGGGCGCGGCGGACCACCTCGGCATCCGAACTTTGCGCGGCTCGCTCCAGGGCGGTCTCCGCGGCTCGACCGGCCTTCCAAAGCAGCTGCGAGGCCTGTTCCCGGACCTTGAAGCTGGGATGACCGAGATTGCGGATCGCCCCGGCGATTTCGGCCTCGCTGACCGATTCCGCCTGGCCAACCGCCAAGCTTTTGGGAAACAGCCCAAGCACGGCCACGCCGATCAACAACAGTCCTGGCAGCATCTTCATGCCTTGTAGTGTAACCGAGACAAGCGGTTCTTGACACGCCATTTCCTCCGGACCGAGGCGTCGAGACGGACTATTCAGGCAGCAAGCCCCTACGATATGCTTAGAAGCCATGCCAGAGTCTCCAGCGACTTCCGCTGATCGAGAGTCCGGACAAGGGCAACAATGAGCACACGGGAAATCGGGGTGAAGTGATGATGGACGCGGCCCAGAAGGATCAGTTGCTCCAAGACGTGGAAAACTTCTGTCGGGAGATTCGGCCGATTGACGAGCTGTGCTACGTCGAGCATCGCTTCAACGATCAGGTGTTGCCCTTGGCCCGGAAGTACAATCTCCTGGGAATCCCGATCCCCGTGGAGTACGAAGGACGCGGGGCCGACGCCGTCACCTACGCCAAGGCGTTGGTTCGCATCGGTCAGGAGGGCACCGGTGTGCGGACATTTTTCTCCGGCCACACCTCCATCGGCGAGGCCCCGATTCTTTACTGGGGAACCCCAGAACAAAAGCGGCGATTCCTGCCGGCCGCCTGCCGTGGCGAGAAGATCCTGGCGTTCGGCCTCACCGAGCCGGAGGCGGGCAGCAATCCCCTCGAAATGCAGATGACCTACCAGCGGCGTGGAGATCGTTTCATTCTGAACGGCGTCAAGTACCTGATCTCCAACGGCGGCATCGCTGACGTCATCGTCACCTTCGCCAAGGGACCGAACGGCCGCATCAGTGCTTTTCTCGTGGAAACCGGCGGTCCAGGGTTCGCCAAGGAAGACCTGCTGGCAAAATGCGGCATGCCGACGTCGAACACGGCGATGTTCGAGTTGACCGACTACGAGGTGCCCGCGGAAAATCTTCTCGGCGAAGAAGGCAATGGCTTCCGCATCGCCATGCACACGCTGATCACGGGCCGGCTTAGCGTCGCCGCCGGCTGTCTGGGGGTGATTGTCGATTGCCTCAACGAAGCAGTCGCCTACGCCAAGGAGCGACGACAGCACGGCAAGGAGATCGCCCGCCATCAATTGGTTCAGGAACACATTGCCGGCATAGAGATGGACCGCGTCACCACGGAAGCTCTGGTCATGCAGGCTGCCGCGGTCAAGGACGCCTCCGACGCCGAGCCTGCCAACGCGCAACTGAAACAGCGGGCCGAAATCCTGGCCGCCCAGGCCAAGCTCCATGCTTCCAACGCCGCCTGGGACGCTGCTGACCGGGCCGTCCAGGTCTTCGGCGGCCGGGGCTGGTCCACGCTCTACCGACCGGGCCGCCACCTCATGGATGTCCGCGTGTGCCGCATCTACGAAGGGACCGACGAGATTCTCAAGCTCAAGATCGCTGCCGCCGTTCTGGGCAAGGAGTATGAAGCCTACCGCTGAGCCGGTCCTGCTTCGACGCCAGATTCCGCACACCGTCCCCTATAAAATCGCCAAGGGTCCCGCGCTGGGAGGGAGGGCATGATTTACGATATTCCCGTCTCGTGGTTCATCTTCGGCAGCGTCGGTTTCGGTCTAATTGTTCTTGTGCTACTGCTGGTGGTCGGCCGCATCCCCATCAAGTATAACTTGCGGAGCCTCCTGGTCCGCTGGCGGATTACGCTGGTGACGGCCCTGGCGTTCACGACGGTGGTCGGCCTGTTGACGGTGCTCTTGGCGTTTGTCAACGGCATGTACGTCTTGACGCAGGGCAGCGGCCATCCGGGGAATGTGCTGGTGCTCTCCGACGGAGCGACGGATGAACTGTTCAGCACCTTGACCTACGCCGACCTGGGCGACATCGAACGCCAGCCCGGCGTTTTGACGCTCAAACGCTCGGATGGAACCGAGGAGCCGTTGTGCAGTCGGGAGGTGTACATCATCGCCAACCAGCGTTTGCCCAACCAGCCCGGACGGGGCCGCTTCGTGCAGGTCCGCGGCATCGTCGATCCGATCATCTCAGCCGCGGTTCACGATCTGGAATTGCTCGAGGGTCAGTGGTTTTCCGAGGCCGGCGTCCAGGAACTTCCGCCCGGGCCGGATGGTTCCAGCGAACAGGCGATCCAGTGCGTCATGGGCGAGGGAGTGGCTGCGGAGCTGGGCAAGGACAAAGGCAAGAAGCGGCTCGAAATCGGCGACACGTTCATCTTGGGGCCGCGGAAATGGGTCGTGGTCGGCATCATGAAGTCGGGGGGATCCACCTTCGATTCTGAAATCTGGGGCAAACATCAGATCGTGGGTCCGCTGTTCGGCAAGGATCGGTTCACGTCGCTGGTGCTGCGGACAGCGGGACCGGAGGAAGCCCGCAGACTCTCGGAGTATTTGACCAAGGACTACAAGAAGGCGGCCTTGTCGGCGCAACCAGAGACGCAGTATTACGCCAGTTTGCAGACGACCAATCAGCAGTTTCTTTTTGCCATCCTCGTCGTGGCCGCGGTGATGGCGATGGGCGGCATCTTCGGCGTGATGAACACCATGTTCGCGGCCGTCAGCCAGCGGACCCGGGACATCGGCGTGCTCCGCGTCCTGGGATTCAGCGGCCCCCAGGTACTCGTGTCGTTTTTTCTGGAGGGTCTGTTGATCGCGCTGGCGGGCGGGCTGCTGGGGGTGGCCTTCGGCTCGCTCAGCGATGGCTGGCGGGCCAGCAGCATCATTTCCAGCGGACAAGGGGGCGGTGGCAAAACCATCGTCCTGGAACTGAGCGTGGATAGCCTGGTGGTCGCGGCCGGTTTGTTGTTTACGCTCCTGACCGGCACGCTGGGTGGATTGGTCCCGGCCTGGACAGCCATGCGGCTCAAGCCGCTGGATGCACTGCGCTGAGCGGTTCCTCCTGGCTAAGCGATCCGTCGTAGACCTTTTCCTTGAGCCGGCGCAAAGCCTCCACGGCCTCCTCGGGGGAGCTGTCGCCTGCCAGCGGTTCCCCGATCAAAACCCAGACACGCTTCGGATCCTCTGGGCGGTGCGGATCGGGAAGCGTGTGGCAATACACGGGAACGAGGCCCGCGTGCGATCGGTCTTTCAGTTGGCCCAGGAGTTCTCCAAACAATTGAAGATTTTCATCCACGGTCAAGGCGACGACATCGCCTTGGGCCAGCGTTTCCCGCGCGGCTTGGATCGCTTTTTCCATGTCCGTCCGCTGAAGTGAGTGTGCGGGCAGAAGAATCATGCCCGTGTTCTGGGCCAGGAAACGCAGCAGCGGCGTCTGCTCTTCGGGAGGCAGTTTTTCCTGAAGGATGAATCGCACACGTCGATCCGTACAGGACAGCACATGCATGCTCTCGGTGAAGCGTTCGCAGTTGGTGGCCAGTATGGCCGCCCCTTCGGCTGGGAGATTGTGGATGCCGAAGACGCGAATCCGGTAACGTCCGATGGCCCGCAGCCAGAGGATGGAACGCACGAAGAAATCCGGCAACATGCGGCACAACGACAAAAGCATCAATAGCGTCATGACGCTGCCGCCGATGAACAGGAAGCGCGGCAGTCCCCGGTTGTCGTAAACCGGGGTCAGGCGAGTGCCCTCCGGCCGCAGGACGTAATGCACCACGGCATGCCCTTCGAGATTCATCACGAAGCTGCTCACGACCACGCGCCGGCCTGGTTCCAGACGGCTAACGACCAGGAGTTCGTCCTGGTCCACATGGACGCGGGTGGTTTCAACCGGCCGCGGCTCGGTTGCTTCGTCCTCGTGCTTCAGAGGCACGGCCGGTTCGTTCCGCGAGGATTCGCCAAAGCCGAGGAGCCTCGGGGGGTCACCATCAAGGCGAATTTCATAGTAGGCCGGGCGGCCGTTGCGGTACTCGATCGGGCTGACAAGCGTACCGACGTAGAGATTGTCCCGCTGTTCGATTTCCGGGGTCAACCGCGCCTTATGCACGGCCCAGATTAAGCTGAAGAAGCAGACGGAGGCGACAATGGCTCCGGTGACGTTGATGAAGTTGCTGGTGGCGATGACGTCGCCCTTGCTGGACTTGGGAGCGCGGTGTTGCAGAAGGGCATACAGGGGCACGAAATAGAAGCCGACGCAGAAGCCGAGGGCGATGATGCACGCGATCAGCCCGGGCTGCCAATCGAGGAAAAACGAAGCCAAGAACATCGCCGTCGCCATTCCCAGCGCACCCAGGGGCACCAGACCGAGTTCCACTTTGCGTCCCGACAACCAGCCCGCCAGAGGACTGCCTAGACCAATTCCCAAAGCCACCGTGCCGACGATGACGCTGATGTGGAACTCGTCCCAGCGCGGACTGCGGGTCTCGCCGTGCAGATACATCGTTCCCCGCATGAAGGCGACGATGAAGGTGAAGAAGGCGATGCCGATGACGGACAGGGCCAGGGGACGGGAGCGAATCAGGATTCTGATGTTGTGCCACAGGGGACCGTAGAGCTTGTGCGGCCACAGACCCGGAAACGGCCGATCCGGATTGGCCGCGGGCATCTTGCGAATCATCAGACTTGCCAGCGCTCCCGCGACGGACAGGGCGAGCAGAATCAGGCCGATGTACTCTTCCTGGCCCTTGAACATGCGACGATCCGAAAGCATACCCCCGGCCACCGTGCCCAGGATCACCGCCAGAAACGAAGTGGATTCCAGGACTCCGTTGCCTTTGGACAACAGGCTGTGCGGCAAAATCTCAGGCATCACTCCGTATTTGGCGGGCACGAAGAACGCGCTGTGCATGCCCATGAGGAATACGGCGGAAAGCACCAGCCAGGGGCCGACCGGCGTTTTCCACGTATTGCCGAGCCAGAAGCCGATTAAGGCCAGCAGGGCAATGGCGACTTCGGAGAACTTCCAGAAAACCAGCGTATATTTCTTGCTGTAGCGGTCGGCAAGATACCCGGCGAGCGTGCAGAAGATCGCCCACGGGGCGTAGAACAGGATCGGCATCAACGAGATAGCCGTCGCTTCTGTCAACGTGTTGGTCCGAATCGCATAGAACATGGCGGCGGCGTGGATGCACTGATCGTTGAAGGCCGCCAGGAATTGAGCAATGATCAAGCCGGTGAACGTGCGGTTCACCAGCGACGTGTAAGGTTGAAAACCCTGCTGCATAAAGCTCCCTTCCCTGTGCGGACGCCGTCCCTGGCGTCGTCTGCTTCTACTATACTGCCCACCGCAAGACCTGCCTACGCGGCCCGGGTCAGGCTCGCAACTCCTTCAAGACTCGCCGCTTTTCGTTCGTGAACTCTTCTTGGAATCTGCACAATTGCCGTCTCCGCGTGAACATGCCGTAAGCGGTCCGGGAGAGTTCTGCGAATTCCGAGTGACAGCCCCAAGTCACTCTGGAAGCCGATGCGCCATAGACGCTAGATTTCCAGCGGAGAACGCGCCAGACTCAGGGATTCTCATGCACGACGCCATCATTCTTTCCGACCTGCACCTGGGCGGAGACAATGCTCAGGTTCTCGCTCTCCGGACGTTTTTGGAGAGCATCCACAACGGCGAGAGGCCCACCCGCCAGCTCATCCTGAACGGCGATGTGTTCGACTCCCACGACTTCCGACGGCTCAAGAAGCACCACTGGAGAATCCTGTCGCTGCTTCGCCGCATGTCGGACGACGTCCCGATCGTCTGGATCAACGGCAACCACGACGGACCGGCGGAAGTCATTTCTTCGCTTATCGGCGTCCAGTTCGCTGAGGAATACGAGTTGGTCAGCGGCCAGCGCCGCATCCTGGTTTTGCACGGTCACCAGTTCGATTCCTTTCTCGACGACCATCCCCTGCTGACCCGAGCCGCCGAGGTGGTTTACCGAATGCTTCAGCGCGTTGATCCGACCTTCCAGATGGCCCGTCGGGCCAAACGGGCCAGCAAGACGTTTCTCCGCTGCGCCGAACTGGTGCGCGAACGCGCCACGGCCTACGCGGCACGCCGGGGATTCGACGCCGTTTGCTGCGGACATACCCACCTGGAAGCCGGTCCCTGCGACGACCCGCTTTCGACCGAACAGACGCCCGTGGAGTATTTCAACGGCGGATGCTGGACGGAACTGCCATGCGGCTACCTCACCATCCGCGACGGCCATATCGCCCTGCACCACTTCGTTTTCGATGCCGAGCCGGTAGCGGCGGTGTGACTTGCTTGGGAGGCCCGCTATGCGAATCTGCCTGGTGACGGATACCTGGGAGCCGGAAATCAACGGTGTGGTTCGCACGCTCAAGAACACAGGCGCAATCCTCCGAAGCTGGGGATACGACGTAACCGTGATTCATCCCGATTTGTTCCCCTGGGTCCGGGTCCCGTTCTATCCCGATGTGCGCATGGCTTTGACCTGGTCGGAGTCGCTGGCAGAGCCACTGGCCCGAGCCGACCGCGTTCACTTGGCCACCGAAGGTCCCCTGGGACTGGCGGCCCGCGGCTGGCTTCTGCGTTATCGTCGCGCCTTCACTTCCAGCTACCATACCGATCTACCCGCTTATCTCTGGAAATATCTACTTTTGCCGCCGTGGATCACCTATCGGCTGTTGCGGTTCTTTCACAGTCGTTCCCGGAAGGTGCTGGTCTCCACGGCGTCATTAGCGTGGCGGCTGGCCCGCTGGGGTTTTCGCAATCTGGCCCGCTGGGGCCGCGGCGTGGACACTCAGCTATTTCGACCCCAGGAAGCTTCTCGCCCGACGCGGTCCCGGCCCCTGGCGATCTACGTCGGTCGCGTGGCCGTGGAGAAGAACATCGAAGCATTCCTGACCTTGGATCGGCCGGTGGACAAGATGGTGGTTGGCGACGGCCCGCAACGAGCCGAGCTTGAACGCCGTTTCCCGCACATTCCGTTCGTCGGAGCCAAGCACGGCGCAGAACTGGCATCTCTGTACGCTCAAGCGGACGTGCTGGTTTTCCCCAGCCGCACAGATACCTTCGGCATTGTCATGCTGGAAGCTCTGGCCTGCGGAACTCCCGTGGCTGCCTATCCTGTGCCCGGCCCGCTCGACGTGCTCGGCCACAATCGCGAGATCGGAGCGATGGATGAAGACCTCGGAAAGGCCGTGGATCACTGCCTGGAACACGCCCAGCGGGGTGCCTGTCGGGCTTTCGCTTTGGAGCATTCCTGGGAGAAATGCACGCGGCAGTTCCTCGAACACCTGGTGCCTTCCGTCCCGTCCCGCAGACGACTGAGCCGATTCTTCCAGCGGCCTTGTTAGGTCACGAGGGCCCCAGCATCCGGGAGGCGCGCTGTCGCACCGCGTCGATCTCCGAGCCAAGATCGGCTCCGACTCGTGGAAGCAGGTCCTCGACTTCCCGAAGCAGCCGCAAAGCTTCCTGCGGCTTGCCGTCGTCCACGGCGTGGGACGCCGCAATGACCAGCCATTGCAGCCGCCGTTGCAATTCGGAATCGTTGGACGCCTTGCGGGCCAGGTCAACGATGAATGGAGACGCTTGATTCCATTTCTTTTGCACCAGCAGAGCTTGAATCAGGGCTGCGGTTACGGTGTCCACATGTGAGCGAGTGGATTCGTTCTTGAGCCAGCGAGTGCGGATTTCGTTTAACAATTCGGCCCGGCGTGCGTGTTCCTGTTGAGCTGACAGGTTTTGGTCCCACTGGCTGATCAGCGTCCAGGATCCGGATCGGCTCAAAATGTCCACGAAGGCCCCCCAGGCCTTGACCTGGACTCGGGAATCTTCCGTGGCCGTCACCCGCTGCCACAGCAGCGGCAACTGTGCCGCAGACCCCAGGTCGCCGAGCACAGTGGCAGCTCGACTGCGTACACCCGGGTCGCCATCGCGGACGAGGACCTGCTCCAGACGCCGAATCAGCTCCTGCCTGCGAGGCGTATCCAGGGCTTCACTCTGACCGAGACGGGCCAAGGCCCCAACCACATGGAAACGCACGCCGGGTACGGGATCGTCCAGCGCGGTCGTCAAAGCCGGGAGCGACGCTGGATCGGCCACTTGTTCCAAAGCCCGGGCCGCTGCCTGTCGGACCGGATCGGCCGGGTGTCGCAGCAGGCCCGTGATAATCGGGGCTGCTTCCGGTACGCCGAGGCTGCCGAGACTTTCCACCGCTTCCGCCACCACTACCAGCGACGGGTCGGACAGGGCTTTTTCAAGAGCCTTGACCGCTCGACTGTTCATTTCCGCACGGGAAACGCTTTGCGGGCAGCGGTATCGCCCCAGACTCCGCGCCGCCGCCGCCCTCACCTCCAGCGAATTGCTGTGCAGTAGCGTCAGCAATCGCTCAAAAGCGCGGGGATCGTCGATTTTTTCCAGTGCCAAAACAGCTTGGCGTTGCACGGCTTCCACGCCATCCTCACTGAAGGCCAGCAGCAAGTCGGCAAGAGGCTTTAATTCCGAGCTGTTGGCGTCACTGAGAGTTTCCACGATCCAAGCGATCGCTTGAACTCGGACGGAAGCATATTCGTTTTGCGCTAGTTGGCGAAAATGATTGACCCGGTCGGCACGCGGAGTGCGCGCGTAAAGTTGCTGATGCAATCGCAGGATCTCTGCTTCGGCCCTCTGCAAATCATTTTGCAATCGCCGTGAGCGGTCAAGGAACAAGGCATTTCTGCTTAAAAGCCATTCGATCTCGCTTAGGTCTTTGTGGTTGGACCACCACTCTTGCCAAGCGGAGATATTGTGGCCATAGTCCAAGCCCGTGAGTTCCTCCAGGGCGGTGGCGGCACTTTGCCGAATTGCAGGCAGATCAGACGAAAGCAGGCTGAGGAGAGCGGGCATCGCATTTTTCTGACCGGATTTTCCGAGCGCCAACGCGGCCGCCTGCCGAGCCGGGATACTGGCTTGGGGGTCCTCCGCAATGCCCAGAAGCCGGTGCAGCACCAGATCGCTGTCTGACCGCGCCAAAGCCTCCGCAGCAGCCAGTCGCAAAGATGATTGCTCCGCTTGGATAGCTTTCAAGAGCGGCTCGGTGAAACGGCGATCTCGGGTCATGCGGATAGCAGAGGCCAAAGCGACGAACACGTCCGGTCGATCCCACCGCCGCAATCCTTCGCGCACCACCTCGGCGGCATCCGGGGACAAGCTCTGCAGGAGCATCAGTGCGGCCTGGCTTTGTGCCGGAGCGTCCTGGCGGTTGTACAACTGTTCCCGCAGTTGTGCCACGTCGGGCGGCAGCACGGGAGCCATCGGCTGCGGTTCAAAGCGACGTGGCGGCTCCGGTCCCAGCAGTACGACTGCCAGGAACAGCGTCAAGAAGCTCGTCATCCTTCGCCTCTTGCCTGAATTAACTCACTCGGGACTGAATCGGCCTGCCGACCATAGCGTGCCTCGCTGAAACGGTCAACGCCGACTGCCGGGGACTACGCGGCTCCGTCATGGTGATACGTCCGCAGCGGGCACGGAAGCGCTGGACTGCGCCTCCATAAAGCCGAGAGGAAACCAAGGCCCAAATTAGCGTCCACAGAATGCAAAAGAGTGCGACCCAACTCGAGAAGTCATGAGCATGGGACGTTCTCCGGATCTCCAGTTCCCATCCGTTAACATGGGCAAAACCCATGACCACGGTCGGAGTCGTCGTCAAAAAGGCTGTGATTATGTAATCGCCGCTAGGGCCAGACAAATACGGCAGCGCCATCATGAAGGGTACAGTCACGAAGAGATGGGCACCCATGAGAAACAGACAGACCAAGCCGGCTAACATGCCGGCTCCAAGCGAGGAGCGGACCAGGGTGCCGCAAAACAGGCCGATGCTGCTGAAAAGGGCGAGGTAGATCGTAAATGCAGCCACACTGGCTAGGAAGCCTAAGGGATGCAACAGGCCCGCGCAAACCTCCAAAAACCAAATAGTAAGGAGGATTGCGATCAACCAGCGGGCATAACACATGGACCCGATCCATTTGCCGGCGAGGATTTCTTTCTCGGTAAGCGGCGTAGCCAGCAGAACATCCAGGGTCTGTTTTTCTCGTTCGACGTTAATGCTGTACGCCGCCTGGATACATGTCACGAACCAGATCAACGCGACATACCATGGCAGGATCAGCCGCGGCAGAACGTCAACGAAATCAAATGGATGAGACGAGGGCGACCACCACACAAAACATGGGTTTGCTAAGGAAAAAGCACAGAGGCTTGCACCGACGATCACCGTGAAACACGCGATCAAGCCTATGCGCGCCCAGCCTCGCATGAACATCGTGACCAGGACTGCGTTTAACAACAGTCCAAAAAACAGCGCTGTAAGTACGTTTGCCGAAACAGAATCAAGCCGTAATCGGAGAACAAAGACGGCCCCAGTGATAGCCAGGATCGAGAGTGCTAAAAGCCGACTCATGACTTTGGCTGCTGCGCCGTGCAAAATTCCACCATCGGTCAGTAGTTCTTTCCAAATCATAGGCCAGTTCCCGATCGCCAGGCGCCAGCGGGAAGCCGGAGAGACAGTCAAGGACTTCGTTCTCCTGGCCGCTCCATACGCTTGCCGGACGTATGCCGACCTGACCTGGAGAATGGCAAGGCTGATGAAAAGCACAAAGGATAATCCGTGAAACACGGCGTAGCGAACCAGCCATACGATTAGTACGCCGCCGTAGCCCCGTCCGCCCGCGGTTCCGGCCGCGTTCGCCAAATCATAAATGGCATGAAAAGGATTGCCTGAAGCCAGCCCCCATGCACCCAGGCCAAGTGCCGCTTCCCAGTCGAACGAATCAAGGCTCGGAAAACGCACCGGTTGTCCGAAAATGATCCACGAAGGCACGAGGACCACGAAGTAAATCGCGAAATACAGGACGATGGTCAAAAAAGTAAGCAGAATCGCCTCGCGAGAATTCCGGCAGTGCACCGACCAGTACATGCTGATGCCGCTCAGCGAGAGCATGGTCAGCGCCGTGGCGGCGAACCCGCTCCACAGCAAATCCGGAGAGACCCCCCCCAGCAACTGCATAATGCTAAGTAACGGCAGGCCCGCCAGCAAAATGAGCATGAGCACGGCCAATCTGGACATCAATTTGCCCAGAACAATCTCTCGATTTCGCAGGTCCGTGGTGAAAATGTACTCCAGCGTGCGGCGGTCCTTTTCGTCCGCAATGGCACTGCCGACGTAGATTGGTGTCAAGACGAAAACGGCGACCCATTGAATGAGCAGGAATGTTATATAAAAAGCGTAACTTATGCGAGCCAGCACTATCGCATCAAGAACTTCGGAGGCGAAGAAATTCCTTCCAAGGATTTCCCCGTAGGTGGCGGCAAGAACACTGAACAAGATCAACGGGTACAGGCTGCGAAGGAGCACAATCGAAGTGCGGCGGGACGACCGCACCATGTCGTACCACAGAACCGGACCAAACAGGGTAGTCACAGGACAGTCCCCCCGGGACCATGCGGCAGAACAACGCATATTTTACCACGCCCGCTTCGCAAGTCCCAGAGTGTCATCGCACGGAACGGAGCTTCGCAACCTCGCCGGGCCTGTCTTTCTCAGGTACCGCTCAAGGATTCCATGCCTCGACGGGAGCATGGGGCAAAAGCCCGATGCCGGTCACCAACATCCCTGCCCATAACAGGGCGAACAGGATGCCAAGCGGAATGTGGATTCGCCGCCAATGTTTTAAACCCGTCAAGAGCATGAGCGGCATGACGAACAGAAGGGGAATGACGAAACACAGATGGACGCGCAAGACTTGCCGGTGAAACACGGTCCATCCGTTGGTCACCGACCAGCCCGGTTCGAGGTAGGGACCGATCCGGAGCAGTACCTCGAAAGCAAGGACGGCGGACATCGTCAGGACGAAGAAGAGCAGGTTGAGCCGACCGTGCAGCTTCACCCGGCCCCGCGCTAGAAAGATCAGCGATGCCACGAGGAGCACCGTCACCGCCGAAACAGTGATCTTCAGAACGAGGATGATGTCGTAACCCGACGGCATCGGACCGACCTTACTTGGCCAAGAGGTTCAGGACCGCGGCAGACATGGCCTGCACCCCGGTTTTCAAGGTCGGTTCCAGGACCGGGTAGTAACCGTCCGAGTGCATCGAAGGCAGGGGCCGTCCGCCGTTGGCCGCTTCCTCCAGGCGCTTCGGCGATTCGGTGCCGAGGCGAAACATGCAGATTGGAACCCCGGCCAGACCGAAGCGGCTGAAGTCCTCGCCGCCCATGATCGGCGGTTTGGAAACGACGTTGTCTTCCCCCAAAGCTGCCCGGAGCGCCGCGGCGGTCTTGCGGGTCAACTGCACATCGTTGACCATCGCCGGAGTGAACTCGTCGGCATGAACAATGACCTCCGGCTCCGGAGCTCGGGCAGCCTGGGCCGCTGCCTTGGCGATCCGTTCAATCCCTTTGAGAAGGTGATGCCGCACCGAGGTCTTGAACGACCGCACCGTTAACTGCATCTTGACCTCGTTGGGAATGATGTTGTGCTTCGTTCCACCGTGAATCGAACCGACCGTCACCACGGCCGAATCCAACGGATCGGTCTCCCGACTGACCAGCGTTTGCAGGTCGAGAACGATGCGGGCGGCAATGACGATGGGATCAATGGTCGTGTGCGGAGCAGAACCGTGGCCCCCCTTCCCCTTGACGATGATGTCCACGCTATCCACGTTCGCCAGCGCCAGCCCTTCGGTGATGCCGACGGCGCCATGCGGCGTAAAGTTGTCACAATGCAAAGCCAGCGCGAAGTCCGGCTTGGGGAAGCGCGTGTAAAGCCCGTCTTCGAGCATGGCCTTGGCCCCTCCGCCGCGTTCCTCCGCCGGTTGGCCGATGAAAACCAGGGTCCCGCTCCAGCGGTCCTTCAATTCCGTCAAGACCCGGGCCGTCCCTACCCAACAGGCCATGTGCATGTCGTGGCCGCAGGCGTGCATGACGCCGATCTCCCGGCCCTCCGCATCCTTGACTCGCACCTTGCTGGCGAAGGGCAGGCCGGTTCGCTCGATTACAGGAAGCGCGTCCATGTCGGCCCGCACCATGACCGTCGGCCCTGGGCCGTTCTTTAACACGCCGACCACGCCATACCCGCCGACGCGCTCCGTGACCGCGAACCCAAGTTTCCGCAGTTCTTGAGCAAGTCGTGCAGAGGTCTTCTCCTCCTGGTAGGAAAGCTCAGGGTTGGCGTGGAGGTGCTTGTAGAGTTGTTCCAGATCGTCGTAGTGTTTTTCCAAGATCCGCTGCACTTCGGGCAACAGTTCCGGCAACCGCACATGGGCCGATTCTGCGGCTCGACCCGCTTGCCATGCGACCACCAACCCCGCTACCGTCAGGAGCCGAATCGCCCACTTGCACATACACCACCGTTCTCTTCGGAACCGCGGAAAACCAGGGGACGCCCTGCAAAGTAGCGTAGCGATCGGCATTAGCCCGGTAAAGGGGCCGATGTCATTCCGTTGTGCTAACAGCGAAAGGTGAAGCGGTTGCGAACTTGCCTGCCGACGCGTATACTTTGAAAAAAGTTCAGACACAACTCGCCGTCGAGTGGGAGGTGCATGCCCCGGAGGACCGGCCGTGAGCGATGCGACAGCTTCGCCGAAGAGGCGCACAGGCCTGTGGCTGACGATCCTGGCCGCTCTCGTGTTGGCGGTCGGTACGCCCCTGCTTTGGTTCCACTACCAGCGAGAGGCCGAATTCCGCGACCTACAAGCAGCCCTGGCTGAGACCGATGCCCTGGAACCGGACGGTTGGCGGCTCGAGGACCTGGAGCGTCAGCGGCGTCATATCCCCGACGAAGAGAACTCAGCATTGGTGATCCTTCGTGCTAACGCTCTTGAGCAGAAGGATTGGCCCTGTTGGTGGTACAATTCATCCAAGGTGCCTTTGTACAGTTCCGATGAAACAACCGACTACGAATCGATGGCGACCCTTGGCGTTGGGCCGCCTAATTATCTCCTGAATGAAACCCAATTTAACATCATGCGTAATGAGATATGCCGAAATCATCGGCAACTGGCTGCGCTTGCCGCTTTGGATGGCAAGTTCTCCGGAAGATTTCCCCATTCAATAAAAAGTCCAGTAATTCTTACGAATTATAACCACCTGCAGATACTGCGAAAGCTTGTTAGCGCTCTTGACTTTCAAGCTTGGGTTAAAGCCCAGGAGGGCGACTTCGAGGCAGCTTGGCAAAGTCTGACAAGAAGCGTCTTGGCCATTCGCTCCTGCGGCGACGAATGCGCGACCAGACCGCTTATGGTACGAATGGCCCTGGTCCGTACCTTTGTAAAGTCAACAGAAGTTGTGATGGCGCTTGGTCCGACCCAGGAAGACCACCTCCCAACCCTTCAGGAGCTTGTCAAGATGGAGAGCCAGGAGCCGCTTTGGCAGCGATTAATTCGAGCCGAGCGGGCGTTCGTGGACCGTTGCCACGAGGAATTGACTTCAGGACTAATTTCTTTTTCTGATTTGGCCGGCATTCCCAAACAACCATCGGGGTTCCTCGACGATGCGTTCACCGAGTATTATTTGCAATTCTCTTACGGCTCTATACTCTCCAGAAGAGCCCGTGCCTTGCGGCATTTCAATAAACTTCAATCGCTAGCCGCCGAAACTCCGGAGGCCGTAGTGATTTCCATGGCTGCTGCGGGCTTCATGATTAGCGCAAAGCATCCCCTTGACGATTTGATAGATTTCTGGCCGAGAATCATCTTTGTTTATGGACGACATGCCGCCCTACTTCAGTGCCTGCAAGTCGCCCTGGCCTTGGAACGGTATCGTCTCCGAAACGGGCACTGGCCGCGCTCCCTGGATGAACTCGTGCCTGAGTTTTTGGAGAATGTCCCGCTTGATCCTTTTGACGGGCAACCCCTTCGTTATGCAGATACAGCGGAAGGCAAAGTTGTCTACTCCGTCGCTGTTGACCAAGTGGACAACGGAGGTAAGGTTTGCGACGGACACGGATTTCGCAAAAATACCGATCTCGGCTTTCGGCTCTACAATCCCGAGCACCGACGCAAGCCGCCCCGAGACAGGGAACTTATTGCGGAGCCATAAACGCGGATGCCAGCCCACGGGATCGGAGACAATAAGGGCGCCCTGGCCTGTCTAATGACTCTGCGAGACCTCAGTGGCGCGGCCAGCAATGCGAAGCTGAATCCGAGCCTTGGCGGCCGCTTGCTGACGCGATTCCCGTTCTTTGGCTGTCGCTGCCGGTTGCCGAGCCGCTTCCAAGTCTGCCTCCGCCTTCGCCACGTCGATCTCCTCGGCCGGCACAGCCCGCGACGTCAGCACCGTGACCACATTGCCGCGAATCTGGGCAAAACCTCCGTCCACGTAAAATCGCTGGGCATGGTCGCCGGTGGTCAACCGCAGCTCTCCCGTACCGAGACGGCCGATCAGCGGAGCACGGCCCGGAAGCACGCCCAGTTCCCCGTCGAACATCGGCAGAGCGATAAAGTCGACCTTCTCATCCAGGAGGGTGCGTTCCGGAGTGACCACCACGCATTGCAGACTTGGACGGGATGTCTGAGTTTCCATCGGTTCCACCTGGCACGGTCAGGGAAATCAACCAACTCGAAAAGGCAGCGACCTAGCCGCAAGCAACCTTCAAGGAGATGTAGAACCCAAACCATGAAGCGACAATCCCCAGCCCCATCGCTATCTATTTCGCTTCCGCCCGATGAAGCGATAATACGGCACCTGGAACCCGGGCAGGTACGGCATCCGTGCCCAGTGCTCCGAAAAGCTGACGGTCTCGAAGCGGCGCTCCAGATAGGGAACGTGGTCTGGTGAAGGATAAACGTTATCGACATTGAACCAGATGGGCCAGAAGGTCCGGGTGAACCAGGTATGTCGTCGGTGGGCTGCGACCGTGTGCTTCCGCGAGACGTAAAAATCAACCACGCCGATGTGACCGCCGGGGGAAAGCAGTTCCAAGGCGTGGTCTATGGCGGCGAACCAGTCGGGAATCATCGTCAAGGAATAGGAAAACGTGATAACATCCGCCCGTCCTTCCGGCGGCACGAACGTGATGGCGTCCGCCAGGACAGGTTCGACGTTGCTCCAGCCCCGACGGGTCACGCGGTCACGGGCGACTTCCAGCAGGGAAGAGGCTAGGTCCACGACGTAGATCTTGCGTAAAGCGGCCAACCGATCGACGATGAATTCGAGGTTCTGTCCGGTGCCTCCGCCCATGTCGATCCACACCCCGCCTTCGGGAAGCGGCAGCTCCCGCAGCATCTCCTCTCGGCCACGCAACAACCGCTTGCGGAAATCATCGTAATGGGCGGCCTGATGACGATAGAAGCTGTCGAGCCGCTCGGCATGGTTCCTGCCGCGAATCGGGCTGAGAGTCAGATGGTAGAGGACTTTGAGATCAGCCAGCAAAGACATCCGGTGCCCTCACGACGCGGGTGGATCGAGTCCGGAAAACGTTGCTAGGCGAGAGCCAGGTCGGCGATGTAGAAGCTGCCGTAAGTGTGGACTCGATCTTTGGCGTGCAACTCAGCCGCCAGATCCTGATGATACCGCAGAAGGTCGCCGACGCGGTAACAACGGCCCTGCACCTCGACCTTGAGGGGATCGACATACTCGACCTTCAGCCCTCCGCTGCGCCACAGGATGCGGGCATCGTGGGTGGCTCGATTGACAATAGCCTGCCATTCGCGCTCCAGTTCCCCGTGTCGGAATGTACTGAGCCAGTCCATGTGGTCCAGCAGCACGAAACGGGAGATCTTGCCGTCATGGTTGTCGAGGAACTGCTGCAACGATCCCGTGTGGACGCTGATGCGGTCGAGCAGGCCGTTGCGGAGACGATGAAAGTTGTCTTCCTTCAGATACTCCGGACAGCACGTCCGTGAGTATTCGCCAGTCAAATACACACGCCAAAAGTAATTGTCCCAGATGGGCAGACAGGCGAACACGGCCTCGACGCAGTCTTCGATGTACTTGGCGATGCCGCCCTGATAATAGCGTTCCACCTGCTGCCGCTGCGGTCGGGGCACACCGACGAAGGACAACGTCGTGTCCCTGCCGATCATCCAGCGGACGAATCGCTTCCAGACCGCGTCTCGAAGCTCGCCGAAGTAAATGCTCTGCTGTTCATCGAGCGAGGTGGCTGCCAACAGACGGCTGACGGCGTCCCGGACGCGGGCGATGCGGTCGATGTAGAAATTGGCCAGTCGGGCAAACGTCCCAGAACTGCCGTGAAAATAAAAGCTGTTCCTCCAGCCGCCCGGATCGAAGAAATTGATGTGCCTGTCCCAGTATTCTGCCGCTTGCGGGCTGAGACCGGGCCGCAGATACTCCCGATAGATGGTCCGGTAATTCCGCAGTCTGCCCCGGCCGAACATCTCGAAGAAGGTTTCAAAATCGAGATGCCGGATGCCGACGATCTTCAGTTCGAGCAGGGCATTCTGCCGGGGATTCATGTCCACCGCGTAGATGTGCCGGGGTGCCAGCAAGGCGTAGTCCAGGACGTTGCAGCCGGCGGAAGTAAGGACGGCGATGGTGTCGTCCGGCCCCAAATCGAGGGCGACGCGATCCAGCCGCGGATCCTCCCAGCAGGTATTGTACACCAGGTTATTTCCATGCACAAAGGAGAACCACCGACCGCTAAGCCAATCTCCGCGCAACATAGAAACCTCGAACGCAGGGCGGCCATGCTTGCGTGAAAGCCGCCGAGGGAGTCGCCGATCCGCGATGAACCGGGGAATCGGAGGGATGGTCCCAAGCACGATCAGAATACGGATCTGACTTGCCAAGAGCAAACGAAATCATGGGGCAAAGCTGGGTGAGGGTCGAATTAACGTCCTGCTCCCGGCAAGACCACCGTATGGTCCGTATCCGAATCGCTAAGAGTGCGGACCTGGACGCGGGAGAAAATGTTCTGCAATTCCTTGAGATACAGGTTCAACAGGAGGCTCTCCGAGGAAGAATCGTGGGGATGATACTGCTCCAGCAGGGCGAAAAACGCCGCGGCCTCGGCCTCTGCCTTGCGAACCCGGTCTTTGGACGCCGCTCGAGCTTCACTGACAATTCTGCGGGCCTGCTGCTGAGCGGACGAGATTTCGATCTGGCTGGCCCCCAGGGCCTCGCGTTCCGTGATCTCTTTCTGAGTGCGCGCCCGATTGACCTGACGAAAGGCCTCGGCCAGTTCGGCCGGAGGCTGAACATAAGTAAGGTTCACGCTTTCGATGACGATGCCAAGCCGATACCGTCGGATTTCTGCGGACAGCAGCTGCTGAATCCGCGACTCCAGGCCGCCTGCCTGTCCCAAGAGCACGGCATCGACCCGCTCCGAAGCCAACGCCCGGCTCAAGGCGGCCTCAGCAGCCCGTGGCAGAACCTCCGAGGCTTTATCGGCATTGAGCACGTAATCCGCGACGGCTCCCGGAGTTTCACGGTCCACTCGGTAATAGACGCTGATCCGGACGTCGATCAGATTGTTGTCCCCCGTGAGGAGTTGACCGGCGGGAACGCTGTCCTCAGGAAGAGGCAAATCCGGCAGGAAACCCACTCCCAGCTGTCTTTGCGAATCGACGGCGATGCGGTCCACGCGGTCCAGGCCCCAGGGCAGACCGACGTTGAGGCCGGGCAGTCGCGGCTGTTCGAGCACCCGACCGAAACGGCGGACCACTGCCAATTCACCCGGCTTGACCTGGTAAATACCCGTTGCCAGGTAGGACAAACCCACGATTAATAGAAGCAGATACAGCCAGCGTCTCATCGGGAAGGCCCCCCAGGGTTGGCTGGCGAAACGGCCGATTCGTTGGACGCAGGGTTCGCCTTGTCCTCCGCCGATCGAGCAGTTCCGCGGAGTCCGGCTCCTGGAGAATTTCCTGGCTTGGGCAAGTCTTTCAATAAGGAAAGCAAAGGATGGTCCAGCGACAGAATGATCTGCGTCTTATCGTCGCCGAACATCTGGCGATAGCCTTCTAACATGCGAATGGTACGGTAGAAATCGGGGGCCTCCTTGTGGGCGTCGTTGAGGATTCGCGCTGCGTCGGCCCGAGCCTGGCCTTCGAGGCGGATGCGTTCGGCCTCGGCTTCCGTCCGGATTCTTCGAGCGGCAAGTTCCCCTTCGGCACGGATCCGAGCCGCTTCGACTTCCCCCTGCAATCGGTAATTGTTCGCTTCCCGTTTGCGGTCCTCCCGGATTTTGGCGAAAATCTCGTCCCGCACTTGGACCGGATGGTTGAACCGCCGCAGACGGATGTCCACCAGATCAATACCGACCTGCTGCGTTCTGTCGGCCAGGCTGATCGGCTTTTCCTCCGGACCGGTTCCCCGGAGATAGGGTCGGTTGCGCACTTGGTCGAGCAGTTCCCCGATGCGTAACTGCTGCACCTCGGTATTGACCAATTGGTTTAACAGCAGACTGCTAAGCTCGACTTTGAGGCGGCTGATGATCTGGCTGCGAAGGAAGTCCTGGGCGCGCTCCAGAGTACCGAAGTTCCGGACGAAGAGATCGACAGTATCCCGCTCGGCTGTCGGTTCAGCGATCCGCCAGCAAACGTAGACGTCGAAGGTGAGCGGCAGCGGCTTCTCGGTGCCGGACTGTTCGTCCCGGTCGCGAATGAGCATTTCCTGCGTGGGCACGTCGAAGAACTGAAGCCGACGATCCAGGCGAAGCACATCCTGGATCGGCCAGGGTGCTTTCCAGTGCCAACCGGCTTCGCTGGCGCCGTCGTAGGTAGCGACCTGGGCGCCGAACTGCGTCACATAGACGAACTCGGCCTGGTCCACGAAGACCACGGCACTGTAGGCCGTCCAGGCCAGTGCGCCTGCCAAAACGATATGCCAAATGCGCGGTCTCATGGCGTCACCTTGATTGTTTTCTCATCGCCCGCTACCGCTTCTTCGCCCGCAGCGAGGCACCAAAACTTACGGCCCTTCCGTATCTCGCTGAGGTTCCCGTCGGGTGCGCGGCTCAGCGTCCCGGCCCCCGATCGGAAGACGCAGGCGGAGACCTTCAGGGAGGACATGAAGTTGCCCTTTCCATCGGTCGTCCCGGATGACTTTGGGTCGGCCTTTAAGCGTTTCCTCTGCCGCTTCAAGGTGCAGCCGGAAGGTTGTCAACTGATTGCGTACCTCCGGGTCCTCCCGCAGCAGGTCGAATGCGATCATCTGAGCGTTCAGTTGCGCCGGGGTCAGCCCAGGAGCGATGGGGAAGCAGAATCCGGAAATCCAGCCGACCCGTTGAGAGGCGAGCAGGCTGAGAAAGGCGGTTCGATCCGCCTCGGTCTGGGTCACGACGGCATGCCTCTGCGCCTCGGCTGCGGAACGGACGCGGTACTCAGCGGCCTTTTCCCGTGCGATGCTTGTCTCACTGTCGCTTTTGGCCTCGACGAGCATCTGCTCGCGCTGGCTCAAGGCCCGGGTGACGGCGTAATAGGCATCGACGACCTGAGCCGGGGGATGGAGGTCTTGAACTTCCACGGAGTCGATGGCGATGCCTAGATCCTGGTTGCCGCGCAGCAATTGCCGCAACTGCCCGGCGACTTGCTGTTGCACCTGCTCCCGTCCGCCCGCGAGCAAATCGGCAAAGGCCCGCTCAGCAATTGCCTCACGCAAGAGAGCCTCGGTCATGGCCCGCACAACGCCTTCAGCATCGTTGACGGTGAACAGGTACTTGCGGGGATCTTCGGGTCGGTAGAACACACGAGCCTTGACTTCGATCAGGTTGCCGTCTCCGGTAATCATCAGAGCCTCTTCTTCGAGGCGAAGGATTCCCTGAGCATGCACTGCGGACCAGGTGAGTTCCCCCGCCAGAGGCCCAAACGCCCGGAAGCCGATGTCAAGAGAACGCAGACGCCGCGGTTCGATCTTCGTCACCTTCTCCAACGGCCAGGGCAAACGAAAATGCAATCCTGGCTCCAGGTCCTCGGGCAGAACCCTTCCGAAACGCCGGACGATTCCGATCTGATCCGGGCCGATCACCACGATCCCGCTGGCGACATAAAGCAGCACAATCAGACCAGCCGTTCCTCCCAGGACCGCTTTCCAGTGGTCTAGGAAGAAGTGACTCACCTCGTGGAAACTGAGCCGCTCAAGCCAGGTGTCGAACCGGGACACATAGGTCCGCCAGCGTCGCACGGCAGCCGAGTCCCGGGTGCGTTCAAAGGCCAACAGCCGCATGGCATTCAGAAGCACAGCCAAGGATGCCGCCTGGTGGTAGATCGCGGCCCAGATCGGTGAAGCGTGGCGGGCCTGCTCCGACCATCCTGGAACGATCCAAGCCGTCAAGACCACACCGACGATGTTGACCACGAAGGCGAACCAGACGATATTCTGCTGGATGACGGCGACGGTCTGCCGAGCAAGTCGGACCAGGAAAGGCAACGACGCCAGGGGTTGTCGCAGCAAGACGATGTCCCCTGCTTCGGCGGTCACGTCGATCCCGCCCAGAGCGAGACCGACATATCCCGTCGCCAAGGCCGGCGCGTCGTTGATGCCATCGCCCACCATGGCCGGGCGACGCCCCTGCCTGCGTTGATTCTCCAGCCAGGCCGCCTTATCGGTGGGCAGAAGCTCGGCATGAAATTCGGTGATTTCCAGTTCCCGAGCGACTGCTTCAGCAACAGCCTGGCGGTCGCCGGTAAGCAAGGCGATGTCGTGGATGCCCATGCGGCGCAATTCTTGAAGCACCTCGGCCGCTTCGGGCCGAACCGTGTCCCGTACTCCCAGCACTCCGACAACCTGACCGCCCTGGGCCACGAGCAAAGCCGTTTCCCCTGCGGCGTCCAACTGGCTCAGGATCGTCTCCAGCTCCCCGGGAAGCGACAGATGGTGCCGCTCCATCAAACGGCGATTGCCCACGATCACTTGTTGGCCCTGGACCGTGGCCGAGACTCCCCCTCCGGGATGCGATTCGAAGTGCTCCACCTCAGGCAAGGTCAGTCCCCGGTTTCGGGCTTCCTGAACGATGGTCTGGGCGATGACGTGTTCGCTCCGCTGTTCTGCTGCCGCGGCCAGGCGCAGCAGCTCCTGGGGACTCACTTCAGGTGCCAGGACGACGATGTTTCCCAGGCGAAGCTGCCCGGTGGTCAAGGTGCCGGTCTTGTCGAAAGCAAACAGGTTGACCTCGGCCAGTCGCTCCAGGGCCGAGCCGCCTTTGATGAGGATGCCACTGCCGGCCAACCGGCCCAAGGCAGCGATGATGGCGGCGGGAGTGGCGAGGATCAGAGCGCAAGGACAGGCGACCACGAGCACGGCCAAGGTCGGAAAAACCGCCTTGTACCAGCCGCCATCTTCCTGGCGAAACCACCAGAGATTGGCCAGGAAAGTGATCAGGGCCAGACTGAGGACGACAGGTAAGAACCAGCGGGCAAGGCGGTCGGCCGTCCGCTCCAGAGGAGCTTTGTCCCGCAGGGCGCGGGCGGTAATCGCCAGCACCCGGCCCATGACGGTATGCTCGGCGATCCGCTTGAC
Source organism: uncultured Planctomycetota bacterium (assembly GCA_937944855.1). Classification (GTDB taxonomy): domain Bacteria; phylum Planctomycetota; class Planctomycetia; order Gemmatales; family HRBIN36; genus JANWWR01. Next base: position 65,394 of record CALFAY010000048.1, read on the forward strand.
TTCGATGATCAGCGCGCCGTGTTGATTGAGCGTTCCAGCCAAAACCTCAGAACCCGGCCCCTTCTCGACGGGCAGACTCTCGCCGGTCAGGACGCTCTCATCGACCGCGGAAGCGCCCTCGACGACGACGCCGTCCACGGGAATCCGTTTGCCGGGCCGGACGAGGATGCGATCTCCAGCTTTCAACTCCGCCACGGAGGTTTTGACCGGCTCGCCATCGCGTATCAGCCAGCACAGCTGCGGAGTCAGTTCGACCAGCCGGGTGATGGCCCGTTTGGTCCGGTCGAAGGTGAAGGCTTCCAGGCACTCGCCGATCAGTCCGATGAGGATGACTTCGGCAGCGACCAGCGGTTGGTTGATGAGAATGGCAGCAACGGCGGCGATAGCCAGGGCCAGATCGGCCCCGATCCGCCCTGCGCTCAGACTCTCCAGAGCGCCGTACAAGGCCCGAGCGGAGCCGAGAATCGCAGCGATCAGCGCGAACCGCCAATGAGTGCCGAACAGCGTCAAGCCGCTGTCCAAGATCGGAAGCTCGACGCCCAGCCACGGTGCCAGCCAAAGGGCCAGCGGATCCCAGGCCAGATCAAGGAAAAGAAGTGAGCCGACTAGGAGCGTAAGGAGATAAAGGCCCGCCTGACTGGCGCGTCCGAGGATCGGATCGACGTGGGAAATCTCCCGGTGCATGCCGCGTAGCCCTGTCAGGCATGAGAGAGGTCGCGCTGCGGGTGGAACAGTCTCAGGCTACGCCAAGCATGCTGCTCCGTCAAGAAAAGCGGCTGTCGGGAGGTAGGCGGGATCACCGCCAGGGGCGAATCTTCGGCTGCACGGCGTGGCAACGGCGGCAGCGGACCTTCTTGCGGTTGATCGGCTTGCCGCACTTGGGGCAGCGCTTCTGCTTCAGGAGCTTGACATACTTGGTACGAGGACGAACCTGGCCCATAGGCGGTCCCTCCGCACATTATGTCGAATCGCAGCCGAGCAGTTTGTTTATCGCCACTGCCGCTGCCGGACAAGGCCCTCAGCCGGTGAATCGGTCTTGTCTATCAGAAGTAGAAAACCCTCTGGCTTCGTTCCCGATTTTGGTTGCAAGGTGCAGAGCCGGAAAGTAACTAGGAATTGGTTCACTCCAGAAAATAGTTGCATTCATTAAAAATTGCCGTGGAACTTTCAAAAGTTCTTCAAAGACGAAATGAGAGAAAGATCCTAGGCTGAAAGATCGTCAGGATCGTTACAACCGAAATCTGTGGCGAACCTATGTGGTTCTGTAAGGCCGCAATTTTTTTGACGCGGCATGACACCGGCCTAGGTCTCGAGGATACGTCGCAAGCGTAACGGCGATCCTGGAAATCCAGGCTTCGATCCTGACGACCGCAAGTACGGCGACGGCCTGAGAAGGATGCTTGGGCAAACGGGGAACTTTCCGATGAGCGGAAAGGCGACACGGAAGTTGGCAAGGGAATCACCCACGGACCGGTGCTTGCCGGCGTTCTTGGATTGGGGTCTGTCGTAACCCACGGGGACGGAGTCTGCGCCGAGATCGGCAAAGAGCGAAGCAGGTCTCAGATGCTACGCGAAGACCGTGCCGCGAGGAGAAAGTGAAGGCAGGACGCCTTCGGAAGCTGGACTTGTACGTCTGCCCGACGGATGCGGGTATGACGGGGACGCCCGGGAGCCGCGAGGCGGATCGATGCCTGTGACGGAAGTCTGGGCTTTTTGTCTGGCCTTGCTGGCTGCTCTCGCCACGGTGCCGATGGCGAGGTGGACATCCCGTCGCTGGGGGCTGGTCGATCACCCCGACGGCCATCGAAAGATGCATCGCCAACCCATCCCCCTTGCAGGTGGCATTGGCATTCTCACAGCCCTCGTACTGGCAGTCCCGGCCCTGGTCATATTGCGGCATGTTTCCTTCGTCGATGCCGTTGCAGCCACGAATCCAAGTGTCGCACTGGGCACGCTGGCGGCAGTCGTTCTTCTGATGGCGATAGGGATTGCCGACGATTTCCGGCTGCTTCGGGGAAGACACAAGCTGCTGGGTCAGATCTTCGCTGTCGGCATTTTGCTGCTGTGTGGTTGCGTGGTGCGACGGATCAGCCTTCTCGGGTTCGAGTTCGACCTCGCGTTTTTGTCATACCCGTTCACCGCTTTCTGGCTGCTTGGTGCGATCAATGCCTTTAACCTGCTTGACGGCATGGACGGATTGCTGGGCACAATCTCAGGTTTGGCTTCGATGGCGGTAGCAGTCGTTGGCGTCCTCGCGGGGGATGTCCTTTTGGCCATCGCAGGTGCCCTGCTGGCCGGGGCGATTGCTGGCTTTCTCAAATACAACCTGCCGCCTGCCAGCGTATTCCTCGGAGACTCGGGCAGCATGGTGCTCGGGCTCGTGGTCGGCTTGCTCATCCTGCGGGCTTTCACGGTCGAATCGGCTTCGTTCTCCTTATTGCCGGCCCTGGGGTTGGTCTGCATTCCGGTCGCCGATACCGCCGCAGCGATCCTACGCCGGACGCTGACCGGCCGAAGTCTGTATGCGACGGATCGAGGCCACATCCACCACGTACTCCTGCGCCGGGGCAGCAACACCTGGCAGGTATTGGCCATCCTCGGCGGACTTTCGTTGGTGGCTGTACTCGGCTCGATCCTCAGCGTGGTCCTGGGGGCTGACTACCCCGCCGCCTGTGCTGCGATCGCTGTGGCAACGGTGTTGTTGGCCGGGGGGTTATTTGGCCGATCTGAATTGAAACTGCTTGGCAATCGCTTGCGGCACGGCTTGGCTTCTTTCCTCCGCGGCCCGGGCCAGGATGCCGCCCGCGAATTGCAGGTTCACATGCACGGCACCGCGGCTTGGCATCAGTTGTGGCGGGAACTCACCGAGTTCGCTGCCCAGTCGAATCTCCAGAGCATCCGTCTGGATGTCAGCCTGCCAGCCCTGCATGAGGAATATCATGCCCGGTGGGACCGGCCCCATGCCACGGATGAGGTGCGGGACTTGTGGGCCACCACCGTCCCGTTGATGGCCGGGGGCCAACTCATCGGCCGCCTGGAGATTCGCGGCCGACGGGATGATGTGCCCGTGTGTGATAAGATTCTGCAAGTCGCACGCTTCGTCGAAAATCTGGAGCGTACTGCCGCAGCTGCTCTTCCCGCTTCGTCTCCGACGCTGCTTTCCCTTCCGGACTCTCGTCCAAGCGGTAACGGAGACAGGGACAGACAAGGTCAGGTTTTCGCAGTTTCAGACTAGTTGGCCAATCGGCTTGGGAGTTCGCGATGTCGTCTCCGGATCACTCGGATTTCATGCCGATCGAAGAAGATTCCGGCCCTTCGCAATTGCAGCAGCTTTTGGGGCTGGCCTGGCGACGCAAGGGATTGATCACGTTTGGTTTGGCAGTCGGACTGGTCATTGGCGCGATCTATTACGCCCAGTGCTCGCCGGTGTATCAATCGCAGGCTCAGTTGTTGGTGGTCAAAAAGCGGCCTGACGCCCTGCCCGTCACTGGCCTGGACACCCGCTACTCGACGCTGAGCTTCACGGAAGATTACCTGGCGACCCACATTGTCCTGATGCGCAGCCCGTTGATCGTCGGTCGCGCTGTACAACGGCGGAATCTGGCCAATCTGCCGTCATTCCGGGGACAAAGCGACCCGGCAGCAGTCATTCCCCAAGCCCTCAAGGTGACGCGCGACACGAAGGAGTCCGGCGTCAGTGCCAGCAACATCCTTTACCTGTCCTACGAGGGACCAGTTCCCGAAGATTGTGCGGCCGTCATCAACGCGATCGTGGCCAGTTACCGCGAATTCCTGGACGAAGCCTACCGCTCCATGAGCAACGAAACCGTGGAACTGATCACTCAGGCGAAGAATTACCTCCAAAAGGACCTCAAGGACAAGGAAGAGGCCTATCACCAATTCCGCGAGAAAGCTCCGGTGCTGCTGAAGGGGAAAGGCGGCTTCGGTCTGGGGCAGGAGCGGATTGCCTCGCTGGAAAACCGTCAGGTGGCCATCCTGATCCGCAAGGCAGAACTGGCAGCGAAATTAAATGCCCTCGACGACGCCGTGAAAAACGGGAAGAGTCCGACTGCTGTGCGAGCCTTGGTCGCCGACCTGATGCGGCGTGGTCCCAGCGACGGCACGTCGTCCGGCTTTGTTTCCCCAGGACGAAATACATCTCGGGCCGTGGAGGAGCAACTGCTTCCGCTGCTGCTTCAGGAACAGGCCCTTCTGGAGAATTACGGTCCCGATCATCCGCAGGTGATCTCCCTGCGTCAGCGGATCACTTTTACGAGAAAATTCCTCAACGATCTGACTGATGTCTCCAGCGATCCTGAGTCTCCGGAAGCAGCGGAGGAAAGAGCACGGCTTCGCGATCCGGTTCATCGTTTCCGCTTGCTTCTGGTTCAGGAGCTTCAGGAACTCCAGGCCGAGGAAGAACAGATCGCCGCGGCGTTGAAGGCCGAACAAGAACAGGCTAAGGCCCTGCTTAAGCTAGATCTCGAGGAAGAGTCGCTACGCAATGACGTGGTGCGGACGCAGCAGTTGTATGAGAACGTCATCAAGCGGCTTCAGGAAATCGACCTGGGCAAGGAAGGCGGTGGCTTCGAGGCCCGGTTGATTTCCCCGCCGAATCCCGGCATTAAGGTCGCTCCCCGGGCCATTCCCATTTTCGCGGGAGCCATGCTCGTCGGCCTCGTCGTCGGAGCGGGGCTGGCGTACCTTGCCGAGTTCCTGGACAAGAGTTTCCGGTCGCCGGAGGAGATCCGTCGCCGCCTGCGTCTGCCGCTGATCGGCCATATACCGGTGCTCCCGCATGCGGACCGCCCAAGTGCCCTTGGCAGCCGACTGGATGGCAGTTTGGTGGCCTTTCATCGTCCACGGTCCCTGGAAGCCGAGGCCTATCGCAGCGTGAGGACGGCCCTGTATTTCAGTACCCAGGGCGAACGGCACAAGGTCATCCAAATCACCAGCGCCAGCAAAGGCGAGGGCAAATCGACCTTGGCGGCCAATCTCGCCATTTCCATCGCCCAGTCGGGCCGCCGGGTGGTGCTGGTAGATGCCGACCTGCGGCGGCCCCGGATTCACATTCTTTTCGGACTGGAAAACCAACGAGGACTCTCCGACATCGTCCGCGGCGAGGCCGAGTGGAAGGAACTGGTCCAATCGACGGCCTGCCCGAATTGTCTCGCGATCACTTCCGGCCCGATTCCTGCCAATCCCGCAGAGCTTCTGACCATGCCGCGTTTCCAGGAACTGGTCAATGCTTTGCGCGACGAGTTCGATTTCGTCCTGGTGGACAGTCCCCCCTTGTTGGCCGTCACCGATCCGTGCGTTGTCGCTCCCCGAGTGGATGGAGTGATTCTCGTCCTGCGATTGTCCAAGCAATGTCGGCCCTTGGCGGAGCGATCCCGGGAGATCCTCCTGTCCCTGGGAGCCCATGTTCTCGGCGTCATCGTCAACGGCCTGGGCCGCAAGGGCAGCTCCGCCTACGGGTATGTTCAGGACTCCTACGTCTACAGGTCGGACTACATGCCGCCGCAGCCGGAAGAAGAGGACATCTACGAGTATTTCCAGGCGGATGACTCGGCGAACAGCAATGGCAAAGCTTCCAGCGCGGCGAAAACCGAGAAGGACGGTAACCCCGCCCCGGTCACTCGTTCCTAGAGCCGCTCTGCGTAGTCTTTGAGCCGGTGGGCAAGGAGAAGGCGTGATTCCCCTGGTGGACGTACATTGTCACCTGCTTGCTGGTCTGGACGACGGACCCGCTACGCGCCAAGCCGCCCTGGAGATGTGTCGCATGGCTTACGCCGAGGGCGTCCGCTGGATCGCGGCCACGGCACATCAGAACGACCACTACCCCGACAATTCGCCGGAGCGGATTCGTTCAGCCAGCCGGATGCTTGCCGATGATCTGCGGCGGGAAGGATTGGCACTGACCGTCGTGCCCTCCGCAGAAATCGTGGTGAGGACGGATATCTGCGAAGCCTGGCAACGCCGAGAATTGCTCTCAGTTACCGACCGTGATCGTTATCTGCTCGTGGAATTGCCGCACGGTTTGTTCGTCGAGATCGGCTTTCTCGTGCGGCAACTTCGGCATGTTGGCGTACAAGTCATCCTCGCTCACCCAGAGCGACACGAAACTCTTTTGCACACTCCCGGGTTGATCGAGGACCTGATCGCCGAAGGGTGTCTGGTGCAGGCGTCGTCGGACAGTATCACGCGTCCGCGCTCCAAGGCCGATCAGCGTGCGTTGAAGCACTGGGCCAGACGCGGCATCATCCATCTGCTCGGCTCAGACGGCCACAACGCAACGACCCGACCGCCGCGCATGGCTGCTGCCTATGAGCAACTGGCGACCTGGGCAGGAATGGCCTACGCCGATCGCGTGTGCAGCAGCCACAGTCTGGCCGTGCTTCAAGGAGTCCCCGTGCGAGTCAAGCCGCCCGCTAACAACCGTTCCTGGTTCGCGTGGTGGCAAACGGCATGGTCGCGGCGATGACTGGCCGACTATGGCAGCGTCCCCGTTACCGTGCCCTGACCGTCCTCGGCATTGATAAACCGCCCAAACAGGCTGAAGCGGAACTGGAAGCTCAGGTAACGAAGCAGAGCTTCGGTCGGCTTCTCTTGCAGGATCAGGAAATCGCCCGGCTGCACGAGAATCCGTTCGCGAGGATCGTTGAGCGCTCGGTTGAGATCGACGCGGATAGGAATCTGCTGGCCAGTGGGCAGACGGCGAATGACCGTCAACTGGCTCGGCGACGGAAAACCCAGGCCCGACAAAAGCAGACTTCCTGTTAGGTTATTCCCTTGGATGCCGCCGCTCACTAACGGGCCGCCTACCCGAACGACGGCTTCGACAACATCGAGGTCGTAATCGCGCGGCAGGATGTGTTCTCCCGGCGGAAGCAGACCGCCGGTGTAAAACACCTCGGTATCCCGGGCACGGATGAAGACGATGTCGCCGGTGCGCAGGACGATGTCCTCAGGAGTGAAAGGCGGCTCAACGCCGGGGGGCAGCCTCAGAGGAATTCGGATGGTATGGATGCCTGGCAGGTCGAGGATCGGCTTGCGACCCGCGTCCGCCCACAGGGACATCTCCTGCTTCAACCGCTGGGAGTCGCCCTCGGCTTTGAAGTACCCGCGTTGGATGAAGATCTCGTTTTCGGCGTCGAGTCCCGGAAGGCCGCCAGTCTGGGCCAGGGCATTCAAGACGTCATTCTCGTAGGCTGGGAGATCCACGACGCTGCCGGTTCCTCGCTTGGTGTTGCCGATCAATCCCGCCTGATTGACCAGCAGCCCACCGGAATCTTCGCGAATGACCAAGACGCTGTACGTCCTTGGCCGAAGCAACGTGACGATGATGCGTTCCCGTTCCGGACGCAGAATCTGCTTCTTGACTGTGTAGGCGTGCCTGATGGCGTTTTCAGCTTCGATCAAGGTCATGCCTTGGACTTTGATCGGGTCGACCAGGGGAACCGAAATGGTGCCGTCCTCGCGGACGGGAACCGGATAACCGATGGCTGGCGGTAAACGGCCTCGTTCGGTCAAGCTTACTGGCGGAGTCTGGTTCTGTTCTCCCAGGACGCCTTCGATCCAGACGCCCAACACGTCGCCGGGTTCGAGAATGTATTTTTCGGGCGGCTTTTGACGAAGCAGACTCAGGGGTACAGGTTGATCGGTTTCGCGAGGACGGGCCAGAAACTGAGGCGGAAGCCGCCGCACCGGTACACCGTTGGCCACCGGATTGCTCACGGCCGCGCAGCCGCTCGACAGCAAAGCGACAACCAAGAGCACAAGCAGCGACGCAAAGTGCCCTCGAATGTCACTCATTCTCGTGAGCCGCTCCGGGTCGTGCATGCGTTGGTCACTCAGGGTTATTCGGAATCTCTTTGGGCGGATTCGGTAAAGCCTCGCCATCAAGCTGCGTATCTGTTTCACGGGACTCTTGCCGCCGAGAATAGGCATTTAGATCGGAGGGCGGAATCGGCGTCGGCAGTACGATGAACTCACGGTAGCCGCTCTGGGCGGCGAGAGCAGCTCCATGACGAAACCCAGCGAACCAGTCTTGCATGGCGGCATGGCCCTGGGGAGTCTCGTAGCGAACGCCCCAGTACTTCCGAGGCGGCACCGGCGGCGGAGCTCCCGTTCCCCCGGCGTTAAGGTAATCCACAAAACCTTGGCGAAATCCCTCGGCGTAATGCACGCTGAACTCGACTCCCGGGTACTCCTGCATGACGGACTTCCATGCAGCAACCGCCAAGGTTTCGTTGCGCTTGGCTTCCAAGCATTCCAGCGTGTACCCCGCGATCGGCTCGACCAGTAGATTTCGCGCTCCTGTCAAAAGGAGACAGCCCGAGCCGGGAAACAGAGCTGCCGAAACGATCAACAACCGCCAGAGCTTCATCCCGGCCTCCATGCTCCCGACCACTGCCTCGGTGCGGTTGACCTCGATGAGTCGAAATCCGCGTATGCCCTGCGGACTGCCGATCAATCCTGTGATCGGCTTAAAACCTTGGCGAGTTGAGGGGACTTAGCGGAGAGAATCAAGCTCTATCCGGGGTTTTGCAAGATTTTTATGAACTTTCCTCATCCGACAGCCGACAGCCGCACTTCGCCGGCGATGCCGGGCCGAAACGGCTTCGCTCTTCCTAAGCCGCTGCGGATCTGTCACCTGGGCAAGTTTTATCCTCCCGCACCGGGGGGGATCGAAACGCATGTGCAGACTCTGGCCCGCGCCCAAGCGGAATTAGGGGCGGCGGTCCGCGTCATCTGCGTCAACCATCTGGACGCACATAACCGCGACGTGACCTGGCAGAGTTTTGGCAGGACGGCGATGCGGCGAGAACGAGATGCCGCCGTGGACCTGCTCCGCTGCGGCCGATGGGGCAACTTGGCCCGGTTGGACGTCTGCCCGGCACTATGGCCAGTCCTGCGTCAGCTTTCCCAGGAAAATACCGACGTGCTGCATCTCCACACGCCCAATCCGACGATGCTCCTCGCCCTGGCCGTACTGCCCTTGCGGCTGCCGCTGGTCATTACGCATCACAGCGACATCGTTCGGCAGCGTTTCCTGGGCCGATTGATCCGGCCGTTCGAGCATCGGGTGTATTCCCAGGCCATCCGCATTCTGACGACCTCGCCCTGCTATGGCGATGGTTCCGAGCTTTTGCGGCACTACCGGGAGCGGATCGAGCCGCTACCTTTGGGAATCAACCTCGAGCCGTTTCTCCATCCTTCTGATGCGGCCCGGCACGTCGCAGATCGGTGGCGAACACGCTTGGGTTGGCCGATCTGGCTCAGCGTCGGTCGGCTGATCTACTACAAAGGCTTGTCCACGGGGCTGAAGGCTCTGCGGCACGTCCCTGGCACCTACGTCATCGTGGGCACGGGACCCCTGAAGGCGACGCTGCAAGCCGAAGCAAAGTCGCTCGGGGTGTCGGATCGAGTCGTTTGGCTCGGGGAGCTTGCCCGGGAAGAATTGGTTGGGGCTTATCATGCGGCAACGGCCTTGTGGTTTCCCAGTGGTGCCCGCAGCGAGGGCTTCGGGCTGGTCCAGGTGGAAGCAATGGCCAGCGGATGCCCTGTCATCAACACCGCGATCCCTCACAGCGGCGTTGCCTGGGTGAGCCGCCATGAGGAATCCGGCCTGACGGTTCCTGTCGGGAACAGCGATGCCTTGGCCGAGGCGGCAATGAGGCTGTATCGGGACGAGGAGTTGCGCCGCCGGCTGGCCCGACAAGCTCGGCAGCGAGCCGTAGAGCATTTTAGCGCCCGCCGCATGGCCGAACACAGCCTCCGCATTTACGCCGACGTGCTGGCACGGTCATAGGTAGAAGGTGTGTCGTCGCCGGGCGTGCAGTCATTCCAGACGCCATTGAAGCGCCTAGCTCGATCGCTGTTGCCCCGCCGCGTGCGGAACTGGCTGCGCTCCCCGAGAGCCAGCCTCCGCTTCGTTTGGGAGGAAATCAGCTATCGCCTAGGAAATGTGCGGACGGTCGAACTACGACCCGGCTGGACTATCCGATGTCATCCGCTGGCCTGGCGCTGTGCCTATTCCCCATTTGTCACGGACCCCGAGCAGGCCGAGGAATTGGATTGCTTTGTCCACCATTGCCAGCCAGGCATGGTGCTGTTCGACGTCGGTGCTCATTTCGGCGTGTTCAGCCTGGCGGCCTTGCACTATGGGGGTAAAGCGGCCCGCGTGGTTGCAGCGGACCCCTCAGCATTGGCAGCCCACATGCTGCGGATCATGATGGCTCTCAACGGGGCGTCAGATCGCTGCACTGTGGAACAAAAGGCCGTCAGCGATCATGTCGGACAAGGACGAGTTGTTGAGGTAGGGGTCATCGCGGCGGGCTATGCGGTTCCGCCCGAACCATCGCATTCCTTGGCGGAGACGACTGCGGTTCCCACGCTTACTTTGGATGCCCTCGCGGAACGTCATGGCCTGATCCCCACGCACCTGAAAATTGACGTGGAAGGCTACGAACGGGCCGTCCTGCAAGGGGGCAGGCAACTCCTGGATCGTCACGGTTCGATGGTGTTCTTGGAACTCCACAATACTTTGATGCGGAAGAGGGGCGAGGAACCCCGAGCGACTTTGCAAATGCTTCAGAATCTCGGATACCGGTTCTTTAACTCCAGACAGCATCCGATTACCCCAGACGACTTGCTGGCTGTCCCGCTGGTGCGTTTCGTGGCCCAGCGAACTTCATGAATAAAGCATCGACCGTGTCGGTACGAGTGCTCCATCTGGGCGTCGGCAATCTGTACGGCGGCATCGAGAGCATGCTGACGACGCTGGCCCGAAGCGGCCACCTCTGCCCCGAATTGCATCAGGAGTTCGCCCTATGCTTTCCGGGTCAGCTTCGTGACAATCTTGTGGCAGCCAGCGTGCCGGTACACGATCTCGGCCCGGTACGGTTCAGCCGGCCGTGGCAAATCTGGCGGGCCAGGCAGCGGCTTCGCAGGGTCCTGAAGGAGATTCGACCAGATGTCGTGGTCGCCCACGGATGCTGGGTCTATGCCTTGAGTGCCCCAACAGCGCGGCGATGCCAAATGCCGGTCATCCTGTTTGCCCACAGTCCGCCAAGTACGGAGAATTGGCCGGATCGCTTGGCACGCCGCATCCGGCCAGACGCTTGCATTGCCAACAGCGCCTTTACGGCTCGTGCTGTTCGGGAGTGGTTCCCCGCCGTGCCATGCTTCACGGTGCATTGCCCGGTTCCTCCTGCGACCGTGCCCGACAGCCCTGCCGAACGGCAAAAGGTGCGAGCGGAATTGCAAACTCCGCTGGATGCCGTCGTGATCCTCTTCGCCGCCCGGATGGAACCGGGAAAAGGGCCGGATGTGCTTGTTCAAGCGCTTGCTCTGCTCAAAAACAGGAAGAATTGGGTGTGCTGGCTCGCAGGCAGTTTCGGGATCGCTGGAGGACAAGAATACCTGTCGGATCTACGAAATATGGCGGCTGACTTAGGGATAGCGGAGCGTCTGCGTTGGCTGGGACTTCGCACCGACGTTCCACGCCTGCTTCTCGGAGCCGATGTGCTCTGTCAGCCGAATCGTGTTCCGGAGTCCTTCGGAATCGTGTTTGTCGAGGCCCTGTCGGCAGGGCTGCCTGTCGTGAGCTCTGCTTTGGGCGGGGCGTTGGAAATCGTGGATGACTCATGCGGCCGGCTGGTTTCGCCGGAGAATGCGCCGGCGTTGGCGGACACTTTGCGGGAACTGATCAAAAACGCCCCACTGCGTCGCCGACTCGGGGCGAACGGTCCGGCCCGTGCCGAAGCGCTGTGCGATCCGCAGCGACAAATCCAGCGACTTCACGATGCTGTCAAGGAAAGTGTCGTGAACTCGTTGTCAGGAACGGTGCGATGATCGGGCTGCTGCTGTCGGTCATGGCTTTTGTCGTCGCGTTTGTTGCCGGCCGGATCGGCCTGGGACTGGGGATGTTCGCTGTTGCCACGGTTGGCTACTTTTACGGCATTCTGCGAGCCAACTACTACGACGGCTTCTCGCATTTCCTCTTCGATGCCGCATGCTTCGGTTTGTATCTGGCCCAGGCCGAGACGATGTTGACCCTGTTGCGCCGCCGAGCCGGACATCCGCTCGTCATCGGATTCAAGGTCTTGTTTATTTGGCCGTTCTGCGTGCTGGCACTGTTGTTCCTGTTCCCGCAATCGGCGCTGATCCAATTCGTCGGTTTGCGCGCGGCAGTGTGGTTTCTGCCGTTCCTGTTGTTGGGGGGTGCGGCCACGGAACACGACTTGAACACGTTGGCCCGGGGTCTGGCGCTCTTGAATCTGGCCGCCCTGGCGTTCGCGCTGGCCGAGTATCACTGCGGCGTCGAACGGTTCTTCCCGAAGAATCCGACCACCGAACTGATCTACAAATCGCGCGACGTGGCAGGGTTTACGGCTTATCGCATACCGGCGACGTTTTCCAGTGCAGCCGCCTATGGCGGAACGATGGTCGCCAGCCTGCCGTGGTTGTTTGGCCGATGGGTCCAACGCTCAACACCGTTGTTGGAGAAGGGCCTGATGCTGGCGAGCATGGCGGCAGCGGCCCTGGGAGTGTTTCTTTGCGGTGCCCGCAGTCCCGTGATCCTCATGTTTCTCCTGGTCAGCTACATGGTACTCCAACTTCGGTCGCAACTGCCGGCGCTGCTGTTGGTCCTGGTGACCGGCGGGGCCATCGCCTATGTGGTCAGCAGTGACGAACGCATGCAACGTTTCACCACGCTGGAGGACACGGAACGCGTCGTCCGCCGTATCCACGGCAGCGCCAACGTCGGCATCCTCGAAGTGGTGGTCAGCTATCCGCTGGGCAATGGCCTCGGCGGAGCGACAGGGACCAGCATCCCGGCTTTCCTCATGGATGGACAGTCTAAGTTCAAGCAGATCGGGGGAGAGAATGAATACTGCCGCATCGCCTTGGAACTGGGATTGATCGGGTTGTTCTTCTGGATCGGTTTTCTCGTCTCGATCCTGACCCGCAAAGCCTGTGGTCCGAGTCCGGCATGGGATACCGGCGCTCGCATCTTGTGGCTGTATTCAGCCATAAGCTGGGGCACCGCGCTGATTGGCACTGGAACCTTGACCTCGATTCCAAGCACCTCGATCCTTTTACTTGGCATGGGAGTCTTCAGCGCTCCTTACCGGGCTGCTGTTAAGAGGACAGTCCCCAGAGACGTAATGGGCTTTCCCCAGGTCGCTACTCTCCCGCCAACGGCCCGGCACTTGGAAAAGGCTTCGGTCCCATGACGCCTGATTGGCTGATCGTGGCGGGGGACTATCACCAGCACGGCGGCATGGACCGAGCCAACTACGAGCTGGCCTGGCACCTGGCCGACCGGCTCGGCAAGCGACTGTTGCTGATAGGCTTCAGCGTGGCCGAACCATTGGCCAGTCATCCGCTGGTGAAGTGTGTCGTGGTAAAGCGACCGCTCGGCAGTACCGCTTTGGGCTTGCTGCGTTTGCGACAACTAGCCCAACCGAATGTAGATCGACTCGCTGCCGAATCTCCGAAGACGCGAATCGTTGTTAACGGCGGTAACTGCCGTGGACCGGATGTCAACTGGGTCCACATGGTCCACCATGCCTTCAAGCCCTGCGATAACCGAACGCCGGTGGCTTTCCGGCTCCGGAACCGCCTTCATCACTGGCGAAGCAAGAGGGACGAGAAACGCAACCTCGGCGCAGCTCGCCTGATCATCGCCAACTCGCATAAGACCCGGAGAAACTTGATCCAGTACCTCGGCGTGGCCGAGCAACGCGTGCAAGTCGTCTATCTTGGGTCCGACCCAGTAGCCCACGCACCGATGACTGCGGATGAGCGTAGGACAGGCCGGCAGAGGTTTGAAGTCCCGCAGCAAACCTTGGTGGTCGGTTTCATCGGAGCTTTAGGTCTGGATCGCAATAAGGGCTTCGATGTACTTTTGGCGGCAGCGCGCCTCCTTGCTGTTGAAGGCGTGCCCTTGACCATCCTCGCGGCAGGCAGCGGCAACCTGCCCTACTGGCAGCGTCAGGCCGAGGCGGTGGGACTGGGTGCCTCCGTCCGCCTGTGCGGTCACCTGACGGACATGCGGTCATTCCTGGCAGCCTGTGATGTGGTGGTCAGCCCGACCCGCCACGACGCCTACGGGTTGGCGGTCCATGAAGCGATCTGCTGCGAGGTGCCGGTCCTGGTATCGAGTCAGGCTGGCGTGGCCGAACGCTTTCCCGACAGCTTGCGTTGTTGCATACTGCCTGACCCCAACGATGCCGCCGAACTGGTCCGTCGCTTCCGGTATTGGCAAGCTCATCGCCAGGCCCTTCAGACCGAATTCGCCCGCTTGGGCGCACAACTTCGAAAACAAACCTGGAGCCGCATGGCCTCAGAATTTGTCCAACTGGCCGAGGAAGTCGCCGACACTCCACGACCCTCGCCAATATGAAGCCGTTGTTCAGAGATCCAACGCCATGAGTGTCGTTCTCGGAAAACAAGAAGAGGCCCTCCCGCCGATTCTGCCCGCAGCGGAATCGCTTCCCGCTCCCAAAGAAACCACAACCAAGCCCGTAACCGTCATCCGGCCCCGCAACGCCTGGGTACCGCTCGACCTGTGGGAAATCTGGCGGTTCCGGGAGTTGTGGCTGTTCCTGACGTGGCGGGACATCAAGGTCCGTTATCGGCAAACAGTCTTGGGCGTGCTTTGGGCGGTGATTCAGCCGCTGTTTGCCGTGTTGATCTTCACGCTGTTTTTCGGTCGGTTAGCCGGCATGCCCTCGGACGGCATACCGTATCCGCTCTTCGCCTATGCCGGTCTGTTGCCGTGGCTGTTTTTCGCCAACGCCGTGACGCAGGGCAGCAACAGCCTGGTCAACAGTGCCCACCTCATCACGAAAGTCTATTTCCCCCGGTTGCTCATCCCGGCGTCGGCGGTGGGCGCGGCGGCCGTGGACTTTTGCATCGCATTCACTCTCCTGCTGGTCCTGTATTTCTGGCATGCCTGGCGGGGCCTCATCGCGTTTCCCGGCTTGAATATGCTTCTCGTCGTGCCGCTGATGGTGCTGTTGGCCCTGTTGGCTCTGGGGGTCGGCCTGTGGATGTCGGCCCTCAACGTTCGTTACCGCGACATCCGCCATGCCATTCCATTTCTGATCCAAATCTGGATGTTCGCCACGCCGATCATCTATCCGGCCAGTTTGGTGCCGGAGCGTTACCGCTGGATCCTGGCCATCAATCCGTTGGCAGGGATCATCGAGGCGTTTCGGGCCGTCTGTTTCGGCCTGCCGATGGACTGGTTGAGCCTGGCGATCTCGGTGGTGGTTTCGGGGGCCATCCTGATCGTAGCTGCCTACGGTTTCCGTCGCATGGAGAAGGGTTTTGCGGACGTGATTTGACATGGCACCGGCAATCGTCGTTTCCAACTTGTGCAAGACCTATCGGCTCGGCTCGCGCGCTCCCTACGCGACCTTCCGCGAGGCGATCGTGGAGACGTGCCGCAAGCCGTGGAAATGGTTGCGAGGCGAGTGGAACAGGCAACAGGAACAAATCCAGGCTCTGCGCAACGTCAGCTTCCGGGTGGAGCCGGGCGAAGTCGTCGGCGTCATCGGCCGCAACGGCGCAGGCAAATCCACGCTGCTGAAGATTCTTTCGCGCATCACCGAACCGACCCACGGCGAGGCGCGCATCCACGGCCGGGTTGGCAGTCTGCTCGAAGTGGGCACCGGATTTCATCCGGAGTTGACCGGCCGGGACAATATCTACCTCAACGGAGCGATCCTGGGCATGTCTCGCCGAGAGATCTCGGCCAAGTTCGATGCCATCGTCTCTTTCGCGGAGCTGGATCGCTTCCTCGACACCCCCGTGAAGCACTACTCCAGCGGCATGTACATGCGGCTGGCTTTTGCGGTGGCCGCTCATCTGGACCCCGAAATCCTGGTGGTGGACGAGGTCCTGGCCGTCGGAGACGCCCAGTTCCAGAAGAAGTGTCTGGGCAAGATGGGTGAAGTGGCCCAGGGCGGACGCACCGTGCTGTTCGTCAGCCACAACATGGGCGCGGTGCAGAAAATCTGCTCCCGTGCCCTCCTGCTGGAACAAGGCGAACTGGTGATGGACGGCCCCGCCGCCGAGGTGACCACGCATTACCTGAAGGCAGGGCAAATTGAGGGCCAATTTAGCGCCGCACAGCGACGTGTTCAGCCTCGCAAGGTGGAGATCATCGATGCCTGGATGGAACACGAAGGACATCGCGCAAGCTCCTTTCTTTTCGGTGATCAGCCCTGCGTGCTAATCGCCCTTGCAGTAAAAGAGCGCTGCCGTTTCAGTGTAGAATTGATTCTTCGGCAGCAAGACGGCCTACCGGTCGCCTTTGCTCCCAGTGGTCTGGCTAAGGAGTGGGAACTGTCGCCCGACCCAGGGATAATCCGAGTCCGTTGCCGGTTGCCACCACTAACCTTGGCCGCCGGAAGCTATTCAATCGACCTTATCGCAGCTTTTACTAACCACTCCTTTCTGGATTGTGTCGAGTCCGCACTTGCTTTTCACGTGGAGACTTCCGCCATCGGCGAACGCAGCTGGGCCTTCCGCCAAAGTCGAGGTCAGGGGTTCCTCTATTGGGACGTGACCTTCTCGCTTGATGTCCAAAGGGCTGACTAGTATGATCCAAGCAGATTACGTCATTGTTGGTTCGGGACTAACCGGAGCCGTTATTGCGCGATTGCTGGCAGATGCCGGGCGGGACGTTCTGGTTTTAGAGCGGCGAAGCCACGTGGGAGGCAACGTCCACGATCATCTTCATCCCAGCGGAGTTCGCATTCATACCTACGGTCCCCACTACTTCCGGACCTCTTCTGACCGGATTTGGGAATTTGCCACCCGCTTTGCAGAATTTTATCGGTATGAAGCCCGTGTCCTCACCCAAGTAGATGGCAAACTGGAACACTGGCCTGTGACGGACTCCTACATCCGCAGCGTGGCAGGGCCAAAGTGGAAGCCGGAGTTCACAGGTAAGCCGACTAACCTTGAAGAGGCAGCTCTCGCCCTTATGCCGCGAATCGTCTATGAAAAATTTGTTAAAGAATACAATGAAAAGCAGTGGGGAAAACCGGCCCGTGCCTTGTCTGCCGACTTGTGCAAGCGCTTTGACATTAGAACTACGGACGACCCACGCTTAAAGCCCGATTCCCGCTACCAAGGCATTCCCACCCATGGCTATGCCAACTGGATGTCTGCGATGCTCCAAGGTATAAGCGTGATCCGAAACTATGATTATCTATTGCACCGAAAGGAAGTACATGCCCGGTCCTGGCTCATCTACACCGGGCCAATTGACGAGTTTTTTTCGTTCGACATGGGACGTCTCGCTTATCGCGGGCAGCAGCGCTACCACAATTATTACCCGGATCGCGGTTTTGTCCAAGCCGTTGGCCAGGTCAACAATCCGCAGCATGCCGGCGGACCTCACATCCGCACCCTCGAATGGAAGCACATGATGCCGCCACAATCCAGAAGCACGGTTCGGGGCACAGTACTGACTCGGGAAGTGCCTTGCACGCCAATAGATCCAGGAGCTTACGAGTATCCCTTTCCGGACAATTTCAACCAGCAACTATATTCCGCGTACCGAGCAAGAGCTGATTGGCTTGAGCGCGTGCTAATCTGCGGCCGTCTTGGTGAGTATCGGTATTACGATATGGACCAAGCCATTGCCCGTGCTATGGCTCTGGCGGCCCGACTCCTGAAAGCATCTCCTAAAAGGACAAGGACCCCTGAGCAGTTACAAGCCTTGAAGATCAGCATGACCTTTTGAACTTTCGCGAACACACAGACCATGACGCCATCTATTTCTGTAGTCATCCCCTGCTATAACGCTGCCAAGTATCTCGGGGAAGCCGTCGACTCGGTTCTCCGACAGACCTGTCAGCCGCTAGAAATTCTAGTCATTGACGACGGCTCGACTGACGGCTCTGGCACACTCGCTGAATCCTACGGTCCTCCCGTCCGAGTCATCCGACAAGCCAACCAAGGTCAATCTGCGGCTCGTAATCGAGGAATCTGCGAAGCGCGCGGCGAGTGGCTTGCCCTGCTCGATGCCGACGACCTCTGGGAACCAGAAAAGCTCCGACTCCAGCTAGACGCCCTGAAGCATGCAGGTTCAGAATTAGGCTGTGTATACAGCCATTACTATGTCCTGCAAGACGGCAAGCGTCGAGATCTACCCCAGCCCCAGCCATACGATTTGACCGATCGCTCCTTTGTTTCCATGCTTACTCATCCCTTCATTCACCCCAGCTCCGCCATAGTTCGGACCGATCTCGCTCGACGACATCCTTTCGACGTTCGTTACAAACAACACGAGGACATTCTCTTCTTCGTTCGTCTCCGGGCCCATAGCATGTTCCACTGTGTGCCAACCCCCTTAGTTGCTTATCGATTACCCAGGCCCGGCGCGGGACAAAACCTGACCGCTTCTCATCTGTACTGGATCGAAGGGGCCTGGACGCGCTATTGCTTTGCCAAAGAACACCCCAACCTCTTTTCCGAGAGCGACATTCATTATGTACGGCAGCTCATGCTGGAGGTGCTCGTCAGTCGACATGACTCCTGCTATATGGCTGGTGACTTCTCGGCATGCCAGCGAGCATACGAACTGGCCGTAAAAATCGCGGGAACACACTTCCAAGTCCCCACCCGAATGCGCCGCCCGCGTTGGCTAGCAGGATATTATCGCCTGCGTCGAAGAATCGGCGCCTTGATTCGAGGCATTGCATTATGAGGGTAAATGATCTTGCGAGTATGCGTTGGTTGCTAATGCTGCCCCCGCATGCGTATCTGACCAGGAAACGCACTGACAGTTCATGACACCAATCTTAATGCATGTGGAGCAAAAGCATCTTCTTGTGTGTTATTAATACAACCCGATTTATGTCTTTAGAACGACCCCTTATTTCAGTAATCATGCCAGTTTATAATGGCGAACGCTTCCTTGAAGAAGCCATACGAAGCATATTGAGTCAAACCTATGACAACTATGAATTGATCCTCGCCAACGATGGCTCGACCGACGGAAGCACTGCGATCATCCAGTCTCTTCTCCAGAGTGTTCCGCCTGACAGGATACGTGTTCTCGACATGCCCCACCAGGGACTGGCAGAAACCATGAACTGGGCGATCCGCGAATCGCGTGGAAAATACATCGCTCGCATGGACCAGGACGACATTTCCTTACCCAAGAGGCTTGAATGCCAGGTCCGATTCCTCGAGAGCCATCCCGACCATGTGATGTGCGGGAGTTGGGCGGAGGTCTTCACTCCGTCAGGCAAATCCTGGATTGTACATCGAGAATGCAACAATGAGATTCTCCAGGCCTTGTTGTTTGCGCACTGCTGTTTCGCTCCATGTGTCATGATCCGCAGAGAGATGTTTATTGAAAAGGGTACATGGTACCGCCAGGAATGGTGGCCAGCAGACGACTATGACCTTTACATCCGGATGGCCGAGCAGGGCAAAGTAGCCAACATTGGCAAGGTGTTATTGAGATATCGCAAGCACACCGATCAGGTCTCATCACAGATCAATTATCGGCCACTCATTGATCTTTTGCGTAAACGACAACTTCTAAAGCTGCTCCCTGCATCGACTGAGCAACTATGCCTTCATCTGAGTATTCTATACGGGAGATTTAAGGCATGCAGGCACTATGTTGATTGTGCAGGCAAATGGCTAGTTATGCTTTCTGAGGAGAATAGGAGGAAACGAGTCTATCCCGAGAAGTATTTCAACCAACTACTTCAGGCGTGGTGGTACGGTGTCTGCCGTCATGCGCTTCGACAACGACAGATAGCCTACAAAACCTATTTTAACCTTCCTGGTGCCCTGCTTCGTCCCGAGTACGGCGCCAAGCTGCTTTATCATGCTTATTGTGCCCGGGACCCAGTAGCCTGAGGCGTCAGGTGACGTTGCCCTGATGCTGGTGACCCATCTCGTGCCAGCTTTGTTTGATGCCCACACGGGAATCCTCGGTGGAGCTGAACGATATGCCCTGGAGTTGGCTCGGCATATGGCCGACGTTGTACCAACGCGGCTGCTCACCTTCGGTCCAGTCGACCGCCTGGAGCAGCGTGGCCACCTGACTATCCGCGTCGTTGGTCGGCCGTGGTACGTCCGTGGACAGCGAACGAATCCATTCAGCTTCCGAATAACTGATGATATTAAGACAGCCCATGTCATCCATTGTCATCAACGCTATGTGCTCGCCAGCAGTTTTGCTGCCGTCCTGGGACGGCTCTTGCGGAAACGGGTTTTCGTCAGCGATCTTGGGGGACGGGGCTGGGACATTTCCAGCTATTGTTCCACGGACCGCTGGTTTCATGGGCATCTGCACATAAGCGAATACAGTCGCAAGGTGTTCGGTCAGGACAGGTGCTCCAGAGCGCGGGTGATTTATGGCGGTGTCGATGCCAACCGCTTCCGGCCGGAGCCAAGCTTGGCTAAGGAAGACTGCGTGCTTTTCGTCGGTCGGTTGCTTCCTCATAAGGGAGTTGATTATCTGATCGAGGCTGTCCCTCCCGATATGCGTCTTGAAGTGATCGGCCAGCCTTATGATCAGAACTACTATGGATTGCTTAAGCAGTTAGCTGAGAATAAACAAGTTGTTTTTTGGCATGACTGCGACGACACGGAATTAATACGATCGTATCAAAAGGCGATGTGCATCGTGTTGCCAAGCGTTTACAAGTCGGTGGATGGGAGAGAAACGCAGATTCCCGAACTGCTGGGGCAGACGCTTTTGGAAGGCATGGCCTGCGGTCTGCCCGCAATTTGCACAAATGTTGCTAGTATGCCTGAAATTGTTGTCGATGGCGTTACGGGATTTGTGGTTCCGCCCAATGATCCGGCAGCCTTGCGGGAGAAGTTGATCTGGCTGCGCGACCACCCCCAGGAGGCCCTCAAAATGGGGGAGGCGGGGCGTCAGCGAGTGCTGGAGCGCTTCACCTGGCCCGCCGTAGTGCAGCGCTGCCTTGCTGCTTATCGCGAGCTCGCTTCGTGACGTTTTGGCACCTCATCACCGGCGAGTACCCGCCCCACTGTGGCGGAGTGGGAGACTACACGGCTCAGTTGGCCCGGGCCTTGGCCGGAATGGGAGAGTCTGTGACCGTCTGGTGTCCATCGAGCGGAGGGGCCGTCGAGGAAGGGCCAGTCCGGGTGCTGCGGGAGTTAGGACGCCTGGGCTGGAGCGACCTCCGGCGAGTGGATAGGTTGCTCGACGGAGAGCCGCAGCCACGCAGGCTGATGGTGCAATGGGTACCTCATGCCTTCGGTAAACGGGCTGTCAATTGGCCGGTTTGCCGGTGGATCCGCCACCGGGCCAGACAGGGTGACCGCGTCGAAATCATGATTCACGAGGCGTTTTTGGACTTCAGCGGTAGTTGGAAGAAACGTCTTGCCGCCTTCGTGCAACGGCTCATGTTGCGCGAATTGCTTGCCGAGGCTAAGGCGGCGTGGGTGTCCACAGCCGCTTGGTTACCGTTGGTGCGTCCGTATGCCCCGCGGGATTTGTCGATCGAATGGCTGCCCGTACCCAGTAACATTCTCGTCTCCCACGATCCAAAGGAAACTAATCATCTCCGCCAAACACTGGCACCGCGCGGCGAACTGATCGTCGGCCACTTCGGCACCTACGGCGGTCATACCGTGGAGTTGCTTTGGCCATGCCTGGAGCACTTGTGTCGTAAACGGCCAGACGTGGTTTTACTCTTGCTGGGCTGGCAGAGCGAACTGTTCCGGCAACGTCTCATCCAAGAGGGCATCGTCGAGCCGCATCGCATTCACGCTTCGGGACGGTTGGAGGACCGATTGCTTTCCATCCATCTGGGGGTCTGCGACGTGATGGTCCAGCCGTATGCGGGCGGCATCTCGACGCGAAACGCCAGCTTAATGGCCTGTCTGGCTCATGGTCGGCCTGTGGTTGCTTCGCGCGGGTGGTTGACCGAGCTGCTCTGGGACGAATTGCAGGCCGTGGAACTGACCGAGGAACACGACGTGGTCGGCATGGCCGAGACCGCCTGCCAACTGCTCAGCGACTCGGCCCGCAGGCAGAAGCTGGGGGAAAAAGCCCAAGCCGTTTACGAAGCTCGGTTCTCCTTGCGACACACAGTGAATCGCCTGTTGGCCGTGCCTACACCAGTGTGAGCCGATGCGCATTGCCGTCGTCACCAGATATGCTTCCGCCATCGGCGGCGCGCAGGTCTACCTGAGTCGTCTTCTGCCCCGATTGAAACAACGCGGACATGAAATCGCCTGCGTCACGGAACTGGAGCGATCTGACCGAGAGGAACCTATCCTACCCCGGTATCTGCAAATCCCCCAATGGTCAGTGGCCCATCGTGGCTTCCAAGCTGTCATGGATGAACTGCGAAACTGGAAACCCGATGTCGTCCTGCTCCAGGGACCTGGCGAATCGGCGTTTGCCGATCGCGTCGCGGAGACTTTTCCGACCGTATTCCGTGCCGAGAACTACTTCGGCACCTGTATCAGCGGAACCAAGACGACATGCTGGCCGACACCGAAACCCTGCTCTCGCATCTTCGGTCCCGCCTGTCTGCTGCACTATTTTCCCCGGCGATGCGGCGGCTTGAATCCGCTCACCATGTTGCGTCTGTACCTGAGGCAGCGACACAACAACCATGTGCTTCGTAAATGCCGAGCCATATTGACACTGTCCGAGCACATGCAGCAGGAGTTTCTCCGCCACGGAATCCCAGCCGAGCGGGTGTTTCGCCTGCCGTTTCCCGTCGCCGAAGCCGTATTGCCTTGTCAGGAACGTCCGCACCGATCCGACGGTGAACCGTTCCGCCTGCTTTTCCTCGGCCGCATGGACCGCCTCAAGGGCGGCGACCTGCTGCTCCAGGCTGTGCCGCTTGTCGCCAGGCAGTTAAGCCGCCCCATCCATCTAGATTTCGCGGGAGATGGCCCGGAAAGGCTCCGCTGGGAGGGCCTGGCACAGCAAGTGACAGCTTCCTGTCAAGGCGTCAGCATTCGGTTTCGAGGCTGGATCGGATCCACGGAGCGAGAGGAAGTGTTGCGGCAAGCTGATCTGCTGGTGGTCCCGAGCGTCTGGCCGGAGCCGTTCGGTCATGTGGGGTTGGAGGCGGCCCAGCACGGAGTCCCAGCCGTCGGCTTCGCCGTAGGCGGCATTCCCGAATGGCTCCAGGACGGCTTCACGGGTCGGCTTGCTCCGGCAAATCCGCCGACGGTTCAGGGATTGGCGGATGCCATCTACGAGTGTCTGCATGACGAGGCCCGACTCGCCGACCTGCGCCGCAACACTCGGGAATTCGCCTCTCGATTGTCAATGGATGCACACCTCAAGGCGATCGAAGAGGTGTTCTGTCGAGTCGCTGGCTGACGACGGAAGCCATGCCGCTACGCATCGCCTTGGTGATCAATGGCGGACCTGACTCGGCAATGGCGCAACGGGCCGCGGAACTGGCTCGCCGCTGGCATGGGTTCGAGCTGCGTGGCTTGCACCGCACCGGCGGAACACTGCGTTCGGTTCCCAAACTGCTGGGCCGGTTGTTGGCATTCCATCCACACCTGTGCTGCGTTTTTGATTGCGTGGCCGACAGCGTTCTCGCTGCTGCGTTGGCGAAGACGCTGACCGGCTGTCGGGTCGTTCTCGACACTGGCGATGCCATCGTCGAACTCGGCAAGGCCCTGGGACGCGGTCCGATCCGGCTGGGTCTGACCCGGCTCTTGGAAGTGCTGGGCTTCCGGATCGCCGATGAGGTCGTAGTCCGCAGTGAAAACCATCGCAAGCTGCTGCGTAACCACGGCGTGCCGGCCCAATGCGTTCCTGACGGCGTTCGTCTTGCCGATTTCGCATTAGCAGCCGAGGGATCCGCAAAAACAGTCCCACCTGTAACCCTGGGCGTCGTCGGCTCGTGCATCTGGTCGCCCCGCTGGAAACTGTGTTACGGTTGGGAACTGGTCGAGACGCTTAGCTTGCTGCCGCGGGAGATGGCGGACGGGGTTTTCATCGGCGATGGGGACGGTCTGCCCTGGCTGAAACAGGAAGCCCAGCGTCTTGGCGTCGCCGACCGCATCCGCTTCGTCGGGCGGGTTCCGTATTACGAACTGCCCCAGTATCTCGCAGGGATTGACATTGCACTGTCAACGCAGACCAACGACCGCGCCGGCCAGGTGCGCACTACCGGCAAACTGCCTTTGTACCTGGCCGCCGGGCGGTTCGTGCTGGCCAGTCGCGTCGGGACCGCGGCTCGCGTTCTGCCTGAGGAAATGCTTGTGGATTACCAGGGCAGCGTGGACCGGGAGTATCCGTGTCGGCTCGCGGAACGAATCGTCCGCCTCGTCAAAGAGCAGAGGCCGCTCAGTCCGCGAAGCGAAAGTGTCGAACTGGCCCGACGCTTCTTCGACTACGATCAGCTCGCTCCCCGCTATGCAGAACTCATCCGTGCCTGCCTGCGCAAATGCAGCTGACCCGGCCCCGAGATTCGGGGAAAGGGCTTGTGCGAGCGCTCCTTGGCCGGTGCTGCGCCTGGCCCTGCTGCCTGACTTCGCCGAGGAGAGTTGGCCGAGCATGGACTTGTGCGCCGAAGCGCTGCTCAAGTGGTGGCCCGTACCGGGCGAAGTCCAAGACGTGTGCCCAAGCTACTTTCGGTGTTTTTCCAGATGGCCCTCGACCGGCCGTTGGCGAATGGCCCGGAATGCCGACCGGCTCTTGAACCGTCTGCTCTGGTATCCCCGGTCGCTTCGGCGAAACGTCACGGAATTCGACGTTTTCCACGTCGTGGACCACAGCTACGGCGCCCTAGTCCATGCCTTGCCCGCGAACCGGACCGGCGTCTATTTCCACGACCTTGATGCTTTCCGATGTCTGGTGGAACCGAAGCGCGACCCACGTCCTCTGTGGTTTCGCCGCATGGCCCGATACATTCTCGACGGCGTGCAGAAAGCCGCAGTCGTGTTTCACAACACGCTGGCGGTGCGCGAGGAGATCCTGCGTTTTGGTCTGATCGACCCGGCACGGCTGGTTCACGCTCCTCACGGAATTTGCCCGGAGTTCGCGCCGCAAGCCGCTGACGAGGACCCAAACAGTGTATGCTTTCCGACCCTGCAAGATGTCCCTTATCTCCTCCACGTCGGCAGCTGCATTCCGCGAAAGCGGATCGATGTTCTGCTCGACATGTTCGCCGAAGTCCGACGCCGGTATCCGGAATTGACGCTCGTGCAAGCCGGCGGCTCGTGGACTGAAACGCAGCGGGAACAAATACGCCGTGTCGGTTTGGAACCCTGTGTTCGACAAATGGCCGGTCTGAGCCGCTGCGAACTGGCCGAGTTGTATCGGGGAGCACGGCTCGTGTTGCTGCCCAGCGAGGCCGAGGGCTTTGGGCTGCCGGTGATTGAGGCGCTGGCCTGCGGAGCAATCGTCGTCGCTAGCGACATCCCGACCCTGCGAGAGACTGGCGGTTCAGCGGCCGTTTATGTCCCAGTTGGCGACGTAGCTGCCTGGGTGAACGTCGTCACTGATCTTCTGGCCTACCCGGAACACGCTCCGTCGCGGGCTGAGCGTCTTGCTCACGCAGCCCGCTTCTCTTGGACCGAGCATGCTCGAATCATCCGCCACGCCTATCTGGGTCTTCTGGGGCACCAGCGAACTGAAGGCTCCGCATGAGGATCGTTTTTCTTAGTCCCGTCGGGGTGATCGGAGGCGCCGAGCGGGTCCTGCTCGGCACCGCAGCGGCGCTTGCCGGTCATGAACGGGCCGCGGAATTGCACGCCGTCCTGGGCAGTGACGGGGCTTTGGCAGAAAAACTGAGATCTCGGGGCATTGCCGTGCATGTGCTTCCTCTGCCCGCACGCCTTGAATCGTTGGGTGACACCCAGGCGACACTCGATCCTGAACACAGCAGATCGCGGCTTTGGTTTCGCCTGGCGCTGGCTGCTCCAGACGCTTTCGATTATGCCCACAAACTTCGACGACTTCTGCACCAGTTGCAACCAGACCTGATTCACAGCAACGGTCTGAAAATGCACCTGCTTTCCGCCCTGTCCCGACCGAGGGACGCGGTTCTGCTGTGGCACATGCACGACTTCCCATCTTTTCGGCCGGCAATGGTCCGCCTGCTCCGTTGGATGAGATGCCGATGCAACGGCATCGTTGCTGTCTCGGACGCGGTCGCCCGGGAGGTCCAGACGACGATTCCGAATCTTCCCGTCCACGTCATCCGGAACGCCGTGGACCTCGACGAGTTCACTCCGCTTGGTCCGGTTGCTGATCTCGACGCCTTGGCCGGTCTGCCTCCCGCTCCCGTTGGCTCCCTGCGTGTCGGACTGGTGGCGACCTATGCCCGGTGGAAAGGACATGACGTTTTCCTGCAAGCTGCCGCGCGCATCCGCCATCCGCATTGTCGTTTCTATGTCATCGGCGGGCCGATCTACCGGACTGCGGGATCACAGTTCTCTCGACCGGAACTGGAAGCCTTGGCAAATTCTCTTGGCATTCGCGAACGCCTCGGTTTCGTGGATTTTCAACCCGACCCTGCTCCCGTGTATCGGGCCCTGGATGTGGTGGTACACGCCTCCCGGAGGCCGGAGCCGTTCGGCCTCACGATTGCGGAGGCCATGGCCTGTGGACGGTGCGTGGTCGCGTCCCGAGCCGGAGGAGCGTCAGAACTGTTCGAGGACGGCGTGGAGGCTGTCGGCTTCTCGCCCGGCAAAGTTCATCAGTTGGCAGAGGTATTGGACACTTTGCTGGCCGATCCGCAGCGGCGTCGGCAATTGCAAAACCAAGCCATCGCTGCCGCGCGAAGCAACTTCGGTGTCCACCGCTATGGCCATGAGCTTGGCCAAGTGTACGAACGTCTCATGAAGCGAATCTCAATGAATGCCAATCCCCCCGAAAAACCGACAGAATCGTCCCAAACTATCTTGACTTCGCCTTCACAATCCTTGAAATAGGGGATGCTCCTTGTCATGAACAGGACAACCAGCCCTGCTCCGGGCAGCAGCGGAACTGCAGAGAAGGAGAGCTTACCATGAGGCCATCATCATCATCTGTTGTCATCCAAAAGCTCTGGCAGAAGGCCCGCGGAGTGCTGGCGGTCACGGCTGGCTTGGCTGTGTTCGCGCCGATCCCTGCGTTCGCATTCACCTGGTTGATGCCGTTCTGGACGATGAATATCTCGGCCACGCAGGCGCCGCCTCCGAGCTTGACCTTCTCCGATAATCCCAACGGCGGTAATCTGCTTATCGATATGCGGAATTACACCGCCAAGCAATCTGACCGCATCGAGGTCACGGCCAAGCGGGATTTCCAGGTCGCTCCTGGAGGCGAGACACTTAACGTGTCGCAGTTTTTCGAGACGCTCGCCCAGCGTGCTGGCGTCGAAGTGCTGGTTCGTATCAGGCCGCTGGCCGGGGGCAACCGGATCAAGGCATTGGAATACAAGGAGTCCGCGGGGGCAACTCCCAATCTCTTGTCTGCCAACAACAGTAACTCCGTCTTCTTGAGTGCTGGCAATTACCGTCTGGTCGTCAAGATCAAGTACAACAAGCGGGGCAAGGGTTTGTGGGACAATTCCCCACCGCCGCCCGGTTCGCCTCATCGTTTCACCTTCAGCTTCATCTAAGCCGGTAGGATCAAGGCTGACGCTCCCCAAGTAGCTGACGTGACAATAAGGCGGCGTGGGTTCGGGGCGGCCGGAACCACGCCGTTTTTGCTTCGATTTGCGAGGTCGGTTCATGACCGCGAATCTCGTTGCGCCTGAGTCCCTCTCGGTTCGGCCGCTTTCAAACGTCCTGGGAGTGACCATCGAAGCCGTCGTGCTTCTCCTGGTCGTCCTGTCGCCCTGGGCGTTGGGAGCAGTTGATCCGCCGTTCGAAGCCGCCGTTCTGGTCGTTATCGGTTTGCTGCTTGTCCTCTGGGGAGCACGCATGGTGGCGGAGGGCCGCATCCTTCTGCGACGCACGCCGTTCCTGACCATTCTCGCCGCCTGGTTTGCCCTGGGCGTCGTGCAGATCATTCCGATGCCCCGCGCCGTCCTGGGGCTGCTCTCTTCCGAGACAGCCCGTTTGTACAGTTCGCTACTGCCGGAGACCCCGGAGATTGTGGCTGACAGCGAGGCTCTGCACCCGCCTTTCGAACGGGGGCGAACCCTGAGCGTCTATCCGG
The DNA here is from genome assembly GCA_937944855.1 of uncultured Planctomycetota bacterium. Taxonomy (GTDB): domain Bacteria; phylum Planctomycetota; class Planctomycetia; order Gemmatales; family HRBIN36; genus JANWWR01. Next base: position 93,550 of record CALFAY010000048.1, read on the forward strand.
GCGCCACCCGACATTTTCTTCTCCGTTTGCTCGCCTTGATGGCCCTGTTTGCCGTCGTGCAGGAGAACGTGGCCTCGGAAGCGTCCTTGCGCCGTCTGGCCATCGCGGCCACTCTGAACGGCTTCGCACTGGCCTTGTGGGCGCTCTTCCAGTACTTTCGAGGACCGCCAAATGTCATCTACGGCACGTTCGCTGCCCCGGCGGAAGTTTTCGGCCCGTTTATCTGCCGCAATCACTACCCCTTTTATCTCAACATGTGCATCGGTCTGGGGCTGGGCTGGTTGCTGGCCGTCCGGCAGCACTATCACCAACTCGACCATCAGCCAGGCGTGCCGCTGGCCGTGCTTCAGCAACCTGAAATCCTCTGGATTGGCAGCGGGTTGGGGCTGATGGTCACCAGCGTGCTGTTGTCGCGGTCCCGCGGCGGCATCGTGGCCTTGCTGCTGGCGGTAGCCGGAGCGGCGCTGCTGCACTTGCTCCACGACTACCGACGCTCCCGGCTCGACCTGCCCCTGGTCGTTGGCGGGGTGGTATTGGCTCTGACCACCTGGTTCGGACTTGATCTGGTCAAAGAACGCTTGGAGACCGTCTGGATGGGAGAGGCCCTCCAGGAAAGCCGAGCTCCGCTGTGGTCCATGCTTTTGCCGCTGGTCTGGAAGTTTCCTCTTTTTGGCACGGGACTAGGCACGTTCGAGGCCGTCGAAGCACTTCACCGCCAAACCCCAGACGACGTCGACTTGCAGTACGAGCACGCTCACAACGACTACCTCGAAGCCTGGATCGAGGGCGGACTCATCGGATTCGTACTAGTGACGGCCCTGGCCGTCCTGGGCATCGTGTGTGCCTTCCGGGCATATCGCCGATACGTCCCGGAAGAAGCCGGAAACTTTGTCCTGGGAGCGGCCCTGGCGTTGTTTACAGTCGTAATCCACAGCTTCGGCGATTTCGGCATGCACATCCCTGCCATCGCCATTCTCGCTGCCGTGATCGCCGCCCACCTCACCGTTTTGAGTGCAAACCGGGAACTGCCCGCTGACCCCAGCGTCGCGAAAGGATGGCGAAACTGGGCGTGGCTGCTCGTGAGTGGGTTCGTGATTCTCCTCGGTGTTGTGCTCGTTTTGGAAGGTTGGCGTATTTGGCGAGTGCATTATCACCGCAGCGCCGGATACGCTTGGCTGGCCACGGATCGGCCTGATTGCTTCACGTTGGCTTTTCCGCATTTTGTCGAGGCTGCCAGGCTTGATCCTGACAAAGCCCGCTTGCATCTTGAAGCCAGCCGCGCGTACCTGGAAGCGGTCGCAGAACAGATGGCACTGATGGAGGCAGCCCAAGAGTTGAGCCTTGTGGCGCCGTGGTTCGCCGCCGGGTGGTCCGCCACTCCGGCCGAAGCCTTGCTGGCTCCCACCTCCGCAGCCACCCTGTCGAGCATCGCCTGGGAACCGATGGTGGAAGAATTGGACTCCCACCTGCAAAGCAGTCTGGTGATTCCAGGATTGCGACACCTGGTCCGCGCCCGGGATCTGGCTCCCACGTTGGGCGCTCCGCATGTTCGTCTGGCTGCCAATCGCCCAGCCTTCACCCAGGCTGACCCTGCCCATCGTTACGTCGAACGGGCCATGCTCCTGATCCCGGTCGATCCTGAATTGTGGTACGTCGGCGGTCTGGTGGCTCTGCTTGAAGACGACCGCGAGCGGGCCATTCAGTGTTGGCGTCGCAGTCTGGAACTGTCCGACAATTTTCTCGAAGACATCCTCGCTCGAGCCGTTGTGGCTTTCGGTGAAGACGCGACCGTCCAGCGGATTGTGCCAGACGACCCCGACCGGCTCTGGAAGGCCGCTCGTTTTCTCTATCCAGGGCTAGGACAAGAGTCCCAGCGCCGAACCTTGTTCGCTCGGGCCTTAGGCATCTTGCAACACCGCAGGGACTCTCTTGCTCCGGGAGAGCTTTATACGCTGGCGGAACTGTATCGGGCCTTGGACGAGAAAACGGAAGCGGTCCGCACCTTACGGGAAGCCCTCGAAAAACAGCCGGGAAACCTCCGCTGGCGATTGACTTTTGCCCGTTGGCTCCTGGAAGATGGCCAATTGCTGGAAGCGCGGGATGAAGTCCGCCGAATCCTCGACCAGCATCCTTGGCATCGGGAGGCGGAGCAGCTTCGGCAGGCTATCAGCGACCGTCGCCTTCGAGAGCAACCGGAACCCTAGGGTAGCATTCAGGCGTGGAAACTCTCGTCGCCCGCTCCATCTTCAGCACCGCTACGGGCTACATCCGCCGGGGCGGATTCGCCTGGACGTGCAATCCCTACGTCGGCTGCACGTTCGGCTGCTCGTACTGCTATGCCATGTTCCTGCCTCAGAACCGGCGGCCCAAGCAGGAGTGGGGACGCTGGCTGCAAGCGAAGACGAACGCCGTCGAGCTGGCCCGTCGTGAAGCTCCGCGCCTGGCCGGGCAAACGCTTTACCTGTCCAGCGTGACTGACCCCTATCTGCCCCTGGAGCGCCGCCTGAAACTGACTCGCGGCATCCTCGAAGCCCTGCTGCCGTATCAGCCGCGTTTGCTCGTCCAGACGCGCGGACCGCTGGTCGTTCGGGATGCCGACCTGCTTCAGCGTTTTCATTCCGTGCGGGTCAACGTCTCGATTCCAACCGGCAGCGAAAAAGTGCGTCAGCTCTTCGAACCCAAGGCTCCGCCCCTGGAGCGCCGTTGGGAAGCCCTGGCTTGCCTGCGTCAAGCCGGAATCGCCGTGGGCATCTGCGTCACGCCTATGCTGCCGCTCGAGGAACCCGAAGGCTTCGTCGAACGGCTCTGCGCCTTCGACCCCGATGTGCTCGTGGTCCAGGATTTCCACGACGCCCGCGGCTGCTTCGGAGCCGACACCGGACCACAAGCCCGCCGCCTGCTCGCCGAACTGCCCTGGACCGCCCACGACTATCGGCGCGTTCATGACATGCTCGCTCAACGTCGGGTGGTGTATGAAGGCGAAGTCGGTTTCTTTCCTCCACCCGCCGCCCCGACACGCTCCGCCCATCGTCCTGCCGACGCTATGTCTTCTCGCCTCTGATAGCGTTCCACAAGCTGCCCCGTCTTCACCGAATTGTTACACTGAGAGTAGAGGAACCTTCGTGCAAGGGGGGCATATGAGTCAACGGCGCGTCGGCATCTGGTTGATCGGAGCGTTTGGGGGGGTAGGACCCACCGTGGCCGTGGGCCTGTCGGCCCTGCGTCGCGGCATCGTCGAGCCGGTCGGTTTGACAACATGCTTGTCGGGCTTTGATCAACTCGATCTGGACGATCCGTCGGCCTTCGCCGTGGGCGGCCACGATATTCGCCGTACCGACTTCCTGCAGAGCGTCCGTGAATTTCAACACCGCGCACGGATCTTTCCGCCCGACCTGATCGAACCTTGTCGGGATGATCTCCTCAACTGGTCGCACAACGTCTGCCCCGGCACGATCTTCAACAGCGGTCCGACCATTGCCAGACTTGCCGAGCTTCCTGAGGTGCGACCCAACGAATCGCCACGCGCCGCCATCGACCGCATTCAAGCCGACCTGAACGCTTTTCGCCGGAATCACCGACTCGATCAGCTGGTCGTCGTCAACGTCGCCTCGACCGAACCGCCTTTCCCGCTGACTGAGGCCCACGCAAGTCTCGAATGCTTCGAGGCGGCTTGCCGGGTCAAGGACCATCCGCCCCTGTTGCCCGCTTCGGGGTTGTACGCCTTGGCCGCTCTCGATCTTGGACTGCCCTATGTCAATTTCACGCCATCGCTGGGGGCGTCGTTTCCCGCGGCGTTGGAACTGGCCGAGCGACGCCGGGCCGTCGTCGCCGGGCAGGACGGTAAGACCGGCGAAACCCTGCTCAAGACCGTGCTTGCTCCGATGTTTCAGAAACGCCATTTGCGGGTGCTCAGCTGGGTGGGCCACAATATCTTCGGCAACCGCGACGGCGTGGTGCTGAACGACCCCGATAATAAAGCGAGCAAGATCCGCACGAAGGATCAGGTCGTCTCTTCGATCCTTGGTTACAAGCCGCAGACGCACGTCTCCATCGAGTACATCGAATCGCTCGACGACTGGAAAACCGCCTGGGACCATATCCACTTCGAGGGCTTCCTCGGCGTGCGTATGATGATGCAGTTTACCTGGCAGGGCTGCGACTCGATCCTGGCTGCTCCCCTGGTGATTGACCTGGCCCGGCTCGCCCTGCACGCCCAGCGACGCGCCGAGGTCGGCATCCTGAAATATCTTGCCTGCTTCTGGAAGAGCCCGATGGGCGTCGAAGAACACGACTTTTTCAAGCAATATGCAATGCTGGAAGAGTACGTCGCATCGGTCGCTGCGGAACGTGCGGAAACTCTGGTCGGATCATGAAGCTCGCCTTCAGTAGCAACGCCTATCTGCGGTTTCCATTCGCCGAAGCAGCCCAGCGCATTGCCCGATTGGGCTATGGCGGCATCGAGATCATGGCCGACGTGCCCCATGCCTGGCCTGCTTTTCTGTTGGAGGACCAGAAGGCGGCGCTGCGTGCCGCCCTGGAGCAGAACCGACTCGCCATCGCGAACATCAACGCCTTCATGATGAACGCCATCAGCGATCCCCGGCAGCGCTACTGGCATCCGTCATGGATCGAACCCTATGAACCGTACCGCCGGGTACGCATTGATCACACCTTGCGTAGTCTCGACCTGGCCCGCGATCTTGGTGCTCCCTGCATCACGACGGAACCAGGCGGCCCGCTGGAACCCGGCCAGCCGTGGCATGACGACTTCCAGCGTTTCCTCGAAGTGCTGAAGCCCGTCGCCGATCACGCGGCCACAGTCGGCGTGCGCTTGCTCGTCGAGCCTGAGCCGGGGCTGCTGATCGAAAACGTCGAACAGGCTGAGGCCCTCATGGACCGTCTGGCGGATTTTCCCGCAGTCGGCCTCAACTTTGACATCGGACATTTCTTCTGCGTCGGCGAAGACTTGCCCAGGGCGGTTCACCGTCTGGCCCAGTACATCGGGCACGTTCATCTGGAAGACATCACTGCCGACCGGGTTCATTTCCACCGTGTGCCCGGAGAGGGCGTGATCGACTTCCGCGGCGTACTCGAAGCCCTGCGAGGGATCGGCTACGACGGGTGGGTGACGATCGAGCTTTATCCGTACGTCGAGGATCCCGATGCCGCCGCCCGCCAGGCTCGGGAACATATCCTCGCCGTGTGCGGGCATCTGTTCGAGGCATGACCGTGGCTCCGCTGGGCGATGTCCTGGAACGCGTCGGCAACTTCCTGGAATTTACAGGGCGGTGCGTGATTACGCTGCCGTCAGCATTCGTTCGTCCGTCAGCCGTCTGGCAACAGCTTTACGGCGCTCTGGTTGGCACGCTGCCGCTGGTCGTGGTGGCCGGCTGCACCATCGGAATCGTCTCCTGG
>CALFAY010000049.1 GCA_937944855.1 uncultured Planctomycetota bacterium
TTGTCGGCGTAACGGTGGCGGCGCTGCTGGCGGCACTGGCGGGCTTGGCGGCCACCCGTGCCGCTTCCGAGCCGACCGGTCCCGAAAAGGAGGGAGGGTGAGACTCCGCGGAGTGCTTTACGGTTGCGGAATGATTTCGGAATATCATCTGCGTGGTTGGTTGCGCATTCCTGAGGTGGAGATCGTGGCCTTGGGTAACCGCACCATTGCCAGGGCTGAACAGCGACGACAGCAGTTCGTTCCCACGGCGCGGGTCTACGCTGATCTGGTTGCCATGCTCGAGGCGGAGCGGCCCGATTTCGTGGACATACTGACCGCGCCTGCGGTGCACCGGGAGCACTGTCGTGTCGCCCGCGAATTCAAAACGCACATCATCTGCCAGAAACCGTTGGCGGAGGATCTCGAGGCGGCCGTCGGCCTGGCTGCCGACATGCAGGGTTATCCCAGGCTCTTCGCGGTTCACGAGAATCACCGTTATCGCCCTTGGTTTCAGCTCATCCGCACGCGCCTGGAAGAAGGTTATTTCGGCAGGTTGCACTACGTTAAACTGGAGCATCTTAATGCGACCGAACCCGGCGAGGCTTATAAGAACGAAGTCGAGTTGGGCGTGCTGTGGGAATACGGCACTCAGTTAGTGGACATGATGCGGTCCCTGCTCGGCGAGCCGATCCGCGTGCTGGCGCGCATGCATCGTCTCAACCCTCGCGTTCGTGGCGAAAGCCTGGTGCACGCCGTTTACCAATACCCGGACGTGACGGCCGTCATCGAGGTGGGCTGGAAGCATGCGGCCCTGACTCAGGCCAGCCTCTTGGTGGCCGGCGAGGAGGGCGAAGCCTTTTGGGAAGGAACCATGACGCGGGGTGAGCAGGGCCGGCTGCGGCTCTCGCGCGGCCGCGAACTTACCCACGACGAGCCGCGCTCGCCGATGGCGAATACGTGGAAAGCTTTTATCTTTTCGAACGCGAATGCACGGACTATATGTTGGGCCGGCGGTCGTCGGTGGTACAGACGGCTGAAGAGCATCTCCGGACCCTGCGGTGCGCGTGGGCGGCTTACGAGTCTGCCCGGCGCGGGGATTGGGTGGATATAATCGAAGTCTGAGCAAGTTGTTATGCGCCCTGTTTTTGCTGCTGTCGCTGACGACGACACCGGCGCCACGGACCTGGCCGGCATGCTGGCCGATCAGGGGGTGCGTACGGTCCTGGTGATCGACGTGCCCACCCTTGCGGATCTGGAGGTCTGGAGCGAGGACGCCGACGCCGTGATCATCGGCGTGGCGACGCGGTCCGTAGAACCCCGGCTGGCCTACGAGCACAACCGCGCTGCGGTGAGTTTGCTTGCGCGTTTGAATCCGCTCGTCTACCAGATCAAGTACTGCAGCACTTTCGATTCTACCCCGGAAGGTAACATCGGGCAGGCGATCGATGCAGCCATGGACGAGCTGGGAGAGTCGTTCACCGTCGCATTGCCCGCCCTCCCAGTTAATGGGCGAACGACATACATGGGCTATCACTTCGTATATCGGCAGCTACTTTCGGATTCGCCCATGCGCGACCATCCGCTAACGCCGATGCGTAATCCTAACCTAGTAAGTCACTTGTCCGGCCAGACTCGCAGGCGAGTGGGCCTGGCGCACTACCCCGTGACACGCGACCGCATCGAGCAGGTCCGCGCCGAGGGAGTCGAGATTGCGATCCTGGACTGCATCAGCGATGAGGACCTGGAACGCATCTGCAGGGCAATCGCGGATCTGCGATTGATCACGGGCAGCTCAGCGCCCGCCATGAAGTTGCCGGCAATCTGGCGGGAGCGGGGATGGTGGATGCCACGTGAGCTCCCCTGGCGAGCGCCAGCAGGCGGGGGACTTGGGTTTTTGGTCGTGGCGGGAAGCTGCTCGGTGGCCACTCGCCGACAGAATCGCTGGCTGGAGGAGCAAGGCGCCGTCACCGTCGTGCTCGACCCCATCGCCGTCGCCGAAGGCGCCGCCGATCCTGCCCAACGTGTTGTTTCGGAGCTACGGAACGGACGCACTTGCCTGCTGCGCACCGCCTCCGAGCCCGAAGATGTTGAGCGTGTCGCCACTTGGGCGCAGGAGCGCGGCATCACGAATCTGGAGGCCGGCGCGCGTATTGCGCAGGAGTTGGCCCGTCTGGTGCGGCGCATCTTCGACGAGCATCGGCCACAGGGTCTGGTCGTGGCCGGAGGCGAGACTTCCGGGGCCATCTGCCGCGCTCTGGAGTTGGCGGCTCTCGAGGTGCGGCCAAACATCGAACCCGGCGTTCCGCTCTGCGTCTCGCTCGGCCGCTTCCGACTGCCGGTGGTCCTCAAGTCGGGGAACTTCGGCACTCCCGACTTCTACGGCCGCGCCATCGAAGCCTGCCGCAAGGCGGCTTAGGCGTCTGCCAGTCAGTGGCCAGGCTAACTTGCGCGCCTCGTCCGGGCGGCGTTTCCCCGACGGTAGCCTTCGGCGTTGACGGGCAAGAACCTTTCGGGCGCAGGGTGAGGTATTCGCGAAGCCTTGGTTAGCGGCCTGAGGCCTTCAGCCAGACCGCCATTTCCGTGGGACCCCGATTCGCCCATGCATAGTAGGGGATAGCGACCATTTTCAGCGCCTCGCCGCCAGACCGCTGTGCGCGGCCTGTGAGAACCGTCACGCCCCCAAGCAAATCTGGTCGACGAACGGCTTCAAGCGAGCTTCGCAGCGGGATGAGGATGTCCAATACCTTGCCCGCATGGTCCCAACCCTCCAGGCAGTAAACGATCGGACCGCGCTCCAGCGCCACGCGCCCAGCATTTTCCCTCACCCGCTCGTGTGCTACCACCTTTCGCGGCGCCAACGGCAGATTGAACGTGACCGAGTCGCCTACCTCCCACTGCTTCCTGATCACCGCATATCCCTTCTCAATCCAGTACCGCTGCGTCTTTCCATTGACCGTTATGGGGATCCTCGGTTTAGCCGCGCCGGCCGCGTAGCGGTACAAGTCCGAGGGAACTGGGTTGCCTAAGGCCCAACCCGGAAGCCGGATGCGTAGCGGGAAAGCAAACGGGATGTCAGGCCGTACACGGATCAGCACCTTGCCCTCCCAGGGATAGCGAGTTTTGAGCTCGACCTCCACGGATCGATCGGCCAGCGCAAACCGAGCTCTCGAGCTTATGAAAAGATTGACGTAAATGCCATTTTCTCCCAAAGCATACACGTAACGCCCCAGGGACGCGGCCCATCGCGACCAGTTAGGCGGGCAACACGGGCAGAAGAACCAGGGTTTACGTCCCGGAGCACCCTCCACGTGAGGTCCGGTTGCTTCGCGCGGGGTCCAGCCCCTGTTGAACTTTCGCACTCCGTCGGAGGCTAACGGGTTGACGTAAAAGAAAGCGTCTCCCCTGAGCGAGACGGCCGCGAGGAAGTTGTTATAAAGCGTGCGCTCGAACACATCGAAGTACTTGGCTTCGCCCTCCAAAAGGAACATACGATAATTCCACATCATGAAAGCAATTGCCGCGCACGTTTCGGCGTAGGCTTCCGCATTGGGCAATTCGTAGGCTGCCCCGAATGCTTCGCCCTGAGCGCGGGCCCCGACGCCTCCTGTCAGATACAACTTCCGGCCTACCACGTCGGCCCAGAGTCTTTTCAGAGCCGCAATATAGGCAGAATGGCGCGTGTGCCGGGCAACATCAGCCATTGCAGAGTAAAGGTAGCAGGCCCGAGGAACCTGGCCGACCGCCTCTGCCTGCTCGGTCACGGGACGGTGGTCCTGCGCAAAAGCGCCCCAGAGCTGATGGCCGTCCGCTCGCCCTCGCTCATCCACAAAAAATTTCGCCTGTTCAAGGTAGCGTCGTTCGCCGGTCACTTCATAGAGGGTGATGAGAGCTTGCTCAATGTTGGGGTGGTTAGGTACGTCACGGCTGCGGCCCGGGCCGAACCGTGTACACACCAGGTCCGCGTTCTTCAGGGCCGCTTCAAGAAGCCGTCGACTTCCGGTCGCGCGGAAGTGGGCTACGGCCGCCTCATATAGGTGGCCGAAAAGATACAGCTCATGAACCAGCGGGCGATCGGGCGGGAAACGCGGATGGAGGCGACCCATTCGGCGAAAGATGCTCGCCGGCGTGCAGAGGTAACCATCCGGCTCTTGGGCCGCGATGACCTCTGCCGCGAGCGCTTCGACGAGTTTCCGCCACTGAGGATCCGGGCGGCGCAGGAGTTCGTAGGCGGCCGCCTCCAGCGTCTTGTACATGACCTCGTCGCTGTTGTGGAAGCCAACGAAGACAGGTTCGCCCTTGCCCGCTGCTTTCGCGAACGCTGCCCTGACGCCGGTCTCGTCCATCAGGCGGAGGATATGAGGCAGGGTCACTTCGCGGTTTCTTTCCAGCCAGGGACTCCAGAAGGCATCGTTGATCTGGACGCGGTCCAAGGGGACCGGTTGCCGTCCCGCAAAGGTTGCCGGCAAGAGCAGGGAAGCGATCAACGCAATCGTTAGCCGCACGCTATTCAACTCTCCTTCCTGCACGCCTACGCCGTCGGAAGGCTCCGCGGCGGGTGGCTGAGACGACCAATGCCGTCGAGTCGCGATAGTCTCGGCCGTCACGGCGCCGGGCAATTCGCTTAACTCCTGTACCCTCAGGCGCGCCGACGACCCGTCTGCGCAGCGCAGATGGCGAACGGGGGTTGGCATTTACGGTAATCGCGAGCCGGTGCAACGACACCATCGAGCAAGGGCTCGGTTCGGGCCCGCTGGCCCTGAGGTTCTTTCGCCCCCGGAAAGGTGGTGTATCTGGCCCGCGGCGCCGGCACAAGAGCATCTCGCATGCCTCTCGTCACTTGATCTCCGGATCGCCATCCACCTGAAGGCCGGTCGTCAACGGCTCGGCGCCGGGCGGCCCGGGGGCGGGAAGGCGCGCGATTCGTCGTCGAGCACTAACACCAGGTCGGCGCCCAAGCCCCCCAGCAAGGGAGGGGCGAATTCACGTCTGCCCCGGTTGTCGAAGGTGCCAATGAGTTCCGCCTCGCCCGTGCGCGGGTTGTACCACCAGGCCCTGAGCCGCTCTCCGGAAATTTTGCCGAGGTTGGCTACGATGGGCCGTCCTTGCGGGCTGTAATAAAAAGCGTAACCCTCGCCTCTTGTGGCTACAACGTACTCGGCGCCCTCCCAATTTTCTGCGATCAGCGTTAGATCCGGCACCCGCGATAGAAAGGGGCGCGATTCCATCAAATTGCGAAGGTACTGCATCTGCGCGGCTCCCGGCCGGTGTAACGCCTGATGCCAGTGGAAAAGCGGTCCGTTAATCGGGCGCTTCCCGGGCATGGCCATTTGCCACACTGAGTGGTTGCCGTAGGTGTGGCCGAATCCTCCCGAGAAAACGGCCCAGTACGCTCGTTGGCGAACGTGCGCGTCGAAAGAATAACCATACTCGCGAGCGAGACGGAACCCGATCGGATGATCTTCGTACAGCGGTTCTCCGTCCATTACTGGTTTTACGGGAACGCGGTCGTAATCCGCCTTGATCCGAACCCAGCTTTGCACGCGCTCCGCCGGGCCGTGACCGGTCTGCTGCATGTTGAAATCCAGCCACGGTTCGTTGTGGAAATGCTCGGCCGAGCTGTGTCCGCCGCGAGGATGGAAAGTCATCAGCGCAGCCGAGTAGTCTTCCTTCCCGGCAATTCCCAGTACGATGCCGCGCGCCAACTCCCGCCAGATTTCCTCGACGCCCTCGGGAGACCGGTCTCCGCCCAAGATCCAGATCACTGACTTGCCGGAGAAGCGGCGACCAAGAAACTGTCCGTATGCCAACGCGTTTTGAGGAGTGAAGATCTGGTCCGTGGGGTTACGCTCGTTGCGCACCCAACGACCCCAGGTAGGTAGCAGACCGATGTAAATGCCCCGCCGATTGGCTTCGTCAATGATGAATTCGACATGGTCCCAATAGTCGTACGCTGCTGGATCGTTAGGATCGTTCCCCGGGGTGACCGCGGGCCGCGCAGGATCCTTATCCTGGAGAGGGAGGTCGCCGTAAGGATTGGGGTCGCTAATGCCATCCAGTTCGGCCAGCGCTACGGCCTGAATGACGTTGTAACCCTGGCGAGCACGCAACTCGAGATATTCAACGGCCTGGCTCCGATCCAGACGGTGGAAGAGCTCCCAGGCGGTATCGCCCAGGTAGAAGAAAGGCTTGCCGTTATCCTGAACCAGGAAACGGCCGTTCTCGCTGACCTTCAGCTTGGGCAGCGGCGGCGTCGCGGCTAACCCCGCCGATGGGATCAGCAGCAGGCCCACTAAGCTCAACTCGATCCAACTCCTCATCATTCAACCTCAAATTCAATTTTCGCGACGAAGTTCTACTGGCTCCGTCCCGTCGGCCCCTCGGAGATTGCCGACCTTTTCTTCGGCAGCAAAGCCCCGCCACTTGCAGTCGCAACCGATGTCACCGGGCCTGAAGTCTAACCGCCTCGTCAGAAGTAAAAACCTAAGGACAGCTGCACCACCCTGGGTGACCGTGTCGCCGTGACCTGTCCGAATCGGGCATTCACCTGATTTCCGGCGGGGTCGAACCGGGCAGTATTGTCCACGGAAGCGTACTGCGTGTGGTTGAACGCGTTGTACATCTCGCAGCGTAACCGTAGGAAGCGTGACTCCCCGCGCACCGGTATGTTCTTCATCACGGTCAGATCCCAGTTGTTGATCCCAGGTCCCCGGAAGACGCTCGACGCTGCGTTACCGAACGTCCCCTTGGCCGGCCGTGCGAAGGCACGCGTGTTGAACCAGCGGTGGAAGCTGCGCTCGCCGCGTCGCAGTTGGGGCTTCTCCACGACCACTACCCGGGTGCCATCCCCGCCTCCGCTGATGTCGGCGCCGTCGGTGGTCGTCAGACCAATGCCGGCCGGTGTACCACTGGCGAAAGTAACGATTCCGGAAATTTGCCAATTATCGGCAATCTGGCGAAGAATACCTTTGGGCAACAGCCTGCCATAATTGGGCAGTTCCCAAAGATAGTTCACAACTAACATGTGGGTTTGGTCGAAACTCAGCGGTCCATAGTTCCACACGCGCCGGGAGATATAACGTGAAACACTCCCCGGTTCGCCGGCGGAGAGCCCCATCGCCTTCGACCAGGTGTAGGCCACTCCGAACTGGAAGCCCTCGACGAAACGGCGGTTCGCTGACACCTGCAAGGCGTTATAGTTGGATGTCCCGGAGGTTTCGTAGTACGTTATGCTGCCGTAGCCCGGGAAAGGTCGGAAGAAATCGTCTGGCAGGGGACGAGTGGGGTTCGTGGGATCGGCATTCTCAGGCTGGAACCGCGCACCGTAGGGTAGCGTGTTGAGGTTGACGGTCTGCAAGAGGTGGCGCCCCACGTTGGCGACGTACGCTGCTTCGAGGATGGTGCCCCAACCTAGGTGTTGTTGTAGGCCGAAACTCCAGTTATAGACGCTGGGGACCACGTCGTCCCGCTGCCATGCGTTGACGGCAGACGGGAAGAGCACACCGGAGGCCTGGAGAAACGTGTCCAAGCTGCCATAGAAAATCCGGGGCTGGAACAAAACCGGGGGATTGTTCGCTGCCGGATTGATAAAGTTTCCACTTCTTTCCAAAACCCTTTTGTTCACGCCGAACCCGCCTCGGATCGCGGTGCGGCCATTGCCGACCAGATCGTAGGCGAAGCCCACGCGAGGCGCCACTTGCACAGGCTGCTGTCGGCGGAACCCTTCCGGGTAGCTACGGTCGGTGCCTAAGACCGTGCCATTCGCCGGATCGCCGGTGTCGGGCACAAACGCCCCAATGAATGCTGCCGGTCGGAATAGATTGGTCACGGGGTCCCAGGCGACCCTTCGGCCGGAAGGATCGAAGGCGGGTCGGTAGAAGCGCGGGACCCTGGACAAGTCATACCGATCCAACGCGAGGGCGGCTCCTACGCCCCGGCGGAGGCGGTACGGGGTGAACCAACTGAATCGGGCCCCGTAGGTAAGCGTGAACTTCCGGTTGACTTTCCAAACGTCCTGGGCGAACCATTCCACGAGGAGGGTCTTCCCTTCCGCGATCACGCGATTGGTCGCCTCAGTGTAGGAGGCGAAATTTCCGAGCAGGGCATTTGCGAATGCCCAGTTCGCATCGAAGGGATTATTGAGGTCCCGGCCGAAATCGAAGCGCCCATTGAAACTCGGGGCGCGCCAGCCCTCGCTGGTCCAGTTGCGCTGGAGATAAAAACCGAACTTCGCGGTGTGGGGACCACGGATGAGGCTTAGATTGTTGGCCAACGTCAACACCTCGTCTCCGCAGTCGATCGGGGTTCGTGCGTCGATGGTGAAGCTCGGCGCGGACGGGACGCCGCCGAAGGTCATCTCGGGAATGAAGCCATAGGGGTTAATGCGCGGAGTAAACTGGCCGAAGGTGATCCCATGGCGGGTTCTCGTCAAGTGATCGAACTCGCCTGCCCAGCCGCCCCGGTCCGGCGCACCTAACTCCTTCGCGCCCCAGAAGCCCGCGGTGAACTCGTTCACCAACGTAGGGGACAGAATCTTTGTCCACGTCGCGTTCGCCGCGTCATGGGTGTAGAGATAGTGATGGTAGACGAGAGGCACGCCGTAAAATCCGGCTAATGCCGTGTAGGCGCGCGTGTTCGCCCACCAGCGCTTTGGCCGCAAAGTGAGGGTGTCCTTATCGGTGGGTCGGTAGTCCAGTCTTAAGAGCTGGCCGCGCTTGGGCACGTCCTGAAAGTCCTGAAACTCGTAGTTGTAGGCGCCCAACGTTTGCGACCGATCCAACCGGTTGGGCATGGGGAAAATTCCCAGGAGCTTATGGCCTTCGGGGTGAAGACGGGGAGCGGGTATGACATTCCCTGGGAAAGGCGCGCCTGCCAGAGGATCCCGAATGACCACCAACCGATTATTTTGATCCAGGGTCTGAGAGAAGTCACCTCGGCGTTCCGCTTCCGTCGGGAGCGTGAAACGGAGCAAGCTTTGCGGCACCCTGGTCCGCCAGTCTTCGTGAGAAAAGAAGAAGAAAAGCTTGTCTCGGGATGTATTGAAGCGGCCTGGCACGTAGACAGGACCGCCCAGGGTGAAACCGAAATTGGTTAAACGATAAAGCGGCCTCGGCTGGCCGGTGCGGTTGAGGAAGAAGTCATTGGCGTTAAGACTTTCGTGGCGCTTATACCAGTACGCGCTCCCATGAAACTCGCGGGTACCGGACTTGGTCACCACACTGATGGTGCCCCCAGGGTTGGGACCGTATTCCGGCAGATAGGCGTTAAGGACCACCTTGACCTCCGCCATCGCGTCCACGCTCGTAGCCGCAGAAAAGGCCCGGAGAATGTCCACGTCGTTCGCGGCCTGCCCGTCCAGCAAGATGTTGTTCCACTGGTCCCGCGTGCCGGAAATGTTAGGCACAAAGCTCCCATAGCGGCCGCCCAGAGAATCCGCACCACCCGTGACCTGCGAGACGCCGGGCAGGATGCGCAGCAGGTTTACGATGTCGCGTCCGCGGATCATGAGGTCGCGCAGCTGAGATTGTGAAAGCAAGGCGGTGTTATCCGCTGATTCTGTTGCAAGACTCGGCCCCTGGGCTTCCACGGTAACGGTTTCGGTGATTTGCCCGACGGTCAATTCAATGGTTCCCAGGGCTAGGCGCTCATTGGCCGTCAGGATAAGCCCCCGACGCTCGTACGGCCGGAACCCGGGCGCCTCGATTCGTACGGTGTAACCGCCTGGGGGAAGAGCGACGAGAACGAAGCCGCCCGTGTTGCCGGTGATCGCGGATCGCGTCGCGCCGGTTTTTTCATCGGACACCACAACCTTGGCTCCCACAATCACCGCCCCCGTGTGGTCGACGACAACCCCGGTGAGCGACCCGGTCACGGTCTGAGCGGGCGCTCCTGCAACGAATGCGAGCCAAGCGAAAATGGCAAGCCGGACTGATCGGCAGGTTGTCGACATGTCATACCTCTTGATCTCGGGCGGTTATAGCCGCTTTCGGAGGGGCTGTCAAGATCTATTCGGCAGGGGCCCGCCGCGCCGTTTCGGCCAGCGCGAGACGATAGCGTGGATGAGCCCGCGTCAGGTGCCGTTTCATGGCTCGTTCCGCCGCGTCGGGGTCCTTCTTCTCGATGGCCCTCAAGATGGCTGCGTGCTCTCTCAGGGTCAGATCCTCGACGTTGGGCGCCCGCAGCAGACGAGGGAAAAAGCCGAAGATCCAACTAAGCATGGCCTGGCTCAGGGCGGGGTAAATGGGGTTGCCCGAGAGGCCGGCCAGAGTGACGTGGAAGCCCATGTCGGCGCGCACGAAGCGCGCCGGATCGCCCCGGGCTGCCTCTTGAGCGGCAAGGGCGTCGCGCAGTTTTTCGATATCGTCTCGATGGGCGCGCTTGGCCGCCTCGCGCGCCAAAAACTGCTCGAAGGCCAGGCGGGCCTGGGCGAGGCTCTCCCGCATTTCGGGCGAAGAGGTCAGCAATTGCCTCGCAGCCGCATCCATTCGACGGAGAACGTGATTTGGATCCAAGCGTACGACCTGGGCCCGCTCCCCGTGCCGAATCTCAATAAGGCCCATTTTCTCCAGAGATTGGAGGGCCTCACGCACTGCCGGACGACCGACCCCGAAACGGGCCATCAGTGCCCGTTCGCCCGGCAAGCGGCTGCCGGGAGGCGCCTGCCCACTCTCGATCATGGCCAGCAGGCGGTCGAGCACCTGGTCGGCCAGCTTTCGGCGCACAACCTTTTCGCCGTTCTCCGCAGTCCATTCCATCTCTCCGATCATAAAACAGCTTGACAAGGGGCGTCTGGTCTGATCATTATAACATCGTATGCGAGAGCTGACCTTCGCCCTTTTCGGCGCCGGGTTCTGGGCGCAGTATCAGCTGGCCGGCTGGCGGGAACTTCCCGGGGTCCGTTGCGTGGCCATCTACAACCGGACCCGCTCCAAGGCTGAGGATCTCGCCCGCCGCTTTGGCATCCCAGCCGTCTACGACGATGCCGAGAAGCTCCTTGATGAGCAGGCCCTAGATTTCATCGACATCTGCACGGCCGTGGAGACACACGCGGATTTTGTGCTCCTGGCCGCTCGCCGGCGGCTGCCGGTCATTTGCCAGAAGCCCATGGCGCGTTCCTACCAGGAGGCTCAGCAGATGGTAGAGGCCTGCCGGCAAGCGGGCGTTCCCTTTCTGATCAACGAGAACTGGCGATGGCAGGCGCCGATTCGCGCGCTCGGACAAGTCGTGCAAGCCGGCACCATCGGCAAGGTCTTTCGGGCGCGCATCACCATGGTGTCCGGCTTTCCCGTTTTCCGCAATCAGCCTTTTCTGCGCGATCTGGAGCAGTTTGTGCTGACCGATATCGGCTCGCACTTGCTCGATACGGCGCGCTTTCTCTTTGGCGAAGCGGAAATCCTCTATTGCCAAACCCACCGGGTGCATGACGACATCCGCGGTGAGGACGTGGCTACCGTAATGCTGAAGACCGTGGATGACGCCACCGTGACGGTGGAGATGGGCTACGCCGAAAATTTCCTGGAGCGGGATCGGTTTCCCGAAACCTTCATCTTCGTCGAGGGGCGGCAAGGATCGGCGGAATTAGCACCGGACTACTGGATTCGGGTGACCACGGCGAGCGGCACGCACGCCTATCGCGTGGTCCCGCCGCGCTACAGTTGGGCGGATCCGGCTTACGAAGTGGTTCACTCCTCGATCGTGCCTTGTCAGGCCAACCTGCTGGCGGCGTTGCGCGGCGAGGCGGTCGCGGAAACGACCGGCGAAGATAACCTGCGCACGATGCACCTGGTTTTTGCCGCCTACGAATCAGCCGCGCGCGGCCAGGCCGTCCGCTGTTCGGAATAAGCATGACACCGCTGCGTGCAGGACCGTTGACGCTCCTTTTCGATCAGGGCGATCTGCGAAGGGTGTGCCTCGGGGGGCTCGAAGTAGCTCGCCGCATCTACTTCGCCTTGCGCGATCACAATTGGGTGACAATACCCGGAAAACTCGAGAACCTGAGGTTGCGCCGGGACGAGAAATCATTTGATATCCGATACCTCTGCGTTCACTCGTCCGGCGATATCGAGTTCCGCTGGGAAGCACGCATCCGCGGCGATCGCCGCGGCACGGTCCGCTTCGAAGCGGCCGGGCGGGCCTATTCGGATTTTTTGCGGAACCGAATCGGGTTGTGCGTCCATCATCCGTTGCGCGAGTGCGCGGGCCTCACGGTGCGCATCAACGGGCGACACGGCGAGTTCCCGCGGCTCGTTTCGCCTCATCAGCCCCTTGCCGGCTTTCAGCGTCTGTCGTACAACTTACTCCCCGGATTGGAGGTCGAGTTCCTCTTCGAGGGCGAGATCTTCGAAACCGAGGACCAACGTAACTGGGGCGATGCGAGTTACAAGACGTATGGCACGCCGCTTCACCTCCCGTTCCCTGTCCGTGTGCGGGCCGGCACAGAAGTCCGCCAGGCGGTGACCCTGACGCTGAAGGGACGTGTGCCCGATGCCCTACCGCAGCCCTCCGAATCGCGCCTCACCGCGCCCCAGCTTTGGCGCCCGTTGCCCCCGATCGGTTTCGGCTATTCGGGCGGGCGGCTGCCGGTGGATCTGAGGCCTGATCACGTACGCGTCGACCTGAGCTTCGGGGAAGAGCCGCCCCGCCTGGAGACGCCCTTGGAGTTGGCTTTGCACCTCGAGCCCGGCCGGGAAATCGAGCAGCTGCGTTCCCTGATGACGCGGAGCTGTCCCCTGGCTCGTCTGCTTGTCTTCCACCGCAACGAAAAGGTTACCGCGATGCGGTGGATCGAGGAGGCGCGCAAGCTTTTTCCGCAAGTGCCTGTCGTCGGCGGCACCAACATGTGGTTCGCAGAGTTGAACCGGGAGCGCCCGCCTTTGCCCGCGCCGCCGGTCGCTTTTGCGCTGTCACCTCAGGTACACGCCAGCGA
>CALFAY010000050.1 GCA_937944855.1 uncultured Planctomycetota bacterium
GATGGTCCTCACGATCCTGACAGGCAGCGGGGCCACTAAGCAGACCAGGGGGCAGGAATGCAACCGCCCGGCGGACTCCCTCAGCCCCGTGCGTCACCACGTTGGGCAGGAATCGGGACAGGATAGGGACAGCCCCTCTTCCGGCCCGTTATTCTATTGTGCAGGCGGGGAGATGTCTCGCCAACCTGGACTACCCAGCTTGCCTGATCGGCCAGTTTCTCTGGAAAGGATTTTCCGAACCATCCGCGAAGCTGTGCCCTTCCACCCCTGTGGCACAGGGCGAATACTCGGCATCTCCCGAGAAGTCGAGGGGAGTTTTTGCAGTCGAAAGCTCGACTTGGTTCTCTTCACACGGCAGCCTTGTCGCACAGCCGGCGGTAGCTGCAATATCTGCATGTGTCCTCGTCCGGCCTGGCCTCGAACTGGCCGGCGCGGATGGCGGCCGCGATCTCCTGGATCTCCTGTTGCAGCTGCGCCAGGCGTTTTGGGGACAGGTTTTTCTCGGTCCCGTCGCCGTCCCACGGCAGAATCTTTCGCTCGGTCTGTCCGTTGTCGTGCAGTTTCTTCAGGCCGACGACCTCGATACGGGACAGCTTGTTCCGCATCACTTCTTGAACCGCCAGGGCGTAGCACGGCATCTGGAATTGGCGGAGGTATTCCGGTCCGCTTGCGAGCTTGCCGGTCTTGTAATCGAGGACGCGAACGCTGCCGTCGCTGAGCGTGTCGAGACGGTCGATGCGCATTGACAACAGGATGTCATGATCCAGAGAAAGCCTCAGGTCCTTTTCTACCTCCGTGTTTTTGATCTCTTGAGCCAGATCCGCTTCCTCTTCCAGAAACCGCGTCAGCACTTCCTCGCCCTGCTCGATCGCCTGTTGCTTCTCGACGTCGCTGGAGAAGCTGACAGCCTGCAACTCTTCCTTGAAGTATTGGAGCAGTTCAGCCTTGAGCTGGATTGACAGGCGGGGATGTTTGCGGTGCAGGCGTTCGAGGGCCTTGTGGACGGCCGTGCCGAAGCGGGCGGCCCGACGTTCCGGTTCGGGAATCTCAGCGACGTGCTTGTAGTAGTATTGCCGGGGACATTTGCGATACAACTCCAGCGAGGTCGGCATGAGCCTGA
Organism: uncultured Planctomycetota bacterium; assembly: GCA_937944855.1. Classification (GTDB taxonomy): domain Bacteria; phylum Planctomycetota; class Planctomycetia; order Gemmatales; family HRBIN36; genus JANWWR01. The sequence goes on from CALFAY010000050.1 coordinate 1,121, forward strand.
GCGTGCCTTTGGGCGCGACCGGCTTATCGGGTTGTGGCAGACGGATCGCCAAGTCCGGCGGCAGACCGAGTGCTGCGAGGGCCTGACGCACTTGTTCTTCTCCGACCATGTCCGCCATCAGGCCGCCCAGAAGCTCCAGTACGGTCCTGAAGTACTGGGGCAAATCATCGCGGCCCAGTTGCCGACCCAGCCAGCTGACCTGATGGAACAAGGCGTCTTCGACAGTCTTGCCCGGAGCCTGCTGAACCGCTGCCCCCTGGGCGGTACTGCCGGCGTAGCCCTTGTGCCGGGTTTTCCGCACTGCCGACGACTGTTCGATCTCCTCCAGGAACCGGCCGTTCCTCTGCCTCCGGGACTCGCCGCGGCAGTCGTAGCTGGACAGGATCAGTTCTTCCTTGGCCCGGCTGAGGGCGACGTAGAGAACGCGGCGCTCTTCCTCCTGGTGTACGGCTTGAGGATCGTTTCCATTGAGGGTGAGGAAGTCGAGGAATTTGCGATGCATTTCCCGCCGGTTCTGCGAAGGAAAGCGGTCGGCCAGTCCGCCCACGAAGACCACGGGAAACTCCTGGCCTTTGGCCTGGTGCACGGTCATGACCTTGATCGAATCCGGGTCCCCGCTCGGTTCGCCGACGGTCTCGTCGTGGCCCAGCCCCTCCAGCAGCTTCAGGAAGCCGACGAAGCCGTGCAGACTCGGATTGGGGTAGTAGTTCTGGTACTGCTGGGCCAGGTCAAGCAGGCCGCGAAAAGCGTTCAGGTGTCGCCGGCCTGCCGGGGTGTCAGGATCGAGAAAGGCGTGCAGACCGGCGTAGCGGGCCACGCGGTGAACCGTTTCCACCAGATCGGGCGAGGACTGGGCCTGCGTCTCGATCCGGAAATCCTTGTGCAACTCGGCGAACTTCCGCAACAGACCGTGCCCCCGCTCCGACAAGCCGTTGATGGCCGCCAACGGATTTTTCCCCAGTTCCTCGATGAGCACCATCAGGGGCTTTCCGGCCTGTTTGGCGGCCTGACTGATGGCGTATTGATCGGCGTAGGTCAGGCCAAAACCGTGGAAGCGCAGGACGCGGTGCAGGGAGATTTCTTCTTCCAAAGGATCGTCGAGGGTGAACAGCCAAGCCAGCGTTTCCCGGACGATCGCGTCGCCGAACAAGCCCGTCTCGCCCACGACCTCCACGGCGAACCCGGCGGCGCGCAGATCCCTGACCAGGCCACCCACATGATTCAGGCTGCGGCAGAGGATGGCGATGTCGCCCGGTTTGCGACACGTTTGCCCTGGGCTATTCCCGTTGGAAGGTTGCAGCAACGCGCGGATCTTCTCCACGATCCAGAGCCTTTCGTCGTCATCCGTGGGGAAGTGCATGAGGACCACATGGTCTGGTCCGTGGTTGGGGCTAGTGCCGGCTCGCCGCAGCTGCTTCTGGCCGAGGCGTCGTTGGTTGTTCTGGATCAGCGTGGTGAACACATTGATAATGGCATCGGTCGAGCGGTAGTTCTCCTCCAGCATGACGGTTTCCAGGTGTCCCGCCGGTTTGGCGGCGATGTGCCCGGCTTGCCTGTGTTTTGTGTGCCCACCTCTGTTCAGGCGAATGACGGGGGCATGGCGGCCCCAGTGCTTCCGGAACCGCTTGATCAAATCGAGACCGGCTCCCCGGAAGCGGTAGATGCACTGGTCTTCATCGCCGACGACCAGGATGCGGCGATGGTCAGCGGCCAGCAGATTCACCAACTCGAACTGGACCGTGTTGTTGTCCTGGAACTCGTCCACGAGGATGTACTGGTAGCGGGCTTGCAATTCGCGTAAGACGCTTGGGCTGTTCTTGAGCAGTTGCACGGCCAGGGTGAGCAGGTCGCCGAAGGTCACGACCCCGAAGTCTTGTTGTTTTTGCCGCACGACGGGAATGGCACGAATGAGGTCGAGCACGACCTGGCATCTGGCGGGATCTTCGCCGAAGTTCGGGCTTTGGAGCCACTGTTGGAAGCATTGTTCGAGGTTCTGGTCCAGCAACCCTTCGTCATGGCAGCGGCTCAAGAAGTCGGCCAAGGTCTCGCACCACAGAATGGACTTGTCGATCAGGTTGCTGTGCTGGATGGGGAAGTGGTCCAGGTGGTCCAGGAGGAATTGGACGAAGAAGGCCCCGGTCAGCAGGCGGAGCGGCTGGCCCGGCGCGGAGCCGTACCCGAACTCCGTGATCAAGTCGAAGCAGAAACTGTGGAAGGTGCCGATGTAGGGCTGACCGGGGAGGCGCGCTTGAGCGAGACGGGTTTGGATGCGTTCGGCCATCTCGGCCGTGGCCTTCTTGGTGAAGGTCAAGGCGAGAATGGAACCGGGGTGGAAGCCGTGCTGGGCGACGAGGTAGAGCACCTTTTCGGTGATCACGCGGGTTTTGCCCGTGCCGGGCCCGGCGATGACCAGCAGCGGTCCGTCGCAATACTTGACCGCTTTTTGCTGTTGGGCGTTGAGACCCTGGAGGATCTCCGCGGGGGTCAAGGGGCCGGAAGGGGCGTTCATGGGCGTAACTCCCAGCACAGGGCGTATCGGTACTGGCCTCGGCTCAGGACGAGGCACTCAGTCGAAGATGATACCGGGGCGGAAAGGCGGAACCGCCGATCCGGCCGGTTCCTCAGCCCGCAGTTCGGCGGCGTTTTCCTTGGTGGTGACGAACAACACGTTGGCCAGGCGGACGGAACGCAACCCCACCAGTTCGGCCATGAGGCGGACCGCCACCTCCAGCGGCACGTCTTCCAGGGTCAGGCTGATCGGCTCCTTGGCCTTGGCCGCCTGACGCGGATCGAGGACCAGGTTGCAGGCCGTTTCCCGCCCTAGCTGCCGCAACGCCTTGTCCAACGGCACCTGATCGAAATCCACGCTCACCCGCTGCCGCACCTGCCGTTCCACCGCCGTCGGCTCGTCCGTCAGCACGATCAGGTCCTGCTCGATGACGAAGCTGAGATTGAACTGCCCGCACAATGCCAGCAGGATGCTCCGCAGTTTGACATTGCTGAGCTTGAGCGTGACCGGCTGCTCGTCCGGCTCGATGCCGCGGTTCGTGACCGCGGTACGGTCCAAGAGCAGTTGCACCTTGGTCATCTCGCTCAGGGCATGGACGGCGGCCGTGAGCGTCAGCCCCTCGAGATTGACGGAGTGTACCTGTTCCAGGGCCTTGCGAGTTTTCTCGGCCGGGGACTCTCCCGGCGGCCGCGGCTCCGGCTTGGGCACGCCGTGGGCTAACGCGGTGATGCTCAGCAGACCGATCAGCAAGCCGATCACGATGCGCAGCATGGCCTTGATTCTCCTGGCGATCCAAACCCCCTGTATTGTCGCGGAATCTCGGCCGCTCAACAAGGGGCAGGGGATGATGACCGCTGTTCGACGCCTCGCCCGCCTAGTGTAAGCCCTCAGGTCAAGATAAGGCCGAGCCGGCCAGCCGCGGCTTGAATGGGTCCACCGTTTATCAATGGTGGTTATATATCCCCAGCTAACGGTGTAACACATATCTATTAAAGCAGCTTCAATGAATCCACAGCCGTCGCCGCAAAAGAGCAATCGGCTGCCGATCATGTCCACGGTGCCGACGATGACCGCGGGGCGGCACGGATCGGCCGACCACTCCCGATTGTCGGCGAACTGGCCGCGAAGTGTGCTCACGGCCAAAGGCGAGTCATGGTTCTGCAAGTCGATGGCGCACAGCTCCCGCAGTTTTCCGTCAAGGCCGGCCACTTGTAAATTGCAACGGTACTTTTCCACCTCATCCGTCGTTTGGTCCACCACCGTCCTGCGATTGACGACGTACACCAGGTGCCGGGGCACCTTGTCGGGGTCGTGGGCCAACGCGATGAGCCAGACGGCAACGAGGGAGGTCTTGCCCAGGCCGGTGGAGATGTTGCACAACGCTGGCAAATTGCCGCTGGCGAAGTGCTGATAGAGTGCCTTCTGCCAGGGAAACGGCTTGTTGCCGGTTAATGCTTTAAACGTCCTTTCAAAGTTCGGGTAAGTCATAAACCACGCCTCACTTCACTTTCACCAAGGCGTTTGCGTCCAGTTCTTGCGCTGGTCGGCCCACGGCTTGGATGCCGTCCATTGCAGCGATTATACACCCAGATAAACAAATCGCGATCTTTTAAGAAGTTAAAACTTAAAACAGTCCACTGAGGACCGGAGTAGCTCACCGGCGCTCTCACAGCGGAGATCACCCCAGGCTGGGCTGTCGCGGAGCCGACCAGATGGCCATCCAGCAGAAAGGCCCCAAGCTGGGGTAATGCGGCAAGGCACGGTTCCCGGCTGCCAGAGAAGGGTCCGGCAGCCCCCGGTTTTTGGCAGGGACCGGAACCGGAAATGCCGAACGCGCGGGAAGTATGGAATGCTCCGGTTTTGTCGAGAAGGCCCGGTCAGTTGGCAGGGAGGAAAGATTTGCCGATTCCGGAAGCTCGGCAAGAGTTTCCTTGATTGCAACCGTCGCTTCCGGTCACAATGCAACCAGAGACAGCTGAGCGGGACTGGGCCGCGCGGCTGAACGGCAGGAGGCAAACAGCATGGGCCGACTGGTAGCGTGGGCAGCAGTGATCGGGCTGGCGATCTGGCCTCCCGGGGCCGGGGCGGAAGTCATTATCCTTCGAGACGGCTTCGTGCTCCGCGGCAAGTTGCTGATCGAAGGGCAGATCCTCCGGGATCCCGGCGGACGGGAGTTCTGGATCAAGAAGCTGGGCGGCTTCTACATGGTGGACGACGGCGCACGCCGCATCGTCTTCAGCACCCGTCAGGTGGCCGAGGCCCAAACCGATCCCCCGGATCGCGAACCCTGGGAGACATTCACGCTCAAGCCTCCGCTGTTTCGCACCGAGTTCAGCCCCGGTCTGCGGATGGTCAAAGTCGAGCAGACGGAAGAATGGTCGCCGGAAGCCATCCGCAAGATCACGCTGGTCAACGATCTGCCCGGGGCCGGGACGCGGACCTTCGAGCAGTGCGTCGTGCATCTCAATCCGCATTATTTGCGGGTCAGCGCCCGCCGGGTTCGCTGGGATGCCTTCTATCTGGCCAGCGAGTTCGACGCGCCGACCCTGACCCAGATCGCCCGCCATGCTCTCAGCCGTCAACCGCAGTCCCCCGGAAAACGCGAAGAATTGCTGAGCCTGCACCGTTTCCTGCGGCAGGCCGGTCGGCTTGCCGAGGCCGAGGCCACGCTCAAGCAGTTATTCAAGGAGTTTCCCGAGGAAGAATCAGCCCTGGCTCCGCTGGTGGACTCGCTTCGTCGGCAAATGCTGCGGGAGAAGGTCGATGCATCCGAAACGGCCCTCAAGGCCGGGCAGTACCAACGGGCGGAACGCCTATTGGCCGAGTTCTCCCCCGACTCCGCCGACAAGAACGACGCTGCCCGTGCCGCGGCCCTTCAAAACCAGCTTCGAGAGTTGCACCTGAGGGTCGAAGCCTGTCGCAAGCAGTTAAAAGCGGTTGCCGCGTCGGTACAGGATGAAAGGCTTCTCCGCGAATGGAGCGAGGCCCTGACCGAAATCCGGCAGGGGATTCATCAGGACACGGTTAATCGGCTCGAACCATTCCTGACCCTGGCTTTGCAGGAAGACCGCCGAGAGGCCCAGGGTCAGCCGCGCCGCCATTCGCCGGAAGAACTGCTGGCTCTGGCCCTGTCCGGCTGGGCGCTGGGCGATGCCGGAGCGGAACGGAACGTGGAAGCGGTGCGGCAACTGTGGAAAACCCGCAGCTTTTTACTGGAGTACACGTCCACGGAGGACGAGAAAGCCCGGGTCCGGCTTCTGGATCAGTTTCTCCGCGAGGAAAAAGCCTCTCCCGACACCCTGACGCAACTGATTCACCTGTTGCGTCCCCCGCAACAACCCGGCGAACTGCCGACGGACCTGGCCGTTCTGAAGTCGGCAGGATCGAGAAGTGTCGCCTACACTGTGCTGCTGCCGCCGCAGTACCATCCGCATCGGGCCTATCCGCTGCTACTGGTGTTGCCCAACGTGAGGGAAAGACCGGAAGAGGCCCTCGCACGGTGGCGGGAGCAGGCCGCCATGCACGGCTACATTGTGGCTGTACCGCACTGGACCGAGCCGCTTCAGGAACGCTACCACGGACAAGACGAAGAGCAGCAGCGCGTGGTCGAAGTCCTGGGGGACGTGCGCCGCCGGTTTCATGTCGATTCAGAGCGCATCTTTCTTTTCGGTTTCGACCAGTCTGGGACGTTGGCCTATGACGTGGCGTTGTCGCATCCGGATCGTTTCGCCGGAGTCGCCGTGTTCTGTGCCTCTCCCGGAAAACTGGGCCGGGCCTATCGCGGCAACGCTCAGTATCTTCCCTTCTACGTCGTCGAGGGCGAAAAAAGCCCGAATAACACGGGCGAAAACCGAGACCTGTTCGAGTTCTGGGTCCAACGTGGTTTCCCCAGCATTTACGTCGAGTACACAGGACGAGGACTGGAGTTCTTTGCCGGAGAAGTTCCGTTGATATTCGATTGGTTTAACCGCAAACGGCGAGCAAGCGGGTTGCCCGAACTGGGCGGAACGGATGAGCAAAGCGGCACGCTGGGCCGACGCTTTTGCACGATCCGGCCCTATCATAACCGGTTCTATTGGGTCAGCAGTCGGGATCTGATCGTCGGCGACAACCGCCCTCCGGCGACGATCTCGGCTCGCCTCCTGCCGGCAGAGAATGGCGTGGTGGTGCACCACACCGGCTTTCGGCAGCTGAGCGTCTGGCTCAACAGCGCGATGGTGGACTTCGAGCAGCCGGTCCAGGTCCGAGTCAACCCCGGAGCTTCCAACGCCAAGATCTTTCGTGGCAAGCTGGCACCCAACGCCCGGATTCTGCTCGAAGATTTCTACCAACGGGGCGAGCGGAAGAATCTCTACACGGCCCGGGTGGATTTCAACTGAGAGCGTAGCACGCGGCCGGCGCTGCCAATCCGCAAACCGCAGGCACTGAATATCTTCATATGCTGACAAGGCCCGCAACTGCCTTCACAGGTGAACTGCATGACCGACCCCTGGCACCCCCTGCCCTTGCCTCCTGAAGAACCGCCGCAACCTCCTGTGGTGGAGATTCCTGAGTGTCTGGCCGTAACCGAGGCCCCGATCGCAGTCCCGCTGCCGCCACCCGTGCTCGAGCCGGTGCGTCGCGGGGCGGCCTGGTTCGCCTGGCCGGTGATTCTGGCCGTCACCGCCTTCCTGGTCGCTGCCCCCCTGATCCTGGATCGCGGAGTCTCCGATCATCAGCAGATCGACCGCATCAGCGGCGTACTGATGCAATTCCAGACCCGTTACGCCCTGGGTGCCGGTGAACTCGTCAAAACCGCGGACCTGAAGGAATCGCTCCTGGGACAACTGCGGGAACTGGGCAAGGGTTCGGTGATTCAACGCCTGCGTTTCGCCATCGTGGCCGGAGAGTTTCAGGGACCGAATGCAGCCCTCGAGGAATTGAAGGCGCTGGAAGCGGATGCCGCCCAGCACGCTTACCAGTTTCGTCCCGAAGAGCAGCGCTTGCTCAGCAGCTTGACCAGTCTTTATCAACAGTACCGGGAGGGTCGGCTCGCGGCCCCCAGGCTCTCGGCGGAACAACGGGACGAACTGCGGTCGGCCCTGGGCTGGTTCGCGGAGTTGGCTCTTCATCCCCAGGGCGGACCCGAGGCCCAAGCCCGACAACAAATCCTGACCGGGGCCAAATGGACCTTCATCATCACCATCGTGGCCGTTGTCCTGGGCGCTTTAACCGCTCTGGCCGGAGCTGCCGGACTGTTCGTCCTGCTAATCCTGTTCGCCCTGGGCTGGCTGCGCGGCGGACTTCGGACCGGCTCGTTCCATCACGCGGTGTATGCGGAGACCTTTGCTCTGTACATGGTCCTGTTCGTGGTGTTGACACTGGCCGTCGACTTCTCGCCGATCCCCCCGGAATACGAGCTGTTCGCGGTGGGAATGACCATATTGGCCAGCCTGGTCGTACTGATCTGGCCTGTGGTGCGGGGCGTCCCGTGGAAAGTGGTTCGAAGCGACATCGGCTTGACCTGGGGCCGCCGACCGTGGGCGGAACCGTTCGTCGGTCTCGGCTGTTACGCGATGGGACTGCCGATGCTGGTCGTGGGCGTGATCCTGACTTTCGTCCTGATGGGCTTGCAACAGATGATTCAGACAACTTTATTCGGTCCACAGCCGGACAATCCCTTCGATCCCCGACTGAGTTCGCCGACTCACCCGGTCCTCGAATACCTGGCCGGCGGCAGCTGGTGGGCACGATTGCAGGTGTTGTTCGTGGCCGCGGTCTGTGCTCCCCTCGTCGAGGAAATCATGTTTCGCGGCGTGTTTTATCGGCACGTCCGGGAGGCGACGCGCGAACTGGGACCGATCTTCAGTTTTGTGGTCAGCATGGTGGTCGTCAGTTTCATCTTCGCCATCATCCATCCCCAGGGATGGGTGGCGACGCCGGCCCTGATGGCCTTGGCCTTCGCCTTCACCATCGCCCGAGAATGGCGGAATTCCGTTGTCCCCGGGATCTTCGCCCACGCCCTCAACAACGGTCTGCTGATGTTGATGGTGATTCTGGCCACCAGCGGATAGGCTTCGCCGGTGAAGAGACCGAGCGGCGCTTGGAGAATCCGTTCAACGAAAATGCCAGGCGGCGCATAGATGCTTGTGGAAAGCTGATGTCGGATCCTCGCCATGACTGCACCGGATGAGCCGGACGAGAAGCTCATGATGCACACGGTCCGTGGAAACCACGAAAGCATGGAAGCCCTGCTTCGCCGCCATGCCACGCCGTTGCTGAACTTCCTGCGTCGCCTGGTCGGCGATCTCAGCCTGGCTGAAGAGCTGTTCCAGGAGGTCTTCCTGGCCGTGTGGGCCAGGCGCTCCACCTATCGGTATCCTCGTCCTTTCAAGCCTTGGCTGTATGCCATCGCCGTGAACAAAGTCCGGCAACACCGCCGCCGCAAGCACTTGGACGCCGTCTCGCTGACCGCTGCGGAGGCCAGCAGCGTGAACGCAACATCCGCCAAGGAACCGCTCCAGGCCGCAGTGGACGCCGAGCACGCCGCCCTGATCGCTCAGGCCGTCGCTCGACTGCCGCTGCAACAGCGGACGGTCCTGGTGCTTCGCTTCTGGGACGGCATGTCTTACCGCGAAATCGCCGAAGTCACGGGGAACGAAGAGGGTACGGTACGTTCCCACATGCATCACGGCCTGGCGGCCATCCGCCACGCTCTCGGTCCGCGGCTGGCGTAGCGATCCGACTCGACATTCCGCAAGAATGCGAACTGACCGATGGCAAGTCATGTCCCCGCGACGGGACGGAGGATGAATCATGTCCGACCCCCGACTGACCGATGCCGATTACGAACGCATCGACGCCTACTTGCACGACCTCATGTCTCTGGGTGAAGCGGAGCAGTTTGAGCGCGACTGCGAGGCAAACCCGGAATTGAAAGCTGCTCTGGGCAGGGCGGCTCAGCGTCTCGAAAGCGTGCAGCGTTTGCCGGGGTGCGAAGCGTCCGAGGAACTGATTCAAACCACCCTGGCGAGGGTGCGTCGCCGCAACACCACCCGTCTGCGTTGGTTCGCTTATTACTGCTTCGGCACCGGCGGTCTGGCCGCTGCCGCCGCCGTCGCCCTTGTTGTTCTGGGTCTGTACTACGCGAACCTGACCCCGACGCCGTGGAACCTCGAAGTGCTGGGCCAACGGTCCGGGATACCCGGCTCGACGGCATCGTTGCGGGTGCGGCTCGTGAATGAGCAGACCGGAACTGCGGCCAGCGGCATCCCAGTCGCCTTGTACCTTGTTGACCCGCAGAAGCGTGCCGAGGCCGTCAAACTGGCCGAGTTCGTCACCGACCAGCACGGCACCGGCCGACCTGATTTTCGCTGGCCTGAATGGAGCGACGGCGAATACCAACTTCAGATCGTCGCCCAGACACCGACCCGGCCGGAGCAGATTTCCGAGACGGTCCAGCTGAAGCGGGAATGGAAGCTCATGCTCAGCACGGACAAGCCGGTCTATCAGCCGGGCCAGACCATCCACATGCGGGCGCTGGCCCTGCGTCGGCCCGATCTGCGGCCGGAAACGGGGCGGCCGACGGTCTTCCGCGTCACCGATCCCAAGGGCAATGTGATCTTCAAGCGCACCGACGTCACCAGCCGCTTCGGCATCGTCTCGGCTGATTGCGAACTCGCCAACGAAATCCTCCTGGGAACCTACCGCATCACCTGCGAGGTCGGCAACACCGTCAGCGAAACCACCGTGGAAGTCGCCCGCTACACGCTTCCCAAGTTCAAAGTCGAGATCGACGTCAACGAACCCTACTACCAGCCGGGAGCCAAGGTCCGCGGCACCGTCTTCGCCAACTACTTCTACGGCAAGGCCGTCACCGGATCCGCCGAGATCGAAGTGCTGACTCAGGAAATCCGCCCGACGACACTGAAGCGCTTCGAGGTGCGGATGAATCGGCAGGGCGAAGCGAGGTTCGAGTTCACGCTGCCGGACAAGCTCATCGGCACCGAAACCGAGTCCGGCGATGCCCGCATCGAGATCGTCGCTCGGGTCACCGACACGGCGGGACAATCGCAGGAGCGCCGCCTTACGCGGATTGTCACCGCCCAGCCCCTGCGGCTGATGCTTCTGCCCGAAAGCGGCGTGCTGGTCCAGGGCGTGCCCAATCGCATCTATGCCTATGCGACCTACGTTCAGGGGCGTCCTGCTGCGGGTTGTCGGCTCAAGGTCCGCGATCTTTCCGAGGAGATCACGACCAACGATCTGGGAATCGCGGTGTTCGAGATGACTCCGCATCAGGCAACGGTCGAAATCACCGTCACTGCCGTGGACCGCAACGGCCTGACCGCCAGCCGCTCGCAGGTTCTGATCTGCGGGCAGTTGCCGGATCGGGATTTCCTCATTCGCACCGATAAGGCCGTGTACGTGGGCGGCGAAACCCTGCGTCTGACCGTCCTCGGAGCTGGGGTCGAGCCAGTGTTCGTGGACCTGATCCGCGACGGCCAGACCATCCTGACGACCACGGTCGAGATGCGGGATGGCAGAGGGGAGTATGAGTTCGATCTCCCGGCCGACCTGTTCGGCAACGTGGACATTGTCGCCTACCGCTTCGGCGATGCCGGCCTGGCCGTTCGTAAGAGCCGTTCCATCTTCGTCAAGCAGGCCCAGGAACTGAAAATCGCCACGGTCATCAACCAGGAGGAATTCCGCCCCGGTCAGCGGGCCTCCCTCGGTTTCGAGATCACCGACGCCGAGGGCAAGCCCGTTGCAGGGGCGATCAGCCTCGCCATCGTGGACGAAGCGGTGTTCAGCGTATTGAGCCAGGCGCCCGGAATGGAAAAGACTTTCTTCACGCTGGAGCAGGACCGCCTCAAGCCCATCTATGCCATCTATGATTGGCATCCGGACCACCCCGGACGCAACCGCGGCAGAGACTGGATTGACTTTGAGCTGGCCCTGTTCTCCCGACTGGGCGGGGGAGGCATGGGCAGCGAAGCGACCCCGCAGGCACCACGCGACCGCACCATGCCCGCCGCTTCCGGTCCGAACCTCGATGCGGTTTATTCGTTGCGAGAGGCCAGCTATCCGGCGAAGCAGACGGAAATCGCGGAAATCCGCAGGAAAGGCCAGGATCGCCTGTTCACGCTGTGGGCGGCTTACTACGCGGGGCTTGCTCTGATTCTGTACGTGGCCCTGTGGCTGTTCGTCCGGCCGATGTGGGTCGTGTTCGTCATTAACGGGGTCTTGCTGCTGGTGGGTTGCGTCGGCGGCCTGCTCGTGCTCTCACTGGTGCTCATGCCCGGGTGCATGGCCAGGAACCGACTCGAACTCCCGGCAGCTCTCGCGATGAAGTCCGCTCCCGTGAGGGATGCTCCACAGCCCAGACCGGAAGACCGAAACAATGGTTTCGGCCAGGATAGTTCCGCGGGAACGATCCGCGTGCGGGAATACTTTCCAGAAACGCTGCTGTGGCGGCCGCAAATCATCACCGACGACAACGGCTTCGCTCAGATCGAGGTAAACCTGGCCGATTCGATCACGACCTGGCGGCTGACTGCCGGAGCCGTAACGGGTGACGGCCGACTCGGCGGCTTGCAAACCAGCGTCCGCGTTTTCCAGCCGTTCTTCGTGGACCTCAACTTGCCGACCACGTTGACGCGGGGAGACGAGGTGAGCATTCCCGTCGTCGTCAGCAACTATCTCAATCAAGAGCAACAGGTCGAAATCCGCCTCGAACTTCAGCCGTGGTTCGAGTTGGTCGAAGGGGAGGCCGAGCAGACGCTGCGGCTGGAACCCAACCAAGTCTTCTCGCGGTCATATCGCCTCAAAGTGAAGCAAGTCGGTCGGCACACGCTCCAGGTGACGGCCAAGAGCCGCTTCGTCGCCGACGCCGTCAAACGCCCCATCGAAGTCGTACCCGACGGCGTACCTGTGGAGCAGGTCGTCAACGGCAATCTGCAACAACCTGTTTCCGCCGATCTCCACCTGCCTGCTGACGCCGTCGAAGGCAGTGGGAAACTCTTGGTCAAAATCTACCCGACGGCTTTCAGCCAGTTGATCGACGGTCTGGAAGGCATCTTCCAGCAGCCTTACGGCTGTTTCGAGCAGACTTCGTCCACGACCTATCCAAATGTGCTTGCCCTGAGCTATCTGCGCAAGAACCGGCAATCGTTGCCGCACATCGAAGCCAAGGCCCGGCAGTACATCCATCTCGGCTATCAACGTCTGCTCGGTTTCGAGGTCCCGGGCGGGGGCTTCGACTGGTTCGGCAATCCCCCGGCCAAGCTCGTCCTGACGGCCTACGGGTTGATGGAATTTCAGGACATGGCCGAGGTGCATGACGTGGACCCGAACCTGATCGCACGCACCCGCGCCTGGCTGCTGCGGAAGCGGAATCCGGACGGTTCCTGGACGCCAGAAGCGCACAAACTCCATACCGGCGATCCGGCGGCCGCCCGCGAGCCGGACCTGGAGCGGTATTTGACGACGGCCTACATCGCCTGGGCTGTCTTCGGCTCCGGCAAGCGGGAAGCCACGGAAGAATCGGCACCGACGCGACGCTATCTGCTGGCGCGCCAGCCGCACGAGTTCGAGGACGCCTACGTCCTGGCTCTGGCCTGCAACGCGATGCTCGCCTGTCGAACTCCAGAGACCGAACTGCATCCGTACCTGGAACGCCTCGATGCCCTCAAGAAGACCGATGGCGAAGGCCAGTTGGTCTGGTGGACGCAGGACGCTCGGCTGCGGACCCTGTTCCTGGCTCAGGGCGACAATGGCTCGATTGAAGCGACGGCCCTGGCCTTGCTCGCCCTGATCGAGAGCGGCAAGTTTCCGGCCAGCGTTCGCGGCGGACTGACCTGGCTGACGCAGCAGCGAGACCCCAGCGGCACCTTTGGCACGACGCAGGGAACGGTGCTGGCCCTGAAGGCCCTGCTTGCCGGGACGGGTAAACCGCTCGGCGACGGTCAGGCGCGGCGCATCGAGATCGTCCTCGGCGAGCAGCGTCAGGAACTGGTCATTCCTGCGGATCAGAATGAAGTAATGCAACAGATTGACCTGTCGGGCCGCCTGGAACGCGGACGCAATACGCTGCGGATCGCGGAGACGACCGGCGCCGCTTCCAACTTCCAGATCGTCTTCCGCCATCACATGCCCGACCCCGATCGGCCGCCGCCAGAGGAGCCGCTGACCATCACGGTGGATTATGACAAGACCAATCTGGCCGTCGGCGATACGGTGCAAGTCGTCGCCCAGATCCGGAACAACCTTGACCGAGAGCTTCCGATGGTCATTCTCGATCTGCCGATTCCCGCCGGTTTCGCAGTCGTCTCCGAGGACTGGCAGGAGATGGTGCGTCAGGGGCAGATCGAGAAGTTCCAGGCCCATCCGCGCAGCGTCGTGGTCTATCTGCGCGATCTTCCTCCCAAACGCGAGCTTCGACTGCGTTACCAGTTGCAGGCCACGATGCCCGTCAAGGTCACGGTGCCGGGCGCGCGGGTGTACGAGTACTACAATGCCGATCGCCAGGGCCGAAGCCGACCACTGACGGTCGAGGTGCAGTGACCGGTGACCGGAGGGCTGACACCCTCCGCTCGCCGTTGTAAATGGCTGCCGCGCCGTGCCTGGCGAAGTGTCACTGCTGGAGCAGACCGCGAAGCGTTCGGAGATTGATTTCGTCCAGGTCCTTGCCGTTTTCCGTGCCCTTGGGAGTCTCCAGCAGCATCGGATGCTTGCGGAAACGGGGATCGTTGAGCAGGAGACGGAACGGCTCCAGGCCCAGGTGTCCGCGGCCGATGTGGGCGTGCCGGTCCACCCGGCTGCCGAGCGGCTTCGCACTGTCGTTGAGGTGAAAGGCGGCGATTCGTTTCACGCCGATGGTTTCGTCGAACTGCCGCAGCGTCTCTCGATAGGCTTTCACGGGCGCGAGTGGATAGCCGGCGGCGAAGACGTGGCAGGTGTCGAAGCAGACGCCCAAGCGTTCCGGCTCGCGGACTCGGCTCAGAATCTCGGCCAGATGCTCGAAGCGGTGGCCGATGCTCGCGCCTTGCCCGGCGGTCGTTTCTAACAGAATCTTCACCCGATGCCGGGGGCAGCGTTGCCACACCTCGTCCAGAGCTTCGGCGATCCGAGCAATGCCGTCCTTGTCGTCATCGGACGAGGCCGTTCCCGGGTGCATCACCAGGGCCGACAGGGCCAAGGCTTCCGCCCGTTCCACCTCGACCACCAGGGCTTCGATGGACCGTCGCCGCAGGCGAGGATCGGCCGAGGCGACGTTGATGAGGTAGCTGTTGTGGGCGATCGCACAGCGGACCTTGGAATGCCTGCGGGCTTCATGGAAGGCGGCGACGGCATCGGGATCCAGCGGCTTAGCGTGCCAAGCCGCGGTTTCCGCTTTTTGCGAGGACCCGGAGCGGGCCGATCCGGCGGCGACGACCCACTGCGTCGGGCTGTGGGTGAAAATCTGTACGGCTTCCATGCCCAAGGCATCGGCGGCTTCAATCGCTTTGTGGAACCCGCCGGCGACGGAAAGATGCGCGCCGAGCAGAGGCATGGGTTTCGTCGCTTCCCTGGACTGCGATGCTTCAGGCCTGCCAGGCTTGCTAAGCAGCCTGCATGCGCTTGGCCTGTTCTTCGGCCTCTTCGATGGCCCCGACGTACATGAATGCCCCTTCGGGCAGGTGGTCCCACTTGCCTTCGCACAGTTCTTTGAAGCTGCGGATGGTGTCGGCCAGCGGCGTCACCTTGCCAGGGCGGTTGGTGAAGGCTTCAGCGACGATGAACGGCTGCGAAAGGAACTTCTCGATCCGCCGGGCGCGATGCACGACGAGCTTGTCGTCCTCGCTCAATTCCTCGACGCCGAGGATAGCGATGATGTCCTGAAGTTCGCGGTAACGCTGGAGGATGCTCTGCACCTTGCGGGCGACCTCGAAATGCTCGGCGCTGACGAACTGCGGGTCGAGCAGTCGGCTGTTGGAGGCCAGCGGGTCGATGGCCGGGTAAATGCCCTTTTCGGAAATGCTCCGCTCCAGGTAGATGAAGGCGTCGAGGTGCTGGAACGCATTGGCCGGGGCCGGGTCGGTCGGGTCGTCGGCGGGAACGTACACCGCCTGCACGGAAGTGATCGCTCCCCGAGTCGTGCTGGTGATGCGCTCCTGAAGCTGGCCCATTTCGGTGGCGAGCGTCGGCTGATAACCGACGGCGCTGGGCATGCGGCCCAGAAGGGCCGAGACTTCGGAACCGGCCTGGGAGAAGCGGAAGATGTTGTCGATGAACAAGAGGGTGTCCGCGCCAGTGGAGTCACGGAACCATTCGCACATGGTCAGGGCGGACAGAGCGGCGCGGAGACGGGCGCCGGGCGGTTCGTTCATCTGACCGAACACCATCGCCGTCTGGGTCAAGACGGCCCGGTCGGTCTTGCCGATCTTGGTTTCCTGCATTTCCAGCCACAGGTCATTGCCCTCGCGGGTCCGCTCTCCGACCCCGGCGAAGACCGAGTAACCGCCGTGCGAACTGGCGATGCGGGCGATCAATTCCTGCAAGATGACGGTCTTGCCCAAGCCTGCCCCGCCGAACAGACCGGCCTTGCCGCCGCGGACCAGCGGGGTGAGCAGGTCGATGACCTTGATGCCGGTCTCGAAAAGCTCGGTCTTGGGCGACAGTTCCTGGAACGGCGGCGGCGGACGGTGAATGGGCCGCCATTCCTTGGCGTTGACCGGCCCCCGGCCGTCGATCGGCTCGCCGAGGAGATTGAAGACGCGGCCCAGGGTTTCCTTGCCGACGGGCGCCATGACCGGCCCGCCAGTATCGAGCACCTTCATGCCGCGGACCAGGCCGTCGGTCGAACCCAGAGCCACGGCCCGGACGCGGCTGCCTCCCAGGTGTTGTTGCACCTCGCCGGTCAGGCGAATCTTGATGCCAGGCAGGTCCTCTTCGATCCGCAGGGCGTTGTAAATCTCCGGCAGGTGGCCCTGATCGAACTCGGCATCGAACGTCGAGCCGATGACCTGAACGATCCGGCCATAGTGTTTTTTGTCGGGATGCCCGTTCGTGGTGATCGCCATCGCAGATTCTCCTCAACTCATTCCAACGCCGCCGCGCCGCCGATGACTTCCGCGATTTCCTTGGTAATCTGGGCCTGTCGAGCACGGTTGTATTGCCGGGTGATCGCTTTCATCATGTCGGCGGCATTTTCGGTCGCCGCCTTCATGGCCACCCGGCGGGCGATCTGCTCGCTCACCGCCGCGTCGAGAAAACACTTGAACAGCCGCACCTTGAACGACCAGGGCAAGATTTCCTGAAGGATCTCCCGGGCGCTGGGCAGAAACTCGTACTGGACGCCGCTGTCACGCCGCGTCGGCGTCGCCGTCCCTGTCGGCAGGGTGGATTCCGAAGCCAGCGGCAGGAATGTCTCGGCCACCGCGGTCTGCCGCGAAGCGCTCAGGAACTTCATGTAGGCCACATCGACCCGGTCCACTTTTTCGTGAGCGTAAGACTCGATGAAGCGTTCGGCGATCGGGTCCACCTGCTCGAAGGCCGGTTTATCCTCGAACTGCGTGTAGGTGAAGGCCGGCGTAATGCCTTGATAGCGGAAGAACGCCATGCCGCGTTTGCCGGAGACGTGCAGTTCGATTTCGATGCCCGCCTGGCGGAATTCCTGATACCGCAGCATGGCCTGCCGCAGAATGGCCGCGTTGTAACCGCCGCACAGACCGCGGTTGGAGCACAGCACCAGCAGCACGGCCCGCTTGACCGAGTCGCGCTTCTTGAGCAAGGGATGCTCCAAGTTGACCGCCGAGATGCTGAGATCGGCGGCCAGCTCGGTGATCTTGCGGGTGAAGGCAGCCGCCTGCTGCGCGCGGACCATCGCCCGCTGAAAACGGGACGTGGCGATCAGTTCCATCGTCCGCGTGATCTTGTGGATGTTGCGGATCGCCTTGCGGCGCTTCAACAGGGCACGGGTCTTTGCCATGAGCCGTCCACCTTTGCCGTTGCCTTGACCACGCAGTCCCAATCCGCTCAGGCGGGCCGGAACTGCGGCTGGAAGAACTCGAGGGCGGCGTCCAGTTCCGGGATGTAGGGTTTGCCTTCGGGATCTTTCTTGAACGCGCCCGGCTTCATGACCAAGTCCCGCACTTCCGGCTTCTGCTCACGCATGAAGCGGAGGAATTGCTCTTCCCAGGCCGCCACCTGAGAGCGGGGAATCTTGTCCAGGAAACCGCGAGTGCCGGCGTAGATGATCATGATCTGGTCCACGACGTGCATCGGCCGGAACTGCGGCTGCTTGAGGATCTCCACCATGCGGTAGCCGCGTTCCAGTTGAGCCTGCGTCGCCTTGTCCAGTTCGGTGCCGAGCTGGGCGAAGGCTTCCAAGGCTCGGAAGGCGGCAAGGTCGAGGCGGAGGCTGCCCGCGATGGTCTTCATGGCTGGCGTCTGGGCCTTGCCGCCGACGCGGGAAACGCTGATGCCGACGTCGATGGCGGGACGCACCCCGGCGAAGAACAGGTCCGGTTGCAGGTAGATCTGCCCGTCGGTGATCGAGATCACGTTGGTCGGGATGTACGCCGAGACTTCGCCTTCCAGCGTCTCGATGATCGGCAGGGCGGTGAGCGACCCGCCGGAGCCGACCACCTTGGCCAGCTTGTGGCCGGGGTACTTGGGCAGAACTTCCTTCTCCGCGTGGTGCTTCTCCAGCGGCCCGACGAAGACGACCGGTTGATCGTTCTCCTTGCGGATGACCGACCAGTTGTCGGTGACTTTGGATTCGTCGGCGTCCTTCGGCACGATGACCCAGCGTTCGGCCAGCTTGGCTGACCGCTCCAGAAGCCGCGAATGGCAGTAGAACACGTCGCCGGGATAGGCCTCCCGACCCGGAGGCCGACGCAGCAGCAGCGACAACTGCCGATACGCCGCCGCCTGCTTGGTCAGGTCGTCGTACACGCACAAGGTGTCCCGACCTTGTTCGTACATGTAGTACTCCGCCATCGCACATCCCGCGTAGGGGGCGATGTATTGGAGCGGAGCGGCGACCGAGGCCGAAGCGACGACGACGATGGTGTAGTCCATCGCGCCGTACTTGCGCAGGTTTTCGACGACCTGGGCGGTGGTCGATCCCTTCTGGCCGATGGCGACGTACACGCAGATGACGTTTTCTTCTTTCTGGTTGATGATGGTGTCCACGGCGATCGCGGTCTTGCCGGTCTTGCGGTCGCCGATGATGAGTTCCCGCTGACCACGGCCGATGGGGGTCATCGAGTCGATGGCCTTGATGCCGGTCTGGAGCGGCTGATTGACCGGCTGCCGCTCGGCCACGCCGGGAGCGATCCATTCGACGGGACGGCGTTTGTCGGTGACGATCGGTCCGCCGCCGTCGAGCGGATTGCCCAGGGGATCGACCACTCGACCGATGAGGGCGTCGCCGACCGGCACTTGCAGCAACTGGCCGGTGCAGCGGACCTCGTCGCCTTCCTCGATCTGCAAGTAGTCGCCGAGAATGATGACGCCGACCGAGTTCTCCTCCAGGTTGAACGCCAGTCCGAAGACCCCGGTCCGCACGAACTCGACCATCTCGCCGGCCATCACGGAGCCGAGCCCATAGATGCGGGCGATGCCGTCGCCCACTTCCAGCACCCGGCCGACCGTCTGAGCTTCCAACTGGGGCCGATACTGCGAGATCTCGGCCTCAAGCACTGAAACGATCTCGTCGGCTTTGAATCTCATGGCTGCTTCTCTCTCGTAATTTCTCTCGAAGTTTGAGCAAGCGGGAACGGACCGAGCCGTCGAACATGCGATCGCCGACGCGGAGCACCAGACCGCCGAGCAGATCCGGATCGACTCGCTCTTCCAGCACCGGCTCCAGATGCAGGGACTCGCGGATGTTCTCGATCAGCTGCTGCCGCTGGTCGTTCTCCAGGGGAGCCGCGGTGCGGACCCGCACCACGATGCGGCGGGCACGCACATTCATCAGATCGCGGTAACTTTGTCGGACGGCTCTCAACAAGTCGAGACGGTCATGCCGATTGAGGACCATCAGGAAGTTGAGAAACAATTCGCTGGCACGACCCTCGAACACCTTGCGGAGCACGCTCTCCTTGGCGTTGCGGCTGATCGCGCCGCTGGAGAGGAAGACCTCCAACTCCGGTTTGGCGGCGTAGAGGTCGGACACCAGCGAGTCCAGTTCTTCCCAGACTTCCTGAACCTGATTGCGTTTCTCGGCGGCATTGAGCAGCGCTTCGGCGTAAACCCTTGCCACGCGAAGCGCGCCCACGTCGAGGATGCGCTCGGCCCTCAGGTCGGAGTGATTCGTCGAAGGCTGCCAACTCATGCCGCGAAGGGTTCCCTTTTTTGTGTCTCACCACCGAGCCGCGACTGCGAAGGAGCGGAACAATTCCGCTTCCTGACAGTCCCGGCTCTGCTTGCCAGCCGCCTACAAGATGCCGCTCAGGTCGTTGGAACCGACGCGGGAGACCTGCCGCAGATCGGCCAACGCCTCGTCCATGAGCCGCCGGTGGTCCTCCGGAGTGAGGTTGCGGCGGATCGCTTTGGCCGAGATCAGGATGGCCAGGTCGGCGGCCTGATTCCAGATTTCCTGAAGCGCCTGATCCTTGGCGATCGCCAGTTCCCGCTGGAGCCGTTCCCGGTCCTGCTCGATCTCCGCCCGCGCCTTGGCCAGGATCTGCTCCGAAGTGTGCTGGGCGTCGCGGCGGGCCTCTTCGAGGATCTCGCGGACCTTCTCGGCCGCGTGGTCCATCTCCTTCTGAAGACGGACCCGCAGTTGCTCCGCCTCTTCCCGGGCCTTCTGGGCCTCTTCCAGCGCCGAACGAATCGTCTCTTCCCGCTTTTTCAGGCCCTCAAGCATCGGCTTCCACGCGAACCGTTTGAGGATGAAAAGCAGCAAGAGGAAGACGACCAGCGTCCAGACGCCCAGGTCGAGGTTGAACGACAACAGGCCCTCTTCCTGGTGGCCTTCGCCGTGGCCCGCCTTTGCCGCGTCGTGGCCGTGGTCCGCGCTGTGACCGTGGCCGTGATCGGCCTTGGCGGCTGATCCGGCCTGGGCCTTCTCCAGCGGAACCTTTTCATCGGCGTTGGACAACGAAACGGCTGCGCCTGCAAGCCAGGCAACGAAAGCGATAGCGGCCAGCATCCGATGGCACATAAGCAACCTCGAAGTCAGCAGGATTGGCCGGCGATGAGCGGACCTTCCTCCCTTACGCCTGGGTCGCCATGATGATGCAGACGATCAAGGCGAAGAAGGTGGCGCCTTCCAGCAGGGCCGCGATGATGATCATGCCTGTCTGCACTCGACCGGCCACTTCGGGCTGTCGGGCCATGCTCTCCAAAGCGGCGCTGCCGATACGGCCGAAGCCGTAACCCGCCCCGATGATGGTCAGGGCCGCGCCGAACCCGGCTCCCACCGCATTGCCATAAAACGGCGAATTCGCCCCGGGGGTGTCCGCCGCAAACGCCGGGAATGCGCACAGCAGAAGCACGACCACGATCAACGCCAGCACTTTGCAAGTCTTCATGTGTCCAAGTACTCCTGAAAACCTGGTTGTGGGTTGATTCCCCTTTCCAATTTCCCGTACTTCACTCCCCCGACGGACCGCCTGGCGATCTCAGTGCTCGGGATGGAGCGTCGAACCCATGAACAGCGAGGTCAGGAAGGTGAAGATGAACGCCTGCAAGAAGGCGACGAACAATTCCAGCAGACTCAGGGCCGTGACTCCCAGCACGCTGCCCACGGTGATCACTCCCAACAACAACGGCGAGGCCTGCTTGGCCATCACGATGAAGAACAGGATGAAGGCCAGCACCGTATGTCCGGCAAACATATTGGCGAAAAGACGCACGGCCAGCACGAAGGCCTTGATAAAGTGGCCCATGATCTCGATGGCCATAATCATGGGGATCAGGAAGATGCCCAGGATGAACGGCACGTCGATGTGCGGCACATACGACTTCAGATAGTGCCACAGTCCGTGGGCCGCGATGGCGTAGCCGTGGATCGCACAAAACGCGATGGCAGCCAGCGTCAGCGTGACGCTGAAGGCCCCCGTCGGTGACCCCATGAACGGCAACATGCCCAAGAGATTGCAGGCCAGAATGAACAGGAACAGCGTCCACAGGAAAGGAACGTACTTGTCCGCTTCTTCCTCGCCGAGGTTGGGCTTGGCTACCTGGTCGCGAAGGAAGGTGAGGACGACTTCGAAGGTGTTCCAGAGACAGCCCCTGGGCGGCTCGCCGGTGCGGACGCGACGCGCCAGCGGAATGTAAACGGCAGCGACGACGATCGCGGCGATGACCTCCAGCACCATGTACTTGGTCAGCTGGAAACGATGCGGGCCGAATTCGTAGCCGAACAGGCTGAAACTGGGGATCTCGAAGAGCACTGGCAAATGAATCGTCCATTCGCCGGTCAGGTCGTTCGCGAGGAAGTGCCATTCCG
The DNA here is from genome assembly GCA_937944855.1 of uncultured Planctomycetota bacterium. Lineage (GTDB taxonomy): Bacteria > Planctomycetota > Planctomycetia > Gemmatales > HRBIN36 > JANWWR01. The sequence goes on from CALFAY010000050.1 coordinate 23,050, forward strand.
CATGGTCGCGAACGTGATCGAAAGGATCGTGCATAGATCAACCTGTCAGGTACTCATCCGGTCAGCACTGTTCGCCGCCGGCTCCGGCAGTAGCATCAACACCATTTCCAGAGCCAGCGTCGTCAGGTAAAAGACCAACAGCCAAATCCAGAAAGCCGTAGAGCGCAGGTCGGGAAGCCAGAAGAAAGCCGCCAAGCCCAACCCGAGCACCAGAAACATTCGCAGACCCACGCCGCCGAGCATGGCCAGCATTTGTTCGCCGCCGGATCGCCTCCGCACGGCCAAGGCCCAGGCCAGCGTGCCCACAGCGGGTAGCAGACACAGGAGCATGGCAGCGGTGCTGTGGATCAGCGCCGACTCGCCCCAGAACCGTTGGCACAGCCCGGCGGCCGCTGCCCAGATCAGCAAGGTGACGACGATCAAGCCTGCCAACCGCTGTCGCATCGCAATCCCGCCCCACGGCGGGCTCACTTGCCGGATTCCTGCTGCTCCTCTCGATTCAGCAGGGCAATCAGGTGGGCCAATCCGCCTACCAGGCCCACGACGGCTCCGGCCACCGTCAGCCAGGGGACCGTACCCAGGCGCAGGTCGAGAAAAAACCCAAGCCCGATCGGTGCAGCCATTTCCAGGCCGATCTGCCCGTAGGCCAGCATCTTTGCCATTTCCTGGCGGTTCCGCGGCGGCATCGGCCCAGGCTGCTAGCTGCACAAAGTTTGCGGAGCGGTGGATATTGAAGGAAGCGTTGCGGAAAAGTCAACCGACTGCGTGCAAACTTTCACGAAGTCGCTCGCTGCAAGGCCGCACAAGCGGACATGGGGGCGGAGGGAGATAGGAATCGAAGGCGGTTGGTGGACCCGCAGGGTTCCTTGAGAAACTGGGCAAGACAGGGGTGAAGCTGGGTGCGCCTATCACACAATTCACGAAAAATCAAGAGCCTTCCTGGCCAAATAGAATTGACATTGCTCCGTCGAAATTGATACCATTACGGCGGCTAAAGGAAGCGAAGGATCTGTGAAAAGACCTCGCCTGCGAAAAGCGGACCCGGTTCCGATTCGCAACCTGGTAAGCTGGCAACGGCAAAGGTTTTCGAGGCTGAAGTCTCCAGCGGATGCGGCTCACGACGCATCCCGGACGATCGCAGGGCGGGACAACCCGTCGGCGATTCCTACCGACCTTCCCGCACGTCCTCAGCCTGGAGGAGCGTCAGGAAGGCAAATCAGCAGTCGAGCTTGGCGGCAACGATTGTCGCCGATTTTCACGATGGACAGGGACGTCGCCGAAGTGAAGCAACCACGCAGGCCAAGCCTGCGGCAGCCGGGAGGGAGTGACTGTCCATGCGCCAGGATCGCTTGCAGGGCCTGTCCACTAAACAACTCCGAGAACTCGCCAAGGCCCGCGGCATCCGCGGTATCCAGTCCATGACTAAGGATCAGCTGCTCAAGGCCCTCAGCGGAAAGAAATCCGTCTCCCGCCCGGCGGCCAAGGCCGGTTCCAAAGGGAAAGCCCCCTCGGCCCGCGCGACGGCCAAGACTTCTCGCAAAGCAGCCCGAGCCGCTTCCCGAAAAGCGGCCTCGGTTCGCACCCCGACGGCTGCCGCCCATGCCGGGGCCAACGGCACGACAACCCCGGAAGAGGTCGTCGAACGCAGCAAGTACGAAGTCGGCGTTCCGACCCGCGACCTGTCCAAGACTCTGCCGCGCGATCTGCCCAAGGGCTATGGGACTGATCGCATCGTGCTCATGGTCCGCGACCCCTATTGGCTGCACTGCTATTGGGAACTGACTCGAACCGCCATCAGCCGGGCCGAAGCCGCCCTCGCTGAGGAGTGGCATACTTCCAAGCCGATCCTTCGGCTGCTCGACATCACCAGCGAGGACACGACCAGTTCCGCGGAAGCGGTGGTCCGCGACATCGAAATCCACGGCGGCTGCAACAACTGGTACATCGATGTGCTCAACCCGCCGCGAAGCTACCGCGTGGACATCGGCTATCTGACCCGCTCGGGACGGTTCTACGTTCTGGCCCGATCCAACGTCGTGACTACGCCCCGGGCCGGTATCAGCGACTCCATCGACGAGAACTGGGCGGACGTGCAGGCCAACTACGAGAAGATCTACGCCATGTCGGGCGGCTACGATCCGTCCACCAGCAGTCTGGAACTGCGGAATCTCTTCGAGGAGCGGCTGCGGCGTCCGATGGGTTCCCCGGCCATCACCAGCTTCGGTTCGGGGGCCTTCCAGGCCGGCAAGCCCCGCAAGTTCTGGTTCCAGATCGACGCCGAATTGATCGTGTACGGGGCCACCGAACCGACCGCCAAGGTTTCGCTTCAGGGCCGACCCATCAAGCTCCGCGAGGACGGAACCTTCACCGAACGCTTCGCCCTGCCCGACAGCCGACAAATCATCCCGGCGGTGGCTGTCTCTTCCGACGGCGTCGAGGAGCGGACCATCGTCCTGGCCGTCGAACGCAACACCAAGGCCCTGGAACCGCTCATCCACGACGGCAGCGAAATGTAAATCATGGATCGCCGCGCTTTCCTGAACGCCGAACCGCTGCTGGTGGGGTCGGGACTGGCGGCTTCCCTCTTCACGGCAAGTGATCTGGACGCTGCGGACGACCAGCCAAGTGCCGCACTGGTTCACTATCGTCGGCGGGCCATGGGTACCGTCTTCGAAGTGGTCTTGCCCCTGGGCACACCTCGCGCCTCCGAAGCCGCCTGTGCCGCTCTGGACCTGATCGACCACCTGGAAAGCGTGATGTCCGTCCATCGCGACGACAGCGAAGCCAGTCGGGTCAATCGGGCCGCTTTTCCAGATGGACTGCCCATCAGCGACGCCCTGTTCGAGGTCCTGGCATGGGCAGACCGCCTGACGCGCGAAACCAGGGGTGCGTTCGACGTGGCCTCGGGAGCGCTCATCAAAGCGTGGGGCTTTCTACGCGGTCCGCGCCGAGTCCCGGAGCCTGCCGAACGTGCCGAGGCGCTGCAACAGTCGGGGATGCGATTTGTCGCCCTGGATCCGGAGCACCGGACCGTCCGCTTTCTGCGTTCCGGAGTCGAAATCAACCTGGGCAGCATCGGCAAGGGGTATGCTTTGGACCGAGCGGCGGCGCTGCTTCGAGAGCAGTTCGGCATCGGCTCCGCTCTGTTGCACGGTGGGCATAGCAGCGTGTACGCTATCGGAAGCCTGCCGGGAAGCGAGCGGGGCTGGCCGGTCGGCGTGACGCATCCGGAGGATCGCCGCGTGCGGCTGGGGATTTTGTGGCTGAAGGATCGGGGCCTGGGAGTGTCAGCCAAGACGTTTCAGCATCTGGAGTGGAAGGGTCGGAAGCTTGGCCACATTCTCGACCCGCGGACGGGCTGGACGGCGGAAGGCGCGGCCCACGTCTCGGTGCTGGCCCCCACGGCAGCGGAAGCCGACGCCCTGGCCACGGCCCTGTTCGTGCTCGGAGAGGCCGAGGCCCGTCGCTATCTGGCGAGCCGACCCGACCTCCAGGCCATAATACTTTCCGAAGCCCAACGCGAGGAACTGGCCCGACCGAGGTGACTGCCATGTCCGACATTCCGTTGCCTTCTGTCACCGCAGCCTGGGCCGGGGCTGGGGTCGTCTTCCTCCTCGGCGCCCTCGTCTGCGCCTGGCGGTCCTGCTGCGGCGAGCGGATCGTCATGCCCCGCGGGACCGTGCAGGTAAGCCTGTGGACGGCATATCTGTTGGTCTGGCTGCGACTGGCCATCGGCTGGCATCTAGCTGTCGAGGGCTATCAGAAGGTCGAATCGGTCGCCCGTGGGCCGACGGAGACCAACAGGCCGTGGAGCAGTGCTGGTTATCTGCGGGAGTCCGTCGGGCCGCTGGCCCCCTATTTCCGGGCCATCGCCGGCGATCCGGATGAGCAGCTATTGCAGCTGCTAACCGTGAACGATCCCAAGGCCGATCCACCCGCTGAACGGCTCTCCGATCTGCTCAACGAACAGTGGGAAGGATATTTCAACCGCTTCGTGGAGCATTTCCGCCTGGAAGGCGAACAACGGACCAAGGCCCGCGACGCCTTTGAGAATCACAAAAACGCCTTGGGGCGGTGGCTGGTCGAAGGCGTGCGGGAAGTGGAGCGTTACTATCCGTCCGGCTCGGTCAAAGTGCCGATGACGACGCCGGGACGCGTCGCCCTGTACCGGGCCAAGCTCAAGGAACTCCGCGATCTGCTCGACAGGGAACTGCCTGCCTTTGAAAGCGATCTGGGCGGATCGAGGGTATCGGCTCTCAAGGCCGAAGTGCGCAGACTCCGCAACGAGCTTCAAGCCGATCTCGACGCCCAGTTCGCCGCCATGCGTTCGGCTTTGGAGGCTGCACTCTCTACGGAGCAAAAAACCGATCAGGCCCCTCAACCCGTCCAGCCGTCCAACTGGAAACTGACGACCGCAGACTGGTTGATGCGCTGGGGTCTGCTCACGGTTGGATTGTGTCTGTTGTTCGGATTGCTGACGCGGCCCGCGGCTGTTTTCGGGGCGATCCTTTTGCTGCTCATTTACCTGGCGATGCCGCCGCTGCCGGGCGTCCCGGAGAATCCGCGTGCCGAGGGGAATTACCTGTTTGTGGACAAGAACCTGATCGAAATGCTCGCCCTGCTGGTCATTGCCTCGACCCGCAGCGGCGAGTGGTTCGGCTTGGACGGCCTGCTTCGTTTCTTCAATCCGTTTGCCGGTCGGACCGCTGGCATGAAAGCCGCTTCGGAAAATGCTTCCCCGGCATCCTGAAATCAGCCCAGAGGTGAGATCATGGCCCTGGACGTGACCCCGGAACAAAAAGAGATCGGCAAGGCTAACTTCCATCGGGTCGTCGGTCAACGCTACGAATTGAACCGTCGGGAGTTCATGAAGGGCGTTCTCGCGGCGGGAGCGGTGCTGCCGGTTTCTGCAGCCCTGTATTACGGGTATCAGAAGCTCGACGGTTCGCCGGTCAAAGCTGGTTTGATCGGAGCCGGGGATGAAGGCGGCGTGCTGGTCGGAGAGCATAACCCGGCTTACCTGGAGTTCGTGGCCTATTCCGACATCCGGCCCACGAACTGCCGACGCATCTTCGAGGGCGAACCGACCGGACCTCGCAAAGGCTTCAACCGCATCTACGGGGCCGAAGCGAGCAAACGCATCCGCTTCTACGAAAATTACCGCGACTTGCTCGAGGACAAGGAAATCGAAGCGGTCGTCATCGCCCTGCCCCTGCACCTTCACGCCCCCGTGGCCATCGAAGCGATGCGGGCGGGCAAGCACGTTCTGTGCGAAAAGCTCATGGCCTGGAATGTGCAGCAGTGCAAGGAGATGATCCGCGTCGCCGAGGAAACCGACCGCATCCTCTCCATCGGCCATCAGCGGCACTACAGCCTGCTTTATGCCCATGCCGTGGAACTGATTCATTCGGGAGACCTGGGCGACATCAAACACATCCGGGCCTTGTGGCACCGCAACACGACAACGCCGTGGAATCCTTCGCTGGCCAAGCAGCCGCTGGCCGAAGGCGTCGTGCAGCCGCAGTACCGCGAAGGCTGGTTCCCGCCGATCTACGCCGAGGACTACGACGCCCTCAAAGACCGCATCAAACAGTTCGGCTACAAGAGCGTGGATGAACTGATCCGCTGGCGGCTCTTTCTCCGCACCGGCGGCGGACTCATGGCCGAACTTGGCAGCCACCAGCTCGATGCGTGCAGCATCTTTTTGGGCAAGGTGCGGCCCTTGGCGGTCAGCGGCATCGGCGGCAAATACTTCTACCGCGATTATCGGGAGGTCGAGGACCACGTCTTCTGCACGTTCGAGTTTCCGGGCAAGAACTACTGGGCCGATCCCGAGCAGACGCAGATCAAGGACAAGGACGACATCGTGGTCGTCACCTACTCGTCGATCAGCACCAACGGTTTTGAGCCGTATGGCGAGTGCGTCATGGGTTCGCGGGCCAGCATGGTCGTGTCCCAGGAACAGGAAGTGATGCTCTGGCCGGAACGCGGAGCGGCCAGCCGAAGCACGTCGGTGAGCGTCACCGACGCCCGTAAACCGGCCACGGTGATCGACGCTTCCGCGACTACTGGACCGGCCGAGCGGCGGGCCGTCGAGACCGGCGAAAAAGCCCTCGGCGGCACGATCAGCCGCGGCTACCGCGAGGAGATGGAGGACTTCGCCTACTGCGTGAAGATGTGGCAGCAGGGAGCGGTCGAAGACAAGGACCGGCCCAAGGACGGCAAGGGCCGACCCATTCCCCGCTGCCACGGCGTGGTGGCGATGGCGGACGCGATCATCGCCCTGACGGCCAACCTGGCCATGCGGGGCACCCCGGACACCGGCGGACGTCCCAGCCGGATCGAGTTCCGCAAGGAATGGTTCGATCCCCGCAGCGACGAGGTGCCCGACCGGCACATGCATGCCGAAACCGTCTGAGATCTGGGCGGGAAAACGACACGGCGGACGGGATCGCGCTCCCGCCCGCCGTGCCTGTCATGGGGGTGTCATTCCGCTTTCTTCTTTCCCAGGACCACGATGACTTCCGTGACCACTTCCTTGCCGTCCCGGCTTTCCTTGCGGACGAGGACGCGCTTGGCCGAGGCGACGTCCTCGATCTTGCCCGGCTTGGTACCGTCCTGGTCCTGAAGGGTGATCCTGGTGTCAGGGGCAAGTACGAAGCTCATTGTCGCGGCATTGGGATCGTTCTTCTTGCCGGTGCGGATGGTCAGCGTCTTGGTGGCGTTGTCGAACTTTTCCACCAGACCCGGGGTGCCCTTGCGTGCGGCCTTCTTGTCCGCTTTGTCATCCCCCGTCGCCAGGGCGGTCACACCCAGACCCAGACCCAGCACCAGCACACCACACAAAAGGCGCATGGATACACCTCCTTGGGAAGGTTGGGAAACTGTCGGCGACTTAGCCTGGAGCCTGCCTTTTCTTCATGCAGCTCTCATCAGATTCAACCGTGCCGACCGAGGCGGGTTCCGCGGCTATACTGAAAAGCAAGGCACAAGCCGGGCGCGGTCCCGAGGACGAAGCCTTCGCTGAACCGACGGGGAAAACAATGCAAACCTGGCAGAGGCGCGACTGGCTGATCTTCCTGATCGCCCTGAGCGGCTGGGCCGGTTTCCTCGGCACCGGACTCGGCGTGCTCAGCATCCGGGACCGCGTCCGAGAAGCCGAGCGGTACGTCGCCCAGACTGAAGCCGAGATCGAAACGCTTCGTATGCGGTTGCAAACCACGCAACGCCTCAGCGACGAGATGTTCGAGGCTTCGCAGAAGCTGAATCGGCAGCGCGAGCAGATCATCCGCGGACTGCACGAGAAGATTCGGGACCTCGAAGCCCGCCTGGCCAAATATGAGCCGGTTCCTCGGACCGAGGAGACGCCGCCATGAAGTTGATCCTGGCCATCATCCAGCCCCACAAGCTCGAGGCCGTCAAGGAAGCGCTCAACCGCGTGCAGGTGTTCCGCCTGACCGTGGTAGATGTGCAAGGCTTCGGTCGTCAGAAAGGCCACAGCGAAACCTACCGCGGCCACGAACTGCACACGCAACTGCTGCGCAAAATCCAGTTGCAGATCGCCGTCAACGAGGACTTCGTAGAGCCGACCGTCAACGCCATCATCGAAGCGGGCAGGACAGGTCCGGAGGGCCGCATCGGCGACGGCAAAATCTTCATCCTACCGCTCGACGATTGCATCCGCATCCGCACCGGCGAACGGGGACCGGAGGCGATTTGAACGCGTTTTCTTGCCAGGCCGTAGGACAGCACTGCCCTTCTCGGCTCCGCATCGCCCAGGTAGCAGCATGCTTCAAGAGTACGACTTGACCGAGCATCAGCTCGCAGTCGTTCTTTACCAAGATTTTGCTTTTTCCTCTTGACACACATCTTGACACACACACACACTAGACTGTTGGGTTGAAGTTAGAGTCGATCAAACTTCCCATCGGTTTCTGGGCAGATTCGCAGGCAACTCATCGTGGAAGGAGGCGGCCCGTGGTCCGGCACTTCGCCAAGGCCCCCTGGTGGGTATGGTCCGTCGTCAGTTTATGCGTTATCTGTAGCTTGCTCTTTGCAGTTTCCGCTCTGAGCCTGTGGCCACGCGCCGAAGCGCAGCATCCAAACCCGGACCCGCAACCGACGGTGTACTTCATCGCATCGAGTTACACGATCGGCGAAGCAGACGGGCCAGTCATCATCACGGTGGTCTTAAGGGCGGCGTCGGCACACCCGGTGACGGTCGATTATGCGACGCGGGACGGCACTGCCGTGGCGGTCGGCTGTCCGCCCGACTACGAGCACACAGAAGGCACGTTGATCTTCGCCCCCGGAGAGACGACGAAGTCTATTGTCATCAACATCATCGACAACAAGTATTGTGAACCCACTGAAAGTTTCACACTGGAACTGTCGAATGCCCAGGGTGCCAGTCTGGGCAGTCCGTCGGGGTGTACGATCACGATTCTGGACGACGAAGCCTGTCCGTGAGCCGGCATGGTTGATGGTTGATGGTGACAACCCGTCCCCGTTTGTAGCAAGCGTAACGACTGGCTGGCGGGAGGCCCCGATCGGCGGGGCAGGGATCATGGCGGCGGATTGTTCCCCATCTGTGGTGCAGGGCCGGCCCGGTCGGCTGGCCGTTGTGCTGGAGGCAGTCCGCGCCCGGGGAGTGCCCATTGCTGTCGGCTTGATTCTGATCGTCGCTGCCCTGTTGAAGACGCATCAACTGGCCACCGAGGAGTTGCGTGAGCAGACTTTTCTGACCTCGCGTGTCTTTTTGACCCTGCTGGTGCTGTACGAAACGGCCCTGGCGGTGGGCCTGTTGAGCGGCATTGCTCCCGGCCTGCTGCGCTGGCTTGCAATCATCACCTTCGCTGTCTTCTTTGAGGTGTCGTTATATCAAGGGGTGATGAAGTACGGCGGGTGCGGCTGCCTGGGCAAGGTGCATGTCAGTCCCTGGGTCATGCTGGCGGTGGATAGCCTGGTGCTGGCCGCCCTGGTATTGTGGAGGCCGTCGCCCTCCGTCGGCCGTTCGCTAGGGGATCCCGTGCGTCTGGGTTTAGCGGCGGCGTTTTATGCCTGGCTCGTCTTTCCTCTGTTGATGCACATTGCTTATTACGCGCCCACGGGCATCATGTACAGTTTGCGTAACGACGAGCGGCTCCGGGTCTTTGTCACCCTCGACTATAAAGAGGCGCCAACGTCTGAAAAGTTGCTGACCACTCTGGAGCAAGCCACCCGATTGCGCCTGTCCCTGCATCCGCGTCTGGAATTTGATCCGCAACGCCTCGGACCGCTCAAGGCGACAAACATCCCTGTCTGGTCGGTGATGGAAAACCTGGCTTTAACACAGAAGCATCCGGCCCGCTGGGACCAAGTTCCGGGGGGCTACGAACTGCGACCAGCGGCCCCGCTGGGCCATGCAGCCGTGCCGTGGCTGCTGTCCGCACTCGGAGTCGCCGGCACGGCGGCGATCTACCTGTTCGTTCGGCAAAAACGAAACACGGTTTCCTGAACAACTTCGTGGACGCAAAGGAGCAAGGGATGGACGTGCTGAAGCGGCGGGAGACGTGGGCGGTGGTCTTTGCCCTGGCGGCGCTGGTGTTGATTTCGACCCCGGCGGTGTCGCTGGCCGCGGGCCGGTGCGTTTGGGAAGGTCGATGCACGACTAGAATTGTGCTTGGCGAGAATATGTGTCACTACTGCAACCCCCAGTCGGGGTTCAATCATAGGGATTGGTGTTGTCCCTGTCCGGTGCAGGATTGCATATGCTTTTACGATGGTAATCCTGCATGCGTCAATGCCGATTTGATGGTCGGCCCGCGATCGGGGCCTGCGGGAAGCTGCGGCTCCTGTACTGCCCCTAACTTTATCCATGATGGTAAGTGTAACGACATCGTAGATGGCGTAGGTGATTCGTGTGATGATTGCTGATGGGAGAAAGCGATGGCCGGGCTATCGTGCGGCCTACTGGCAGTGACTCTGGTCTGTTCAAGCGATCCAGACCAGCAGGATTTGGATGGCATGGCTGTCGTAAAAGAGGCGATCCGGGTCCTTTCTCAGTACGAGGATTTCGCTCGGTCGGCCTTTGCAGAGTTCGAATACCGTCTTGTGCCAACGGGAGAAAGACAGATTCAACTCCTTGAGCAACTTGCCAGGGAGACTGGGGGCAAGGTCGGTGCCCGCCAATACATTTACACAGCAGACGACTCCAAGAGCCGTTCCTTTCGAGGTAGTTGGTGGCGAAGCGGTGCCAAGGAGCGCTACGAGCAGGAATGGCG
>CALFAY010000051.1 GCA_937944855.1 uncultured Planctomycetota bacterium
GACCTCCGGCCCGCCCACGAGAATAGAGAGCTTGTCTGCCTGAGGCGCGGTGGCGATCTCCAGCGAGACGCCCGTAATGGCGGAAATGTAGCGATTTAGCTCGTCGGCCAGGAAACGGTAGAAGGGCGAACCGTTCTCACCCAGAACGATCACCGCTTGTGCCTTCCCACCATAAACGAGAAAGGGGGACTCCGCGGCGACTCCGATGGAGGCCGCCTCTACAAGGCAAGCCGTAAAGGCAACGAAAAACCTACGCATGGTAACCTCCCTCCAGTGTGACGAGTGTGACCGGTAAGTTCGCCCCTTGGGTCGGGGGTCACCAAGCCAGCTTCAGGCCGAACTGGATGACCCGCGCTGCTTGTGCCCCCAGAATTCTGCCGAAAAGCGCCGACTCCAGCGTCGCAACTGGAAGCCCTAGGTTCGTGTGATTGAAAAAGTTGAAGAACTCGGATCGGAACTGAACGCTCCTGCCTTCGCCAAGGGCAAACCTCTTGTTAAGCGAGAAGTCTACGTTCTTGTAAGCGGGGCCGTCCAGGTAGCGGATACCGGCATTTCCAAAGGTACGGAAGGCCGGCAGCTGGAAACACGAGGTGTCGAACCACCGATGACGCGTGCGCTGGCCGGGCGGCAGATTGCCGTCGCAGGTGCGGACCGGCATCTTGAGAAAAATGATGCCGGTGTCGGAAGGGTCCGCCACGGTGTTTACATGAAACGGGGCGCCCGTCTGAAGGGTAGTGATGGTGTTGAGCTCCCAGCCGTGGAACATCTGCTTGGGGATGCCAGTCAGGCCTCTAGCGAATGGCAGCTGGTACGTGAGGCTCAGCACAAAACGATGCCGAATGTCCCATGCGCTCCGGCCGCGATGAAGGTGTCCGCCATAATTGTTGGCGAGATCCCCCCAGTCGCCGCCGTCCAGCGACTTGGCCCAGGTATAGGAGGTCTGGAAGATCAACCCGCGGCTATAAGCCTTGCGTAGCGTTATCTGTAGGGCTTGGTAGCTGGAATTGTTCATACCCCGGTCGTCCAGGATGAAAGAGAACCTCGGATAGGGTCGGCGCTGTTGCAAGGGACGGGTGTCGCCTGGCGCGGGTAGCGGAGCCACATTGGCGTCAACCCGTTGCGACAGCTTAGTCCCTTTAGAGCCCACGTAGGCCACCTCCGCAAACATGTCGCCCGGGAGCGTCCGCTGCAGGCTGAAGGTCCACTGTTGCACATAAGGGTTGCGGCGGTCGCTGAGGTTGAACAGGGACACGCCGCTAAAGGCGTCCGGGTTAGAGACGTCCACATCCGGAAACATTTTCGAGAGATCTACAGTTGGCACCTTCGGGTCACTGACAAATGCTTGACTCACATTGAACGGAGGCGAGAGCGTTTGCCAGGCCCACTGGTTGCCGGGGAGGCGGTCGTAAAAAACCCCGTAGCTACCACGTATCGCCCAGTGCTGGCTACCAAGCGGGGTCCAGGCAAAGCCGATGCGGGGCGCGAAGTCATTGCGGTCTGGGGTCAATAATCCGCGAGACATGCCGTCCCGTCCCGCCAGCCGGATTCTACCGGTGCTGAAATCGAAAGTCGCGATCCGATCGAACTTCTCGATCAGAGGCTGGGTGTATTGATACCGCAGGCCGAGGTTCAACGCGAGATCTCGGCTGACCTTGAAGTTGTCGTTGATGTACGTGTTCCACCAAGTTCCGCGGCGGTAGCTCGGCCGGGAGGGTGCCGCGCCGCTGGCGACGTTCACTGCGCCCAAAAGATAATCCGCCGCCGAATCCCTGCTAAACTGGCCGGTGAAGGAGAAGCTGCCGTTCTGGTTGAACGAAGCAATGTCACGCAGCTGCACTCGTATAATCTGCCCACCGAACGTGACATTGTGGCGGCCCCGGCTGTAAGCCAGGTTTTCGATGAAGTGGTAATTGTTATTTAACGTGATGATGCAGTTGGCAAAGCTGAATCCGTAGGTGGCATACCCCGCGAGTGTCACCGCCGGGACAGCGTTGCAAAGCGGGATCTGGTTCAGATTCCGAAGCCCCAGTTCTTTCGGCCAATCCGGGCTGCTGACCGCCGCCTCTGGGGTGTTCGTGAAGAGGATGGCCCGGTCAAGCCCTAGGCGGGAGTCGCTGACCAGCCGGGGGCTGATAACCCGCGTCCAGGCCAGCACGGCGTTTCGCGAGTTGAACGGATTCTCGGTGCCGTTGAGGGGATGGACTGCTGTCCTCACTTGATCTGAGTTGGAAAAGGAGAGCCGGCCAAAAACCCTGTTGGATTCCGAAAGGTTCCAGTCCCCACGAGCGTCGAACTTGTGGTCGTTCTGCAGGAAACGCGTTGTGACGATGCGGTTGAAAATCCCCTCGGTGAAGTCCGTTGGCGGGGGAATGAACCTGTTGAATGCACGGGCGAACGGGTGGATGCGGCCGGACGGAATGACATTCCCGGGAAACGGCTGGCGGGTGTCTGTCGCCCGGTCGTAGGTCAGCGGATCGTTAATCACTTTTCCTGGCAGCAGCGCGGAAAAATCCCCGCCCAACATGGCGGGAGTGGGCACGATCGTCCGGCTGCCGGGGCTGCTTCCGCGAATTCGCTGGCCTTCGTAAGCGCCAAAATAAAAGATCTTATCCTTCACAATCGGCCCTCCAACAGCGCCGCCGAACTGATTCTGCCGATTGATACCCTTGGTTGGAGCGAAGGAATTCCGCGCATCCAGCTTGTCGTTCCTCAGAAACTCCCAGACCGCACCGTGGATGGCGTTCGTTCCTGATTTAGTTACCACATTAGTGACCGCGGGAAGGCCGTACTCCGGACTGAAGTACCCGTGCTGCACCTTGAACTCCGCAATTCCATCCAGTACCGGCTGGATTCCGACTGCGGAGTAGAAGTTGTGTTTACTGGGGATGCCATCAAACAGGATTTCGTTTGAACCCTCGCGCATTCCAGAGACCGTTACCGCTACCCCCGGTCGGCCGCCTGACAAGCTCACCGCCACGCTACCCACGTTTCCTACACCTGGCTGGATTGCGCCGGCTGACAGATAGGCAAGGCTTAAGAAGGAACGACCGTTAAGCGGCAACTCCACGATCCTCTGCTCCTCGATGATGGTGCCCAAGCTGGGGTCTTCTGCGTTGACCCTCATCGCGGTGGCCGTTACTTCGACAGTTTGAGTCACCGCGCCGGGTTCAAGCGTTAGGTCTTCGCGGCGTTGTTCGTCGACCCGCAGGACTAGATCGCCAACGATGACAGTCTGAAAACCCGGCGCCTCGGCCCGCAGCTCATAGGTGCCGGGCAGGACGTAGACAAACCGGTAGTTTCCCAGATCGTCGCTCGTTGACCGGCGCGTCTCGTTGGTTCCAGTGTTTGTGAGGGTAACAGACACATTCGGTACGACCGCCCCGGAAGAATCTCGGATTGTTCCCAAGATCTGGCCGCTGCTCTTTTGTGCGAACGCTGGGACAAGGATTATCCCCGCAAAGAGAAGGACCGCCAGCAATGCTGGCGTCCATAGCATGGTGCTTTTCATCTTGACCTCCCTCGCGCCGGAGCGACGAACTCCACTGTACTCCCCGCCAGTGCGGGGCAGATCGGGATCTGCCACCCCGTCTCCGGACGCTAGGGAGGAGTATAGCCGGAGGAATGGTTGCTTGTCAAGAAAAAAGTTTACAAAGAGTGGGTCGACTGCCCGCACCCACCTCAGGTATCATCAGACACGGCTGGCTCTGCGGGCCCCGGGGGTGCGACGGCGGCTGTCCCTCGCCGAGCCGCCCCAGGATGCGCAGGCCAACCGCAAATCGAAAGAAGGGAGCCTCCTATGAAACCCCCCGGGGCCCGCTGCGTTCTGCTTCAGTCGCTTCTTGCAGGTTCTCTCGTCGCCAGCCCGGCAGTGACTCAGACGCTTGGCAGCCAGGAACTCGAACTTGAAAACAACCGGCTTCGGGTTTCCTTTGATCCGGCCAGCGGGTTGGTCTCCTCCGTTGTGAACAAGCTGACGGCGGAGAGGATTCCGCTCCGCGAGGAGGGCTTCGCCGTGGATGCGGTGGAGTTCTCAATCACCCCAAGGGAAGCCAGGCTTGAGTCGCTCCGGAGAGTGTCGCCCGAGAGGATTGAAGCCGTATACGTCGCGACCGGCAGCGTAGTCACCTGCTCCTACACGCTTGGCCGTGATCACCACTTCCTGGAAAAGACGTTGGCCATCCGCTCAGCGGGCGCATTCGCCTGGAAGAACGTCGTCATCAGCAGGCTCAACCTCCAGCAGGCCAACCTGGACCTGGTGAAGTACCCGCACCAAAAGATGGTGACCTAACTTTGGCCGCTCAGCCCGTAGCGGTATCTTCTTCGGCGTGGAAAAGCCCTTTGACAGTTCCTCCCTGGAGGGCGCCGTGGTGAGTCTCGGCTTTGCGACAAGCCTCAAGGTGGCCGCCAACGTAACGATCGAGACCGAACCAGTGTACCTCGGCGTCTACAAGCGGGTGCCCGGAGAGCAGGCCCGGCCCAACCTCCCGCTGCCGTCGGAGTCCGACGCCATGGTGGCGATGACCAGCTTCATTCTGGGCCCGCCGCGGCACGACTTTGTCCCTATGGCGTGCGGTTGGTGGAGCGAGATGGAACACTTCGCCTACCGGGACGGGGCTGGGGTGGAAGCCGACAAGCGGTCGATCGATTTCTTGAAGGAGGTCGGAGTGGACTGGGTTTCCGAACAGCCACCCTTGGGGTGGGGAGACGGAGATCATGAACGCCCTTCGGCACACCGACGGCTACAGGCCCGGCCCGCTGGTCTCGAAGCTCTATTACTACTGGGTCATAAACGTCTTGCCCCACAAAAAGGGCAGCACGGAAGCTGCCGGGTGAGCGCTTCAGCCAGCCGTTTGCGCAGGCTGGCGATCGAATGCGCCTGTCTCCGTGCTCCCGTCCTGCCGGCTGCCCCGCGGCCGGTAGCTTTCCGGCGGCGGCAGGCTGATTTTGAGTCTTCCTGCACGCGCCGAGGGGGAAAAACGGCTCCTCTCGGCCACCAGGAACCCATACGCTGCAATGCAGAGTGTGGCGTGGTGATGAAACCCCCGCCAGGAGCGGCCCTCGAAATGACCCAACCCCAGCTCTTGCTTTAGCTCCAAATAGTCCCGCTCGACGATCCAGCGATGCTTGGCCAGCTCGACCAGCTTCTTCAGAGACGTCTCCGCAGGCAGGTTCGACAGCCAATACTTGGTCGGCTCCTTGGCTCCCCGCGGCCACTCCACCAGCAGCCAGTGCTCCGGATGCGGCCGCTCGAGCCAATAATCCCGATGCGCCGGCCGCACCCGCAGCGCTAGAAACCGCGACCGCAGCCGCCCCTGGACGCCTTCGCGCCAGCTCACCTGCCGAAACACCTCCTGGCCTGCCGCCAGCGCCAGCTCGCGCGCCGAGTCCGGCTTGTGTTCCGCACTCCGCCGGAGCAGCTTCGGTGGCCGGCCCGTCTTCTTGCGGGGCTCCGGAGGCAGCGGCTGCTGCCCCGGCCGCCACAAACTTAAGCTCGACTGCACGCCCACCACAAATTCCAGCCCCAGCCCGGCCAGCCCAGAGCGAAACTTCGTGTCACTTCCATAAGCCGCATCGGCCAGCACCACCCCCGTCGACACGTCCTCCTCTACCGCCCGCCGGATCATTGCTAACGCAATCTCAGGCTTGGTCTGAAATCCGACCTCTTCCGGCACGCCCGCCCGGCGCCGCCGCTCGCCATCCCGCGCCCACTCCTCGGGCAGATACAGCCGCCAGGCAATGGGCAGGCTCGCCTCGCGGGTCGCCACGCTCAGACTCACCGCCACCTGGCAGTTGTCCTGCTTGCCCAACTGACCGCAGTCCTGCCGCGCCACGCCCACCGAGTGTCGCCCTTTCTTTGGTATCCCCGTGTCGTCGACGATCCAGGCCACAATCGGCCCCCGTTGCTGCATCGCCGACAACAGCCGGCGGCGCATCTCGGCCAGCACCACCTCGTCGTCCCAAGGGGCCTTGGCCACAAGGTGGTGCAACGATTGCCGGGCCGCCTGCACGCGGTCCGGATGCAGCCGGGCAGCCATCGGCTCGATGCTCTTGCGCTTGCCGGGCAGCAGCAGTCCCTTGCAGTAGTCCTTGAGCGGCTCATGCCGGTCGGCGTGCCCGGCGGCTTTGGCCAAGCCCTCCAAATAAGCCGCCAGGCGCTTCTCCTGCAGGCTTGGCCCAGACTGGGCGGATGGCACAAAACAAGTCTATCATAAATTGTTTAGTTTATGACCCAGTAGTACTATGAGTACGCGAAAGCACAGGGGGTCAAGGTGGTCTTTTGGCACACAATGAACCATAGCCACCCTTGGTGGCCCGAGGTTGGCCGGCCATTCCTGTGGGACCGCAAGGAATGGCTGATGTATCCGGAAAAGCGCACGCTGCAGGGTATGATGCTGTCCGGCATTAGCTTCAAGCAGACCGTTCAGGGCAACTGCATCGCCAATAAACCCTTCCGGGATTGGATCAATCGGCTGAGCCTCGACGGAATGCGGACCGGCTACTTCTCCGGTTGGGCGATGGACGGCGACTTCTTTGGCGGGGGCGGAGTTGTTACACCCGTGAATTCCCCCAGAGAGGATCATGAGCATTTGCTTGGCGACTCGACCTGGGCTTGCGAGCGGGCGCTGACCGAACTGACCGCCAATGTTCGCAAGTTCGACCCCAAGACCTACATCTTTATGTGCCGACCTGCGATGGACCTCGGCGTCTTCTATCAGAGAAATGTGGATGCTGTCTTCACGATCGACGAGATGGCGAAACCGGAGGCCCTGCCGGGGCTGACAAACCAGCCGGTCAACGTAATGCTCGGCGACAGGATTCGGGCGTGGTCGCGCATCCGCGTCCATCATCACTTCTTCCCTCACTACGTCGATCAGCCGCAAGTCTTTGTGGGACCGAAGAGCATGGGGAAAGCTGGCCAAGACTGGCCGAGCGAGGCGATCGATTACGTGATGCTGAGCGCGATCAGTTCCTCGCCGAACCAGTTGTATTACCTGCCCACCAAGGCCGGCATTCCCGCCCAGGACAAGCAGGTGATCCGGCGATGGCTCGACTGGGGCAGGAAGAACGTCCAGTACCTGATGGTTCGCAAGGACCTGCCAGACTGGCCGCAGGTGGGCAAAGTGGATGGTTCGGCGCACATCCTTGAGGACCGGGGCTACGTGTTTCTGTTCAACCCGAACCCGATGCCGTTGAATGGGAGCTTCGTCCTGGACGAATCGATCGGTCTTACCAAGGGCAAGCGGTATCGCGTCTCCTCCGTTTACCCGGAGACTGTTCAGCAAGTCACGCTGGCTCGAGGCCGTACGGTCGCTTGGAACGTTCCCTCGCAGGGCGTGGCGGTTCTCGAGGTCGAGCCCGAGCGATAAGGCGGGGCTACTTTGTGCGTTCGGCCAGCCAGAGGGTTCGGCGTGCTCTGCGAAGGACCGCTTCGTCAATCATCTGGCCTTCGATCCCCAGCACCCCCGCATCCCTCCGCGCGGATGCATGAAGGATCCGCCGCGCTTCAGCGATTTCCGTCTCGGTCGGCGAGAAGACCTCGTTCAGTACCGCAACCTGCGCTGGGTGAATCGCCTGCTTTCCGCTGAATCCGAGATTGCGCGCGCGGCGCGCGGACGCACGGACTTTCTTCAAATCTCTGTAATCCAGGCACGGCGAATCGATCGGCTCCCGGCCGGCGGCGCGGCATGCCGTCACGAGGGCCGAGCGCGCATACAACAGCTCGATCTCTTCTTCCGTGCGCACAGTTCCCGTTTCGGCGCAGTAATCCTCAGCGCCGAAGGCTACGCCAGCCACGGCAGGCGAACAGGTCGCGATCGAGTACGCGTTCAGAATCCCGGTTGGCGACTCAATCAGCGGAAAGATGGCAATCCGCTGGCCCTGTAAGGCATCCTCCAGCCGCCGCACTTCCTCGGCTGAGCCGCACTTGGCCAGCATCACTCCGTCCGGAGGCCTTTCGAGAAGCGCCTTACAGTCTTCGGAAAAGTCCGTCGTGCCGACGCGGTTCACCCGGACCAGAATCGATACGTGGGGGACCGCTTTCTCTGCCAAGAACTCCACCGTGAGTCTGCGCGCGGCTGCTCTCTGCTGTGGCAGAACAGCGTCCTCCAAGTCCACGATCAAAGCGTCGACCGGGAGTTCTGTGGCTTTCCGCATCCTGGTGGGATTGTCGCCCGGGACGAACAACAAGGACCGAAGCAAGCGGGGCGTTTCCATAATGTTTCTCCATACTACAATCGCTGCATTGCAAGAAACAATCCGTTGTGTTAAGATCTCTCTTGATGCCGGTCCCTGTCATCATTCCGAAGGCGACGATCTCGATGGAGGAGGCCACGATCCTGAAGTGGCTGAAGGGCGAAGGCGACCTCGTGGCCAAAGATGAGCCCCTGTTTGAGATGGAGACCGACAAGGCGGTCCTAGAGGTCCCCGCGCCAGAGAGCGGGACCCTCCTTCGCATCTTGGTGCCGCAAGGGTCTGCGAAGGTGGAGCAGGTCATCGGATGGATCGGGCAGCCGGGTGAGCCAATCGAAGCGACCGCGAGTGAGCTGGCGGGGGCCGCGCCCGCGCCAGCCGCTGTTTCCGTGCCAGACGATTTGCTGTCGACTCCGGTCCCGCTCGCCACGCCGGCAGCGCGGCGGCGGGCCCGCGAACTTGGGATCCAGCTCGCGGGCCTTGCCGGCACGGGCCCCGGCGGGCGTATTACGCAGGAGGATATCGAGCGGGCGGCTCGATCGCCGGCCGGACCTGCGACGCGGCTGCTTCGGCAGCGCCGGTCGCTCATCCAGCAACTGAGCGCCACCTGGCAAACCGTACCACACATCCACATCGCCAAGCTCTTGGACGCAGACGGGCTGATCGAAGCCAAAGCGCTGGTTGGGGCGGACACCACGATTACGGACTTGGTGCTGTTTCTACTTGCTAAACTGCTGCCGGGCTTTCCGGGACTCACGATGACGTGGGTTGGCGACGATCTCCAACCGGTTGCGCGCCTGGATCTTGCGTTCGCTGTGGACACCGACACAGGAGTCGTGGCTCCGGTCATTCGTGGCGCGGAGTCACTCAGCCTGCATCAGCTCAGCCAAGCGCGCCGTGCCCTCGCCGAGGCCGCCCGGTCTCATCGACTCAGACTTCAGGATCTTGAGGGAGGCGTCTTCACGCTGACCAACCTGGGTACGCAGGAGGTCGATTTCTTCGCCCCGGTCATCAATGCCCCGCAAACCGCAATCCTCGCGATCGGCCGCGCGGCACAGCAGCCAGTCGCAGTAAACGAGGTGCTGGGCATCGGCTGGCGCATGTGGGCCAACCTGGCCGTCGATCACAGGGTGACGGATGGCGCCGAGGCGGGTCGCTTCCTCAGTAAGTTGCAAGACGGGATCAGGCAGCTTCCGCAGCAGGTCCGAGGAACTCCATGAAGACTCAAATCATCGATGTCCGTGCCATACCCTTGGAACTAACCCTCAACCGGGTGTTCGGGGGAGGAACTTACGCCGTATACTCGCGGTACACGCTGGTGACCGAAGTCCGCCTCGCCAACGGGGCTCTGGGACAGATCTACGGCGGTGACGAGGAGAAGCACCAGAAAGAAGTCGCCCGCATCATCAACGGCCCGTTCCGCGACTTGCTCATTGGGCAGGACGTGTTCGATGTTGAGCGACATTGGGAGGCGATGTTCCGGTGCTCGTCCCTGAACTTGGTCAATCGTGGCATCCACACCCTCGATCTGGCAAACAAGGCCATTCTCATGCAGGCCATTGCCGCACTCGATATCGCTTGTTGGGACGCGATTGGCAAGTCACTGAACAAACCGTTGTACAAACTTCTGGGTGGCTACGCGGACAGGCTTCCGGTGATTGCCATCGGCGGCTATTATGGCGACGGCAAGGGCGAGCACGAGTTCGCCGACGAGTTGCTTTGCTACAAGCGGACGGGGCTGGCCGGCATAAAGATGAAAGTCGGCCGGCTTTCCCCGGCGGACGATGCCGAGCGGGTGCGCTTCGCGCGCGAGACGGTGGGCGAGGATTTCATTATCGCTTGCGACGCGAACCAAGCGTGGACCGTGGAGCAAGCGATTGACTTCGCCCGCCGTGTGGGCGGGCTCGGCATCCGGTGGCTGGAAGAGCCAGTGCAGTGGTACGACCAATTGCAGGGCCTTCCGGAGGTGCGCCGGTTCGCGGGAATCCCCATCGTCGCTGGACAGGGCGAAATCTCCCGCTTCGGATGCCGCGACCTCCTGCTCGCTGGGGCGGTCGATATCTTGAACGTGGATGCGACCATCGCCGGCGGGATCACTGAGTGGAGGCGCATCGCGGCCATGGCCAGCATGTTCAACGTCTCGATGGCGCACCACGAGGAGCCGCAGGTTTCGGTTCATCTGCTAGCTTCGGTCCCGCATGGGCTTTACGTCGAGGTTTTCGCCGATCCGGCCCGTGATCCCTTGTGGTTCGAACTGCCGGCTCAGCGTCCCGAGATTCGGGACGGGTTCATGCACGTCCCGCAAGGGCCCGGGCTGGGAATCCCCTTGAACGAGCACGTCATTGAGCGGTACCGCGCCCTGGTACCTGCATGAGAGCCAGAGACCTATGGCCTTCGGTCGATACTTCGAAGAGTTTGAAGTGGGCCAGGTGTTCAGGCACTGGCCGGGACGCACGATTACGGAAACTGACGACACCTGGTTCAGTCTGCTGACGATGAACCAAAACCCGCTTCATATTGACGAGTACTATGCTCGCCAGACTCAGCATGGCCAGCGGCTGGTCGTCGGCACGCTCGTATTTAGCATCGTAGTTGGCATGAGTGTGGCCGATATCAGC
Source organism: uncultured Planctomycetota bacterium (assembly GCA_937944855.1). Lineage (GTDB taxonomy): Bacteria > Planctomycetota > Planctomycetia > Gemmatales > HRBIN36 > JANWWR01. The sequence continues at coordinate 10,809 of CALFAY010000051.1, forward strand.
GGGCGCGCCATCGCCAACCTCGAATACGAAGAGATTAAGCATACAGGTCCCGTCTTTCACGGTGATACCCTGTACGCCGAGAGCCGGATTCTCGACAAGCAGGAGTCGAAGTCGAAGCCCGACCGCGGCATCGTTTACGTCGAAACCCGCGGCTTCAACCAGCGCGGCGAAACTGTGCTGACACTGAAGCGTCGCGTGCTGATCCCCAAGCGGCCCGCGGGGTCATCATGAGCACTCAGTTGCCGCTGGCTGGTGTACGGGTTGTCGCTCTGGAGCAGTTCGGCGCTGGCCCGTTCGCAACCTTAAACCTTGCCGACATGGGCGCTGAGGTGATCAAGATCGAGGACCCGAGTACCGGCGGAGAGGTCTCCCGGTTCGTTCCGCCCTACCGGATCGAGGGCGACAGCCTCTACTTCCAGTCCTGGAACCGCAACAAGCGCAGCCTGGCGCTGGACCTGCGAAACCCCGAGGGCAGGCAGGTTTTCCACGATCTCGTGAGGGTAGTGGACGTTGTGTTCAACAACCTGCGCGGCGATAAGCCGGGCAGACTGGGCCTCACTTATTCGACGCTGGGCGAAATTAATCGCAAAATCGTTTGTTGCTCCTTAAACGGATTTGGTTCGGAAGGTGCACGTGCGATGGAGCCGGGCTACGACTACCTTATGCAAGCTTATACGGGCTACATGAGTATCACGGGCGATCCTAGCGGACCGCCCGCAGCATGTGGCGTTTCGTTCATCGATCACGCAGCGGGGTTCGCCGCGGCCCTAGGGATTGTCAGTGCACTGTATGGGGCCCAGAGATCGGGTATCGGCGGCGATGTCGAGGTTAGCCTTCTCGACACCGCGTACTCCATGCTTACCTATCTCGCGGTTTGGAGCCTGAACCGCGGTTTCGAGCCGAAACGCTATCCCGGTTCTGCGCACCAAACCCTGGTCCCCGTGCAAACGTTTCGCACTGCCGACGGTTACATCACGATCTTTTGCGGCAAAGAAAAATTCTGGCAGCTTCTCTGCGAGGCGTTCGATGATCCGGATCTGGCAACCGATCCTCGCATGGCGACCTTCGAGATGCGGTTCAAGAACCGTGAGCGGGTCATCGGGGCGGTCCAAGAGCACTTCTTGAAAAAGACGACCTCCGAGTGGTTGCAGGTTCTGAGAGGCAAGGTTCCCTGTGCGCCTGTCCAAAGCCTTTCGCAGGCGCTGGCTGACCCCGAGCTGGAGCAGCGGGGGACAGTGATTGCGGTCGAGCACCCCGTGTTCGGCAGGGTGCGCGAGGTGAACACCCCGCTGCGCTTTTCGGGTTCAAGAAAGGAACATCGGCGAGCTCCCGCGCTTGGAGAGGACACAAAGGCGATTCTAAAAGAATATCTGCACTATTCGGATGCACGCATTGAAGAGCTGCGCCAGGCCGGCGTCATCCGTTTTTGATTGCACCGGAGAGGAGATCCGCCATGGCCGTCATGACGATGAGAGAGGCGATTAATCAAGCCATTCGGGAGGAGATGCAGCGCCAGCCCGAGTTGGTCCTGCTGGGTCAGGACATCGGCGCTTACGGCGGAACGTTCGGCGTCTACCGGGGATTATTTGAGGAGTTTGGGCCGGAACGCGTCCGTGACGGTCCTCTCTGCGAGTCTGCCACCGTGGGTTTCGGCCTCGGGCTGGCTATCTCCGGCATGCGTGCCGTCGTAGAACTGGAATTCATGGATTTCGTCACGCTCGCCATGGACCAGATTGTGAACCAGGCCGCCAAGATGCATTACTTCTTGGGCGGCCAAGTGACCGTGCCGTTGGTCATCCGCACGCCCATCGTCAGCCGGATGGGCATGGGCCCGCAGCACTCGCAGAGCTTGGAGGCATGGTTCATGCACGTGCCCGGCCTGAAGATCGCGATCCCCTCAAACGCCTTTGACGCCAAGGGTCTAATGAAAACTGCACTGCGGGAGCAAAATCCAGTGCTGTTCATCGAGAACGTGAAGCTTTACGGGACTAAGACCGAGGTCCCAGAAGAAGAGTATTTCATCCCTTTCGGCCAAGCGCGAATCCTGCGGCCGGGGAAGGACGTCACACTGGTGGCAATCTCCGGAACAGTACCCGAGGCGCTCGCTGCCGCCGAGCAACTCGAGCGCGATGGAATCTCCGTCGAGGTGATCGATCCCCGCTCCCTGAGTCCGTTCGACACCGCGATGCTTGTCGGTTCGCTTCAGAGGACCGGCCGCATGGTGATTACGCACGACGCTTACCGGACTTGCGGAGTGGCCGCAGAGATTTCTCAGCGGATGATGGAGGAAGCCTTCGACTACCTGAATGCGCCAATCACACGCGTGACCGGGCTTGATGTGCCGATTCCCTCAGGACATCTGCACGTGACCGTAGTGCCGGATCAGAACCGGATCGCCAGCGCGATCCGCGGTTTGATGAGCTGACGGAGGAGCTCATGATCGCCGCAACGCAAGAAAACATCGGCATGTTACTCGCTCTTTACAACCGGATGGTGATGATCCGGGCTTTCGAGGAAAGCGCCATTGAGCTGTTCGCCAAGGGGTTAATCACTGGGTCTACGCATCCGTGCATCGGGCAGGAAGCCATCCCGGTGGGGGCTTGCTCCGCACTTGAGCCGGACGACTTGGTGCTAGCCACCTACCGTGGGCATGGCGCCGCTATCGCCAAAGGCGCCGACCCCAGGTATCTCATGGCCGAATTGCTCACCAGGACCACTGGCTGCTGCAAGGGCCGCGGCGGTTCCATGCACCTCTGCGACAAGGAAAAAGGCTTTCTGGGAACGAATGCTATCGTGGCGGCGCATATTCCCATCGCTGGCGGGGTGGCCCTCTCGTGCAAGCTGCGAAAGACCCGACAGGTAGTGCTCTGTTTCTTTGGGGACGGCGCGAGCTGCGAGGGCGAATTCTTCGAGACCCTGAACATGTCGGCTCTGTGGAAGGTGCCGTTGGTGTTCATCTGCGAGAACAACGGCTACGCGATTTCCGTCCCGACCTCGGCGTCTCAGGCCACGCCCGACATCGCCGATCGGGCCCGCGGGTTCGGTATCCCGGCGGTGAGCATCGACGGCAACGATGTGCTCGAGGTCCGGGCCAGAACCTCAGCGGCGGTAGCTCACGCACGCCAGGGGTACGGTCCGTTCATGATCGAGTGCAAGACGGTGCGCTGGGAGCGCCACAGCGCGTTTTCCGCGGGCAGGTACGAGAATCCCGAGGAAGCGCAGCGTTGGAAGAAAGTCGATCCGATCCCCCGGTTCGCCCAACGATTGCTGGAAATGGGCGCGACCGTGGAGCAGCTCAACACCGAAGAGGTAGTTGCGCGGGCAGCGATCCAGCAGGCGGTCGAGTTCGCGATGGACTCGCCCCTGCCGGAACCCGAGTCCGTTTACGAAGGAATCTTTGCGAAGCCGGGGACCTAGTGTAATGTCTCACAAATAACTAGACAATTCGGCGAACCTCTCCCATACTGGATGTACCATGTGGAGCGTGCCGGAACCATTGCCTGTCAGCGCGGCGCAGAGACGCACCTTGGAGACCTGGATCAGTGCCCGCAACAGGCCGTAAAAGGTCGTCTTTCGGTCGCGGATCGTGCTGCTGGCGGCCAGTGGGCAACCGAACCGGAAGATCGCTCGGGAACTGAAGACCAGCCGCCCTACCGTGATTCTGTGGCGGCAACGGTTTCTGAGCGGGGGGCCGGCAGCGTTGACCGAGGACCAAGCCGGGCGTGGACGCAGAAGCAGGATCCCGGCGGGGAAGGTCCAACAGATGGTGGAGGCCACTCTGCACAGCCACCCGGTTGCCGCCACGCACCGGAGTGTGCGGACCATGGCCGCAGCCCAAGGCGTTAGTCCGGCCACCGTGCAGCACCCGGGATGCTCACGGTTTGCAGCCTCACCGGACCGGGACGTTCCAGCTCTCCCACGACAATCTTCCGCGACAAACGCTTCGTCGAGAAACTGACCGATGTGGTGGGCCTGTAGCTGAACCCGCCGGACAAGGCCTTGGTGCTGTGCTTTGATGAGAAGAGTCAGATCCAGGCCTTGGATCGCACCCAACCGGGCCTGCCGCTGAAGAAAGGGCGCTGCGGCACGATGACGCACGACTACAAGCGGCACGGCACCACAACCTTGTTCGCCGCTCTGAACCTGCTGGACGGAACCGTGATCGGGGAATGCATGGCCCGTCACCGGCATCAGGAATTCCTGAAGTTCCTGCGGAAAATTGACCGGGAGACGCCCCCTGCTCTGCCCCTGCATTTGATCCTGGACAACTACTCCGTCGTGGCAGCTTCCACAGTGTGGCAGAACTGAAGCAGGCGATCCAAGAGTACTTGGATCACAATAACGCGCAGCCGAAACCATTCGTTTGGACCGCCAGCGTAGACAAGATCTTGGAGAAGGTAGGTCGTTGTAAAGCTATATATTTTATACGCAGCGTCATAAATAATTGCGCATGTTGAGGCATCTGTGGTCTCATGGAGGCATGAGGGCTCTGAAGATTGCCGATTCCGCGGACATCGTGCTCGGACTGCAAGACG
>CALFAY010000052.1 GCA_937944855.1 uncultured Planctomycetota bacterium
GAAACCGCTGATGGCAGACTATGCGGAGCGCATGCGGCGGATGCGGGACGTGATCCTGGCCGCGTCCCGGGATGACCGTCTGGCCATCGAACCAGCCCTGGACTGGCTGGACCGCTGGTTCGATGCGGAGCTTGCGGTGGCTGGTTCCAATCCCGAAGTGGAACGGCTGTTTACCCATGCAGTGCTGCTGCATCGGGAGCTGGAGCTGGACGCCCGGCGTCGGCTCGACGAGGGCAGTCGGTACGTTGGCGAGGCCGATCTTCTGGCCGTGGCCTTCGCCCGCCTCGGCGTGGAAATCCGCCTCAGCCAGGCCCAGGCGACGCCAACGGCTGGCCGCTCAGCACGGTGATCCACTCATCGCTTCAGCACAAAGCCCCGCGTGGCTTGACCCTTGACAAAGGCTGATTTGTGACGATTCTCCGCATTGTTGTAAATGGTATCTGACAATTGAATCCACTTCCAAAACCCAAAACGGAATCTGGGTCAGGCATTTAATCCTTCAAGCAACGTCACGCCAGCATCGCTAATCTGCCATACGCCGCGCGGGCTGTCCCTTCGCAAGAGGCCTTGCTTTACCATGGAATGGCGTGCCCACTGTGCCGCATTCTTCCATCGCGGCATTTCTGGGTCGGAGGCCAGAGGCTCGTAATCAACCTCTCTTAAAATTCCCCGCATGCGCTCATGTACTAGCTCGAGCACTTGTGATTTACATGTCCTGAACCGCCGAACGTCCGCAGAGCCTCAAGAATGGAACGATAAAAGGCTTCCTCGCGAGTACGTAGGCCTCGGCGTAGTCGCCCCAGATTCCGCCGGGCAGCATGTGCTTCAGCCCCATCTTCGTCGTCCTGGGCAAACAAGTGCTCCCATTCGCGACGGAGAGCGTCAGCTTTGTCACGGAAGGCTGTCACCTGCTCTGCCCGTTCCAGGGCTTCTTTAACCTTTTCATAATCTCGGGACTCGAACACCCGAGCTCCCGTACGGTTGACAAACTCAATTTCCGCCTCGATTTCCTCAAGCAGAATGTCAAATGCAACGGCTACTCCTGTCGCAGGTCGACGCAGACGATTTCCTCGTCGTTGCGAAGGAAGGCACAGCCGCCGGCATAGGCCGGGTGCGACCAGACCACCGCCCGACGGGTACCGAAGCCGGCGTCCCCGGTCGGCTTGACGAGATGGGCACGGCTGATTTCCTCGTAGCCCTTCGGCGTCAGGTGGGCGATGATCAGATCGCCCTTTTCGTTGAACAGGAAGAAGCGGTCCTCGTGGGGCGTCAAGAAGGCGTTGGCCCAGCGGGCACGCTGGCCGCCGGTGGCCTGGAACGTCTCCCAGATGCGCTCGCCGGTGTTCTTGTTGAGACAGCGAAGCTGGCCGTAGCTGCATACGCCGTAGATGTGGTCTCCCTGGATGACAGGCGTTGGCATAATCGAATGCAAGCCGTCCGTGTCGATCTCGTTTTTGCCTTGTCCTTTCCAGACCACGCTGGGCTGATCGCGGTCGGCAGCGAATTCCAGCATCAGGGGGCCGTCGTAGAACGCCGTCACAAAGAGCCGATTGCCGTCCTGAACCGGCGTCGGAATGCTCAAGCCGGAACGCAAGGGAAACGGGTGTGACCAGATCAGCTTGCCGGTTTCGGGTTCCAGGCCGTTGACCGCTTCGGGGTGCCAGATGATGAGATGTCGGCGACCGTGGAACGTGTAGATCATCGGCGGACAGTAGCCGGGTTCAGAGGCGGACAGCGCTCGCCAGATTTCCTTGCCCGTGTTCTTGTCGAGAGCGACCGCCACGCTGCCCCGACCGCCGGCCAGGCAGATCAGCCTGTCGCCGTCAATGAGCGGGTGAGCGGCGTAGCCCCAGCGGGGGAAGTTTTGACCGCGGACGTCGTACTCCCGCGGCAAGTTGCGGTGCCAAAGCACGGTCCCCTTCTCGGCGTCGAGGCAGTGCAGGTCTCCCATCGCGCCCAGGGCGTACACCTTGCCCTCATGCACCGTCGGCGTGCAACGCGGGCCGGCGGGATAGGACAGACCGGCGTAGTTGCAACGGTACTCATGGGTCCAAAGCACCTCGCCGGTTTTCTGATCCAGACACAAAACCCGCTCTGTCCCGGCGTCGTGCTGGCGATCCAGAACGAAGACCCGTCCACCAGCCACGGCGGGGCCAGTGTATCCGGCACCGATCGGAGTCCGCCACAGGATGTTTGGACCGCCTTGGGGGAACTTCCTCAGGATGCCGGTCTCCCGCCACACGCCGTCCCGCTGGGGGCCGAGCCACTGCGGCCAATCGTCGGCTTGGACCGACGTAGCCCAGCCTACGCACACCAAAAGAACGAAATCTTTCCATTGCATCATGAACGTGTACTCCTTCTCGCTCGAAATACCGTCGGAATTGCAGCGAAGTATTCATAGTCAGTTGTTTTGACAAAAAGCCACCGGGGCGATAGCGTTTCTTTTGTGGGTTTCCAAACAGCGGGATTACCATGATGTACAAGACCGGACACGCTTACTTGCTGTGGCTGCTGTGCTTCGTCGGGCTGTGCGGCATCCACCGCTTCTACTGCGGCAAATGGATCACGGGGCTGATTTGGCTGCTGACGGGTGGACTGCTTCTGATCGGACAGATCATTGACCTGTTCTTGATCCCCGGCATGGTCGAGAACGCCAACGCCCGCCACTTGGCGATGTTACGGCGGGTCGGCGGCTGAAGATCTGTCCGCCTCTTTCCCTCAGGGGCCGAGCAAGGCCCGCAGGATCAGATCACGAGCCTCGGACATCGGCAAGATGCCTTCGCGGGGCGGTTCGCCGTCGCCGATGAGGATCGGCAAATCATCCGCCTCCGGCGGTACGAGGCCGTGACTGCCGCCAACCAGAGACGGATCAAGCGGCACCACGTCGAACAGGGTTCGGAAGCCGAGCTTCTTTTGCAGCAGCCGCCACAGCACCCGGGCGGTCGGCCACCACAGTCGCGGATCATAGAACATCTCGCACGGATCGAAGCCGGGCTTGCGGTGAATGTCCACGGTGCGGGCGAAGTCGGGGGCCTTGCGGTCGTCCAGCCAATACGGATAGGCGAACCACGCATCCGGACGGCTCAGGGCGATAATCTCCCCGGATCGTGGATGATTCAGGGCCAGATCACGACGTTCCTCTCCCGTGAAGACCCCGGCTACACCTTTCAGGTCAGCCAGTAGGTCTTTCACCCGGGGGATGTCCTCCGAATCTCGGACATAGACATGGGCTAGCTGGTGATCACACACAGCGAAGGCCCGGCTTTCGAAGGTCTCCAAGGTTTCGCCGAATGGCCCGTCTCGCACAGCCAGAAGTCCCGCCTGTCGTAAAGCCCGGTTCGGAAGGATCGGGGTTTTGACATCGACATGTCCGTATTCGCTGACGACCCAAACCCGTCCTCCGACGACGACGGCGGCATCGAGAATAACCGCAATATCGTCGTCCAGTTCCTGCACCAGTTTCCGCATATTGCAACGGGAGGGGCCGTAACGCTGGGGATCGTAGTCCAGATGCGGCAGGTACACCAAGGTCAGATCCGGCTTTTCCGCTTCGAGGATTTCCGCAGCGCAACGGGCGATCCAGGTTGTGCAGCCTCGGCCAGCTTTCGGACCCCAGAAGGTGTGGAAAGGGAATGGTCCCAGGCGGTTTTCCAGTCGTGTCGTCAAGCCCTCGGGTTTGCCGTGGATGGCGAAGACCTTGTTGCCATCGGCACCATAGTACGGCTTCGGGGTCACGCTGATGTCTACGTCTGCCCCCTGGTTGAACCACCAGAAGAGCTTGGCACAGCGGAAGCGTCGGCCCTGGGCGGAAGCGATGCGACGGGCAAAGACGTACAACGGGTCGGCTTGAAGGAGGCGATTCGACTGGAGCCAGAAGCGGACTTCGCCGGTATCGCGAAAAAACCAGCCGTTGGCTACGATGCCATGCACCGGCGGACTGGTGCCGGTCAGCAGCGTTGCTTGGGCTGTGCAGGTGACGGCGGGTAGCGGCGGACGCAGACTGCGTTTCCAGCCACGCGAAGCCAGAGCGAGCAGATTCGGGCCGTGGTGAATCAACCGTCCGGTCAGCCCAACGGCGTTCACCACCACCAGGGGCGACGGTTCTTTCATGCCGCCCATTGTAGCCGACTCGAGGACGCGGCAGTAGGCAGCGCCGGGAAAATCCCCCTAGAATGATGTCTCTTGCTGAGGCGCTTCCCGAACTCCGAAGCGTGAGGATTTTGCCATGCGGAAGCTGGACGGCGTCTGTGGGCGATGGATGATTTCCCTACTGGTTTTACACCTGGTCGCTTCGTTGGCGGGTTCCCAGGAAAAAGCCCCGGAACCAGGAGCCAATCCCGTCGCCGAGGCCCTGCGGTACCGGCTCGTCGGTCCGTTTCGCGGCGGCCGATCTTGTGCTGTAGCCGGCGTGCCCGGCAAGCCGTTGCTGTACTACTTCGGGGCCACCGGCGGAGGCGTCTGGCGGACCACCGACGGCGGTCAGAGTTGGGAAAACATCTCTGACGGCTTTTTTGGCGGCTCCATCGGCTCCCTCGCGGTCAGCGAAGCTGATCCTAATGTGATCTACGTCGGCGGCGGCGAGAAGACGGTACGCGGCAACGTCTCCCACGGCGAAGGCGTCTGGAAATCCACCGACGCCGGCAAGACTTGGAAGCACATCGGCTTGCGCGACTCCCGACACATCCCCCGCATCCGCATCCATCCCCGCAATCCCGACATCGTTTATGCCGCGGTCCTGGGCCATCTTTTCGGACCCAATCAGGAACGCGGCGTCTTCCGCAGTACCGACGGCGGAACCACCTGGAAGCAGGTCCTCTTCATCAATCCCGATGTGGGGGCTGTGGATTTGATCCTCGATCCGAATAATCCCCGCCTGATCTTCGCCTCGACCTGGCGCGTGCGGCGAACACCGTACAGCCTGGAAAGCGGCGGACCCGGTTCCGGTTTGTGGAAGTCCACCGACGGCGGCGACACCTGGAAGGAAATCACCCGCAACAAGGGCTTGCCGCAGGGAACGGTAGGCATCATCGGCATTTCCATTTCTCCCGTGGACTCCAACCGGCTGTGGGCCTTGGTTGAAGCCGACGACGGCGGTCTGTTCCGCTCCGACGACGGCGGCGACACCTGGACCCGTGTCAACGAAGACCGCAATCTCCGCCAACGGGCCTGGTACTTCTCCCGTGTCTATGCCAGTCCCAAGAACCGCGACGAGGTGTACGTGCTAAACGTCCAGTTCCACCGCTCCAACGATGGCGGACGGTCCTTCAGCGTGATCCAGACACCGCACGTGGACCATCACGACTTGTGGATCGCTCCCGAAGACCCGCAGCGGATGATCGTCGCCGACGACGGCGGAGCACAGGTCACGTTCAACGGCGGGGCCAGCTGGTCCACCTACCACAACCAGCCGACTGCCCAGTTCTACCGCGTCACCGTGGACAACGCCTTCCCCTACCGCATCTACGGCACGCAACAAGACAACACGACCGTCCGCATCCGCAGCCGCAGCGACGGCTTCAGCATCACAGAGCGGGACTGGGAACCGACCGCCGGCGGAGAGAGCGGCCATATCGCCGTCCATCCCAAAGACCCGGACATCGTGTACGGCGGCTCCTATGGCAACTACCTGACCCGGGTCAACCACCGCACCCGGGAAGTGCGGGAGGTCACGGTCTGGCCTGACAGTCCCATCGGGGCCGGGGCCGACGTGCAGAAATATCGCTTCCAATGGAACTTCCCCATCTTTTTCTCGCCCCACGATCCGAACACCCTATACGCTGCCGCCAACGTATTGTTCAAAACGACCAACGAAGGCCAGACCTGGACGGTCATCAGTCCGGACCTGACCCGCAACGACAAAAGCAAGCAGGGGCCCTCAGGTGGACCGATCACCAAGGACAACACGACCGTCGAGTATTACTGCACCATTTTTGCAGCTTTGGAGTCGCCCCACGAGCCGGGCGTGTTCTGGTGCGGCTCGGACGATGGCTTATTGCACCTTTCCCGCGACGGTGGCAAGACGTGGAACCGCGTCACCCCGCCTGACCTGCCCGAATGGAGCATGATCAACAGCCTGGAAGCGCATCCGACCGAAAAGGGCGGCCTCTACTTGGCTGCCACTCGCTACAAGCTCGACGACTTCAAGCCGTACCTGTACAAGACGACGGACTACGGCAAGACGTGGACCAAGATCGTCAACGGCATCGCCGAGGATCATTTCACTCGCGTCATCCGAGCCGATCCGAAGCGGCCCGGACTGCTCTATGCCGGGACCGAGTCCGGCATGTACGTTTCCTTCGATGATGGACGACGCTGGCAGCGCTTCCAGATGAACCTGCCCATCGTGCCCATCACCGACCTGGCCATCAAGGATGACGATCTCGTCGTGGCCACGCAAGGCCGTTCGTTCTGGGTCCTCGACGATCTCACCCCTCTGCACCAGTACCAGCCCGAGCTGGTCCAAAAGCCGATGCACCTGTTTCAGCCACGGTCGGTGCATCGCCTTCCCGGCGGCGGTTTCGGCGGCGATGACGAACAACCACGCCGTCCCCGAAGCGAAGGCGACAACCCTCCGGGCGGCGTTGTCATCCGCTTTCACCTCAAAGATGCCCCCGGCAAGGACGACCCAGTCAGCCTGGAGATTCGAGACGCTCAAGGCGAACTGGTCCGACGCTTCGCCAAGGATGCCGACCGGGACAAGCTCGAAGTCAAGCCTGGCATGAACCGCTTCGTCTGGAACCTCCGCTACGCCGACGCCGAAGATTTCCCCGGCATGATCCTGTGGGGCAACCTGACAGGTCCGCGGGCAGCCCCAGGACGGTACGAGGTGCGGCTGCGCGTGGGCAACCAAGAGCAATCGGCCTGGTTCGAGATCAAGCCCGATCCGCGAGCATCGGCTGCGCCGGAGGACTATCAGGCCCAGTTGAAGTTTCTGCTCGAAGTGCGGGACAAGATCACTGAGATGCACCGGGCGGTCAGGCAGATCCGCGATGTGCGGGAGCAGCTTCAGCGGATCAGCTCACGGCTCAAGGATCGTCCAGAAGGCAAAGATGTCGTTTCAGCCGCTGAGAAACTGGCGAATCAGTTGACCGAGGTCGAGGAAATCCTGCACCAGACCAAGGCACGCAGCGGCCAGGACGTGCTCAACTATCCGATCCGGCTCAACAATAAACTGGCGCTTTTGGCGATGGGAGCAGGCATGGGAGACAATCGGCCGACCGATCAGGCGGTGCAGGTCCGCAACGAACTGTTCGCCCAGGCCGACGCCGCCCTCAACCGCTACCGCAATCTTATCAAGGACGAACTGGCCGCGTTTAATGGCCTGTTGAACCGGACCCAGACGCCGGGCGTGTTCGTGACCGAACCAGTCCGAAAGTGACGGCATGACGCTTCGATCTCGAGGCATGGGAGCGAAATGGGGTTCATCCTCGGTCTGTTGAGTGCGGTCTTTGCGGCCTCCAAGGATCTGCTGAGCAAGCGGCTCGCGTTCCGCATCGACGGCACCGCCTCGACCTTCGCCTCGTTTTTCTTCGCCTTGCCGTTTTACGTCCTCGTCCTGGCTATCCTGATAGCCAGCGGAGCAGAAACGACGACCTGGACGCGGAGTTTTCTTCTTCTGGTCTTTCTCCGGGCCGTCACGGACACGGCGGCCGAGTGGCTTAAGATGTACGCTTTGGCCTTCGGCGACATCTCCATCGTGGCCACGTTCTTTTCGCTCTCTCCGCTATTTCTTCTCGTCACCTCGCCGTTAATCACCGGCGATCCGGTGTCTTGGTTTGAGGTCCTGGCAGTGACGTTGGTGGTGCTGGGCAGTTTACTGATGGTCTATCGGCCCAGCGTGGCGGGCTGGCGGCATCAGGCGCGTGGCATTCTGTTGGCTACGGGAGCAGCAATCTTTTTCAGTCTCAATTCTTGCTTCGACCGTCTGGCGGTGAAGGAGGGCACGCCGGTGTTCACCGGCTTTACCATGACGCTGCTGTCGGCAATTTTCCTGCTGCCGTTCGTGATCGGACATCCGCAGCGGATGGAGGGGCTGAGAAGCAATTGGCGAGGCTTGACGGCCCGGGGCGTGCTCGAAATCGCCTTCATGGTCTGCAAGCTGGCGGCATTGCAGTATCTCACCGCACCTGACGTGGTGGCCTTGCAGCGGCTCTCACTGGTGCTGTCGATCATCGGCGGACGAGTTTTCTTCAAGGAAGCAGACTTCCTCCGTCGGCTGTTGGCAGGCCTGCTCATCCTGGCCGGTGCCTTCGTCGTGGGCTGGGTGCAGCGGGAAACGCTGGGGCAACTGCTCGGTTTGTGGTGAAACATGCTGCCCCCGCACCGGCCGCAGAGCATTCCTCAAGGCACATGAGGCGAGCCGAAGGAGTCAACCCTTGGGTCAATCCAGCAGGGCGGAGGTGTCGGCCGATTGACCGTCGCGGAAACCGGCCAACTGTTGCAGGAGATGCCAATCGGGCGGAAAGGTATCCGAGAAGCCGTCCCAGACCGTGTTGCCAAACCGCACCATCCTCACGGAACCGTCGGCAAAACAAAAC
>CALFAY010000053.1 GCA_937944855.1 uncultured Planctomycetota bacterium
GTCCACGGGCTTTCCGAGTGCCTCGATGGCGTCGGCACAGCGGGAACACAGGGGAATGATGAGGACCTGATCGTTGGCCAGGTCAATCAGGTCGTAGAGTCGGGTTTTGAGTCGTACGAGATCGGCAGCAGTGAGGCGGCATAAGAAGACGGAGAACTGCTTGCGGAAGCCGAAGTCCGCGCAAGTTTGAGCGACCTTGCGGAGGCGTTTGGGATCAGCGATGTCGTAGGCAACCAAGTAGGTGTTCATGGGAGAAGCGGTATGCCTTGCGGGGAGCTAGCGGACGGTGAAGCCGGTGTAACTGGGGAGATCGCCGCGTATGCAGGCGGCGAGGAGTCGGGCCTGGACTTCGAGCATTCGTGCATAACTCATTTTGTAGCCGAAGAGGGGATGGGTCACCATTTCGGCGAGTCGGTGTTCGTAGGCATGGAAGAACTTTTTGCGGCCGTCGGGGGTAAGCTGGCAGGAGTTGCGCCAGATGAGGAAATCGTTGGAGGTGAGGAGGCGTTTATTGATCAAGGAGACGACGACGGAATCGGCGATGATGGGACGGAACTCTTCCATGAGGTCGAGAGCCAGGGCGGGCTTGCCGTGGCGGCTGGCGTGGAAGAAGCCGAGGTAGGGATCGAAGCCGACGGTGGCGACGGCGGAGAAGCAGTCTTTGGCCAGGAGGGCATAAGCGAAGGAGAGAAGGGCGTTGACGGGGTCGGGAGGGGGTCGGCGGCGTCGCTGGTGGAAGTCGAAGGGGAAGGCGGCGGAGTCGGATTTGAGGATGCGAGGGAATTGGGCGAAGTAGAGATGGGCAGCTTGTCCTTCGATGCCCAGGAGGACGGCGGGATCGCTGGCGGTATCGATTCTGAGGAGGAGATCGGCGAGAGCTTGGAAGACCGGCTCGGGGGAGGTGCCGGGTAGTTGTCGGGGGCGCAGCCAGCGCAAGAGGAGGGTTCGCTGGTTGGCGACTTTGGCTTTGACGACAGCGCGGGAGAGGGCGAAGGCTTGGGCGGGGTCGGCAAAGGCGCGGTATTGCTGGACGCGGAGCTGGACGTTGCGGCGGAGGGCGGGTTGCAAAGCGGCGACGAAGCGGCCATGACTGGTGAGATAGACCACGGGGATGTCATTGCTTGCCAAGCAGGTGAGGGCGGGCGTGGTCAGTTGGACGTTGCCGAAGACAACGACCTGTCGAATGGGAGCGAGCGGAATGCGGTTGATTTCGGCGCCGTCCTTGTGGACGACGAGGTGCTGGCCGCGCTTGTTGACATAGGAGCCCGGTTCCTGCAGGTAGAGGACGGCCCCTTCGGCCGACTGGGGAAGGACGCGGGTCAGACCTGGAGCGGGGGCAGGGTCTGGGGGATTGGCCTGTTGGCGAATGAGGAAGAGGGTTTCCTCCGGCAGACAGACGGGCGCCAGGGAGCAGCCGTGGCAGCGATGCCGCAATTCGTCGGGGAGCGGCTCGGGCGGGGTGTCGCGTTGCTGGAGCTGCTGAATCAGTTGGATGGCCTGCAAGGTTTTTTCCCGCAGGGGGGCATCGAAAGGGACCAAGACTCGTCGTTTGGCGGCTTGGTAATACAGGATGCCGTGTTGGACGGGCCGGCCCAGGGCTTCCTCCAGAAGCATGCCCTGGGCGCAAAGTTGCACGGCGTCATTCTCCCAGGCGCCTTCCCGCGGTCCGGAACCGCGTTTGTACTCGACCGGCACGGCTTGATCGGAGCGGGTTTCGAGGATGTCCAGCTTGCCGACCAGGCCGAGGCGTTCGGAGCCGAGCATGATGCTACGGGTGGTTTCGGCGTCATGGTCGCGGCGGGTGCGGCCTGCGAGCTGCTCGTCGTGGACGCGACGATGCTGAAACGAGCCGTCTTCGACGAACTCGTTGCTTTGCATAAGGCTGTCGACGTATTCGAGATAATAAAGCCGCGGACAGTATGTGACTTGGTTGAGGGCGCGCAGGGGAATAAGGTCCGGAGAACTGTTGGCCATGGTCGAAAGTCGGTGAAGCGGGAAATCAGCTTGATGCAGTTTCAGTCGTGACCCGAGATCGACAAGAAGATCCGCGTGAGCCTCCCACGCATGCAGGGCAGCATGACTAAGTGAAGCTGCGCATCAGGAATTGTCCCTCCTGGCAAAGATACCCAAGCCGCAGTGACGGCCCGCGCCTAAAGCGATCGGGCCGGTGAGCGCGTGTTTCCAGGAAAGCCGAACGTGGTAAACGCTCCAGTGGCTGTTCTGCAGATAGTTTGGGCGAACGAAGCGTAAGGCCAAGGGGCCGCCGGGCCAGAAGGAGACGTGGCGAAACTCCAGCTCGGCGAGTGCTTCGGGAGCATAGCCGGCATGGCGGAGGGCCTTGAGGAAGAGCTTTTCGGCCTTGGCGAAGTTGCCGTCGTCGGAGCCGGGCAGGACGACGGGAGTGACGGTGGCCCAGGAGTCGGCGGCTTCGGTGTACTGGCGGAGGACCCAGTCGTTGAGAGCAAGCGGGGCGAGCATGGCTTGGTGCTGGCGGGTTTGCTGGTCGGTGAGGAACTGTCCGGGGAGGGCCTTGCGAAGCCAGGGCAGATGGCTTTCGGCCGAATCGACGAGTTCGGCGACGAGGACGCGGCGGATGGCCCCCAGATAGCAGCCGCGATCACCCCGGCGTTCGATGGAGGGGAGAGGCAGGTAGGAGAAGCGTGGCTCGGTGTCGTCGCCCGGATTGCGATGGCCGTGGACGTAGCGGTCGATCCAGTTGTTGCCGGGATTGTACTGAGTCCTGCTGGCCAGTTCGGCGAGGGTGTGTCGGGTCATGGCAGCGACGTGGTTGGCCTTAGTGACGGGGAAGACGGCAGCGCGGTCTTCGGGGGGATGACGGAGGCGGAAGGCGGCGAAGGGTCGGAGCGGGGGATCGGAGGTGCGGCGGTACGGGACGAGGCGGTAGGCGGCGAGAGGGGGGACGGGGGTGAAGACGCCTTTTTCAAGCCGTTTCAGGAAGCTGTCATGCCGGGAGATCAAAGCCTCGAGGGTTTCAGAGGAAGGAACGCGCAGGGAAAGGGAAGCGGGCGCCTGCTGGGGCTGCCAGAGTTCGCCCGTTTGCAACAAGTCAGAGAGTTGCTCCTGGACCAGGATTTGAGCCTGGGCGGCGACCAGGTCGATGCCCCATCCGAGGGCGACCATGCTGCGTGCTGTGCAGATGAGTTTCTGGATGTGAGTGAGGTGTTCGTCGGGCACGGGATCCGGAAGTTGCCAGAGGTAGAAGAGCCTCGAGAAGTCAGGGAATCGCGTGGGTCGGACGGTCTTCAAGGTCCGATGTGTCGCGGGGTTGGCATCGCCCTTGCCGAACAGGTTGCCGCGCGCCCAGGCTTTGGCAACGAGATCCATGGCGTTGTTGGGGACGCTCAGGCAAAAGTGGGCGGCGCATTGGGCTGGGGGAGCGAGGATCAGAGGCGGGGGCAAGCCCGCCAGCCAGCGTAGAGCCGGGACGGCGGATTGGATCTGCTGGCGTTCATTGGCCTGGGCAGCGGCGGCGGCGACGAGGGCCTGGAAGAGGCGCAGCGGCGAGGGAGGCCATTCCGGCTGATTGCCTTCATCTCGTCCGTGGAACCGCGAATCGAGGAAGAGCACGGAGAAGCAGAGGTGAGAAGGCATGGGAAACCTCCGGCTACTGTTTGCGTTGGCGCTTGGGTTTTGCGCCTTCGGTGTCGGCGGATTTGACGTCGCGTTTGGCGAGATCGGCGTCGAATTGGATGTTGCAATCCTGTCCGACGCCGAAGGCTTGGGCAGCAGATCGGGCGTAAATTAGAGCTTCCTCGTGGGTGAGGGTGAGAGGCTTGCGTTGGCCGTCATGGTACACCTCCTCGAAGACGCGGGGTTTGTCTGGATCCAGGATAAGGTTGCAGCCCTGACGGAGATAGCCGATGGGGCTGTAGGTGAAGGCGGTCAGCGCCAGGCCGAGGATGTAGCGTTGGAGGGCGCAAGTTTTAGCGGTGTCGGATCCGGCCTTCAGGAGGCGAAGGGCGTTCAGACTAAGGATGGCATCGCGGCGAATGCCGCCCGTGGCGATAACGCCGCCGTGGGTAGCCGAAGCGGGGACGTGGACGAATCCGCGTTTGGCCAAGGGGTCTTTGGGATCGCCCTCAGCCTTTTGCCTATCTTCCTCGCTGAAGACCTGAAGCTCGGCATAGTCGATGGGGGGAATGTAGACAGCTCCCCGGGTCAGGGGGCGGACATTGAAGGCCCGGATGGTCGAGGCGAGCAGCCGAGGTCTTTTTTCCTGGGTGTCGCGGGAATCCCAGACGCCGAAAACCAGGGAGGTCGGAGCGATCTTGGCCAAAGGCTCCGCGTCGCCTCGCAGGGAATCCCCAAAGGCTGAGCGCAATTTTCCTTGCAAGTTCGAGCAGCGCAGGATCGCGTCGGCGGCTCGATGGCCGGCCTCCAAAAGGTTCACTTCCTTCGTGCCGGCCCGTATGGTGATTTGCGGAACCAGGTCCTTGTAGCCGTCCTGCATGAAAATGGGTTCGATGCGATTGGCCTGGGAACCGACGCTGTCGATGAGGCAAACGTTTTCCTTGCCTTCGGCATCAAACTTGTCGATGTTGTAACCGCCCGGGAAGCCGTTACCGGCGGCGAAGGTAGCGGGAAAGACGACGCCATCCGGGCCGTCGACCGGCATCAGGTGTTCGCGGATGACCAGGGCGGCTGGCCCGTCTTCGGATAACCAGGGGTCGAACTTGGTCAGATCACTCATGGGTCACCTCCTTATGGGAACTGCGGGAAGGAAGCCTTTGTGTTTTCTCTGTGTGGTGCGAAAGGCGTTTACAAAGCGATACCCGGCCGCCCCGACTCGGGGCAGAAAGCCACAGCAGGCCGCTGGGATCAAGCCCACAGGAAGTGGCTCGGACCAGGTGAAGTACTCGAAGACTCGGGCAGTTCCTGTGGGCAAAGGTCTGGCGCGCTGAAGTCCGACCAGGCAAAGGAACTCGACCGCTGGAAACGCAGCGGTGGTCAGCTGCAAGGAATCTGGCATAAAACCGATGTCGAGCGCTTGAGCGTTGGCCCCTCGCCGGGCATCGAAGTAGAACGGCTCGACCTTTTTAACCTTTTTATCAGGGGATTTCGGATCGTAAACAACAATCGCTTGATCGAAGAGAGCTTCGCAGTGAAACTCCGGCCTGGCGAATAGAGCTTGCATCGAACGAGCGATGCGAAAACCGTTCATTGATCCGGCCCAAGTTTTAAGATCACTGTCACCGCCGTATTCGTCTTTCCACCAATCCAGGCGCAAAGCGAAGGGTGCGCCGAGTTCTAATGGAGAGGCCAGCGTGTCCTCGGAGTCACGCGGTTCCAGTGTGGCAGCGGCAATTTGGCGCAAAAGGCAGGCAAGTGATTGAACATTTCCGCGGATACAGAACCGCTCCTTGTTAAACGATCCCTCCGCCCCGGGCCAGAGGCGGTCGGCCAACTCCAACAGCCCGCAACAGGCGAAGAACTGCCCCGGATTGGTGACATCGACACGAATGGAAATGGTGTGCGTCAACGGGCTCATGGGCACCCCCCTAATGAGGTGGGACTGGCACTGGCGGCGTAGTCGGCGGCGCGGAGCAGCGATTCGAGGTACGCCAGCCCCCAGCGGCCATATTTGCGTTGCAGCCGGGCGAAACGCCGCGGTACCTCGGCAGCGATGGCAGCCACATCCTTCCCCTTCGGTTCCGGATCGAAGATCTCCTCTTCGGGGAAATGCGGCCGACCCCGGCCGTGATGGACCGCGATCAGATGCCGCACCACGTCCTTCAGGTCGTCGCCAAGCTGCTGGAACTCGCTCTCGGATTCCAGATCTAGGAGCGAGCCAAGCTCATGACGGTAGTTTTCGTTGGTCTTGTGGGGTTCTTGACCCTTGGCATACCATTCGCTTGGATTCGGGGTGCCGATGCTCCGCTGCCACAGCTCGCGTTTCTTGCCCAGATCGTGGAAGCGCGCTGCCAGTTCCAGGGCTTTCCTGAGATCGGCGGGGAGCTTCAGCTTGTCAGCGATCTTGATGACGTAATCTGTGACCTGCTGGGTATGGTCGTCCCAGCGAACGGGTTGCTGGGCGGTCTTGGAAGCGTCGTCGTCAGCAGCCCGCGGGCGGACGTACCAGAACCAGTAGCGCCCCGTCGGCGATTGCCCTTGGCCGGCTTCTTCATCGAAGTCCGGCCGGGTGTCGATGACGCGGACAAGCCGCATGCCATGGGTTTTCCGGTCGAACTCGGGATCGTCGTCCCAGACGCGGACGCGGCGGGGCTTGCCTTGGTCGTCAAGCCAAAGGTCGGCCACGTCGTTGGCGGTCTTCGAATCGCCGGACAATAGACCGTTTTGTAATCCGCCCGCTGACGGCGATAACAAAACGATCCGGTAATTAAGCTGGTTCTTGTCCTGATTGTCTGCGATTTCCTGAAGCGTAAGGACTTGCACTTTGTCGTACTCCTGGACGATCCACGCCGGCATGTCCGGATGACGCTTGGCGATGGTCTTCAGGTGGTCCAACACCCGGTCGCTGCGATCGCGGAGCAATTCGTGCGGTTTGAGGGGGTAGTCCTCCAGGAGATCCTCGGGTTTGTATTGCTCCAGCAATTCGCCCGTGATGATGCCGACTTCCTCCCGCCAGACGACGTAGGTTTCCGGCGGCTGCCACTCGGCGACGCCGTGCAAATACGGTTCGACCGGCGGCCGACCGGGCAGGCTTACGCGAATGCTCGTCAGCGACCAAGCGTCTAGAAGGATGTCGGTCAGGGGCAGGATGACAGGCAGGGGCGAGAAGGCTTCCTGACGGGCCTGGGGGTCGAGCTTGCCAAGCGCGGCCGGGCTGGCATCGCCGTCCAAGAGCCGCAGCAAGTGCAGAGTCTTGTTGCGGCTTTGTTCATAGGGGTCCTTGTCGTCGAACCGGTCGGGATGGACGACATGGATTTCCGTATTGGGGCAATCGCCGAAGCGATTGACCCGGCCGAAGCGCTGGGCCATGCTCTCGAATGTGGTCAGGTCGCAGATCAGATGATCGGCGGAAATGTTGACGCCGACTTCGCCGGCTGAGGTGCAGACGAGATAGACGGTCCCTTCGGCTGGTGTTACGTCGGACGGACGATTGCCCGACGGCAGGAAGCGTGCAAAGATCCGGTCCTTGGGCAAAGCATCGCGTTCATGGCCCCGCATGGTGCCGGTGAGCTGCTGGGCCTGCAACCGGGCCTTTTGAAGCTTTTCGACGATTTTTTCTACGTTTTCGACGGTTCGCACAAAGATCAGAATGGCTCGTTCCGAGGATTTAAACTTTTCCTCTAGAGCGATGGCGGCGATTTTGTCTGCAAGTTGCTTCTTTTCATCCTCAATGGACACGAGGTGAAGTTTCTTGCAGGCCTTGATTCGTCTCCAGACGACGTGGAGGGGCTCGGTGGGCGGGTCAGGGATTTCCGGCGGCACCTCTTTTTCCTTGTCGCTCAGTTCCAGCATTTCCGTGCTGCTGGAGGCTTGTTGACGACCGGTGGCCGTCAAGGCCATGACCCGGAGCTTACGCCAGGGCAACTTGCCGGTGCGTTCCCGTTGGCACTGCTCGGTCTGGATCTCCTCCATCAGTTTCTGAAAGGCCGGTTCCAGGTGAGCCTCGTCATGGACCAAGAGAGCATCCTGACCAAGAAAGCCGGCATGGAGCGGCCTGGTCTTGAAACCGATGCCGTAGCCGCTGAACAGCAGCCGGCTGCCGATCATGTCCACCGTGCCGACGATGACAGCAGGCCGACACGGATCGGCAGACCACTCGCGATTGTCGGCAAACTGTCCGCGAAGCGTGCTCACGGCGAGCGGAAAATCGCCGAGGTTCAAGCCGATGGCGCACATGAGGCCAAGGGCGTTGCAAAGACCGGCTGCTTGCAAGTTGCGACGATACTTTTCCACTTCATCCGTGGTTTGGTCCACGACCGTTCTGCGATTGACGACATAGACAAGTCGGCGAGGCATCGTGTCGGGATGCTTGGCCAACGCGATGAGCCAGACGGCAACGACCGAGGTCTTGCCCAGGCCGGTGGGGATGTTGCACGACCTGGGCACATCGCCGTTGGCGAAGCGATGATACAGTGCCGCCTGCCAGGGAAGCGGCTTGTTGCCGGTTAAAGCTTCAAATGTGCTGTCGAAGTTCAGAGGCGTCATGAATCGCACCTCACTTCTCCATCATCAGGTCGTCTGCATCCAGCTGTTGCACCGGTTGGCCCAAAGCTGGGATACCATCCGCGTAGCCATTATATACTAAGATAAACAAACCCTGGTCCTTCTAAGTCGTTACGTTTTAAAACGCCAAGCTCAACAGCCGCATCAGGCAAGCAGCTTTGAAACAGCGGGGATAACTCCAGGCTGGGCTGTCGGGTAGCCGACTGGATGACCGTCCCCCTGCAAGGCCGCGAAGCTGGGGCACGGCAGCAGGACACGGCGCGCGGCTGTGGGGACAGGTCTGGCAGCCGCTCCCTCTTTCCGCTGTGATCGGACCGGACGCTTCAGCGGACCTGTGCCGACCCCATTCGGCTTGGCGACCTGGGCATTGGAATGACCGCCCCCAGCGTCTCCAAGATGCCGCCGACCCGCGGCGAATGTCGAGGAAGGGAATGCTCCAATCTCGCAGGGCAGGATCAGTCCGTCGGCGGCGAGCAAAGTTTTGCTGATTTCAAAAGCTCGGCCAGAGTTTCTTTGATTGCAACCATCGCTTCCACTTACAAGGCAATTAAACGCAGCCAAGCGGTACGGGGCCGCGCGGATGAAAGGCAGGAGGCCAGGAAGCATGGGCCGAGTGGTAGCGGGTCCAGCAGTGATCGGGCTGGCAATCTGGCCCCCGGGGGGCCGGGATGGAAGTCATCGGCCTGCAAGAAGGCCTCGTCCTCCCCGGCAAGTTGCTCATCGGAGGGCAGATCCTCGGTGATCCTGGTGGACGGGAGTTCTGGATCAAGAAGCGGAATGGCTTCTAGATAGCGGACGACGGCGCGCGCTGCATCGTCTTGAGCACCCGTCAGGTGGTCGAGGCCCAAGCCGATCCGCCGGACCGCGAACACCGAAAAACATTTGCGCTCGAGCCCACGCTGTTTCGCACCGAGTTCAGCCCCGGTCTGCCGATGGTCAAAGTCGAGCAGACGGCAGAACGGTCGCCGCCAGCCATTCGCAAGATTGCTCGGGTGAACGACCTGCCCGGGGCCGGGATCCACACCCTCAAGCAGTGCGTCGTCCATATCATTGCGCACGATCTGCGGGTCAGCGCCCGCCGGGTTCGCTGGGAAGCCTTCTAGATGCTTTTTAACTGGCCAGCGGGTTCGACGCGCCGGCCCTGGTCCAGATCGGCCGCCATGCCCGCAGCCGTCAACCGCACGACGCTCCCTGTGCCGCCTGAAGAACCTCCACAACCTCTCCCGTGGAGGGGGTTCCGGACAAGCTAACCGTGAGAAAAGCCGCAATCGCAGTCCCGCTCCCGCCGCCCGTGATCGAGCCGGCGCGGCGTGGGGTGACATGGCTCGCCTGGCTGGTCATTCTCGCCGTCACCGCATTCCTGGTCCGCCGTCCTCTGTTGCTCGTTCGGGGGGGTCTCCGATCATCAGCAGATCGACCGCATAAGCCGCTTACTGAGGCAATTCCAGCCGCTACGCCCTCGGCGCGGGTGAACTCGTCAATACCGCGGCACGGAGGGGATCGCTCCTGGCACAACTACGGGAACTGGGCAAGGGTTCGGCGATTCAACCTCTGCGTTTCGCCATCCTGGTCGGAAAGTTTCAGGGAGCGGATGCAGTCCTCCAGGAATTGAATGCGCTGGAAGCGGATGCCGGCCAGCACCGACTGGCTTTGCGCGCAGGGAGCTGCAAAAACTTTCAACATCTCACTTCGGCTTTTGCGGCAATTGACCAGTGAGGGTCACATCCTTTGTGTTTGCATCAGCAAAGGTAAGCGCAAGACGGTACTTCACCCGGATG
>CALFAY010000054.1 GCA_937944855.1 uncultured Planctomycetota bacterium
AAGCAACCGATTCAGCGCCTCGGTGTTCTTGCCGTACCCTGACCGGCGAAGTTCATCGGGCACGCCCAGGCCCACCGGGCTGCGTTGATAGATCACCGCGAAATGACAATAGGCCGCCAGCACGGCAATCGGCGGCTGACCATGACCGATTTCGTCCCGAAACAACTCCGATTGTCGGCCGATGCCCGCCGCCTTGCCTTGCGCTACTTTCTCCCGCAATTGCAACACCGCCTCCCCGACAGGGATGAGATAAACGACTTGCCGGTCGTGTTTGTTACGCAGCTTCTTGTCGAGTTCCTGAATCTGTTCCTTCAATTGGCGATTGAGCGGGTCTGACGTTTCCCGCAGCTTCTTGATGTCGGCCTGGTCGCGGTCCTTGTTCTGAAATTGGCCGCGCGGTTGTCCGTCGAAGCCCAGCCACGACGCCTGCACCAGGACCATCCCTTTCGGATTCGCTTCCAGAAGCAGATCGGTAAACTTCTCGATCGCGGGGTCCGGCAGGACTCGCGGATGCGGCGCCAACGTCAACACATCGACCTTGCCCGCTTTGATCGCCTTTTTCACTTCGTTCGCGGCGTCCGGCACTTCCCAATGCCGCGTCACGGTGGCCCCGCCGATAAACGACCGGCCCACCGTGACATGACCCTTCAGCTTGCCTAGTTCGGCCATCTGCTCCAACGGCGATGCGATCATCACGTGGAAGCTATGGCCACACACATAGACCCGCTTGCCCTGGCTCGAAGGCTGAGCATGAAACGACTGCTGGAGCAGCACGAGAGCCAGCATGGTATGTACGAGCTTCATCATGCCATCCTCGATGGGCGGCTTTGGGCCAGCCGAATGCCTTGACCGAAAGGAAGTTTAACCATGGATCGTAATCGTTTCATTGTTATCCACCGTCTCGGTCTTGGCAGCGGCAAGCACTTCCACCAAGGTGATTCCCCTCACGGAACCATCTCCAAATAGCCCCATTCCATTGGCGCCGCCGAGCAACACCGTACCACCATCAGGAACGCTGACAGGCTGTCCCGTTTCTGCACGTCCACACAGGTAGACCGTATCGCGATTTGTCGGATCAACCACTCCGGCGCTCGTGAACTCGATCGAGATGGCGGACCCACCGCCGGTCGCTCGCCCGGGTTGACCCGAGAAGATGGACGTTACCGGCTTCCAATCAGCTTGCCACATCGGCGGAATGGAAACGTCTGAGCTCTTCTGAGCGAAGATTTCTGACTTGCTACCCGGCGTCAGCGAGATGCCTCTGAACGGATTGTGGAAGATGTCTCCCACATGTCCCGGCTGTGAAGGCGGCCGAACCAGGGTTTGTTGTTGCCCGCCTGTAGGCGGTGGTACATTATGATCGGGCGGGGTCCAAACACCCGACGGCAAATCGCGACCTTCCAGAGCCTCAACAGTCAGTTTGTAAGTCTTCATTGTCCACCTCATTCGTCTTTTGTTTGTTTCGTGTAGTGGCCCATCCTCCACACCAGCAGGTATCCCACAGTCCCAGAAACCTTTCAGAAAAAGATGTTGATCAGAATCAGGCGGCAGCCGATCCAGAAAACGCGGCCGGGCGCCGCGCCCAGCCCCGGTTCGGGAAGCTGGACTCGACGCCCGGTCACGGTGTTCCGCCGTCTCCGGAATTACTTGGGGTTCTTTAAGTTGCTATTTAATCCCTTCCTCACTTCGACGCCGAGCTGTTGCCGGCGCTTTTCGATCTGCTCTTTCAACGGGACCGGTCCCGGCACGGCCGCTTTCGCCGCTGGAGCCGATCCGCTCGGCTGCTTGGCCAGCCCAATGAGAATGGAGAGAATCCCCTTCTGTGAGTTGGCCGGATTGAGGGCTTTTCCGTTACCCACACCCCCCTGAAAGTTTTTCACGGGTGCCTTGGGGCCGTTGGCGCCAAGAATCACCGGGCCGCTCCAGGCGATTTTGTTCGGCGGGTGTTTGGACGATACGTTTCCACCTTTCACAGCGTCGCCGCCAAACTGTGCCCACCCCGAACCGGTCGTCACTGCCGCCAAGGCCAGGGCCAGTACGAGTTTGCGAAACATGACTTATCTCCTTCTTCAACAATCGGTTGTGTCATTTCGGCCAACCACTGCGGTCAGCCTCTTCATCAGCAGGTATCCCGGTGGCGAAGGAACCTTTCAGAAAACTCGGCATCTGGTGTTTTTGCGGGAGCCGTCCCAGAAGCACTGGTGCGGCCAGTCGCCGATGGGGCCGAGACCGGCGGGCAAGAAGCCCGGAATCAATGCCGCCTCATCGAGCCAGGCAGCGAGAATCCGGTCCAGGACGACGCATTCGAGGTGCGCCTGCTCGACGCGAATGGCTTTGAAATAGGTCTGGTGGTCGAGCCGGCCGGAGGCGTAGTTGTAGCCCGACGAGTTCCCCGCTGCGACGTTAATGGGTAATCGAAAGACGTGCAAAGGGCGAACAACTACGAACGCTGAGATGCGGCCGTCCAGCCTTGTTGATGGCCCAGGTTGCGAATCTTGCCGGCCAGCGTCGCCTGGGCCAGGAGGCGCGACACGAAGGCCTTGTTGATGCTGAGAGCCTCGGCTACCTCGCCGAGGCAGACCACGCCACCATGAATGCGGACGAACCGGGCGGCATCCCGCCGGAGCGGGTCTACTACAGCTTCAACTACAATACTCCGGCGGGGCGGCGTTTTGCCCGTCTGTAGATCATGGACGAGATAGCATCGATGAACTTGCTCTACGGGTGGTGAGGATGAAACGGCTAGCGGAGATCGACCTGGAGGACGCGGTCGCCCGGGTTCGGTTCCACCCGACGAAGCGCTGGCTGCTGGCGCTGACCTCCGGCGGACTCGAGGTCAGCGTCTGGGAGTGGGACGAGACTTATCGGTTTCGCCGGCTGACCTCGTTCCACCCCGCGGGGGAAGCCGAGGATCCCGACGAGTGGGGTCCGCCCCAGGCCGACGCCATCTTTCACCCCACCCGCAACCTGATTGCCGCCGCCCGCCGCAGCGGTCCGATCGAGTTTCGGCGCCTGCCCCAGAGTAGCTTAGCGAGTACGATCGTCGATCCGCGAATCGCCAGTGTCCTGGCCTTCTCGGCAGACGGCGAGTTGCTCCTGGCCGGCGGCTGGGTTCGGCCGCGTGACTGCGGCAAGGACCCCTGGGAATCGCGGACCTACACGACGGTGTTCGGGGCCAAGGGCCAGTTGGTCGGCCACTTCGACCACAGCGACACCACCCTGACGCTCCACCCCAACGGCTGCCTGGTGGGTTACGTGCGCAACGACCAGGGCCTGGCCACCGTAAGGTTCGCCGCCCTGGACAAGGATGCGGTCCAGACCTATCGCGCGGGGTTCAATGTCAATGCCCAGGTCGATGGCCTTGCCTTCAGTCCTGACGGCACAGCCGTCGCGGTCATCGGCGAGGAGGAGTGGCTGCAGTTCGAGGTGCGCGACTTCCCGACCCTGACCCGGCGCTTCCGCAAGCGGTATCGTATCCCCGACGAAGAGGTGCTGCCGGAAGTGTTCGCCACTCGACAGATCGTCTTCCGCCCCGACGGGCAGGCCGTGGTGTACCTGGATCGGAAGGGGGTACTCCAGGAACTGGACGCCCACACCGGAGAGTGGCTCTCCCGGGTCGAGGCCCACGACGGATGGGCCGGCACGATCGACTCCCGCCCTGACTTGGGCCTGTTCGCGACCGGCGGGTCCGACGGCAAGGTCCGGCTGTGGGCGTGGGAGGGCGTCGGCCCGCCAGCGCCTGTCGCGCCCGGCGTGACCGAGGAGTTCCGCCAGTCCTACGCCCCCAGTTTCCGCTTTTAGCCGACGGAAGAGGCGTAAGGGGAAGCCCTGCTGTCACCACCCTTCCTGTACCAACACCATGTCCACCGTAACTCTGGCGCCTGCCCGTGCGTGGCTCGTCCGCTACGAGCGGGCGCTGTCCTGTCGTGAGCGAAGCGCCGAGGTCCCGTCTGTGGGGAGGTGGAGAGGCCCGAGGAGCGGGAACAGAGGCCTCGGCGCGGCCGAGGCCGAACCTGCGGAGCCACAGGAGTCGCGTCGACGCCGCGGTCGGTCTGTAGCGGCGGGTTGGGCGGCGACCTTGCGATTGAAACGTCACTGGAAATGCAACGACTCACTCAAAGATACCAAGAATATCCCAGCGATCTTTCCATTGTTCAAGCCTACGCTCATCAATCGAGTGATGCGTCGAAGATGGATTCCCAGGACGTATTTCGCGGTGTTTGCTTAGATACGCTTGGTGTGTCTTGTAGATATCATCCTTTATCCACCGTTCTGGCACGATCCATTAGCGTAGAAATGTATCAGCATCGCCCAAGTCAACAAACACCCAAAAATTGTTTTCATCGTCTTTGGCAGACATCGGCTGGCTACCGACAATCCTTGAATGCCATTTCTTCCCGCCACGCTTCGTCTTGACCTGAATGTAAACCGTGCGACTTTCGTCGCTGTTGCACGCAATGATATCAATCTTGGGCATATTACCAACAAAAGGCACGGCAAACGCCCCGCGCTTGTTCAATTCGGCAACAACAAAATACTCGCCAGCACGCCCGACTTGTCGACTTACTTGCTCCGCGTGACTTTGACATTGGAAACCTTTGGACGGTCCACAGCTGCCCAACGTTCGGCTCTGAAGCCTGCCGGCCTGAGTCTGGGATACGGCCCCAAAGACGATCCGGCGAGTCTGCAGCAGCCGGTGGTTAGCGCCAAGCCGGATTCTTGATGTGGCCGGCTTTCACTGCCAAATCGATCAGAACCTTTTCGACTGCATCTACGACTCGCCGATTAGCGACCTCTTCGTCGGTTGGCACTATGAGTGATGTCTGGGCATTAACCTCGCCTATCCAATCACCGCGAATGACAGCGAGCGACGCCGTTGATGGAGCGCCTGGGAGGTTCAAAATTACTGTGAGGTCACGACCAGGGGCGAAAAGAGTGCCGTTGGCAGCGAAGATGATGTCACCAGCGGCAATGGCCGGGTTGGTGCTGGACTGGACGTGTGCGACGAGGTAAGAAAGACCATCCAAATCGACATATATTTTATTTATCATGGTCCCGCCGAGGATCCGCACCAAGCGATTCGTCCCGGCGTACGCTCGCCCCTCCCGAAGAGCTGCTTGAATCTCAGCGCTGATCAACCGGTGCAGCTGTTGTCTCTGGCGTTCCATCTGATCATTCACGACTGGGGGCAGTTGAGTACCAGCGTTGGTCTGGCGGAGTTTTTCCTCCAGGTAATTAGAGACGATCTCCATGGTGACGTCTTTCGCGATTTCCTTCCATTCAGACCGTTTCGAGCTGGGGATGCGTGGCGCCCATGCTTTTCTGCGGGCGTCAACTGAGCCGACAGCCTTTTCGGGTCCTCGAAATTTCGGCTGCGCTCCAGGTTTGCACGCGAGGGGGCATAAGGCGAGCAAAAGCAGAGCGTTCGACAGGAGGTGGCTCCGGAAGTGCATGAGTGATGGCTGCATATTTTGCTCCTTTTCCCGCGAACTCAAGATTGGATCAACCGGCGCCGGTCGTTCTACTACGGTCGCCCGGTCTGCTTATTACGACTTGTTGCCCAATTTGCTCGCCATTCCACTGTCCCTGAAAGCTGTTGTCAAGGGGGCGGCCGAAATGGGGCAAATTTTCTTTGACCCGGGCGGCGCGAGAATCTGATATGAATGTTAGGTTCCCGTGTTCCACTCCAGCCAAGGCGGAGACCATGCCCCCCCAATCGTCGGTCTCAGCCACAACACCCCAATTCGTCGCACCGCAGCCGCCCCGCCTGCTCGAACGAGTCATACAGGCCGCCCGACCAACTCGGGGCGTCGGAACCGACGACGGGGCGTACCTTCGGGTCGAACGCTGCCTGATCGACGCCAACTGGGGCTCCCCGACGGATGTAGGCAGAAGCCGCAGCTGGAACACGGCGACAACCACCGGCGTGACTGCCTGGTCGGGGCCGCCGTGGCCACGTCGATCCAGGGGGCCATCCTCCCTGGCACCGACGGCAAGGGGTCGCTCAGCGTCACTTCTTTTCCTTCGCCGGAGGGTATTTCGCTCGCAGCTGTTGGTACTTCTTCACCTCGTCGGGTTTGTCCAGGGCGGTGTACAGCGCGATCAGCCGGTCGAGCGCTTCGGGAAGGCGTTGTTGCAAGGCGAGCCGGTCGGCGTCAGCCACCGGTTTCTGGTCGAAACGTGCTTTCATCCCCTCGTAGCCCTTGAGCAGCAGCGGTTCGGCCTCGGCGTACTTCTTCTGACCCAACAGTGACCCGCCGAGCAGGAACAATGTGTTGAACGTCGTCCACGCCTCCGGCTCGGCCTTCTCCCGGATGGCCAGGCACTCGCGGAGCATCTCCTCGGCCACGGCAAACTGCTCGCACTTCAGTAAGGCCAGTGCCACCTGGGCCAGCAGGCCGGCGAAGCGGGGATCGCCCTTGGGGAAGCGTTTGCGTTGGCCGGCGACGAACTCCTTCAGCAGCGGGGCCGCCTTCGCCCCTTGCTTAGCGTCACAATAGGCTATGCCGAAGTTGCCCATGCTTTGGAGCGTGTGAGGGTGGTCAGGGCCGAGCTGGGCCTTCATGAGCTTCAGCGTCTCCTCGTACAGCGGCAACGCCTGGTCAAGCTTCCCGGCGTCACGGTAGCCCGCTGCCAGGTTGGCCATGCTTAGGAGCGTGTGGTGGTGATCGGGGCCGAGCTTGGCCTTCCTGAGTTTCAGCGACTCCTCGTACAGCGGCAACGCCTGGTCGAGCTTGCCGGCAGCACGGTAGCCCCCCGCTAGGTTGTTCATGCTGGTGAGCGTGTCGGGGTGATCGGGGCCGAGCTTGGCCTTGCGGAGCTTCAGCGTCTCCTCGAACAGCGGCAACGCCCGGTCGAGCTGGCCGGCGTCGTGGTAGCCTGCCGCCAGGTTGTTCATGCTGCCAAGCGTGTCGGGGTGGTCGGGGCCGAGCTGGGCCGCTCGTGTGGCACGGGACTTCTCGAACAGCACGATCGCCCGACCCGGCTCACCCAAACCCAGCAGCGACAAACCCAACGTGTTCTGCAACTGGGCCACCTCCAACGGGTCGCCGATCGCCGAGCCCTCCAACTCCGCCACCGCCTTCTTCAAGTTGTTCTTGAGGACCTGCGTGAACTCCCCCACTGTGGCATAGTTGGCCTTCGGGTCCAGCCCCGTAAAGATCGAACCGAGGATCTCGTTGCCCTTCTTGGCATAGGCCAGGTTGGTCTCGGCCTGCTGCCGACGTTGCTCGGCCAGTGCCTTGGCCGCTCGTTCCGCCTCCAGGGCCGCCGTCTTCGCGAGCAAGGCCTGCTGCTCGGCCTGCAAGGCCGCGTCCTTGGCATCGCGTTCGGCCACGGCTTGGCGTTCGGCGGCGTTGGCACGCAGCATCTGCCACAGGCTGACACTCAGCCCGGCCAACAGCACCACGCCGATGAGCCCGGCCGCCAGGTTGAACTGCCGCCGCCGCTTGCGTTGCTCCTCGGCCCGCACCACGGCTTGAGCCGCCTCCGTCTCGGCTTGCCGCAACCGGGCTTCGACCCCGGCGCGGTATGCGGCCACCAACTCGGCCACCACGCGACCATCGGCCGGGCGATCCTCCCGAGCCGCCGCCAGGCAGCGTTTGGCAATCGCCACCAATTCCGCATCGGCCCCGCAGCGATCCAGGCGTTCCAGCACTTCAGTCAAGTCGGCCTCTGCCGCCTTGGTGATCGTCTCGCGGGCCGTGGTGCCGACGAACGCCGGCTGGCCCGTCAGGATCGCCGCCAGGATCGAACCCAAGGCAAACACGTCAGCGCGGGCATCGACGACTTCGCCACGGGCTTGCTCGGGGGCCATGTAGCCCGGCGTGCCCATGATCGTGCCCGCTGCGGTGTGCTGGAGGTCGTCCGACTCCCCGGACTCACGTCCGAGGCTGTCCGATTCGATGCGGCCTAGCTCCTTGGCCAAGCCCCAGTCCATCACCTGCACTTCGCCGAACGCACCGACCATCACGTTCAGCGGTTTCAGGTCGCGGTGGATGACGCCCTGAGCATGGGCGAAGCCAACGGCTTGGCAGATTTGCTCGAAGATCTGCACCAACTGCGGACGCTGAAGCTCGCCGTTCGACAGCAACTTCGCCAGCGTCTGGCCGCGGATGTACTTCATCGCCAGCCACGGCGTGCCATCTTCCAGCGTGCCCAGGGCATACACCGGCGGAATGTTCGGGTGCGGCAGCTTGGCCGTGATCTTCGCCTCGGTGATGAACCGCTCGGCGTTCGCTCCGGGCAGCAACGTCTTGATCGCCACCTCGCGATCCAGCGTCAGGTCGTGCCCGGCATAAACGCAGCCCATGCCCCCCTTGGCGATCTCGGCCGTGATGCGGTAGCCGGGGATGCTCGGAGCACCCACCGGCGTGTCAGCGATCGGAGCCGGCACGTACAGCCCGGTGGCACCGGTCGAGATCTGCTGGCTCATGTCCACCGTCTCGGGCCGCGGCGTGACTTCGTGATCGACGGTGCGGTTGGGATCGAGCGACGGATCAGGCGGGTTCATGAGCGAAACTCCGGAGAGTAGTCGACCGATGAGGAGATTATCGCGACGGGGAGCATGTTGCAAGGATCTCTCGAATTTTTTCCGATAGTTGTGTCGCAGGCTGACATACGACACGGGCAGTCAGTCGGTCATCCGGCTACGCGACGGAGCACCTGGAGGAGTTCCGCCAGTTTACCAGCGTCCTCACGCTGACCTACCGCGTGTGGAGGTGAACCGTGATAGGCATGACGTTTCAGGCCGCCAAAGGCGGCGTCTTCGACCGGGCCAAGGTCAAGAACACCGTCGATGCCGGCACCCAACGGGTGCTGTCGCGGTTCGGGGCGTTCGTGCGGACGCGGGCCAGGACCTCGATCCGCAAGCGCCAGGGAACGAGCGTGCCCGGAAGTCCGCCGCACTCGCACGTCGGCCTGCTGCGGAAGTTCATCCTGTTCGCCTACGACCAGCAGCGCGAGTGCGTGGTCATCGGGCCGACGCTGATCCGCGCGGAGTCGCAGGACCCGCGGCTACTCGAACACGGCGGCGAGGTGGTTCGCCGGACGAAGCACAAAGCGCGTCGGATGCACTACCGGCCTCGCCCCTTCATGGGGCCCACTTTACAGAAGGAGAAGGCGGCGCTGCCGGCCTTGTGGAAGGATTCGGTGCGTTAGCAAGGGAGACGAAGCATGGCCATCAAACTCGGCCTCGACGCCAAGCTGTACCGCACACGGGCACGTTCGCCTCGCCCGCCTGGGACGAGATCCAGAACGTCAAGAACGTGACCTTGAACCTGGAGGCGGGCGAAGCTGACGTGACCACGCGCGGCAACGCCGGCTGGAGTGAGCGAGCCGCCAGCGCCGTCGCCTGGCTCTACCTGCACCAGGGCGGCCGGGTGGGATGCCACGACCGGCTCCGCGAAGTCGCGGCCATTTTCGCTGCCGGCATTCTGCGTCTCCCTTGCTGCGTCGCGCTCCCCATCCGATGTCCACAAGCATTCCTAGCTGTTCACCGTTAGTCGTTGATACATTTGACTTCACTACATTTGACCACAGTTCCCCATGAGCAACCTGGTTCGGGGCAATTAGCGTTATGGCGAAATTGAGTGTTCAGCAAATCCGTGACTGGGCCAAGCAAATCGTCCTGGATTCGCCGACAGGGATTCGCTACGGCGACTTGGTGCGGCAAATTCTTGAACAACATCCCGAGACGCCAAAGAACACTGTTCAGGGTTCAATCTGGGATCTCGACGCCCGATACCCGGATTTGATTCACAAGCCAAGCCGAGGGCTGTATCTAGCCGCGCAGAAAGGATCAATTGTACCTGCGACGCCCGTAGTTGAGCCAGCCAAACTGCCGAGGGAAGAGGAGTTTTATGAATCATTTGCCGATTGGCTCAAAAATGATCTGGATGAGGTCACCGTGGCGGTAGCATGGGGCGGTGCGGGTTTTCAGAAGAAATGGGGCACTCCCGATGTCGTGGGTGTATACAAGCCGCTGGCGTCGCACCGGATTAAGTTCGATCTGGAAATCGTTTCGGCGGAAATCAAGGTCGAACCAAATCAACCCGTGGTCGCCTTCGGCCAGGCTGTAGCGTACCGGCTCTTCTCGGCCAAGTCCTATGTCGTAATGCCCAGCACCATCTCCCCTGAAGATTACGGACGACTTGAATCACTCTGTATCCTCTTTGGCATCGGACTGGTGATTTTTGAGCCGGATGTGAAAAACCCTAATTTCGCCATTCGTGTTCGAGCGCAACGTTTCTCGCCGGACATGTTTTACGTCAATGAGTTCGCTGAACGACTTTACCAAATCGATCCCGGCGTTTTCAATCAACTGTTCGGCTGAGGATCTCACTGGACTGCCCAGTTGAGGCCGCGACGGGCGTACTTATTGGTGAACGTCGTGGTGAAGTTGGCCAAACGGATGACCTGGTTTGCGGATTCCTCGGTGAGATCGACGTGTTCGTGGCCGTCCCAGAACCGTTGGTGCGACCAGTAGCGAACTAGCCCGAATCGGACGGGCAACAGGCCTGGGATGGGGACCGCCTCGTCGAGCCAAGCCGCGTGCCCCTTCTTGGGCAGTTCTTTGAGCAACGAGATGTAGAGCGTCGCTTCCGAGATCCTGACACCGCGCGTGGAGCAGAGCTTACGGGTGACCATCACCTCGACCAACGGCTTGCAGGGCATCGGCTCGTCGCAGTCTTCGGCACCTCCAGCGCGGCCACGATCTGGTCGAGTTTCCTGGTCGAGGCGGCGAGAGCCGGCCTCGGCTTAACCTTCGCGGCCGTGTTGTTGGCCGATTGCTTCGTCGTCGCGACCATCGTAGGTCTCCTTGGATTGGCGTCGGTGTCGCCAGGTGATCCGCCCAAAATGGGGAAAGTCAGCATCTCAAGTTGTCCGAGAGAGAAGTGAATTCATCTTGATTCGAGCCAAATACCGCGAGCGTGCAGGACGCTCCAAAAACTTGACTCGATCGAATGATATAAAATGAGGTAAGATAAGGACATGAAGAGCGAGGACACGCGGATCCTGTTCGCGATGAGAGAAGGCGATCCGCATACCGCGGACCAACTTCTGCCGCTCGTGTACGACGAGCTGCGCAAGCTGGCGGCGGCACGTCTGGCGGACGAGAAACCGGGACAGACGCTTCAGCCAACGGCCCTGGTGCATGAGGCGTTTCTGCGATTGGTCGGGAGCTCACAGCCTGCCAGTTGGGACAGTCGCGGCCACTTCTTTGCCGCCGCGGCGGAGGCCATGCGCCGTATCCTCGTCGAAAACGCCCGTCGCAAACAGGCGGTCAAACACGGCGGGGGCATTCGACGCGTGCCGCTGCAGGAGTTTCACCGCGTGACCGAATCCCCGCAAGATTTGCTGGACCTTGATAATGCTCTGACCCGCTTCGCCGCTGAGGAGCCGGAGAAGGCCCGTCTGGTTCAACTTCGCTTCTTTGCTGGCCTCTCCATGCCGGACGCTGCTGCTGCCCTCGGCATCTCCCTGGCGAC
This sequence comes from uncultured Planctomycetota bacterium, assembly GCA_937944855.1. Taxonomy (GTDB): domain Bacteria; phylum Planctomycetota; class Planctomycetia; order Gemmatales; family HRBIN36; genus JANWWR01. Next base: position 11,490 of record CALFAY010000054.1, read on the forward strand.
CGCCGAGCGCTGGTGGACGTTTGCCCGCGCTTGGCTCTACAGCGAGCTACTGGCCCGCGAGAACAATCTTGCGGATCGGTGAGGGGGTCCGGCCCGATTTTTCGCATTGAAGTTAGCAGCGTCAAATGCACGGAGTTCTGCTATGAATGGCCGTTCATCCGTGGAAGTCGTTTTCTTCAACGCCCTGGAGAAGGCCACGCCCGCGGAGCGTACCGCGTACCTGGATGAAACCTGTCTCGGCGATGACGGACTGCGTCGTCGGGTCGAAGCGATGCTCGTGGCGCATTCTCAGGTTGGTCAGTTCCTGGAACGCCCGGTGGTGGAGGCGGCGGGTGTGGCCGCGCTGGGCGGGGTGGAAAACGCCGCGGCGGATCTGTCGTTCCTGGCCCCCTCCTCGGAAGCCGGCTCGCTGGGCCGGCTGGACCATTACGAGGTGCTCGAAGTGGTCGGCCACGGCGGCACGGGTGTGGTCCTGCGTGCCCGAGATACCAAGCTGCTGCGTGTCGTCGCCCTCAAGGTGTTGGCCCCCTCGCTGGCGGCCTCCGATTTCGCACGTCAACGCTTCGTCCGCGAGGCCCGCGCTGCTGCGGCTGTCCGCGACGACCACATCGTCGCCATTCACGGGGTCTGCGAGGACGGTCCCGTTCCCTACCTGGTAATGGAGTTCATCGACGGGTGCAGCCTGGAGTCACTCATCCGGCGTAGCGGGCCGCTGGAGGTCAAGGAAATACTGCGTATCGGTATCCAGATTGCCAACGGCCTGGCGGCGGCGCAAAAGAAAGGGCTGATCCACCGCGACGTCAAGCCGGCCAACATTCTGCTGGAGGATGGGTTGCGGCGTGTCAAGCTGACCGACTTCGGTCTAGCGCGGGACGCCGACGCCAGCCTAACGCAGATCGGCTTTATTGCCGGCACGCCGCTGTACATGGCCCCGGAGCAAGCGGCCGGGGAGCCAATCGACGCCCGCTGCGACCTGTTCAGCCTGGGCAGCGTACTCTACGAGATGTGTACCGGCCGACCGGCCTTCCGGGCCGCAAACACGGTCGCCGTTATCCGACGGGTGTGCGACGACATGCCTCGACCCATCCGCGAGGTGAACCCGGACATCCCCGACGCTCTTTGCCGCATCATTGAGCAGTTGCACGCCAAGAAGCCGGCGGACCGCCCCGCTTCGGCAGCGGAGGTCGCCGACTCACTGACGAGCTTATTAGCGAGTTTGCAAGGGCACGGCCCGGTGCTGATCTCCTCGCCCACGATCCCATCGCCCGCTCCGCCGCGCCGCACCTTTCGGCGGCGGCACTGGGCCACAGCAACGCTGGTCTTGCTGGTGGTTGGCCTGGGGATGACCGAGGCGACTCACCTGACCGACCTGCGCGGCACGGTGATCCGCCTGTTCTCACCGCAAGGGACGCTAGTGGTGGAGGTCGATGACCCCAGCGTGAGCGTGGCCGTAGATGGGGCCGACGTAGTAATCACTGGCGCGGGGGCTAAGGAGATTCGCCTGAAGCCGGGCCAGTACAAAGTCGAAGGCAGCAAGGACGGCAAGCTCGTGCATCAGGAACTGGTCACGGTCACCCGAAATGGCTGCCAGATCGTGCGGATCAGCAAGGAGAGTGAACCGCTGACCGAGGCTGCGCGGTGGGAACGGTCCGTGGCCCAGTTGCCCGCCGGGCAGCAGGTCAAGGCCGTTGTTCGGCGGCTGAAAGAGCTGAACCCCGCGTTCGATGGCACGGTGACGCCCAGCATCGAGAACGGCGTCGTAACGGGGCTGAGTTTCCTCACCGACGATGTGGACGACATTTCTCCGGTGCGTGCCCTCCCGGGGTTGGAGCGGCTGACGTGCCCCGGAACCTACCCCAGAATGGGAAAGCTGTCGGACCTAAGTTCCTTGCAGGGGTTGCGACTGATCTCCCTTTGCTGCAGCAGCACCCAAGTCGCCGACTTGAGTCCGCTGAAGGGCATGCCCCTCACGTACCTGGCTGCTGGCGAAACCCGGATCGCCGACCTCTCTCCATTGCAGGGGATGCGACTGAAAGGGCTTACGCTTCAAAGTACCCGCATCACCGACCTAGCACCGCTGAAGGGGATGCCCTTGGAGTGGCTGGACATCGCTTGGGCGCGCGGGGTTTCGGACCTGAGTCCGCTCCAGGGGATGCCCCTGGAGTACCTGAATTTGGCCGAACTCTCGGTGTCCGACCTTTCCCCGCTCGCGGGCATGAAATCCCTGCGGCATCTCGTCCTGGACTCCGTGCCGGTCGCCGACCTGAAGCCGTTGCGCGGCCTGAAGCTGGAGAAGTTGAGCATCGTGAATAGCCGCGTTAAGGAGCTGGGGCCGCTCCAGGAACTGCCCCTGAAGTACCTGTACTTCGATTATCGTCCAGATCTTGCGGAGTTCGTGCGGTCGCTCAAGGGGCTGGAAATGATCAACGACAAATCGGTAGCGGATTTTTGGAGAGCCGTGGAGGGTAAGTAAGACCAGTTCAGCCTTAATCACGCGGGTTCTGCCGAACGAAATATACGGCTGAGCCGTCACGAGAAACAACACGGCCGGTGAGGTTGTGCCGCCAAGCTACCCCCTCACCGGCCCGACAGCGATCGGGCGCACGGTCTGCGCGCCCGGCTCGTTGCCCTCCCATTGTATCGCAGACCATCCCGCAGTGGGAGGAGATCGCCATGTTCAACCGATCCTGGATCCGCAAACTGTTCGCCCGCCCGTCCCGCACCATCAGCAAGGCCCCGGCCCGGTTCCGCCCGCGCTTCGAGCCACTGGAGGGCCGCATCGCGCCCGCCGTGTTCACCGTCACCTCGCTTGCGAATTTCGGTCCCGGCTCGCTGCGAGCGGCTGTGGCCGCGGCTAACCTCAACCCGGGACGCGACGAGATCCTCTTCGCCGACGGTCTTGAGGGCACGATCGAAGTGGCGAAATCCGGTCCGATCTCTATCACCGATTCCCTGACCATCTCGGGCCCAGGTGAAGACAAACTGGTCGTTCGCGGCGTGGGGAGCAAGGTTTTTAAGATCGCCCCCGACGTGGAAGACCCTACCATCACCGGTCTAACGATCCAGAACGGACGCAACATCCCCAGATCCTGGTCAAGACCGCTTCTGGAAAGCGTGACAGTTTTGGACAACAGGACGTTGGTGCTTCAGTTTAATCAACCGCTCCGAAAGCACGCCGCGCGAGCCGAGTCATACGTCATCCCCGGACTCACCGTCGAAAAGGCTCAGTTGATCAATGGACTTAATCGCGTCGTTTTGACGACGTCACCGCAGGAGAGCATCAACTACAACGTCTTTCTAAATAACCTTCGGTCCCTGCGTGGGTGGCTAGTGACTGTTCCCAACGGGGCCGGGTTTTTTAAAGGCTCCACTCGGTCTTCCGCTTCGATGGACACCACGCCGCCGCGGCTCACCGGCGCCGTCTCGACCAGCAACACCAATGTCGTTGTCTCCTTTAGCAAGCCGATGTCCGACAGCGCCATCAACATCGCCAATTATTCCATCGTGCAAGCGAGCGCCAACGGCGAGTCAGCGGTCGTCCTGGTGAAAGACGCCCGGTTCCTCGACGAAACCCGTAACACCGTCGAACTGACGACGTTCTCGCAAAATGCCCTGAACTTCGTCGTAACGGTCGTGAACGTCAAGGACCAGGCCGGCAACCCGATGCCTCCTGCCCAGTTGTCGCCCGGCGGCTTGATGATCGACCCAAGTCGGGCGACTTTTCACGGCACCGGTCCCCAACGATCCGAAGTCGTGGACACTGACGAGGACGGCGTGCCGGACCACGTCGAGCAGCGCGGCTGGAGGGTGACCGTCAAGCTCGCCAGCGGCGAAACGCGAAGCTGGTGGGTCACCAGCGACCCGCGCGAGGCCGACACCGACGGGGACGACCTGAGCGACGCGGTGGAACTGCAACTCGGTAGCGACCCGCGCAACGCGGACACCGACGGCGATCTGCTGGGCGATTTCCAGGAGTACAATGAGATTTTCTCCGACCACCTGAACCAGGACTCCGATGGCGACGGCCTGGACGACGGCACCGAGTTCTTCGGCATCGGCTCTTCGCCGACCCACGCCGACACCGACGGCGACGGTATTTCCGACGGCGACGAGATCACTTCGGCCAACCGCAACCCGCTCGTGGCCGACCTGCCCACGCCGACCATCGAGATCGGAGACATTAACCTCGCTCTCGATGTCCGCTTTACCGAGACGACCTCGACCGGGACTCGCGAGCTGCAGAGCAAGTCCGTCAGATCGACGCTCTCCCAAAGCGCGAACCAGAAGTACAGTAACACCAACTCGAACACCCAAGAGGCATTCTCCAAACTGTCGGCCAGCACCGAGTTCACCATCGACCCCAGTCTGTTCGGGTTCCTTTTGGGCGGCGGGACCGAGTTCGAGACCAGCATCGGGTTGGAGGTCGGCTGGACCGGTAGTTGGACCTTCTCCCAAACCAGCGAGTCCGAACAGGCGACCCAGCAGGCCTACGAGGAGTCGTTGCAGACCGACGCCGAGAGGACCGTGGGATCCACCGTCGAGCGGACGGTGACCGGGGCGCGGATGCAGGTCACGGTGTTTCTCAAGAATGCCAGCACCATGGCCTTCAACATCCGCAATCTGCAACTGACGGCCTTTATGTACGACCCGAGCGACCCGACGCGGCTGGTACCTGTGGCAACCCTGTTGCCCGAAAGCGCCCCCGCGGACGGGTTCAATCTGGGGCCACTCGTCCCCGAGCGCGGGCCCTTCATCTTCGCCAACGATTCCATCTTCCCCAGCCAGGTTGAGACCCTGATGAAGAACCCGTCCGGCCTGGTATTCCGCATCTCCAACTTCGACATCATCGACGAGGCCGGCCGTAACTTCGCCTTCGCCTCGCAAGATGTGACCGACCGGACGACCAGCCTGGTGATCGACTACGGCGGGACCGACAGCGACGGCGACGGCGAAGGCGACCTGACCGAGTACAACCGCGTCGCCGTCGCCTCCGGCCGGATTGTCATCGACACCAACGGGGACGACAGGGTGGACCAAAACGACCGCCGCGTCGTTTTCGACCGTGCCGGCGTCCACGTCGGTATCACGCTCCGCCAGGCTCTCGCGAACATGCGGCTGAAGGAGTACGACGAGTCGGTGACGCCAAGCCGCAGCCTGAGCGAGGAGCAATTGCGCAACAGCTATTCTATTGTCAAGGACCCCGTCAGCGGGTACGAGCGGATCTTCCGCATCCGCACCGTCGCTCGGGAATCCGGGCTTGCCAAAGCATGGGAGATCCTGACGCCCACGGGCCTCGTGCGGCCGAAGACCCTGGATGATGTCATTCTGACGCCAAAATCGGACGTCAAGCTGGTCTTCGTCCAGGACTTGGACAGCGATCGACTGCCCGGCAACCTGGAGTTCCTGTACGGCACCTCTGACCAGAACAGGGACACCGACGGCGACGGTCTGGACGACCGCTTCGAGGCGCTGATCGGCTGGAGGGTGGATCTCGGCCCGCTCGGCTCGCGACACGTCTTCTCCAGCCCCACCCTGGCCGACACCGACGGCGACGGTCTGGGCGATGACGAGGAGGCCCCCGGCGACCTGGACCGCGACAGCGCCGGGCTGATCATCCGGGCGAATCGCTCAGGGCCAACGGACGTTGTCACCGACCCGCGCAGCCGGGACACCGACGGCGACGCGGTGTCCGACTTCGACGAGGTGCGAGGATACAGGATCACGCTCCGCAATCCGCCCGCTGGGTCCCCCGCGGAAATCTCTGTCACCACGAACCCAGCCAACCCCGACACGGACGGCGACTCCGTGCCCGATGGCGTCGAGCGGCGGCTGGGCGGCAACCCGACCGACCCTACCGACCGCGACCGCTTCGCCGACGACGACCGCGACGGCCTGGCCAACATCGAGGAGACCGAAGGCTGGTACGTGACCTATTACCTCGTCAGCACGAACCCTCTGATCCGGGGGACACCGGTCACGGTGCACGTCACCTCCGACCCGCACAACGCGGACACCGACGGTGACGGCATCCTCGACGGCGAGGAAAGGCGGCTGCTCCTGCACCCCCGCAGTCTCGACACCGACGGCGACGGACTGACCGACTTCCAGGAAGTTCGCGGCTTTCTGCTCCGTGACCTGGGAGTCATCTGGACCAACCCGCTCGATGCCGACACCGACCACGACATGCGGACCGATGGCGACGAGGCCGAACTGGTCGATATCGAATCGAAGCGATGGATCGTGCGGCCGGTTGGTAAGGCCCCGTACCGCGTCTTTAGCAATCCGCTCGTGGCCGACGCCGACTTCGACGGCATCGTCGATGGCGACGAGTTCAACTGGAACGGCGGCCGGTATCGCTCCGACCCGAACAACGCGAACACCGACGGCGACGGTCGCACCGACGGCGAGGAATGGAGCATGGGGCTCAACCCGTTGGTGGAAGACTTCCTGGTCACGGTGGTTTATAGCAGCCTCGTGATCACGAAGGACGGCGACGACAATACCGATTATCCCGGGCCGGAGGACGCTGGTGATTACGACTTCAATTTTAACGTCCGCTTGCCCTCCGACACTTCCCTAACGGGTCTGTCCGATCCCGTCACCGTCGTCAGTCGGGAGTCTCTCATCGGCATCCTGCCGCCAACAACCGACACGAGAGAACCGCTGTCGATCAACAGTAACAATGGCTGGTTGCAGATGAGGGACGACCAGAAAAGCAATCTCGACCTGGAATACTGGTTCCGAAATCATGGGGGGATTGGCAGACGTTCGATTTCCTTCAGCTTGGCGAAACACCAGCGTTTCTCCGTGGAGGGGTTCGTCGACGAGATTGACCTCGGACCAGGCGATTGGAAGGTCCAGGTCAAGTTTGGAGGGATCGAAGGGCTGAAGGCCAAGAAGGACGGCGGTGCCATGGTTCGGTCGGTCTTTGATGGCTCGAGCCTGGTTCAGGGTTCGATTATCGAGCTGACATTTGAGTTCGACGATTTGAGCAACTTCTTCTTCGGGAACGCCGCCGGCAACATCAACGGCCGAGTGACGGCATTTATCATCGTGAGTTAACCTGGTCCAAGGCCCATCAGGGGGATTCTGGCACACTTTTCAACCGTTGGGAGGGGGTTAGCGCCGCTGGCTAGCACCCCCTCACCGGCCCGACAGCGATCGCACGGAGTCTGCACACCTGGCTCGGCAACCTGGCCCGCGTGCTCGTACCTGGTCACGGCTTCACCATCTGGGGCAGCGACGCCAACCTCGGCAACTGCCCGCCGGTGCGGAAGGCGTGCGAGCTGTACTTCTCGCAGGCGATCATCTAGAGACTGTTATTGACCTATGCCTTGCTCATCGTTCATCTTTGGTTGATCAGCACGACGCGAAAGTCCTACCCAAGCGATGTCAGTGATGCCGAATGGAAATTCTTAGCACCCTAGAGCCTATTATGCAGTTGAGCAGCCGAGTTTAGATAGCAATAGGGCGACGAAGGCGAGCCAATGCCAACCGGCCAGTGTCTGCGTCAACCGTTCGTGGTCCCGTGCCAGGCGTCGAAACCGGCCCAGCCAAGCAAACGTCCGTTCGACCACCCAGCGCCGCGGCAACAGAAGGATGCCCTCCTTCGCCGCCGTGTGCTTAACGACTTCCCACCGAATGCCTTGGCTGTTCGCTTGCAGGGCAGCGGTCTCGCCCATACACCCTTGGCCGACGAAAGCGATCTCTTCCCGGTCCCCGGTGACCTCTATTTCACCTCGGCGGCCAACTCCGTTACTTGGGCACGCCCTTGGGCATCAGCCGGAGTTACCACCAAGGCCAGCAAATTCCCCAGCGTGTCTACCGCCATGTGAATCTTCGACGTTTTTTTCTTCTTGTGGCTGTCATAGCCGGCACGTCGGCCGCTCTCCGGTGTCGATTGCAGCGTACACCCATCCAGGATGGCTGCCGAGGGCTACAGCTCGCGTTCCAGAACCAGCCGCAGGATCTCCCGCAGTTCGTGGGCAATTGCTTCGAAGACTCTCACCTGCACCCAGCGGCGTGCCTGCTGGTACACGGCGAACCGGGGCGGGAAATTGTTCGACAGAAAGCGTCACTGGCAACCGGTCTTCACCACGTAACGCAAAGCGTTGAACAACTCCCGCAACGGGTAGTGCCGCTGCGGAGCGTCTTCGCGCATCAACGTAAGGTACGGTGCCAGGACTTCCCATTCAGCATCACTGAGATCGCTCGGGTAGGACTTCCGAGCCGTGCTTATCGCCCGAACATGAATGATGAAAAGGGCATAAGTTAATAACTGGCTTAATGCCTGAAAGATACTGGCTGCCAGAATGATGCGGTTGGCGATCGGCGGTCGGTCGCCACGCGGCGAGCGTGGCCCCTGGGGAAAGAAACCCTTGACCGCGTTCTACAGGCCGTCCGTAAGCACTTGCCGGGCCAAGAGTTCTCCTCCATGAGTGGGCCAGAGTGGTATGGCAGACAGGAGCTTATCCGGCTAGACGACTTTTGTCCCGCGGGTCTCAAACGGCGGCATTGTCTGTGAACCCTGCGATCAGGCCACCAAAATCCAACGCTGCCAAAGCTGACGGAGTGTCAGCGCGTTGGGGAAGGTGCGTTAGAGCGAGCCCAATATTCTTGGCAGCACTGCAGGGCTAGGGGTCAGTCCGGCCCACGCGCCTCTGCGTGTGAAGTCGTCGGCGTCGACGCGGGCGGCGTGGGAGTTGGTGGCACCCGGTAGAAACCCCCAGTGTAGCCCTGCCGATCCTCAATGTATCGACCCGCACATTCGTAAGGATGAGATCCCGAGACAGAGGGTTAGGCACCAACCTTGGTGCGAAATCAATATTAGAAAGAATCAGAATGACTATCCGTAAAACTTCTTCAAGCGCGAGAAAGGCCGATGGGAGACCTGCTGCTCCCTGGCCTGCTGAGCTTCACGCCACTCCAACTTTCGACCCACAAGACGCTAACATCCTTGGTAATGAGTCAAAAAACGTTGATTTTTTCTAAAACGATGGTAGAGTAAGAACTAGCTCATCCGAAGGTACCAAGGATTTCGAGCACAGCTGACGGAGTTGCTCACCGATGGCTTACACACCGCGTTGGTATTCAGATTGCTTTGCATGTTTACGAAGGACGTTCAGTATCACAATTCAGCATTAGGCTGTAACATTCCCGCCGTTTTCAGCGTAATAAAACTTCTTTTTGAGGATATAGCCATGTTTCGTAAGAATCAAGCGACTAGTAGAGCAATGGGTTTAGGATGGCTGATTTTGCTATGCGCAGCTCTTGTAGTTGGCGCGGCTGAACTTTTCAGCGGACAGTGCAGTGATTAACCCGACGTGTTTCCACAGCGCCTTGATTAGGTAGACCTCCCCCTCCCGCGTTCCTTTCCTGAGACCACAGATGACCATGCAAAAGCCTACTATCAGCACGTGTCTCAACAGCTGGATCTTCCCGGTGGCGAGAAGCCATTTTCTGACCTCGACTCACTCATTACATCCTTCGGCCACGGCAACCTTTCTGCTTGGTAAGTAGATGTCCTTCCGTCTACAGAATTGCGCGAAAAGGTTACAGGTGGCGACGTGCTAGCTGCCCGTTATTTTTCCCCGAAGACTAGCGACGTTTCAGGGCGATCAAATAAGCTAAGCTGGCGTAAAAGTATTCGCCTCAAGCCCCAGGCAAATTCGCCTGCGGAGACGGCTGGGCTAGCGGCCATGCATTTCCTGTCTGTTACCTACACTAACTCTCCTGCCGATCCTCCATTTCCTGAAGGACGGTCTAACACGATCAACGTGCAGGTGATTCTGTCAAGAAAGCCTGGGGGGTGGAAACCTGGCCAAGATCCGGCATATTGGTCGGTATTTGATCCAAACGGCGGCAAGTATTCTTTAGGTTTTTCGCCAATTACCTCTTGGGACGCAGCTGATCCGGCGTTGTTGGACGGCCAGCGGAAGTATCATCCCGAGAGAACCTATAAGATGTGCCATGGAGGAAGCCGTAATTTCGCTCTCTTGCATTTCTTGGATACAGATTGGTATCTTGACAAGGTGCAACCTGGGGGAGATTTCGGTCCAGTGTTTGCCAACTCGCAATGGGGACCGCTATATGATTGTGGGAGCGATCCCCATAGCCCAACATACTCCACGGGTTTCGCTGTCTTTCGCAAGCTTAACGAGGAGATTCTTGAGCACAATCTTGCTGTGCTTGCCGAGGCCGAAAAACGAGACCCAATGCACACCAATGAGGCCCGGCAGGTCGCCCGTCAAACAAAAGCCGCCGCTAAATGGATCGAGTTGCACGCAACTTCAGATAAATACTTTCCACCGCCTGAGCGTACGCTGGGCGGTCGGCTAAGGCAGCGAGTTTGGAATCACAATGATTCAATCGATCGTCACTTGCTCCCGCTCCTAAGCCGGTACTGCTATCGCTGCCACAGCACTCTTAAATACAACCTATTTGACAAAGAGGAATGTGCTGCGAAAAGACCGTCGAGGAGGAATGATTGTATCAAGGATGATTGGAAAGTTACAAGAAACTGAAATAAAGTCTCGGATGCCACTAGATCGTGACATGGAGAATCGCCGTAGCTCTGACTGAAAGAAGCTTCTTGAACTTCTGACGAAACGTGAAGCCAAATACCAGTAGACGAACGTGTGTGAATGTTCACCTATAGCGAGGCCAAGATGCCGATTTAATCCATGTTGCTTCCAAAACCCAATATTCTGTTTGGAATGGTGAGCTTGGCCATAAGCTCTGAGTCGAGCACAGAACCAAAACCGGTGGAGCGGCTTGATCGCTATACCAGAGTCATAAAAGAAAAGCGCAATAAGCATTGTCCCAACTTCTTATTGGCGGTGGCCAAAGCAACAGTAGCGATGCGATTAGCAAGGTTATACAAACAGATGGAATGTGCAGGTAAGGTTGAGAGACTTACGCACATGGCTTGGCAAGGTAGCGCTCGAATGTTTAAAGGCGCGAAGGTGATCCGGGATATAACATGTGCAACTAGCATCTGTCCGAGCGACACTCTAGTGTGAACCTAGCTCTGACCATTTGTGAAAACTCTGTAAGACCTAGGTCTTGCAGTTCTGAACATTATAAACGGGAAGAACACCGAGTAAGCCAAAACCTCTGTTGCTTCTTAAAAGGAGGGATCATGACGAGCAAAGTGAGCGAAGGGGTCAAGGTGTTGCTTAGCTTCACCTTGTCATACGCAATTCTTCTTACGTCTTGGACAGGAGCGCAGGAGGATTCTAAGGTTTCCGAGGATAAACCTAAGGAAGTCATTTGCAGAAATAATAAATGCGTGGTCAATGACAAAGAGCAGCCTTTAGTCACCAAGGTTGGTGAGTCGGTGCTTTGGGTGAACCATGACAAAGTTGAACATACAGCTACTGCGGAAAAGGACAGCCCTATTTCCTTTGATGTGTTCATTCCCAAGAAGGACGGAGACAAGCCAGGACGGTCGAAACCGGTCAAGTTCACAAAACCTGGCAAGATCAAGTACTTTTGTATTCCCCATAAGGACGTGGACATGGAAGGAGAGATCATTGTCAAAGAATCTTCTTAAGACCCACAGGACATAAGACCGTCTAACAAAATGACCTTTTCCTAGTTCCGCCTAGATGTTTCGCTACCCACCTTGAGTGCAAGGAGCTGCGCGATGGCCAAGCCGATCCTAGACAATCTCCTATAGGCACTGAGTAAACCGCACCTCCCGCCGCTCAAGCCGGGGCGCTTTCGCTTTCCGGGCTGCATACCCACCAGAAACTGTTAGGCCCTTACCGGGATTCTCTTTGTGCTGATCACGGGTATCCCGGAAGAAGGATATCCAACGAACTCTGTTGCGGTAACGGCATGGCCTGCTAGCGACGGCGTCGCGACTTGACCCAAGCCAACGTCTGCCGAAAGATCCATCTCATCTTGTTGACTTAGACCCTCTAAGAAAATGATTCGATGAGGCATTTATAGCAGATTAAGATACAGGCCGGGATCCAGGAACGCCTGAGGAATCTCCAGCCGACGTTCCTAATGAATGCGGAAACGCCAATATTGATGCAGCCAACGGAGCGTCCGTTCCACCAGCCAGCGATACACCCCCAGCCCACGGTCATGCTCCTTATGGCGACGGGCCAGCACCGGCCTGATGCCCAACCAACGCAACAGGCGGCGGTGAGGCCCCGAGTCGCAGGCACGGTCTGCCCGAACACGGTCAGGACGTTGACGTGGCCGACCAGGCTTGCCATCCACCGGCGGAATCGAACTGTCCAGAAGAACGAATTGGTTGACGTCGTGCTTGTTCGCCGCCGTCACCTTGGCCGCCAGGGGAATGCCGTTGGCGTCGGTGACCACATCATGCTTGCTGCCGGCCTTGCCTCGGTCCGTCGGATTTGGGCCGGTCTGCACCCCCAAAGGCGCCTTCACCCACCCCGCATCCACCAGCACCTCGGCCAACTCCAGCCGCCCCGCCAGCCAAAGACCACGGAGTAAATGCAGGTACACCCGTTGCCACACCCCGGCTGCGGTCCATTCCTTGAGCCGTCGCAGGCAGGTCTACTAAGAGCAGC
>CALFAY010000055.1 GCA_937944855.1 uncultured Planctomycetota bacterium
TACAGCATCGACCAGAACCTCTTCGGCCGAAGCATCGAGGCCGGATTGCTCGAAGATCCCTGGGACGAGCCGCCACCCGACGCTTTCGCCTGGACCGTCGATCCGGTCAAGGCCCCCCAAGAGCCGGAATATGTGGAGATCGAGTTCGAGCAAGGCCGTCCTATCGGCCTGAATGGGAAGCGCCTCGACGGAGTGCCGCTCATTGAGGAATTGAACCGGATTGGCGGCCGGCACGGGGTGGGCCGAATCGACCATGTGGAGAATCGCCTGGTCGGCATCAAATCCCGGGAATTGTACGAGGCCCCGGCTGCGGTCCTGCTGCATTTGGCCCACCGGGAACTGGAAACGCTTTGCCTGAGCAAACCGGCCATGCGCTTCAAGACTCTGGTTTCGCAGGAGTACGCTGACCTGATCTACAACGGGCTGTGGTTCAGCGCCTTTCATCAAGACTTGGCCGCGTTCGTGGCAAGCAATCAGCGGTTCGTGACCGGTCACGTGCGGCTTAAGCTCTACAAAGGAAACGCCCAGGTCGTCGGTCGCAAAAGCGATTACAGTCTGTACAGCAAGAAGCTGGCGACCTATGAGCAGGACGACCAGTTCGATCACGAAGCGGCCAAGGGATTCATCCGCATCCACGGGCTTGGCCAACAGACTCAGGCCCAACGGCAACTGCTCAAAGGAGGCAAGGCGTTTGAACTTCCCGGTCTGCTGACGCATTCCGGGGAAGGTCTCGGTGGGTGATTCGGCAATCGGGCAGCAAAAACGTGGTCGTGTCATGGACCCGGAGTCGATGGATCTTGAACAACTGGCCCGCTATCTCCAGCGAGACGTGCGGGAATTAGCCCATTTGGCCAATCGCGGCTACATCCCTGGCCGTAAGGTTGGCGGGCAGTGGCGGTTCTCGCGGGCCGAGATCAATCAATGGGTCGAAAAACAGATGCACGCCTTCACGGAGGAGCAGTTAGCGACGCTGGAAGGCCGACCCGGAGGCGATGAACCTGAACACATCATCGGTACGCTTCTGCCGCGGGAGTGCGTCGTTGTACCGCTCCAGGCCAGGACCAAGGCCAGCGTTTTGCAGGAGTTGGTAGCCACGGCGGAAAAGTCCTGGCAGATCTACGATCCGGAAGCCATTCTTGAAGCGCTGCGGCAACGTGAAGAAATGGCAAGTACAGCCCTGGAAAGCGGCGTCGCCTTGCCGCATCCCCATCGCCCCTTGCCCAATGCGCTGGGGGAAACGGTTGTCGCTTATGGCCGGTCGTTCGGGGGAATTCCGTTCGGCGCTCCGCGTGGAGTGCTGACTGACATCTTCTTTCTGGTGTGTGCCAAGGACGACCGCAGCCATCTTCGCACCCTTGCTCGTATCTCCCGAATGCTCTTGCGACCGACGATGCTCGAAGAACTCCGTTCCGCTGACACGGCGGATGAAACTTTCGAGGTACTGATTGCTGCCGAAGACGAGATCCTAGGTCATTAGCCGGAGATGACCCGATGCCGCACGATCCGATGGATTGGAATCAACGCTACGCAGACAAGAACGCGCCTTGGGACAGCGGCGTACCGTCCAAAGAGTTGCAGCGCGTTTTCGCCGAAGGTTGGTTCAAACCTTCATCCATGCTTGAAACTGGCTGCGGCACCGGAACCAACGCAATCTGGCTCGCCCAACAGGGATTCCAGGTCACAGCATGCGATCTCGCTCCGCTGGCCATCGAACAGGCACGCAGAAAGGCGGAACAAGCCGGCGTCCAGGTCCGCTTCCTGGTTGCCGATGTGTTGCAATTGCCCGATTTGGGCGGGCCATTTCCCTTCCTCTTCGACCGGGGCGTCTATCACCATCTCCGCACCGTGGACATGAACCGCTTTCGAACCGCCTTGACGAAGTACACACGACCAGGCAGCTATTACCTGACTCTGGCCGGAAATGCCAACGACCCGCAACCGCCCGAGAACGGACCGCCGCGAGTATCGGCACAAGAAATCGTGACTGAACTGTGCCCGCTCTTCGACATCGTGCAGATGCGGGAGTTTTACTTCGACGGCGTAGTCATCCAGGGTCAGCCAGTGCGACCGCTAGGCTGGTCGGTCCTCCTCCGCCGACGCTGACGGCCTTTTGATCTTGCTTCACTCCCGCGGTATCGGGGAAACTTTCCGCTTGCCCAAGACGCGCTTAGTCGGCACGGAGGCCGAGCATGATCCCCGTCAAGATTCCCTCGCGAGCGGAACTCGCACTGCCGCTGCTCCGCCAGGGTGATGTCCGGGTATCGAAACCGTTCGAGTTGAAATGGCAACTGGGTACCTGGGGCATGGCCCTGACCGTGGCTCTCGTTCGCATTCTCTATCTTCGCTATGCCTGCCCTTACGACTTGTCACCCGACGAGGCCCATTACTGGGACTGGTCGCGGCATCTCGATTGGAGTTACTACAGCAAAGGCCCCGGCGTGGCGTGGTTGATTGCCGCCAGCACTCGACTTTTTGGCCACGAGATGTGGGCAGTGCGGTTGCCTGCCGTGATGTGCGGAAGTTTGACGCTGATCGGGCTATTCGAGCTAACCCGGCGTGTG
This sequence comes from uncultured Planctomycetota bacterium, assembly GCA_937944855.1. Classification (GTDB taxonomy): domain Bacteria; phylum Planctomycetota; class Planctomycetia; order Gemmatales; family HRBIN36; genus JANWWR01. The sequence continues at coordinate 2,562 of CALFAY010000055.1, forward strand.
TACCGTGTTGGGCGGCTGGCCTTCGCTGTAGTGACACTGGCTTTGACGATTCCTCCGCTGGCCGTCGGCTCCCTGCTCATGACGATCGACCCGCCCTACGTTTGTTGTTGGACTTGGGCGTTGGTAGTCGCTCACGCCGCCTGTTTTCCCCGGTCGGAACGATCTCCTCTCAGCCAGACGCTGCTTTGGTTTTCCGTCGGTTCCCTGATCGGCCTGGGCATTCTCTTCAAGTACACGATGGTGGTGTTCGCTCCGTCGCTGGTGCTGTTCGCCGCAGTAGCCCGATGGATGAAATGGGATCATGTGCAGGTGCCGCGCAGCTTCAGAAACCTGACAGCCTTGGGTGTTCCGATTGCTGTGAGTGCGTTGCCGATTGCGATCTGGAATGCCAACCACGGTTGGGTGACGCTGCTGCACGTCGGCAGACAGGCGGGAATGCAAAGCGGCGGCATCGTGTGGCTGGGTCCCCTGTCTTATGTGGCGGGCCAGTTCGCAGCGCTGTTTGGTTTCTGGTTCGTGTTCGTCCTCGGTGCCGCGGTTGCGTTCCTCCTTCAGATCCTGGCATGCCATCGCATCAACCTGCGGGACGGCGATTGCTGGGCTGATACTCAAAAAAACCAAAGGTCCCAGACGCCGTGGATCGACGCGGATCAGGGGGTGTTCCTGCTCAGTTTCTTCGTGCCGACGTTCCTCCTGTTTGTCGGCTTCAGCCTGAAGACCAAGATTGAACTGAACTGGCCGGTAGCTGCCTACCTGTCCGGCGGCGTGTTGGCGGCCGGGTGGGTCATAGCTAACTGTCGTTCCAGCGTGTCGTGGTGGCGAAGCCTGTCCCGAGGTCTTGTGATCGCTGCTGCCGCGTCCGGCTCGCTCTGCGTGCTGTTGATGCACGATACTGGGTGGCTCTATCCTCTGCTGCCGATACAGGGTGACGGTCCAGAGGCTGTGGCTCAAGGGCCGCGTCGCTGGGATCCCTCCTGTCGCCTTCGCGGTTGGCAGACCCTGGCCGCGGAAGTGGATGAGATCAGGGAACAGCTTCGCCGAGAGGGCATCGAGCCGGTACTGATCGCTGGAGGATGGGCGTTGCCGGGCGAGATCGCCTTTTACCTGCCTGACCACCCGCCGGTTTATTCGGTTGGCTCAGCCAATGGCGGGCGCCTGAGCCAGTACGACTTCTGGAGACCGAATCCCGTCTGGGACCCCGAAGCCTTCCACAGTCGGACGATGATCTGCGTGGGTGATTTGTCTCCATCGGCACGACAAGCCTTTGACAGAATCGAACAGACTCGGTACGTCGTCCACCGCGTAGCGGGCCATCCTGTCGCCGCCTGGCCCGTCACCGTCTGTCGTGATTTTAAGGGCTTCGACAGGGTCCGCCCCCTCGGTTATTAATCCTTTTCCCATTCATGATGAGCCGGCGACTTCATGAGCGGTTAAATGTCGATGAGATGTCACAACTCCGCATGACCTCTGCGGTTGAAGGGTTTGACGGCACGCGCCGGAAACTCGGTCGCAGAGAGTCGGCGGGCACAATGGACCAGGCTCTTGGCCAATTCAATTCGTGGCTGACCTTGGCGGGAATCCTCGGCTCGGCTGTTGTTTGCCTGACGCTGGGAGTGACAGGCATCATCTGGCCCCGAATGTGGTCGAAGTCGCACGTCAGTTCCCTTGGCTGGGTGGTTGTTCTGGTCGCGCTGCTCCTCCTCGCCAACGAGGCCAGTTCCGCCGTTCCGGAACACGCCGGGCTGCTGGTAATGCTCGGTGCCCAAGTCACCTTCCTTCTGACAGTCGCCGGGCTTTATCAACGAGGTCAGAACGCGCCGGCCTTCCGTTCCGCCGCCCTGACAGTGTTGACACTGGTGGCTGGTGTAGCCAACCTCACATTGCTCGTCGCGCAGCTTGAAGAGCCTCCCGGACCCGTGGACCGCAAGCACTACGAACTGGTTCCGGTGAAAGAGCGGATCTTTGAAAACGGGAGAGCGGTAGCCGAGGTCAGCACGGATCAGGGCAGCCCGGTCAACCTTTACACCTGTGAGGAACCGATGGATTGGCTAGCCGCTGAGGCAGCCAACGTAGAGGCAGAGTTCATCAACAAGGTCATTCGCGTCGAACCGGCCAACTCCCGATACAACTGTCACGGCTGGACGTTCACAGGCGGACGCTACCACATCCGCGGCAACGACGCCTGGAAGATCCTTCAAGAGAATGGCTACTACGAGGTCACTGATCCGCAGCCCGGCGACGTAATTGCGTACTGGACTCACGACAAGACCCTGACCCACACCGGCATCGTCAAATTCACGGACGGACAGGGGCTGGTGGTTATCGAAAGCAAGTGGGACCTCATGGGTCGTTATCTTCATGCCCCGGAAGTGCAGCCTTACTCCGAACTGTTCACCTATTTCCGCACCGACCGAGGTTCCAACCTCCTGAAAGGTCTGGACAACTCTTCAGCCTCCTCAGACTAGCCAGCGTCTGGTCTGCTTCATTTCACTATTGGTTGAAAAACCGTCTGTGCGGCCGGCGGCGGAGTCGGCTCCGAGTCTGCGGGCATCTCTGCCTTGCGGATAGCCTCATGAAACGTATCCTGACAGCGTTCAACGAGGCAGGAGCCATGAACCGCATCCGGCAACTTCACGATTACTACGGGCAAAGCATCTGGTACGACAATATCAGCCGGTCGCTCATCGGGTCCGGCCGGCTGGCTCGCATGGTCCATGAGGACGGACTGACAGGCCTGACCTCCAATCCGGCCATCTTCTGTAAGGCCGTCACCAGTGGATCCGACTACGATTCGCAGATAGCGAGTCTTGTCGAAGAAGGGTGCGACTCGCTGGAAATCTACGAGAGGTTGGCCTGCAAAGACATCCAAGACGCCGCCGACATCTTGAAACCCATCTACGACCGTACCCAAGGGCAGGATGGCTTCGTCAGCCTCGAAGTATCGCCTTATCTCGCCCATGACACCGAAGCTACCGTGGCCGAGGCTCGGCGGTTATGGCAGAGGGTGCATCGGCCCAACCTGCTTATCAAAGTCCCCGCAACTCCGAAGGGAATCCCAGCGATTGGCCGATTGCTCAGCATGGGGATTTCGGTCAACGTCACGCTGCTGTTCGCCGTCGAGACCTACGAACAAGTCGCCTGGGAGTACGTCACCGCCCTGGAAACAGCCCTGCGGAACGGCCTCGACATTCGTCGCATCGCCAGCGTGGCCAGCTTTTTCATCAGTCGCATTGACACACTGGTAGATGACCGCTTGGAAAAACTAGCCCAGTCCGCAAATACAGCCGAGGACCGGGAACGATTCCTGGTCCTTCGAGGTCAGGCTGCCCTTGCCAACGCCGTGCTGGCGTTCCAGATGTACCGATCCATTTTCTCCTCGGAACGGTGGCAACGCCTGGAACAACAGGGGGGCCGACCACAACGGTTGCTTTGGGCCAGCACCAGCACGAAGAACCCCCACTATTCCCGCACGCTTTATGTGGACAATCTGGTCGCGCCCGGCACAGTGAACACCATCCCGGAAGAGACGTACCAGGCGCTTCAGACCGAAGGCAGGCCGGCAGAACCGCTCACCGAGCGGCTGCCTGAGAAAAGCGATCAGGCTCGGCAGCTCTTCCGGCGTTTAGAGGAGGTCGGAATCAGTATTACGGAAGTGACCAGTGCTCTGCTGACCGACGGCGTCCGCAAGTTCTGCGATCCATTCGACCAGCTTTTAGCCGCCATCGAAGCCAAGCGCCAAGGTATTCTCGGAAATCTTCTGGACCGGGCCGTGTTCTATCCCGATCTGTCCAGCGACTCGGTGCGACAAGCGGTAGAGGATTGGCGCATCGAAGGTAAGGTCCGCAGGCTTTGGTCCGGCGATGCAAGTTTATGGACTGGCCACGATGAAGCGCGCTGGCTCGGCTGGTTAAACGTCGTGGAACGACAGCGGCACCATTCTGATGTGTGGGGCCAGCTGGCCGAAGAGACGACGCGCTGCGGCTGGCAACATGTCGTCATCCTCGGCATGGGCGGCTCGAGTCTGTGTCCCGAAGTGCTTCGTCAGACGTTCGGCAGGCAAACAGGCTTCCCGGAACTGCACGTTCTTGACTCCACGGTGCCCGGGCAGATTTCAGCGGTTGAAGGACGGCTGGACCTGGCGAAAACCCTGATCTTCGTTTCCTCCAAGTCCGGGACGACTGTCGAATCAAACATGCTGATGCACTACTTCTGGGAGCGGGTCAAGCAAGCGACGGGGCATGATCCGGCACCGCAGTTCGCCGCAATCACCGACCCAGGCACAGAGCTGGAAAAGCTGGCCGGGCAACGCGGTTTTCGGTGGATCTTTCACGGAGAGCCGGAAATCGGTGGACGCTTCTCGGCCTTATCACCCTTCGGGTTGGTCCCGGCGGCGGTGCAGGGCCTGAACGTGCCGGAGTTTCTGGACCGGACGCACCTGATGGTCCAGGCCTGCTCGGCGGCCGTTCCACCGTCAGCCAACCCCGGTGTCGCGCTGGGCCTGTATCTCGGTACATGGGCCAAGGCGGGCCGGGATAAGGTTACCCTCGTCACCAGTCGGACCCTGAGTAGTTTCGGCCTGTGGCTGGAGCAACTGCTGGCCGAATCCACAGGCAAGGATGGCCGCGGTCTGGTGCCTGTTGCCGAAGAGCGTCTCGGCACGCCGGATCGTTACGGCCAGGATCGTGTCTTTGTCGCCGTGGCTTTGGAAAAGGACGAGTTTCAAGAAGAGAATGCCTGCCTGGAAATGCTTCGCCAGACCGGCCATCCGGTTCTTCAGATCATAGTGTCAGACTCGGCGAATCTTGGACAGGAGTTTTTCCGGTGGGAAATCGCGACAGCTGTTGCCGGTGCTGTTCTGGGCGTAAATCCGTTCGATCAGCCCGATGTCGAAGCGTCCAAGCAAGCGGCCCGTAAAGTGCTTAAGAGCTTCGCGGAGACGGGTCGGCTTCCGACTGCTGAGCCGGTGCTGGTCGAAGAAGGCATCGCGTTTTACGGCGATCCTACCGGAAGCTCGGCATATCGCACCTGTCGCAACGCTGCCGACCTGTTGCGTGCCCACCTCGACCGTCTCGAACCCCATGATTACTTCGCCCTGTGTGCCTTCCTCGAAATGCGACCGGAATTCGAAGCGGAGTTACAAGCGATTCGGCATCACGTCCGGGATGCAAAACGAGTGGCGACGACGCTGGGCTACGGTCCCCGGTTTCTTCATTCGACCGGACAGTTGCACAAAGGAGGCCCCAACACGGGCGTCTTCCTTCAGATCTCCGCTAAGGACCGCCCGGATTTGCCAATTCCAGGACAGAACATGACCTTCGGCACGCTTAAGGAAGCTCAAGCCCGGGGAGATTTCGAGGTTCTGTGCCAGCGCGGACTTCGGGTGCTGCGCGTCCATCTCGATGCCGCTGTCTTGAGTGGGCTGCGTCGGCTTCGAGCATGGTTGACGCAACTCTGACATCCGAGAAAGATGTTGAGCCGACAGGGAGAGCGGGACGCATGCGCATTGGCATGGTCGGTCTGGGACGCATGGGGCGGAACATGGTCCTGCGGTTGGCCCGCAACGACCTCGGCAGTGTCGTGTTCGATGCTCGAGCGGAAGCGGTCCGGGAAGCCATTGAGCAAGGCGAGGGACAAATCGAGCCAGCAGCAAGTCCCGAAGACTTGGTCAAGCGCCTGGCACCGCCACGGGTCGTCTGGCTCATGATGCCCGCGGGATCGGTGGATGCGGCCATCGACCTGTACGCTCCTCTTATGGAAAAAGGGGACATTCTCGTCGATGGCGGCAACTCCCACTTTGCTGACGACATCCGCAGGGCGGAATCATTGTCCGAGCGCGGCCTCGCCTATGTTGATGTCGGCGTCTCCGGCGGCATCTGGGGTTTGGAGCGCGGCTATTGCCTGATGATCGGCGGCGACACGGAGGCGGTCCGACGGCTAGAGCCGGTCCTCCGCGCGTTAGCCCCTGCTCAAGGGAATGTCGCGTCGATCCAGCCGGAAGCCCTAAATGACAAGGCCGCGTCAACGCAACATCCCAATACGGCCTTCGAAGGCTACCTCCACTGCGGACCGGCGGGAGCAGGTCATTTCGTCAAGATGGTCCACAATGCCATCGAATACGGCCTCATGGCAGCTTACGCCGAGGGCTTCAATCTTCTGAAGCACGCTGACGCTGGCCTGGCCTCCTCCCAGGTCGCCAGTGCCGAAGTGACGCCCTTCCGTCACCCGGAATGCTTCCGCTACCGCTTCGATTTGGCGGCCATTGCCGAATTATGGCGACATGGCAGCGTCATACCATCGTGGCTGCTCGATCTGACAGCCTCGGCCCTGGCTGAGGATCCCGAGTTATCCCATGACGCAGCAACCGTAACGGAGCGCGGAGTCCCGGATTCGGGCGAGGGCCGATGGGCACTTCAGGCGGCTGTGGAGATTGGCGTCCCGGCGTCCGTCCTGAGTGCCGCGTTGTTTTCCCGCTTCGCTTCGCGGGGGCGAGAGGACTTCGCGTGGCGGATCATGCAGGCCATGCGCCGAAAGTTCGGGGGACATTGATTAGCCAACGGGAGCGCCCGGATCTCCACGGGGTAGATGATGAGCCAAGTTCAGATACGCATCGCTCCTTCGATCCTTGCCGCAGACTTCACCCGGCTCGGGGACCAGATCCAACAAGCAGAAGATGCAGGTGCCGACCGGCTCCATCTCGACATCATGGACGGCCGCTTCGTTCCGAACATCAGCTTCGGTCCTCCTATCGTTCGGTCCTTGCGAACCGCCACGCGGCTTTTGCTCGAAACGCATCTGATGATTGAGGAGCCGGATCGCTTTCTCGAAGCTTTTGCTGAAGCGGGGTCCACCACCTTGATCGTGCATTGGGAAGGTTCAACCCATCTTCATCGCACGCTGGACCGGATCCGCACACTGGGACTGAAAGCCGGTGTAGCGATCAACCCGGCCACTCCCGCCGGGGTGCTGGAAGAGGTGCTCGGCGATATCGACCTCGTGTTGGTTATGACGGTCAATCCCGGTTTCGGCGGGCAGCGGTTCATCGAGACGACGCTGCCAAAGATCCGCCGCATTCGAGACTTGCTCGACCGCAGCAGACCTGGCGTGGAACTGGAAGTGGACGGCGGCATTGACGCCGAAACCGCTTCGAAGGTGGTTGCTGCGGGTGCTCGCGTCCTCGTAGCGGGTACTGCTATCTTCGGCCATCCGAAGGGCATCGCTGCCGGCATTCAGGCGCTGCAAGCGTAAAAACGCCCCATCATGCCGCCCGGGCATCGTTGCTCCGATCACTGCGTGATCGCCTTCGCCTGGGATTCGCCCTCGACCACGTCGGCGGCCTGGGCCTGTTCGATGAGTTCGTCGGTGCTGGTCGGATCGACGGCACGACAGCTGGCCGTGAGACGTTCAGCCAAGTCGCGCAATTCGCCTTGCCAGGAGTCGGCCGACACGTCCGGTGGCGTCAGCTTGGCAAACTCGCCAAGCAGGAGGATGAGGCGAAGCAGGTGCCGAAAGATGATCCCCTCCTGTTTCGAGAGGTTATTCGTGGTGACGTACTTGATGAAGTCCCCACCGTAGCGGAGCAATTCTCCCGCTGACCAGACGGCCTGAGTCTGCACGTCGTCCACGTCGGGATGCCAGGCCTCGAAAAGCAACCGCAGCTTGTCGGCCAGACACGGAGGACGCTCCTGCCAGAAGTCGTCCGAGTCATCCTCTTCCTCAGATTCGCTCTCCTCATGTCCAGGCGTGACTGGGGCAGCAATCAAACCCCGCTGGACCAGTTCGGGATCGAGCCGGGTCCGGGCCAGAGGACCGGGTGGCAAGACATCCGGCGGCGGTACTCGGACAAATCGCAGAACCGTCCGCGGGATTTCCAGAACGCTCTCGAACGCCTGGATGCGTTCGTCCTGGTCAGCGATGCCGAGAAGATCAAGCAAATAGGCCCCGTAAAGCGGATGCACGCTGCGGAACACGAGCAAGCGGTCCAGCGATTCCGTGGGCGTGGCCAGGACAGGACGGTAGGATTCGGCCTTGCCGTCTGCGGAATCGTTTTGTTTTTCGTTTCCCTGGTCGGCAGGCGGAAGCGGAGGTTCAAGAGTGACGTATCCGGCTTTCGCCAGGGCCAGGAGCATCCGTTCCATTTGCCGTTCTCCAGCCAGGATGCGCGACTCATCCATCAGCCGCTTCCGCAACGCGGCGCGGATTCGATCCACTTCGGGAGAAATCTTCAACAAGTAAGCCAGGAGCCGCCAGGGGATCGGTCCCTTGCTGTAGAGCCGGCCAGGAGGCGCGTGCTTGAGTTTCTCGAATTGGCTCTCTGACCAGTAGGTTTGCTTCTCGCTGCGTGTTGGCTTTTTGCGTTTCAACTCTTTCTTGGCCTTGAGCAGAAGCGGATCCTTGGTGTCTTCGGGAATCTGATCGTACTTTTGCTGCCAACGGTGGATGCGAACGTCGTCCTCGTGAGCCAGAGCGAAAACGAAGCCTTCCTTGTCGTATTGCGGACGTCCTGCCCGGCCAAAGATCTGATGCGCTGTGCTGGAGTCGATGAGTTTCTGCTTGCCGCTCGGTCCTTTGACCAACGAGGTCAACACTACGGATCGGGCAGGCAAGTTGATGCCGGCCGCCAACGTTTCCGTGCAAACGGCGACAGCCAACAACTTGCGCTCGAAAAGACGTTCGATTTCCCGGCGATACTTGGGCAACAAGCCTGCGTGGTGGATGCCGACGCCGCGACGCAGCATCTGCTTGAGTTTTGGCCCGACGCTTTCCTTCCAGTCCAGGGCATCGACTTCCTTCTGAAGCCGATGCCGGGTTGAACCGTCGAGCAGGTCCAGGCCCTTCAGTTGCTCGGCCACGCTCCAGCACTCGTCGCGATTGAAGCAGAATACCAGGGCCGGCGTCTTGCGGGTCTCCGGGTCGCCCTTGGCCATTTCAACCAGCTGTTCATTGAGAAATCGGTCGGGGACATAGTGATAAGTCAGCGGCACCTTGCGATCCCGGCTTTCGACGAGATGCACTTTGCGGCCGTGGCGATGATCCAGCCAGGAGACGAACTCAGCTGCGTTGCCCACGGTGGCCGACAAAAGCAGCAAGCGGACGTGAGGCGGCAACAGGCCCAAAGTCAGTTCCCACACAATCCCGCGCTCGGGATCGGCGAAATTGTGGAACTCGTCCATGACCACGGCTGAAACCTGGCCGAAGTCGAACCCTTCTGGATGCAGGAGGCGATTCAGGAGAATCTCGGCCACGACAACGAGAATGCGAGCGTCGGGATTGACCCGCCGATTGCCGGTCACAAGACCGACATCGCTGGCCGAAAAGCCCCAGCGCTGGGCCTGTTCCTGCATCTCTTGGAATTTCTGCTCCGTCAGGGCAATCAGAGGCGTGGTGTAGTAGGCAATTGTGCCCGTGTGCAGGGCCTCGAACAAGGCAGCGTGAGCGATGAGCGTTTTGCCTGTGCCAGTCGGAGCACAGACGAGAACCCCTTGCTCTTCAGTGAACCAGGCGAGGTGGGCTTCCTCCTGCACCGGGTAGGGCGGGTAAGGCAATTGTTCCAGGTAGCGTTCGGCAAGTTCGTCACGGGTCGGCATCATGGAAACAGTGTATCAGGCCGAAAGCCCCGCGAAGCGGTCTTGCCTGGCGTCAGACGGTGGCGATATACCGTCTGCACCGTCGGCACTGTCTCACCTCCTCGTTGATGAGCAGACCGATCCAGAACAGCGGCCAGAAGGTTACCAGAAGCACCGCGAAAACGATCCATCCCGCCTGGGAGATTCGTTTGGTAATGGTCGGTTCTTCCGTACACCCGCAGGACGGACAACTCAAATGTTTGGAGGAAGCAGACCCTGAGAGAGCTTTTTCCGATGACTCAGGCTCGTTTTTCAGGCGGTCCGCATCCTCCTGCATGGAGGGGTCCTCGGTCTGGAGCTTCGCGACCCGCTCAGGCGCGACGAACTCGCTGAGACAGATCGGACAACGCACCAGCGAACCGAAAAGCTCCTGGGGAATACGAACGTCGTTGAGGCAAGTCGGGCATTGCCAGACAGCCATCATGGTGCCGCCCCCTTTCCTGCCGCGAGTGGGAAGTATTCCTTTTCTCTTCTTGCTATTCGCTGCCGTCGGGCAGCCATTTAAGCTTTTTCTGGTCTTTTGGCCAACTGCCAGCCTGGGGTGACTATCGGGCAGTGGATCGGCGGCCGGTCCGAGAGCGTTTCCGCTTGGAAGTGGATGGAGCCGAACTGGCTTCGTAGGTACTGGTCACCGTCGTGGTGATGCCGCCACGGGGGTTGAACTCGCCGACGACCTCGCACACCGCCGGCTGACAAGCCCGCACAAAGTCATCCAGAATGCGGTTGACCACCGTTTCGTAAAAAATCCCCTGATTTCGATACCGCTGGAGATACAGTTTGAGCGACTTGAGTTCGACGCACTTCTCCCGCGGAACATAGGTGATGATGATCGTCCCGAAGTCCGGCTGACCCGTTCGAGGACAGACGCTAGTGAACTCGGGACAGACGATCTCAATGGTATAATGCCGCTGCGGGTACTGATTGGGGAACGTCTCCAACTGCGATGCGTCAGGGGCAGCGCTGGTACTCATGTCCCGATCTCCTAAAGGTTTTCCGGTAGTGTATTCGTCCCGGAGGCGTGCGGCTGATGGCGGACAAGGTTCGGTCGGCAGTGGTGCTGGTCAGCGGCGGTCTGGATAGCGCGACGACGCTGGCGGTCGCTCGGCATCAAGGATTGGTCTGCCACGCCCTGACCGTCCGCTACGGCCAACGGCATGCCGCGGAACTGGAAGCGGCTCGCCGAGTGGCCCGGTCGCTGGGAGCGGTTCGGCATGTCGAGGTGGCGGTGGATTTGCGGGCCATCGGCGGTTCCGCACTTACCGCCGATATCGACGTGCCCAAGGATCGACCTCATGAGGCCATTGCCGAGGGGATCCCGGTCACGTACGTCCCCGCACGCAATACCGTATTTCTCAGCCTAGCCCTGGCCTACGCCGAAGCCCATGAGATGTTCGACATTTTTCTAGGCGTCAATGCCCTGGACTATTCCGGCTATCCCGATTGTCGCCCGGAGTTCATTCACCAGTTCGAGCGGCTGGCCCAGGTAGCGACTAAGGCCGGGGTGGAGGGGCGAGGCACCTTCCGCGTTCATACGCCGCTAATTGCCATGACCAAGCGAGAAATCATTCTCGAAGGCACCCGTCTCGGCGTGGACTTCGGATGGACGCACAGTTGCTATGATCCGTTGCCGGACGGCACGGCCTGCGGCCGCTGCGACAGTTGCCGACTCCGTCTCAAAGGTTTCGCCGAGGCCGGTCTTATCGACCCGATCCGCTACGCTATCCAGACATGAATTGGCCCCAAAGGCCGAAAAAGCCCAGCCATTGCCATTTCGCCCTCTACTCCGCCTTGGCCGGAGGTCGCAGATCGAAACATTGGAGCCATTTTCCATCGCGGACGTAAAGGCGACCATTGACCAGAGCTGGGGTCGCCCAGGTCTGGTACGAGTCGAAGACCTTCATTTCCCCGCGGGTCCGAAAGCCTTCCGGAGTGGCCTCGACAACCGCAACTTGGCCATCCTCGGTTTGGATGATGAGGCATGCGTCGGCGAAGATGAGCGCGCCTTTGGCCAGGGACCGGTCGGACCAGCGTTCAACTCCTTGTCGGAAGTCAACGCACTTGAGAAACGCGGCATTGTTATTCGTGTTCACGTCGAAACCGTACAAGAATCCGTTGTGCAAAATGCAGGTGGAGATGTGGTTCCGCATCAGCTTGTTGGCTTTGACATACACAGGCTCGACCCGCAGCCTGCCGCCGTCCTTCAGGATCTCCAACAGGGCACAGCCCTTGTTGTAGCTGGAGGAGATAAAGACATAATTTCCGGCGACAATGGGCGTAGCAATATTGCCCTCGAAAGTCGTAACCCAGGGATACGACCAGAGCACGGAGCCGTCTTCGGGCTTCACTCCGTGCACCGCTTCGCCTGTCAGGCAGATGATCTGCCGCACTCCTCCCGCCGTGCAGGCCACGGGTGAACTATACCCGCCCACGTCGCTAAGGGCCTTCCACTCCAGCTTTCCTGAAATCCGATCGAAGGCGGTGACGGACCCGTTGGGACCGCCGGGCATCACAATGACGACATCTTTTTCGATGAGCGGCGAGGAAGCGACGCCCCAGCGTGGCGGATCGGTGTCCAATTCATCCATGAGATCATGACGCCAGAGCACTTTCGGCTGTCGGTCGGCAGGATCGGCTTCCAGGCAGATAAGAATGCCGGTCGCTCCCAGCGTGTACACCCGGCCGTCATGGACTGTGGGCGTCGCTCGGGGACCTGCTCCATATTCCAGATTGCCGTAGTCGCAGGAATAACTGAAGACCCAAAGTTCTTCTCCGGTTTCAGCGTCGAAACACAGCACCCGTTCGTTTTTGCCATCGCGGTCGGAGACGTACACTTTGCCGTTGGCCACAGCGGGAGAAGAATAGCCGCCCTTGACGGGCTTTTTCCATAAGACTGGCGGGGGTGCAGTCTTCCATTCCAGATTCAGGCCGGTTTCGCGGGAGATGCCGTCCCGCCGCGGCCCTCGCCACTGCGGCCAGTCTTTGTCAGCAGTAGGTTGCCCCTCATCCTCCAGTTTTGCACTTTGGAGGTTGGCGAGACGCCCCGGGTGGGAGAGATCCTGAATCGGACGGTCACCGAAAAAGTAAGCCAAGGCAACAAAACCAGCGAGAGCAGACCCGGCCAACAACGGAAGAAACGTCCACCAGCGCGAGGGGGGCGGCGGATCAGTGAGCCGCATCGAGCGGGCCAGGGTGATCAGAGCCAATAGCAGCAGCAGACCGGCCAGCACGCCGATGATGATGAGCGGAGTCCCGTAGCCCAACCAAAGCAGGCCCAGGGCGTGGCGGACCCGATAATTGGCAAAGTAATACGATAGTCCGATTAAGGCCAAGGCCGGAATCGTGTAAAGCAGGGTGCCCCAGAGCGGTGACGTCAAGATGCTTGTGCGGGCTTTCGACTCAGTCATTGACGAGTTCCCCCCGACGTGGATCTCGCTTCATTCCGTGTGCAATATGGCATCATCGTCCGCGAGTTTGCTCCTGCCGACAAGAGGGGTTTTCGGAAATGCTCTTTTTCGCCGCCGACGCAGGAATCATCCAGCCCAAAATTTGCAGAGCCAGGAAGATCAGTAGCAACGGAAGCAGCAGATACATGGTCCACGGAGCCAGGGGCAGCCCCAGGGCAAGCAGGGCGACGAAGAGCACGACGACAAGCAAGAGGGTGAGGCAGCCCAGCGTCGTCATGACGGTCTTGAAGTTGGATCCTTCGCTGACCTCCTCGTATTCCAGGGCAATGACCCGACGGCGTCGGACGCTTTGCCGAACGGCATCAAAGACTTCCAGGCAACGGGTTTCATCGAGCCAGGTGATGGCTGCCGGCATTCCGGCAAGAGCTTTTTCGACCTCCCCCGCCAGATCGGGCCACGGTTGCCAGAGCCAGGTCGCCTGGTCGGTTTCGTCCTCCCATCGGCATACGGCTCGAGCGTATCCGATGCCCTGGGCTTCAAATGTCAGGGTTGCTTCTCCCGTCTCTCCACGGATGATCAACCGGTTTTGAACCGGACCTTGCCGGGTCATCAGAAGCCGGAACAGGCAGCCGGACTGACAGCGCCCTGTCAATGTCAAGGTGTCCAAAGGGGTCAGTTGTTCGCCGGCGGCTCCGACAGCTGAGACTTCGAGGACCTCGCCGGCCAGAAAACGAATGCTGTCCCAGACCCGTAAGGCTGGGTGGCGATCCCAGCGAAGATCGACAGGTTCCCGACGCTTCCAGACTCTGGCGGAGCTCGCAACCGGGTCCGACCACGATTCGTCAGGAACGGAGAACTCTACTTCCAGCAGCGTCATCCGTCCCAGGCGACCGGTCCGGACCAGTTCGGCAATTCTTCTTAAACCCGGGTGCAGGCGGTCCCACAGAAGGGGCAAAAGAACCTTGCCGGTCTCTTCCTGCACGAATGCCGCCTCATAGGTGACGTCCGGAAGCAGATCGACGGGATGCACGCACAAGACATGCTTTTCCGAGCGGACGGCTCGTCGAAGGACATCGGCGCGTTCCGCCAAGGCATCGCCGACAATCAGGACCTCGACTTCTGGGTCGGAAAAAAGGGCATCCCGATCGGTCACGTCGACCGTCGGAATGCCCTGTTGATTCAGCCATTGTAAACTGCCTGGGGAACAGCAGGATCGAACCAGCCGATGTCTGCCGGTCTTGACCAGGGCGACCGCAAAGGCCAAGGCGTCGGGGTGATCGCCGCTGAGACCAATCTGCATGTTCCCGGCCTGAATGCTCCGGCGGTTTTCGGGACGGTCACTCCAGCGGCGTCAGTTCGATGTTGCGGAAATGGATCTCCGCCCCTTCCGATTGAAGCAGGATCTTTCCCTTGGCGACCTCGGCGTTCTTGCCCTCGTTGACGAACTCGCCATTGACCCAGAGTTTGACCGTGCCGTCCTTGGCGCAACGGATGACGTATTGGTTCCACTCTCCCAGCGGTCTTTCGACGTTGTCCTTGAGCCGGAAGTAGTGACGGGAGACGCGGGGATCCTGCTGCTCCTTCGGCACGTCCAGCTTGAAGCCGTCCACGAGCCAGAAGTCGCCCGCCCGTCCATGCATGAGTTGAGCCTCGACACCCTTCGGCCAGATCTTGTCGGGGCCGACCACGTGGACAAATACGCCGCTGTTCCTGCCCGTGGCAACTTTTTCACCCCACCGCCATTGCAGCTTCAGTTCGTAGTTCTCGTACTCCTTCTCGGTGATGATGTACCCGGGAATCGATCCCTCGCAGATGATGACCCCGTCCTTGACCGTCCAGATCTTTTCCGGATCAGCCCCCGAATTGGGAGCCAGATACTTTCTCCAGCCGGTGAAGTCCTTACCGTTGAACAGCTGGACCGTCTTCTTCTCCTCCGCGAAGACGGACAACGAGAGCACGACCGCCCACCCCAGTACGATTCCCGCCGCGAGTCCTCTGCGCATGATGGATCCTCCCTTGGTGAAAAACGTCTGGCCAAGTCGCCTCAGTGTAATGCGTGGGCAGAGCGTTCGCCACTGCTCGGCCTAAAGTCACGACTGAGTTTTTTTGGTTGGCTGCTTGGAGGGGCAGGTCGGTCCGCCCTGTTGGCTCGCCATTTTGGCTAGCAGCCGTTTCTCCTCTCGCCGCCTCCTTTTCAGGCGATCGATGTGACGCTTTCCGCTCGGATTCGCTCCCATGATTCCTCCGCGGGACGAGGCTTGAGTTGACAGTTGTTACCACGCTTCAGCACGCTGGATTCACGGCAGACAGTCCGAATCGAAGACACGGACCTTCTTCCAGTTGTCCTTCATCTCCTCGATGAACTTGATATGGCGAGGATCGTCCTGGTATTTGTCGTGGGCGGCTTTGTTCTTGAAGACGATGTGCAGGCCGACATCGAAATCACGGTCGTTGACAGGACGATTCAGTTCCTCGCTCAGGACTCCGGCAGCGAAGAAAACGGTACCGGGATGATCGGTGAGGTACTTCCGGCAGGCATCTACCAGCTTCTTTTTGGCTTCCGGTGAGTTGTCCTTGAGCGAGAAATAGACGTTGTGGACAACCATCGGCTCCGGGGCTGCGATGGGATAGCCAATCCCTCGACCCGCGAACCAACCCAGCGTTGCGACGACGACGGCGACCAGTGCGATTGTCCAGTTCCTTCGGCCCATGATGCTGAACCTCCCGAGTTTCGTTGGGGTTCCGTCTGCTCCCGCCCGGCACGGCACGCTGCCACTTTAGCAAGACCGGCCGCCTGGCGTCCACCTGTCCGCTCGCTGATCTATCCCAATTTTTGGTTTCATCGCTCGGAGCGAGCGATACAGGGCGGCGAAGGCTTGCACGGGTGAGACTTCGAAACAATTGACCATCGCCCGTCCCACTCGGAAGGCGTCACAGACGATCGGCTGAGTAGTGCTAGACCAATACGCGGAACTTATGTGAGCCTGGCAATGATGCCCCAATCCCACAGACAGCACATAGGCGAAGGTCAGATTTGATGTCGAGCTTAGGAACGCATAGGAGAAGGCGGCCGATCTCGGCGACGCTGACCCGCACCTCGCCCAGTGCGGCTACCGCCAGGGCGGACAGGGTTTTGCTCTCGCTTCGGCGTAAGCCACAGCACAAACCTCACAGACGGCCAAGCCAGTGCTTCCGTGCGCTTCACGACGGTTCCCTCCTGCGTCACTCGGACGGATCTGGTTCGCAGAAATCATGTACCGAAAAACGTATGGCAGGGAACCCGCAGTTTTTCAGCACCGGGCGAAGAACAGGGATGGGTCAAATGGACGCAGGCTTGATCCAACAAGCCCCCGCTATTAGCCTAAGCGGAGAAGCGACGGATGGCCCGCTCTGAGCCGTCGCTGACACGTCCAGGGGACGGGTTGGTTGGGAGCTTCATGCCTACGCTGTTCGTCATTCGCGGACCGGACGAAGGGAAGCGGTTCGAGATTTCGGGTCCGGTCATCAGCATCGGTCGCGAATCCACCAATGCCGTCCGTCTGCACGACACGGAGGTATCCCGGCGTCATGCAGAGATCGTCCAGACCCGGCATGGCTACCTTTTGGTGGACCTCAAAAGCAGCAACGGCACCTATCTCAACAGCGCCAGCATCAAAGAGTCGCCGATCCGTTCCGGCGACCATATCCAGCTTGGTCAGAGCGTCCTGGTCTTTTCCGCCGGTGCCGGGGAAGGGGCGACGGGCAGCGACCTGGCGGAACGCATCAACATGATCAGTCGGGCCGATCTCGAAGTGCCCTCGGCCATCGTCAAGGCCATTCGCGAGGAGGAAGGCAGTCGGCTCCTCGCCCAGCCCGAGCAGGCCGCCGGTCCCTGGCTCAAGAACGCCCTCGCCAATCTCAGCGTGATGTATCAGGCGACCCAGGCCGTCAGCCATATCCTGGATACCGACGAGCTCCTGGAGAAGATCATGGACTTGATCTTTCACTCGATCCAGGCTGATCGCGGCTGCATCATGCTTCGCCATCGAGACACAGGAACCTTCGAGCCGAAAGCCATTCGCATCCGCTCTGACGTCGATCCCGAAGCCAAGATCACCATCAGCCGCACCATCATGGATTACGTCCTCAAAGAAGGGAAAGGAGTGCTGGTTTCGGACGCTTCCCATGACGAACGCTTCGCCCCTGCCCAGAGCATCGTCCGCTTTGGCATCCATGAGGCCCTGTGCGTGCCCATGAAGGGTCGGCACGAAACCCTGGGTGTCATCTACCTGGATACCCGGGTTACGCCGCGTGATCTCAAGACGGACAACGGGCCGACCAGCAAGTTGACCGAAGACCATCTGCTGCTGGCCATCGCCATCGGCCATCAGGCCGCCCTGGCGCTGGAAGAGACTCGCTATTACCAGGCGATGGTGCAGGCGGAACGGCTAGCCGCCATTGGACAGACCATCGCGGCGATCAGTCATCATGTCAAGAACATCCTTCAGGGCTTGCGGACCGGGAGCGACCTGATTCGCGTCGGCATCCAGGAAAATAAGCGGGACATGATCGAGCAGGGCTGGAAAGTCGTCGAGAAGAACCAGGCTCGCATCTACGATCTCGTCCTCGACATGCTCAGTTACTCCAAGGAACGGGAACCGAACCTGGAAGCTGTAGATATCAATCAGATCGTTCGCGATGTTCTCGAACTGGTTGACGGCGTCCTCAAGGAGCGAGGTATTCAACTGCACCTGCGGCTGGGCGAACATCTGCCGCAGGTCCAGGCCGATCCGGAGGGCATTCATCGCGCACTTCTCAACCTGGTCAGCAACGCTATCGATGCCCTCGAAGACCGGGAGAAACCTGCTTTAGGAATTGCCACTTCCCTCGATGCCGAGAAGCAGTGGCTCCGCGTGGTCGTGACCGACAACGGCTGCGGCATCCCGGCAAACAAACTGGAAGAAATCTTTAAGCCGTTCGTGTCCACCAAGGGTGCCAAGGGAACCGGCCTGGGACTGGCGGTGAGCCGCAAGATTCTCCGGGAACATGGCGGTGACATCACCGCCGAGAGCATCCTCGGCAAAGGCAGCCGGTTCACCATCCGGTTGCCTGTGCAGGCGGCGCCTCACGAAGGCCAGGCGGCCCTTCAACGAACGATGGTCCCCGAGGACTCTTCCTCTGCAACAAAGTAGCTTTGCGACTGCGGGAAAGTCACAGTAAGAACAACAAGGCCCCGCAGAGTCCTTTGCGGGGCCGGAAGGGTAGTTCGTCAGACAGTCCTCCGCTTTTTCGGCTCGAGGGTGGCCGGGTTCCCATGCACCGCGCCCGTCAGCGCTGAGGTTCACGGCAAGCTCGAACCATCTTGCGCGTTTCGCGCTGGTTGCGAAGCAACCTGTATGTTCGGACAGCTTGAACCGCCCTTCTGACGTGGATTATGTCGCTGTTTGTCGCGATTGCAAGAAAATTCCAGCAGAAGGTGGCCGCAGCGTTGCAAAGTCGTGAAAACCTGGAAGGGATGTGCCGGTAGTCGGCGGAGAGGCACGGAACAACTGGAATCCCGTGCTTCCTGTCGCTATATCAATGGCCAATGCCGTGTTTCAATCCGAGGTCAGGGGCGTGTTGCGAGGGGAATTCGGCATGGCCGACATGCGGACGCAGGCTATCATGGGAATCATTCCGCCGACCGTCGGCGAAGCACGCATCGCCGAGCGTTGGCCTACCGTGGCCGCCTATCCGTTCGTCAGCAAGCCCGCAGCCGCTTTGCAACAGTTGGCCAAAGGTCTGATCGTCTCCATCCTCAAGCTGCACTGGCTTGTCGCCGTCGCCCTGATGCCCTTCGTTCTGCCCTTAAGCTTCGTCATCGCCCTGGCCGCCTGGCTGATGCTGGCCCCTTTCTTCTTCCTGAAAATTCTGCCCGGGTTCATGACCCGCTACTTGCTGACCAACAAGCGTCTGATCGTTCAGCGGGGCTGGAGCCGAAAGATCGTTCAGGAAGTACCTCTGAGCGAAATGGAAAAGGTGCAGGTCGTTCCCGGCTCGGAGCAGCCGTTCTACACATCCGCTGACCTCGAAATCCTCAGCAACGGCAAAGTCCTTCTGCGTCTGCCCGGCGTCGATGAGTACGAGCAGTTCCGAGTCCAGATCGAAAACGCCTACATTGCCTGGGGTCGCAAAGAACATCCCAAGGAACAGGCCTACCCGGCCAAAGCCCCTGGCTCGGCATGATGGCGGAATTCGATCCGTCGTCAGGTGGAGTAGATCCACTTGCCGAGGACAACCGCAGGCAAGAGCAACATGACAATGCCCAGCCCAGTCCATCCGACTACGGCAAAGGCGATCAACGCATCTAGTCCGATCAGTCCCAGAATGCAGGTTTTGACGGCTCGCTGAACATGGCTCGATGACGGTTCGGCGAGGGCATCGAAAACGGGCCGGCCGACCACCGTTCCCCACAGGATCATGCCCATAGGGTAGAGGATCAGGCCGAGGTCCGAGTATTGTTGCAATGCCGTCGGAGCAGCCGTGGCCAGGATCACGGCCAGGGCCATGATGATTGTCGAAAACGCCAAGGAGGCACGACGGCTGACCTCGGCTTCTCGCCGAGCGAATGCGGTCACGCCGACGATATAGAGGCCGACCACGAAGGCAGGCCATACATTCCGCCACGCTGGCCAGTAGCCTGTCGAGCACAGGGCCAGAAGAACATTGAGAAAGCGGCACGTTCCCATGACGAACGGGCCGAAAAGAGTCGTTTTGAGAACGCTGTCGTAAAGCACGACGGCAAGTGCCAGGCAGACCGCCACCACCTGGGCCGGCCCGATGGGCAGCGTGAAGGTTGCTTCGTTTGCCGGCACGAGCCACGCGGCCAGCACTCCCCCGAACAACAGAATCACGCCGAGCAGCCCTGCTAACCAACGGGGAACGTTGCCGGAGGGAATGGGCCGGTGGGGCCGTTCCCGGGCGTCCACCTCCGCATCGAAAAAGTCGTTCAAGACCATGCCGGCGGAGTACAGACCACTGGAAGCCGCCAGAACGGGGAAGAACGAGCCGGCGGATCCGCTGACAATGAGCCAGCCCAGGAAAACATCTGCCCAGGCGGTGAACAGGTTCGGCAAGCGCAGGAGCTGAGCGTAGCTCCGCAGCATGTCAACCGACTTCCTTGATGGCTTGCCGCAGCACCTCCAAGCATGCCGCCATGTCCGGACTGGGATTCGATGGGTTGGCTTCGTATTCCAGACTGATCCATCCCTGGAACTGCACGTCCTTGAGGGCCTTGACCAGGGCCGGGACGTTGAGATTCCCTTTGCCCAGAATCACGTCGGTCTTGCGTTCGTTGTCGTGGTCTTTCAGGTGCATGCCGAAATTGCGTTTGCCCATGACCCGGACCTGCTCGGCCGGATCGAGCGGCTTGCCCAACTGAGCGCAGCGAATGAGGTGGCCAGTGTCCAGGCAGGCTCCGATGAGGGGGTGACGGTCCTTGACCGCGGCCATGATCGTTTCGGCGGAATACCAGCGATGCAGTCCCCGTCCGACCGGACCGTGCGGATGGATGGCGATGCCGATCTTGTACTCTTCACAGAGCTTGTCGAGGCTGTCGAAACTGTCCGGATCGGGATCCGCGCTGAAAAACCGAACACCCAGGGCCTTTCCGAAGTCGAAGGCCCGCTTGTTCGCGTCGTGGTTCTTGCTGAAGCCATGCACACCAAAGGCCACGGGCTTGATCTTGTACTCCGCACACATCCGCTTGATGGCTTCAATCTGCTCCGGAGTGCTGTCGGGCGGAGCGTGTTTGCTGAAAAACTCGATATAATGGAGTCCGAGTTGATTGGTGCGTCGAAGGCATTGTTCGAGGTCGAACTCTCGGAAGGAGTAGCTCTGGACTCCGACAGTGAATGGCCCGTAAGGCTCCTCAGCCCAAGTGAAACGGCCCATGACCGCCGTACCCACTGCGGCCGCAGTCTTGGTCAGGAACGCTCGTCGTGACAGCATCGGTTTTCCCTCCCCGGTGGAAGATCGAAGTATCGACACTTTACGCCCTGACTACACGGCTTGCAACCGTCGCTTCCCACGCAGACAACGACTTGATGAAGGTTTCCCTATGCCAAAATGAAGTGACAGGTCCGTGCAGGACGCGGGTTTCCTTCGTCGTTCGACGGTTCCGCGGTGACGCGCCGTTGGCCACCGGCGGTGAGGAAACCACCGCTCGCCGATCGAAGCTGCCCCAAGGAACCAGCGTTTTTGCCGGGATTCCGGGCCAGGCCGATCTCAGGCATTGAACTTGCTCACTAATTCTTCCCAGGAAACCACTGTCTTTGGGAGAGTGGACTATGCGAAAGACGCGGTGCGGGTTTACCCTGATCGAGCTGTTGGTGGTCATTGCCATTATCTCCATTTTGATGGCCCTGCTCTTGCCCGCAGTCCAGAAGGTGCGGGCGGCAGCGGATCGGATGCGCTGTCAGAACAACATGCGTCAATTGGCGATTGCGGTACACAACTATGAGCAGGACCACAGGGCCTTGCCGCCGAGCATGTTGGCCCCAGTCGGCGGCACTTTCACGACCAACAACGGCTCCTGGTCCATCCACGGCCGCATCCTGCACTACATTGAGCAAGGCAATGCCAGCGTGCGCGTGGACCTGGAACGGCCCTGGGATCAGCAACTCGATACGGGCGTTCCGCAGATGAGGATCCCCGTCTTCACTTGCCCGGCGGAACCGAACAACCGCGTCCGCACGCGCAAAGGCTTGCCCTATGTGTACGGGCACAACTACGGCTTCAACTTCGGCACCTGGCACGTTTGGGACCCGACCACCGGGAGCGGCGGGGACGGCTGCTTCTTTCCCAACGCGAAGGTTTCGCTGGTGCAAATCTACGACGGAACAAGCAACACGCTGATGATCGCGGAAGTGAAAATGTTCACGCCCTACTCGCGGAACATGACCACGCCGCCGCCCGTCGATCCGCCCTCGACCGCGGCGGAGGTGGCTGCACTCGTGATGGCTGCACCGGATAAAAAGATGGGACCGGACACCAACGACAACGCGGGACACACCGAATGGCCGGATGGCCGGGTTCACCATTCCGGGTTCACCACCACCTTGCCACCCAATACGAAGGTCGTGGTAACTTATAATGGTGTGATTTTCCAGGAATGCGACTTCAATTCCCGTCAGGAAGGCAGCAGTGCGACGATTCCCACCCGGGCAGCGATCACCGCTCGGAGTTGGCATCCCAACGGCATCGTCAACGTGGCGATGATGGACGGTTCCGTACGTTCGGTCACTTCGCAAATCGACCTGGCGACCTGGAGGGCCCTGGGTACCCGCCGAGGGGCTGAGCCTGTAACCGATTTCTGAAAGCGATGCTTACTCGGTTGGTAGATGGAGGTGTCGCGTCGTCAGCCGGATTGGGATACAGATCTCAGGATTATCGGGGGAGTCTCCGGCATCAGCGGGATACTCGCCAGGTCGCGGGCTGACCGTATGGTGACCTCCGCCTCGGCCATGTCGGCCTCCGCCTGGTCGATCTGGGAAGCGACGTACTGGGGATCGTGGCTTTGCACCGCTTTCTCGCTGATGGCCTTAATCTTGTTCTGGATTCTTTCCAGTTCGTGCTTGACGAATTGAAGACGTTTCTCCGCCTGCAAGAGGTTGTCGTAACGACCCTTCAAGGTGTTCAGGTTGTCCGAAAGCGAGCGGCGCAGCTGTTGCTCGTGGTCTGAGCTTCCCGATCCGACTCTTCTAAGCCGCTCCTCCGCGTCCCTGATCTCGGCTTCGAGCGCCCGCTTAGAAGTTTCGTCCAAGAATTTCTCCAGGCAGAATTGAGTGTGCAACAACCGCAGAAACAGCCACAGTTGCCGGTTCAGCCCTTCCGACATCTTGTCCACGACGTTCAAGCCACCCCAGGTTCGGTCGTGTTCATGCATCTCCCGGGCGATTTGCAGGAGCTTCTCGCAGCGCCTGCGCAGGTCGTCGAAGCGTTCACGGTACTTGGGCGGAAGCCGGTCCAGGATCTTCTGCTTGGCCTCTTCCGGATTGACCCATTCGGTGGTCGCAGGCTGTTTCGCCGCTGGCCGCGCCCCCATCAAACCCAGGTACGCAATCTCGAGAGCGAGCACGACAGCTAAGGATTCGACAGGATAACTGCTCAGCAAGGCGAAAGCCGTGCCGCCCAGAAAAAAAAGTAGATTCCACCGATTAAGGAAGGCGCGAACGATGTTCCGCATGGCGATGGCGCTTCGCGATACGTGTTCTTCCCACTTCAGGCGACCCCTTTCCGCGTTCCTGCTGTGTCACTGCGGCTTTTCCAAGAGCACCTCCTCGACGGTCTCCTTGAGAATGCGTTGCAGACCGGCGTTATCTTTGGATTCGAGGACCACGGCGCCGGCCTGCTTGACGCCCTCGAAGATCTGGGCCTCGATGTCATACGCAAGCAAAAACACCTTGACGTCATCGGTCAAGACACCTGCCTTGTTCCAGTTATTGCGTAAGGCCTGGACGACCAGCTCTGGGCGGACCCCGCGATTATTCTCTCCGTCCGTGAGTACAATGAGGGCCTTGTTCTCGACCCCGGCTTTGAGCAACTCCCGACTGCCAAGCACCATGGCATCGCCAATGGCCGTGGCGTTGCCAATCTGCACCCGATCCACCGCCGCCTCCAGCACTGCCCGGTCGAACGGCCGCATGGGAACGATGATCTCAGCCTTGCCGCTGAAGCCGATCAAACCGACCTTAACCACTTTGTCCGCGTTGGCAGGAGCATGGGTCCAGTCCTCGATTTGACGCAGGACCGTTTTTAACGCGGCCTTACTGCTCTGGATTTTCGGCACGCCTTGAACGAGGTCTTTCATGCTCGGCGACACATCCAGGCAGAACATGATACCGACCGAGCCTGACGGAGCCTGGCCGCTAAAAGCATCGGTCAGAGGCAGTTCGAACGACGGCGGTTGAGAAGTCTGATCTGCTCCACCTTGCGGCCCGCTGGAGGGTTTCCCACAGCCGCTGATGCAAACCACCTGAAACGTTAGCAAAGCAATAATGCCTGAACGCAACATGGGCCGAATCTCTCTGTTCATTCCAAAGTGTAAAGTTGCACCTCGACGCGACGATTCTCCTCCGGCGGTGCTCCGGGGATTGGCTCGTCCCAGCCGCGGCCATCCGTGTCAATCCGCATCGGATCGACGCCGTTCTCCACCAACACGGCTTTGACCGCCTCGGCCCGGGCCTTGGACATTTCGACGGCGCGTACGGCCTGCTTGCGGTAAAACGCCTCTCCCTGACGCTTGAATTCCGGAACCTGACTGTTATCGAGGTGCCCTCGCAACACCAGATAAGAGCCTGGTGCCAGTTTCAAAAGTTGAAGAAGATCCTTCAAAGCCCGTTGGTTGCCGGGGTCATTTAGGTCCAGCTTCGTGCTATTGGGTTCGAAAAGGAAGCGAATCTGCTTGGTCAACAGCGGGTTGCCTTCCAGGACCGTCTTCTTGTCTATTTCCTCGGACGGACCTAGCTCGATGACCTGCCCCGCATAGGTCCCGCCGCGTTCCAATTCCTCCAAGTACTTCCGATTGACCAGGCGCTCCGGAGGAACGGGATTCCGAATGATTTCCCGGCCATAGCAGTAAACTGCGGAATAGTAGATCTCGCTGAAAGTCCCGATCTTTCCGGGCTGGTTTGAAAAGAAGGCCAGGTTCTCCGCAAGGTTTGAAAGGTGGACATCCTTGAGCGATTCGCGGAAGTCCTCGACGGATTGATCGAAGGCCTTGGCGATGAGGGGCAAATAGGGTTCCGGATTCCTTCGCAATTCCTGAGTCGCCCACATGATCCCGTCCACCATGCCCTGCACCATCGCCGGATTGGCCTTGGCGAATGCTTGGTTGACGATAAGCACGTCGGCAATGATCAAGAGATTGCGATTGGTGGTCAGGAGCCGAACTTTATCGGGATGTTCCTTGGGAACGTCGTAGATGAACGGGTTCCACGTGACGCAGCCAGCCAGGTCTTTGCTACCAGCGGCGACGAAAGCCTTGAACAGTTCCGCAGCGTCCTCGGCCGTCTCGGTGAACAGCAGGTTGATGCGTTCGGGATCTCGGGAATCCTCCCAGCCTTTTAATGGCTTCAGTTCGATGCCGGCTTCCTGGGAGAGAAAGCGGATGAAGAAATCGGCCTCGGTCTGCTGAGCCACGGCGACAGTCTTGCCTTTCAATTGGTTGATACTGGTGATCTCCTTGAGCGTCAGAATGCCATCCCCGCCGCGCGAGAAGTCGAACTGCACCGGCACTTCGACCTTGAGCTGCGATCCGTAAAGGGCCAGCACGTCCACGGTGGTCGAAGAGGCACCCATTTTGCCGCTGTTGAGGGCGCTCCAGCTTTCCGATTCGCCTTCGCTCAGCTTGATACGCAGTTTAAAACCGTGCTTGCGGGCGTAATAACTGTCGCTGTTAGGCTCCAGTCCGCCGTTGGCCAGGATCATCGGTGCGTAACCAGGCCAGTCGCTGAGTTCCACGTCGATGACGTCGCCCTGCGGCTTGTACTCGCCCGCAGGTTCCAGGGTGGGGATCTCACGGGCCGGGACGATCTTGGCGAGGATTCTCTGATCGACTGATGCCGTGGGTTGCGTCTGGGAATCCGTGGACGATCCGGACTTGGTAGCACCGTTGGCGGCGTTGTTCGGTTTGTCCGCCTGGAAGTGCGTGTAGAAGCGGTAGCCGGCAAAGGCCAACAGACCGATCACAACCAGGCTCACGACGATGTAGAAGAGGACTGTCGGTTTGCCGTTCATTGGAGCCTTCTCCCTCGAAGCATTGCCCGAGGTGGGCCAGTCATTGGATTACCTTGTCGCGTTTGGCGATTCGTCTTGCCAGCGAAACTCCGGAGCACAGCGCGCCTTCCATGTATCCAACGAATGCGTAACAAGCGTGTTCTCCGGCGAAGTGCAGACGGTTCAATCCTTGATACAACAGCGGGCTGACGGTCGTGACTTCGCCCGGAGCCGGGAATGAGTATCCCGCGCCCGTCAAAGCGTCTCCCGGCCAATCGAAGAACGCTGACTTCACGAAATGCTCCCGGATGCCGGGGTATCTGCGCTCTAATTCTTCCAGATACTTCGCTTCGCGTTCTTCGGACTTCCAGGAGCGGCAAGTAGCTGCGGGCGTGCCGCCGCTGAAGCAGGTCAGACAGGCCGGTCCTTCGCCCGGCTGGTTGTCGGTGCCGTCCCAGGTCATGCTGACCGGCCCGTTACTGAGGCTGTACTGCGACAGCTTCTGCTCTTCCCAGAAGCGGTTCTTGACGACGGGGAAGAACTTCACGTTCACGCCCATTTGCGGCTTCAATGCGGCGGGAAGCGGCGGCACGAAGACGATGCGGTCCCACGTCGAGGGCGGCACCGCCAACACGACGTCGTCGGCGGTCAGGCTGCTGCCGTCTTTGAGCGTGACCGTGACAGCCTTGTCGCCGACTTCGATCTTGACCACGGCAGCATTGGTACGGACGCGGCTGGTCCCGATGGCCTCGGCCAGTTTGACCGCCAACTGCTGGTTCCCGCCTTCGCAGCGGTGCGTCTCCGTCTCGGTCCAGAAAGTCTCTACGCCGCCGCCTTTGATCTGAGTCAGCATTCCCAGGTAGCTCTGCTTGTCAAGGTCCACGCCGTTATCGGCTGTGAACGTGGCGGCGACGCCTTTCTTCACCGGCTCCGAAAAGTCCTGCTCGGCGAGCCATTGGGCCATGCTGCGGGAGTCGAGGGCCTTGGCATTCTCGGTCGCCCACGGCTGCTCGGCGTTCACATTGCGAGCATCGTCGTTGAGCCGTTTGCAGCCTTCCTCGATTTCCTCCCAGACCTTGTCCGACTCCTCCTTCGGCAGCTTTGTGCCGTCGAACACGATGGGAGCCTCGGCCTCCTCATCCTCGGTCATTTCGATGAGCTTGAGTCCGAAGCGGTCGGCGTAGGAGATCCAGTGTTTGTGGTTGGTGCCGATCAGTTCTCCGCCCAGCTCAATGTTTCGGCCTGGAGCGAGATTGTTGGAGGAGAGCACCCGGCCGCCCAGACGCGAACGAGCCTCGCAGACGGTGACGTTGTACCCAATGCTTTTCAGTTCATACGCGCAGGCCAGCCCGGCAAACCCGGCCCCGATTACGACGACCTGTCGGCCTCCTGCGGCCCGACCGCAGCCGACGAGATTGCTCAACAGCAACCCCGCTCCAGCGGCGAGGGAGGCACGAAGCATCTCACGCCGCGTCGGCAGTTCTGAGCCATGTTTGCGTTTCCACGCTTGGGCGAATAAGGCGCGTCGCATGTTAGCACTCCTATGAGCCTGCAAATTGCAATCGTTTAGCCCTGGAACCGGGTTTTCGGACGCGCCTCCTGGATGGCGTAAAACGTCTGCATCAGGTCGTAAACCGTCAGTTCGCATAGCAGGTCCGTGACCTTCGCGTGCAAGGCGTCGTCAAGTTTTGGCTCGATCTCCTTCATCAAGGCCACCAGCCGGGCCTCCTGAGCCTTCAACTCGGATTCTTCGATGATGCCGTCGCGCATCGCCTGAACGAATGAATCGAGTTGCCGGGCACGCTGTTCGATCAGCGGAACCTCGGTCTTCTCGTCAAACCAACTGACTCGCTTGGATGCTGTGGACATGGACAAGCCTCGCTTTGGATCGAACTCATTTCTCAAGGATCTGCCGCAACGCCACGAGGCGTTCCTGGAGCCGGGCGCGACTGTCGGGCTGGGCCAGACGCTCGCGCCACCGGGGGGGCAGAAAGCTCAACTGCGTACACTCCAGGACCGCGGCGATCTCCTGCATTTCTTTTTCCAAGCTCTGGACCGAGGGCAGAAACTCGGAGATGGCCCGTTCCAGGTCGGCCGCTTCCACGGTTTCCCTGCCTGCGCTGAGGCAGTCCCGCTTGGCGCCAAGAAGAATGCTTTCGAGGTCCGAGCCGCTCAACCCCGGCACGAAGCGTACC
The DNA here is from genome assembly GCA_937944855.1 of uncultured Planctomycetota bacterium. Lineage (GTDB taxonomy): Bacteria > Planctomycetota > Planctomycetia > Gemmatales > HRBIN36 > JANWWR01. The sequence goes on from CALFAY010000055.1 coordinate 30,519, forward strand.
GCGCTAAGGGCGTCGCTGGACAGCCTCACCTTGTTCTTTCGGCCCATGACCCGGAACATTTCGCGGAACTCGGTTTCGTCCTGCGGGTAGAACAAGGGAATGTGAACCTCCGCCCGACCCTGCCGCTTCAGATCGATCGGCAACAGGTCGGGCCGGCTGGTCAATAGCATCCAGATGATCTTTCCCCGATAACGGGTGTCGCCCATTTGATTGGCGATCATGGCAAAGACGCGGCTGGACGTGCCGGAATCACCGTCGGTCTGCCGGGTTCCCAGGGCGGCGTCGGCTTCGTCCACGAGCACTACCACGGGACCAAGCGAACGCAGCACGGTCAGGACTCTTTCCAGGTTGCCTTCGGTCTCGCCGACATACTTGCAGCGGAAGTTGCGGAGCTTGACGCAGGGAATGCCGATGGAGCCAGCGTAGCACTCGGCCAGGAAGGTCTTGCCGGTCCCGACGGGGCCGCAGATCAGATAGCCCATCGGAGCGGCTTCAAGACGTCCCTGCGTGATGAGTTCTGCGTCCTGCCTGAGCCGTTGCTTGGCCGCTTCCTGGCCCACGACCAGATCCAAAGTGTGCGGCGGTTCCACGAACTCCAGCAGCCCCTGGCATTGCCGTTCGATGAGCGTTTTCTTGAGCTGCTTAAAGCGGGGAGCGTCAAGCCGACGCCCAGTCTTGCCCTGAGCCAGCAAGGTCTTGACACTGGTCAGACTCAGACCGTTGGACAGTTCCGCCAGTTGTGGGATGCTGAACTCGGTCAACCGGCTCAGATCCTGCCCGCGAGCCATCCAGGAGCAGAAGCGTTCGCGCTGGTTCCTGTCGGGCAGAGGAATCTCGACATCTTCGACGTGTTCGCTCTGGACCAGCCGGTCGTTGACCTCCATGAGATTGTCGGCAATCAGGCAGAAGGCGACGTTGACCCGTTTCAAGTACGGATTTTTGGCCCAGCTGAGGAAACGGACCAGATGGGTGCCGTGGGCGCGAGCCATCATGGCCAGATCACCGTCTGGCACGAGCAATTGGCTGTACCCCAGAATGATGGCCAAGCTCTTGCGTCGGCTGGGGTCTTCTTCCAGCAGGTTGCGTTCCAGCAGCCGGTCGAGGAGCAGAAGCACCTGTTCCGGGTCGCGCGGCCAGGCATTCGGCTCTCCGCCGAGGCGGGGGGCCAGAAACTGCATCATGTTCTGGAGCCGTTTTGCGTTGTCGGCCAGAGGACGCAGCCCCCGGGCGAGATCGTAGTACAGCACCACGTCGAAGCGACCAAAAATCTGCGAGGCGAGAAACTCCGAAAGGTTAAGGTATGCCTCGCCCACGTCAGTTTCGCAGCGAATCAGATCATGGACGTTGCCGTGGAGTATGAACAGCGACGTGGTGCCGGAATAGTACATGTCGGCCAGTTCCCTGGCCCAACTCGGATACCAGGCCGGCAGTTCCGCGGGGCGATCCGCGGCGGTAAGGGGAACGGTCTCCAACTCAACTGTCATCGGGGGCTCCGCTCATTTGGATTTCCGGGCTTGCCCGGCAGAGGTCCGTCGGGACTGCTGGAACCGTCAGTTCTTCTGCTGCACCGCAGGTCCGAGAGTCTTTTCTGCCTCGGCCACCTTGGCGGTTTCCGGCGTGACCAGACCCATCTGGATCTCGAACTCCCGCAACGCCTGTTCCGCCAGGGCCGCTTCCATCGCCTGTTCGCGTTTGATCTCCTCGATTCCCTCGCCGGACAAGTCAGCGGCCACGCGGACGCGGGCGCGATTGCGGTCGATTTGGTCCTGAATGACGCGCTCGATCTGGCCGAAGTCGGTGGTCACGTTGAAATTGAACTGCTGAGCCAGCAGGGCCAACTCCGCCTCCGCCTTGCTCATTTTGAGTTCAGCGTCGTATTTCTGAATTTTGTTGCGGATTTCTTCGAGTTTCTTGGCGGCGTGCTTGATCTTGGCCAAATTGTTGTTGTACGCCTCGTCGTGCATCCGAAGCTGGGCTTCGTTCTCCTCCAACTCCTTGCGTGCTTTCTGCAATTCCAGGGCGAATTTAGCTGCCGTGTCCCGGTCGCCAGCGCTCAGGTACGCCTTAACCTTGGCTTCCAAATTGGTCACATGGCTGCGGTTGGACACCACCTGCCGGGTCACTCGTTCGACGAGAACACGGTATTGCTCCAGACCCTTGCGGCCCTCGGACAATTGTTCCACCGCTTTGTCATACTCGTACTGCATCTGGGCGATCGGATCGGCCGTCCAGAACCAATTGGCGATTTTGTTCAATTGAGCTTTGAAGGCGCGCCAGATTTTGCCAAGGATCATCGCAGTCGCTCCTTTACCGAGGTCGTGATCAGATCAATGCGGCCAAGAACCGGCGGGCGCCGTGCGGCGACCCTGTAGAACACTGTCTGCTGTGACTGGAAACCATTCCCTTGATACATTCGCTCGGCGCTTTCGTCAATTTGCAAATGAAAAGTATCTTGCCAAAAAACCGCGTCCACCTCGGAATTCGGTGAGCCGTCGCGCTGGGGAGCCTGCCGCGGCCGTCGGATCGAGTGGCAGAGTCGGCCCCGGCAGCGTACCATGATCGTAAAACCTGCTCTGTGAACAGGCGGGAAATCCGCCTGGGTCCGCGCGAGTCCATCGTTATGACGTACACGCACAACTTCCAACGCCACAAGACCCGCGAAGTCCGCGTCGGCGACAAGGTGCTGGGCGGCGACAACCCGATCTGGGTGCAGTCCATGACCACCACCGACACGCACGATGTCGAAGCGACTGTCGCGGAAATCCTCAAGATGGAAGAGGCCGGTTGCGAGATCGTCCGCGTTACCGTGCCCAAGCCGCAGGATGCCGCCGTCCTCAGCGAGATCAAACGCCGCATCCACATCCCGCTTGTGGCCGACATCCATTTCGACTACCGCATGGCCCTGGCGGCGATGGAGCATCCGATCGACAAGATCCGCATTAATCCGGGCAACATCGGCGGTTACGACCGCTACCGGCAGGTGATCCGCAGAGCCAAGGAGCGCGGCATCGCCATGCGTATCGGCGTCAACGCCGGCAGCTTGGAGCGGGAACTGGTCGAGAAGTACGGCTTTCCCTGTCCGCCAGCGATGGTCGAGAGCGCCTTGCGGTACATTGAGATTGCCGAATCGGAGGGCTATTATGATCTGGTAGTGTCGCTGAAATCGAGCGACATCGTGACGGCCATCGAGGCGTATCGGTTGTACGCCAGACAAGCGCACTATCCGACGCACATCGGTATCACCGAGGCAGGCCAGCCTCCATATGCCATCGTCAAATCCGCCTGTGGACTGGCTCCGATCCTCCTGGAAGGCATTGGCGACACGATCCGGGTCAGCCTGCTGGCGAACAAGCGGGTCGAGATCGAGGCTGCCTACCACATTCTCCAGGCGACGCAACGCCGGGTCCGCGCTCCCGAGTTGATCGCCTGTCCCACCTGCGGCCGACTGGAGATCGACCTGAATAAGATCATGAACGAGTTGCAAGCCCGGCTGGGAGGTCGGACGACGCCGGTGAAGATCAGCGTTCTGGGCTGCGTGGTTAACGGACCCGGTGAAGCCCGCGAAGCCGATCTCGGAATCGCCGCCGGTCGCGGCAAAGGGATGATCTTCAAACGCGGAGAGATGCTTCGCACCGTCTCCGAGGCAGAAATGGTCGATGCTCTTCTCGAGGAGATCGAGAAGTGGGAGCAGGAGGAGATCGTTGCCGGACGGATCAAACCTGCCGCTGAGAACGGACGCAAGCCGTTGCCGCTGGTGTAGCCTGTCTTGTCGGTCCGACAAGCCCTTGGGATGGCCTGAATTTTTGCTAAGCTGATGATGGTCTGCACGTCCGCGGAGGATGTGCCAGCACCATGAGAAGACCATCTCAGGGGCAGGGCGTCATGGCCATCAAATTCTCGTGTCCCTCGTGCAACAAGGCCCTGGCTGTCAAGGAGGACTTGGCGGGGAAACAGGGGAGATGTCCCAACTGCAAGCAAGTGATTGTCATTCCCAGCGGACAAGCGACCGGAATCGGAGGGCGGAGCACGGTTACCGATGCCGTGTCCAAGCCCGCCAAAAAGCCCACTGCCGAGCGGAAGACCTCCAACGGTTCAAAGGTGGACCTGGAAAGCCTGGCGGCGGAGGTGCTTGTCGAGAAAAAACAAGAGGCCGCGGCCGAGCCACAGACGGTGACATTTACCTGCCCCTGGTGCGACAGCGAAGTCACCTACTCGGCGGAACTGGCCGGGAAACAGGCCCCCTGCACGAATCCGGAATGCCGTCGCATCATCAAGATTCCCGCGCTTCAGAAGACCGAGCCGAGAGATTGGCGGAAGCCAGAGCAGAGCACATTGCCGTCCGGTGCTCGACGGGACGACGCTTTGCTGGATGGGGCGTGGGGGTCGCAACAGGCCAGCGGAGCAAGCCGCCAGGCCTTGATCGAGGCCAAGGTCATCAAGGAAGAACGCGAACCGATCACGGTGCGGGGCTGGATTCTTCGAGGTGCCGCCGCAGCCAGCCTGGTTCTGGTCCTCGTCGCCGCAGTTTATTTTGTACTCAGCTACAGGTCGGCGGTGAGAGAGGCGACCGCCTGGGCCTTGGCGCAATCCGGGCTAGGCGACGCCGCGGAGCAAGAGGGCAAGGTCTGGCTGCACATCGGGCTGGCCGAATATGCCTTACGGGCCGACCGACGCAATGACTCGGGTTACAGTCTCGCGCTGTATCATGCCCATCAAGCTTCCAACCTTGTTGCAGCGATGCCGCCCGAATCGCTGGGACGGTCGCTGGCCCTTGCAGAGTTGTTAGCCCTTCAACAGCACGCGCTGGAGAAGCCCGCCCCGGATTCTCAGACCCAGCGCGAACGGGACGAGTGGGCGGGGCTGTTTGGCGAGACGCTGAACCTACTGCCCGCGTCACCCGCTCGCTGGGCTGTCCTGCGGTCTCTGGCACGTCATCAGACGCACCAGCCAGCCGCTCCCACAGAATTCTCGCCGGACCACTTGCGGAACTATCTCCGCCTGGCATTTCGGCCCATCCCAGCGGCCAAGGCCCAGCCCGACGGCGAGAACGCCAAGTCCCCTTCATCGGGTGGAGAGGCAGTGGAGAACGATCCTGTGGAACAGATCAACGCCATGGCAGTTCTGGCGCAAGAAATGATTCGAGCCGGGCAAATCGACGCGGTCCAGCCGTGGATTAAGGAATTGCGGACGCTTTACAAACCGGACCACTCCTTGCCCGTAGAACTCGTCGCCTTGTTGACCGCCTTGAATCAGCCTGAGTTAGAGGCCGTCAAGGAAGGAGAACCAGTTCACGTCGGGCGGTTCCTGGGTCTGGTTCGGTCCGGACGCGCCGGAGAAGCCGAGCGTTACTTGAACGAGCATCTTCAGCAGAGTACGACTTCCTTGAAGCTCTCGGCCATTCTAGACGCCGCCGATGTGCTTGGACCAGAACACGGTGAAGTGGCCAGCCGCCTGTTGCGGGAGGCCGCCCGAATCCTGCAAGGGTACGCCATCAGCGACCTCGCCTGGGAACGCTATCGCCTTTTGGTTTTGACCGCCCAAATCGAAGGACTCGACGCAGCCGAGCCGGAAGTGCCACGTTATCTGGAAGAGCCGGACGCCACCTACGTGCGGGCCGCTTTGGTGAAATTGCGTTGCGAGGCTACGCCGGCTGCGCCTCCCAGCCTGACCCAAGATTTGCAGTCGGTGGGAAACGCGAACGACGCTCAGGCTCGATGGGCAATGGGGGCAGCTCGCTGCCGGGCCAAGGTCGATCCGGACGAAGCCTTGACATGGGCGAAGTCACTTGCCTCTGTCCGCCTGCGAGGATGTGCAGGAGCCGGGCTACTGCTCGGTCTGCAAGATCGCGGAGGGCGTTGAACTCGCGGAAGCCGCACCCGCACGCCAGACCGTTTTGAAGTTCGATTTCAAATGCCTGTGGAGCGACCGGCATGGGGCCGTTTCAAGCGGAGGCGATGGTCGGAGTCGTGGTTTCCTTCAGTTCCCGCAAGAGTTTGCGGAAGTCCGGTCGATCGCGGAGTACGTCGAACGGCGGCTTCTCCAGGCTTCCAGCGTCTTTGAAGCCAAGTTGCACCGCCTGGCGAAGCAATCGCACGGCCTCGTCGGCGTAAGAGGCGGCGGGCGATTCGCGTTTCTCGTCAACCCCCGTTTGGCAGGCTTCTTCCGCCACGGAAACACACCGGGCCAGCCAGTAGGCGGCACGAAACGACTGAATCGGATCCTCCGGCCGCAACTCCCCCAACTCCCGGGCACATTGAGCCGCCGAAGCATGGTCGAGGATGGCCACGTAAGCCTGAATCAGACCAAGCAGATAATTGTTTAAGTCGTTGCGGTAGGCGGTGCTGGCAGGGTTGAGTCGGGTGGCCTCGCGTTGCAGTTCGACGGCTCGTCGCAGATGCGTTCGGCTTTCCGCATCGTGAAGGCTCACCGCCAGGGAGACGGCCAGCGGAGAAACGCATGAAAATGACGGAATGGGCACGAGCCGCTCCGCATTCAGTCGGCCTAGTCCGTAATGGACCATGGCTGAGCCGTTGAGGTACTCCGGCGAACGGTTTTCGGCCAGTAAAGCATCGTAAATGGCGACGGCCTCACGATACGCCGCCTCAGCCTCGCCGTAGCGGCGTAAATCCCGATGGTAATTCCCAAGACTCAGAAGGCTGCGGGCTAGGCGCTGCCGATAATCGGCCGTTTCAGGGAATTCTCGCACCAACTCCCGCTGCACCTTGAGGGCCTGATCGAAAAAGCCGAGGGCTTCGTCATAGCGGCGGAGCGACCGCATCAGCATCGCCTGATTGGCCAGGCACATGCCCAAATCGTTGCGGTAATCGGGCACTCCCGGAAAGTCCCGGACCAGGCCCTGGAGGAGTTCTTGAACTTCAGCAAAAGCAGCTTCGGCCTCCGGCAGTCGCCGCGGATCGCCTTGCAGGAGCACAGCGATGTTGTTGCAGGTGCGGGCCAGTTCCCGACGGTACGCAGGCCGGGTGGCGGGACTGGCGACAAGCTGTCGCTGCAACTGCCGGGCTTCGTCGAAAACAGCGAATGCTTCCGCAGGCTTTTTCGTCCGGGCCAACAGCAACCCAAGGTTGTTCAGGGTTCGAGCCAATTGGCGGCGTTCCTCGAAACCGGCTCCAGCTTCGGCGATGGTTCGCTGTAACCGCAGAGCTTCCCGGTAGGCCGTTTCCGCTTCGTCCGTAGAACTTGGCAGGGCCGCCAGGACGACGCCGAGGAAGTAGTAACATCGCGCCAGGGCCGATTGCGATTGCTCCGAATTGCCAGTCAACTCCGACGCCTGCTGTTGCAATCGCAGTGCTTCCCGGGCATCAGCAGCAGCGGGTTCCAGTTCGTCCAGGGCCTTGTTCACCAAAGCCCGACCGACGTGAGCAGAGGAGAGGTCGGCCAGGAACTCCGGCGTTTCCCGCAGCGGTCCGGGCAACTCTTCGGCGAGGGCGAACATGCGGGTATAGTGCTCTCGGCTCTTCGGCAGGTCGCCAAGGAAGCGGTAGATGTCGCCGACCTGTCCGCAGGTCCTGGCCAGTTCGAGTTGCAATCCCAGATCGTCGCCTTTTTCGTGAAGAAACTCCTCGTAGAAGCTCAAGGCCTTTTCCAGAAGACGACGCCGCGTCCCTTCCATCAGCGGGGCGTCTTCCAATTCGTTTGACACGGCGCGGAGCAGTTCATCAACGGCCTTGCGAGAACGCTCGTAGTTCAGCGCCGCTCGTTTCCGTGCTGCTTCCAGTCGAACATTGCTTGCACGCAATTGGGCATTCGACCACAGGATGATGCCCACGACCGTAAAAGCCGCGAGAACACTGACGGCGATCAGGGCGGCGGCCGCGGGGCGGCGTCTGGCCCATTTCCAGGCGTGGACCCACAGACTCACGGGCCGAGCGCGGATCGGTTCGCCGGCCAGAAATCGCTCCAGGTCCTGACCCAACTCCGCCGCGCTGGAGTAACGCTGGCGCGGCTCCTTTTGGAGCGCCTTGAGGCAGATGGTTTCCAAGTCCCGAGGCAGTCGCGGCTGCAAGCGGGTCGGCGGTACTGGATCCTGCGACTGGACCTGTCGCAGCGTGTCCAGCGGCGTCACTCCTGCGAAGGGTGGGCGTCCCGTCAGCATTTCGTAGAGGATCGCTCCCAGAGCGTACACATCCACGGCGGGTCCGATCTGGTCCGTCTTGCCCGTGGCTTGTTCCGGAGCCATGTAGCTGGGCGTGCCCATGATTGCTCCGGTGACGGTGTTGCCGTCCTGCTCTTCCATCCGCTTGGCCAGTCCGAAATCCGTGATCTTCGGAATACCCCAGGCCGAACCGTGCGGATCCAGCAGGGTGGATTCTTTTCGCAGCAACCGCGTTTGCACGGTTTCCGCGGCACGGCGGGGGCCGCTCGTCGTCACTCCCGCTTTTTGAATCAGAATGTTCGCTGGTTTCAGGTCGCGGTGGATGATGCCGTGGTCATGGGCGGCCTGGACGGCATAAGCCAGCGTAGCTACGAGACGCGCCGACTGATAGGGATCCTGAGGTTTGCCGCCGAGAATCTTGTCCAGCGGAGCGCCGTCCACGAATTCCAAAGCGAGGAAATGGCGGCCATGGTATTCACCGACTTCGTGAATCTGAACGATATTCGGATGCTGCAAGCTAGCGACGGCTTTGGCCTCGGTCTGAAAACGGGCCAGATGCTCCCGCCCGGCGTGAGGTCCGGCAAGGATCATCTTAAGCGCGACAAGCCGATTCAAACGGGGCTGACGCGCTTTGTAGACAATGCCCATGCCGCCTTGTCCGAGTACGTCCAGGATTTCATATCCGGCAATGCGGTCGGCGGATTCGGGAGCCGACCACGCCGACCCGGATTCCCCGCCCGACTCGATCCGGGTCCGCAAGTTGTCCGCCGGTGCCGAAGCAAGAAAAGCTGCCGTCTTCTGGGAATCGTCACCGGCCCGGCTTGGGTCCGATTCCCCAAGCAACCGATGCGTTTCGTCTGAGATCGGTCGAGACGGCGAGAACTCGCAAGTCTTCTGGTCCCGCATCACGGAAGGGGAATCGGAAGGTTCCTTGTCCAAGCCATCAGCTGCGGATTCAACCAGCGTGGCCTGATTCTGTTGAGCGGCACAACGGGGGCAGGGGGTGTCGGCTTGGGGTGCGTCGTACTGATGGCCAGCGGAACAAGTCTTGAGGTAGGACATAGCCTTTGCTGTCTCGTATCCCTCCGTGGACTGCCCGCTCATTGGGCGCGTGATCCCAATCCCGATGGTAGCGAGACTGCCTCAGACCTGCAAGGCAGCCAGGGCTTGCACGGCCCGTGCAGTGTCCTCAGCGCTGTCGCAGGCGACGTAAGCGACGAATCGGCCTCCCAGGGCAGTCATGGACAGTCCACGGAGATTGATCCCGGCCCGAGCCAGACAAGCTGCAAGGAAGTGGCCGACGCCGGGCCGATCTGTGCCCTCGATCCGCAGCAGAATCAGATCATTCGTATGGGCGAAACCGACCGACTGGGCCGCGCGAGTCTGGGCCGGTCCCGTGATCGGCGCAACAAAAATGATACCCCAGCCGGGACGATGATCGAGCCGCCGCGTCCAGATGAACTCCAGATTGGCCCCCGCCTCGGCCAACGGAGCCAGGACATGGGCCACGCCTCCGGGACGATCCGGCACTTCTGCTGACCAGACCTGCACGCGGTTCAAGCGAAAATCCATGATGGGTTCGGCCCCCAGAATGCGTATGAAGATTGCGTTAACATCTGGTTCCATTGTCGGATCGCTCACCGGAAAAGCAACGTGGAAATCAATTGGTGGCTTGGCAGCGGGGGGAAACTGCAAGCCCGGTAGTGCGTAGGGCACGTCAGAGAATCAGAGTGCGTTAAGTTTCTTGAGGGTCGCCCGGGGATGGAGTTGACTGTGCCGGATCGCCTCGGCTCACTAACAGCACTCCTCCCTCCGCACTCGTCGTGTCAAAATATCCGCCACCAGATTGCGTAAGCTCGCCAGCACCCGCAGCGACGCCCTCTTGCGAACCCGACAACGATCCCTCAGCGTCACCTCCTCCACACAAAACAATTCGTTCTCAATGACCCAAGGGCCCCGACACAACGCCAGCAACCGCTCCGGACTCGCCTCCTCCCGGGTCAAACTCGTCAAGCCGTAGATCACCTCCCGCGTGCCCCTCCCCTT
>CALFAY010000056.1 GCA_937944855.1 uncultured Planctomycetota bacterium
GCACGGGGCTTGCGCCCCAGCGGATTTTAAGTCCGCTGTGTCTGCCGTTCCACCACGGCGCCTGCGAACCGAGGCCATCTCCGATTCTACCCGGTTTCCCTGGCCAGGCCATTGACCGTCGCGGTCTGGCGGTGTTGAAGCGCGGTTGCTCCCCACCATGCGAAACTGTATCCTCTCCTGAAGCAAGTTGTGCATGGAAGAGTCGTCAAGGTAGCCGTCCCTTTCAGAAAATACGGGCTTGTAGGAGGAGCGAAAGATGCGGTGGACTGTGCTTGCGCTCGGCCTGACGGTCAGTCTGCTGCTCAGCGGCACGGAAGGCGGGGAAACCGTGGGTGTGCCGGGAAGCGACACCCGCTACGAAACCGTGATCGAAAGCAAGATCGCCGGTCAGAAAGTCAAGCTGCGGCTGACCGGCACGGCTATGCGCAAGCGGCTCTTCTTCAACGTCTATGCCGTGGCCAGCTACATCGAAGAGAGCAGCAAGCCGGGCTCGGCGGAGGAGCTGGTCGCCTTCGACGTGCCCAAGCAACTGCATCTGGTCATGGAACGCGACGTGGCCGGTAAGGACGTGGCGGAAAACTTCCGCGCCGCCATCCGGGCCAACTATCCCGAACCTCAGTTCCAAGAAGAAATCCGGGCTTTGACCGACTATCTCGCCTCGCAGACGATCCGCAAGGGCGATCACATCTGGCTGACCCACGTCCCGGGAGTGGGCTTGAACGTGATCCTGGTCGGCAAGGCGGAGCGGACCATTCGCAATCCGAAGTTCGCCCGCGCCGTCTGGGACATCTATTTTGGACCCAACAACCTTGGCGTCGAAGTGAAACGCGGGCTATTGGCCCGCTTGTGATCCGGAGAAACCCGGCCAGCCGACGGCCTGGGCCGCCCCAAGGACCGACTTCCATGACCATTGCTCTCGCCCTGGCAGGAGCGATTCTGCCTCCCCTGGTGGTCCTCTGGATCGTCTATCGCCATGACGTCTTCCCCGAGCCGCCGGCAGTGGTCTGGACCTGCTTTCTTCTGGGCATGGCGATCGTCGTTCCAATACTTATCGTGGCCGGACCGACGCTGCTGATCGGCCAGACCCTTCTAACCGGCACCGATCCCTGGGTGCTCGGTTTCCTGGCCGCGTTCTTCGGTGCCGCCATTCCCGAGGAGTTCTTCAAGTTCCTGGTGCTGCGGTACTACGCGGCGACTCACCGGGCCTTCAACGAACCGATGGACGGCATGGTGTACGGCGTGGCGGTGTCGCTGGGCTTTGCCACGTTGGAAAACGTGCTCTACGCCGTCTCGCTGGGTTTCTCGTTCCTGGTGGTGCTGATGCGGGCGCTGACGGCCATCCCCATGCACGCCGCTCTCGGAGCGATCATGGGCTGGTATGTCTCGCAATGGCGCTTCCGGCCCACCGGCCGGACGCGGTCTGTGGTGCTTGCCCTCGTCGTGCCGATCATTCTGCACGGCCTGTACGACTGGCCCTTGCTCGCGGCCGCTCAGGTGAAAGACTCCGTCGAGGAGCCGAATCCGTTGCTGCTGTTAGGATCGTGCGGTCTGCCAATCGTGCTGTTGATCGTGATGGTGCGTGGCGTGTACAAGATGATGCGTCAGATGCGGGCCGTTCAGGTCCGCCATCGGGAAGCGGGCGGCATCGAAGGCTACCGCAGCGACGGCACGCCGCTGGGCTGAACGCTGTCCGATCCGCCGTCAATTGGTTCTGGCCGGTCGAGCCACGGGAACCAGCTTTTCCAACTTCTCCACCAGTTGCCCCAGCTTCAGGGGCCGATGGAGCACGGCCACGGAGGAACCGTTGGGCATCTGCTCGCCGAGTTCCCGCTGGGTCTCGGACAGGATGATGATGCCGGGACAGTGCAGGTTGCGGAGGCGGGCCCGCTCCATGATCTCCTTGAACACCTCGGCCCCTTCGTTGCCGGTGGTGCCGGCGTCGAGGATGAGGGCGTCGAACGGATCGACGCGGAAGCGTTCCAAAGCCCGGGCGGGATCCCGAGCGATGAGCACCCGGTAGCCGAGCTTCTTCAGTTTGTCCCGGATCGGATCCTGAAGCCGTTCGTCGTTCTCGACCACGAAGACGACCGGCTGCGGTTTGCCGAAGCTCTCGCCTTCACCGCTGGCCCCGGCGAGCTCGGCTCGCACGCGGCGGATGGCGTCGAGCAGCTGGTTGGGGGTCTGGAAACGCTTGTCCGGTTCCAGAGCCATCATGTTCTGCACGAGCCGGATGACGGAAGGCGGACCGTTGATCTCCTCCTGCCTCAGAGGCGGGATGTTCTCGAAGCGTTTGGGGTTGGAGCGGGCGTTGCGGTCGCGGGTCATGGGCAGCGGCGCTCGGCCGGTGAGCATCTCGTAGAGCACGCAGCCCAGGAAGAAGATGTCGCTGCGGACGTCGCCAGGCTGCACTCCGGTGAGGCGTTCCAGGGTCGCGTAGTCGATGGTCCGCTGGACGTGCATTTCCTCGTCTTCGTCGGCCAGCCGCAGCGAGCGGGAGCGCGAGGCGTAGAGCTGAGCGAGGCCGAAATCTACCAGCTTGGCTGCTCCCTGCGTCGAGATGAGAATGTTCGACGGCTTGATGTCCCGGTGCGTGACGCCGCGGGAAAAGGCGTAGGCCAGCCCGCCGACGACGTCCTCCATGAGCCGCAGGGCCTCGGCCGGCTCGAACTTCTTGCGGATGGCGAGCAGGTCGCGGAGGTTGCCACCCTCCACGAACTCCATGACGATGAAATACTGCTTGGTTTCCTGGTCCCGACCGATCTGAAGGATCTCGACGATGCCCGGATGGCGCAGGGTCATGCCGACCCGGCCTTCGCGCTCGAACAATTCGACGTTGGCCGGATCGTCGCTCCACCGCTTGCGCAACACCTTGATGGCGACGACCTGGCCGGTGCGCGGGTCGTCGGCCCGGAAGACCCGACCGAAGCTGCCCGAAGCGATCTTATACAGCAGCCGATAGCCGCCCAGGAAGTAGCCGCTGGTGTCGCCCTTGAGCAGCTTGTCGATTTGCAGACGGGTCAGATACCCGCATCGCTCCATGATGCGGAGCAATTCGTCGGGATTCTCGGAAACCGACCCGGCCGCTGCCTGGCACTCCTGAACCTGCGAAGGGGTCATCAAGTTGAGCCGAACCACCAACCGGGTCAGGACCGATGTTGTCAAACTCGACATGCTTCTTCCCTTGCTCCCAGCCCCCTGCTCGGTCCGCAGGGGGCCGCCGAGATCCTCAGTCAGGCGAAAAGGCCCCATGCTTCCATCGTGGACTGGATTTCTCAAGTTTGCCACGTCCGGGCCGACTTTTCGAGTGTAATTTCCGCAAACCGAGCAACTTTTTCCCCGCTATCCCGGCTCCGTAACCCTTCATGAAACGATGCCCGATGGGGCGAGTCGGTTGCCTCGGCGGATGTTAGCGCGGATAACGACAAAGAGCAAGAGCATCCCTGCAAAGGCATCCGCGGCTTGAAGACCCAGGAGGATTTCCCCTTGCGCGTGCTGCTGACGGGAGGTTACGGCTGCATCGGCTGCTGGATCATCAAGAACCTGATCGAGCAGGGCAGGCCGGTCTGGGTGTACGATCTGAAACGGGAGGAGCGTCGGCTGCGCCAGGTGCTCGACGATCCCCAGGCTGATCAGGTCAAGTTTTGTCAGGGGGATGTCACGGACCTGACGACGTTCCGCGCCACGCTGGAACGGGAACAGATCACGCACGTCATCCACCTGGCCGGTCTTCAAGTGCCGGTCTGCCGGGCCGATCCGATCCTCGGTGCCAAGGTCAACGTGGTGGGGACGCTGGTGGTCTTCGAGGCGGTGCGGAACCTGGGTCCGCAGATCGAGCGACTGGTGTACGCCAGCTCCGCCGCCGTGTATGGTCCTCCGCAGAGTTATCACGCACAGGGGACCGCCGGTCTGCTTCCCGACGACGCACCGTTGAAGCCGAGTACGCACTACGGCGTCTTCAAGTGCTGCAACGAAGGCAACGCCCGCATCTACTGGGAGGAGCACGGGCTGAGCAGCATCGGGCTGAGGCCGTGGACGGTGTACGGAGTGGGGCGGGACTTCGGCATGACCAGCGAGCCGACCAAGGCCATCAAGGCGGTGGCCCTGGGCCGGCCCTTTCAGATCAGCTACGGCGGCTGGCAGGACATGCAGTACGCCGACGACGTGGCCAAGGCGTTCCTCCGCTGCCTCGAAGTGCCGTATCAAGGGGCAGGGGTTTACAACCTGCGTGGCGAGGTGGTGGACGTGGCGACGTTCTGCCGCGTGCTTGCCGAAGTCGCCCCCGAAGCGGCGAGGCTGGTGACACACGGGGAACGGCAGTTGGCGATTGCCTACGACCTCTCGGACGCCGGCCTGCGTCGGGACGTCGGCGGCATCGTGACGACGCCGCTGCGGGAGGGGATCCGGGCCACGCTGGAGCGGTTCCGGCAGTTGCAGGCGATCGGACGCTTGGACGTTTCCGACCTGGGGTGAGCGTGCCAAGACAGGCAAGAAACAGGGCAAGGGGCAGTCGGCAGGACGCTGGGCAGAGCAGGTGGAGTTCTAGGGGCTTCGTGGATTGCGCCATTTTCTTCGCATTTTCAGCGGGCGGTTGCCGATGATAGTTGTGCCGGAAAGGGGGATGGAGCCTCGGCACCCTGAACGATTTGCCGGCCGTGGAGACCGCAAGGAAGGCGGTTCGACACGCTAACACGGGGGGACGGAACTCCGGCACGTCGAGCCGCCTCGCCCGTAGGGGTCGGGCCGACGCGTTCGAGGCCAACCTGCGAAAGGAGTCAAAATGAAGAGGTTTGCCACACTCGTGCTGGCCGCTCTGGGACTGACGGTGAGCGGCGCTGCGGCTCATGCGGACTGGGGCACGCTGCACTACGGCGGATACCAGCCCCGCTGGGCGTTCTGGAATCGCCATTGCAACAAATGCTGCCACAGCTGCTGCTCCGAGGAGCAACGCTGGCAGCAGTTCTGGCATGACTACTACAACGCGCTGAAGCACTACTACGACCGGCTCGACAACATCGACTGGGTGACCTACTACAAGTTCCACGGCTATCAGCTGAACGCCGGTGCGGGTCCTTACGGCAATCCGTACGCGCGTCCGCAGTACGCTCCGGTGTTCGTTGCTCCAACGATCCAGTGGGCCGTGCCGCAGGCTGCTCCGGCCGGATATCCGGCTCCGGTGCCTCATCACTAATCCCAGCGCGGTGCATCGCCCCAGCAGGCTGGCAGATTCAGCGAACTCGGAAGAACCCCAGCGCCGGCCCGGAAGCAGCGGATCGAGTCCACCCCTCTCGACCGCTCCTCCCGAGGCAACCACAGCCGCAGACGGTTCTTCTGCCCTCGCAAGCCGGAGGTGTCACGCGACATCTCCGGCTTGTTCGTTCTGGACGGCCGTTTTGTCCTGCTCGCTTCTCCCGAAGAAACCGTCCGACTCGTCACTACGCGCCGAGGGCCGGTCGTTTTTTGGCCGCGGACGTTGTGACACCATCTTGTCAATCCTCGTGCCTGCCGATCTAACCTCCAGCCGCGGTTCCGTCCCGCTCCGCGGTTCGCTTGCACCCTGGAAATTGCGCGCTTTGGAGGACTTCCGCATGCGCCTGGCATCGCTCGTCGTCGCCGCCTCAGTGTTTCTCGCCGCGGTGCTGCCCGTCCATGCCCAGCACCGGCCCATGCCGCACCATCGCATGAACCTGCATCCGCCGTTCCGCATCTACAACTGCTACTGGCATCCGGGCGGCTACGCCATCTGGGGGCCGACCGACATCGTCTATCCTGAAGTGCAGCCGGTCAACCACATCGGCCCACCGCCGTTCGGACCGCGCTGCTGGTACTGCCCGCCGGCCGCTCCGCTCGGCGACGACGGACGCTGGTTCCGCAGTCCGCGCGATTTCTTCATGCTGCCGATCCCCCATTGAGGTTCCGATACCTCCTTCGCCTCGTCGAGCCGTCGGACGCTTCTTGGCTGCCGGCGGCTCGCGGTTTTTTCCCGCCCTCTGGGGAAAATCCGCCTCCAGGGGATACCGAACCGCCGCCTTTGCGGATATGCTGATCAGTGCGGAGACGAGGCAGGCCCTTGCGGTCGGCGACGACCCCAGTGCAGCGAGGAGGTGCGGTCATGAAGAACCCCGTGGGTCGGAAGAATCGCTTGTATCTCGACGCCGAGACGGCAGCGGACCTGATGGTGCCCAATCCCATCTCCATCGAGGAAGATGCCACGGTCCGCGAAGCCATCGCCATGCTGATCGACCGCGGCTTCAGCGCCGCCCCCGTGATCGACGCCGCCGGTCGGCCCGTCGGCGTCATCAGCCGCACCGACATCGTCCGCCGCGACCGGGAGATGGTCAACCTCTGCCCGCCCTACTTCGCCGACTACGAGCCGATGCTCCCCTCCAAGGAAAAGGTGGGCAGCGGCTTCCAGATCGAAGTTCCCGACACCACGCGGGTCAAGGAGATCATGACGCCCATCGTCTTCGCCGTGCCGCCCACCTGTCCGGTTTCCAACGTCATCGAAGAGTTCCTGGCGCGGAAGGTGCATCGGCTGTTCGTGGTTGATGAAGGCGGCGCATTGATTGGAGTCATCAGCGCGCTGGACATTCTGCGGCATCTGCGGGGCGATACTGATTGAGTTTCCCGTGTTCTGGCCACCCGAGCGAGAATCCCCCCAGTCCCTGCTTCGCGGTATTTCGTCCGGCCACGGGATAGTTGCAGTGAAGGGCCAGGGATTTGGGACAATTGACAAAGGACCTCAGCCATGCTTGCCCTCAAGACCATCCTTCACGCCACGGACTTCTCGCCGCATTCGGAGTACGCCTTCCGTCTGGCCTGTTCGCTGGCCCGGGACCACGGGGCTAAGGTGGTGGTCCTGCATGTGGTGGTGCCGACGCCGGCGGTCAGCTACGGCGAGATGATCGTCGAACCGGATGTCGCCCTGGTGCAACAGGGCTGGGACCGGTTGCGGCAGATCCGCTCGCCGGACCCGGCGGTGACGGTGGAACACCGGCTGGAGCAGGGCTTCGCCGCCGCCGAGATCGTGCGCGTCGCCGAAGAGATCCAGGCCGACATGATCGTACTGGGCACCCACGGTCGGAGCGGCCTGGGACGCCTGCTCATGGGCAGCGTCGCCGAGCAAGTAGTCCGCAAGGCCCCTTGTCCGGTCCTCACGGTGAGATCGCCGGTGCATCTCGTCGAACCCACGCCGGAAGCGTCCGTGTATTCGCTTCAGGAGGGCAGCTGATGGGTCTGGAAGACATTCGGCGGGCCTACGAAAAAGCGACAAGACGCTGGACCGGCTGCGACTGGCCGACCCGGTTCGGCAAGGCCGGTCTGAATCTGTGCGGGTTGTCTTCCCAAATGGCCGCCGACAAAGCTCAGCAACCGGGCGAACCCCGGGATGACTGGCTGGCGGCTCGGCACTGGCTGGCCCAGATCGAGCAGTGCGCCGATCGGGCCGAGATGCAGGCCGCTCTCGCCCTGGCCGCCGCCAATGCCGGAGACTTCGCCACCGCCCTGCAACATGCCGAATCGGCCTGCGCCATCGAACGGGCCACCGGGCGGGTCGAGGCGCTGGGCTCTTCGATCTGGAATGACTTCCGTCAGGCCGTCGCCGCCGCGTGCCGGGAATGCACTCCGGGGGCGCTGCCGCCCTTGTCGCCCATGCCCCAGGCCGTTTCCTCTCCCGCCGCCCAGCTCGCCGCCGTGGCCGGGGAACTGCGCGCCCTGGCACGCAGGCTGGACGATCTCGCCCGCCGTCTCGAAACGCTCAGCCCCAGTAACACCGAGGCCAGATCCGCGGCTGGACCTCTGCAAGGATAGGAAACCGGAGGTGTAGACATGGTTCGCTCACGCATCGCAGGGCTGCTAGCCGTCGGGTTCGTGGTCGGCGGGTTCGCCGCCGTCGGTCAGGCCGACGACCCGCAACGCGGCCGGGACATCATCATGCAGCAGAAGCTCGGCCATGCTCAAAAGCTCCTGGAAGGATTGGCGATCAAGGATTTTGCCATCATCGAAAAACACGCGGACGAACTGGGCATCTTGAGTAAACGGGCCGAATGGCTCGTGCTCAAGACGCCGGAGTACACCCGCCACAGCGACGACTTCCGCCGCCACTGCGAAACCATGAGTCGCATGGCCAAGGAAAAAAATCTCGACGGCTGCGCCTTGGCCTATGTGCAGATGACGATGAGCTGCGTCAACTGCCACAAGTACGTCCGCGAGGTGCGGATCGCCCAGGCGACGCGGTGACGACGAGTTGTTGATGGCTCGCCGCTGCTCGGGAAGGGTTCGGCCCTGAGTGTCCTTCCGGGCCGGCGCAGGCTTTTTGCGCCTGTCTGCCTCCGTTCGTCAGGTCGGGGAACTCGTCACCCGGAAAAACCCGCAAACTACCCTCTTGTATTGTCGCAATCCTGACACCACAATTCATTTCGGTTTTCGCCTTACCTAGGAGGCGGCACAAACCGAAGCCCGCCTGTTCGGGATAGCCGCGGAGGCCCATGAACGTTCCCGAGAAGATCGCCCGTCTCGTGGCCGAAAAAGGTTGGAATCAAGACGTTTTTGCCGACAAGGCCGGCATCGCCCGCACCACCGCCCGGGGCATCCTGACCCACCCCGAGCGGGAGTTGCGCAACGCCACGCTGCGCCGCTGCGCGGATGCCCTGGGTCTGACGGTTCATGAATTGATCAGCCTGCCGGTGGAGCGCCTGCTGCCCCGCGTCCGCCAGCCTGCCTCTCTCCATCCCGGTCAGATTCCTGTTCAGGAACTGGCCAACCAGCCAGCCTTGCGGGAATGGATGGCCCGCAATCCCGACCGCGCCGCCCAGCTCGCTCCGCAAGAAATCGACGAGTTGATCTCGGTGCAAAACGTGGGCGGACCGCTGACTTACCACGGCGTGGAGCATTTCGTTTCCGTTCTCGAACGCAAACGGGAACTGCTCCGCCGAGTCGAGATTCTCGCCGGAACGGAGTACCTCGACCTGCTCGAGGGCATGGTCCGTCTCATGTACGACCGCATCACCTCGCTGCACGGTTGAATGCCTTGTGGTCTTGTCAACCTTGTTCACTTGCTCCCGCTTGATGGGCAATCTACATTCAATCGCAGTGTCTGATGCGCTACCCGGAGGACAGGCATGGCCGGACTGCCGTTGCAGGAACTGGAAGCCAAGGCGCGGACGCTTCGCCGCCACATCATTACGAGCACGACCCAGGCCGGTTCCGGCCATCCGACGAGTTCGCTGTCGGCGGTCGAGGTGGTGACGGCCTTGTACTTCGGCGGCATTCTCCGCTACGATCCTTTGCGGCCGAACTGGCCCCCGCGGGACCGTTTCATTCTCAGCAAGGGCCACGCCGCGCCGCTGCTGTACGCCGCCCTGGCCGAGGCCGGATATTTCCCGGTCGAGGCTCTGGCCACCCTGCGGCAACTGGGCAGCCCGCTGGAAGGCCATCCGAACCTGCGGCGTCTGCCCGGCGTGGAAGCTTCCACCGGCTCGCTCGGCCAGGGCTTGTCCATCGGATTAGGCCACGCTTTGGCCGCCCGGATGGACGGTTACGACAGCCGGGTTTACGTCCTCCTCGGCGACGGCGAGATCGATCAAGGTCAGGTCTGGGAAGCGGTCATGTCCGCGGTCAAGTACCGGGCTGACAACCTCATCGCCATCGTGGACCGCAACGGCTATCAGCAGACGGGACCGACGGCGGAAGTCCTCGACCTGGAACCTTTGGCCCCGAAGTGGGAAGCGTTCGGCTGGGCGGTGCAGGAGATCAACGGCCACGACCTGACCCAAGTGCTGACCGCCTTGCAGAAGGCTGGCGTCTCCCGGGGTAAACCCAGCGTCATTATCGCCAGGACCCAAAAGGGGTATCCGATCATGGATCTTCTCAGCGAGGCCAACTACCACGGCAAGCCGCTGTCGCTAGCCGAGGCCGAGAAGGCCCTGGCCCGCATCGGCTGAGCCTTACACCCGGGCCGACGTTCCGCACCCGGACGCGGCCCTCGGGAGGACGCATGGATACGACGATCTGCTGTCCCAACGGCCACCCCCTGCCCCCCGGTACGACCGGCGAGCGGCCGCGGTGTTGTCCGGTCTGCGGCGTCCCCCTCGCCCTGACTTCGAGCGGGTCCCCCCGCGTCTCCCCCAACGACGCCACCGAGGTTCTGCCGACCGGCCCCCTGCCCGTGGCAGTGAGCAAGACGCAAGTTCCCGCTGGCTCCGACACGCAAGTCCTCGACAAAACACCTGCCGCTGCCTCCGCGGAGGATGCCTCCCGCCCCGTGCCTCCCGATGCCAGGACCGAGGAAATCTCCCGGAATGAAAAAGAGGCAACCGGTCAGAACGATGCCGACCAGAGCGACGAATCCGAACTGCCTCTGGAACCGCAGTACGGCTTCGCCGGCGTGTACCACGGCCTGATCTGGCATTATTACAAGATTGCGGCCATGCTCCTGGTCATGATCTTGGTGGCTGTCGCCGTCGCGCTCCACCTCTACCGACAGACCCAACCCCCCGCCTGGATTCGCCTGACCGCCAAAACCGCCGAGTGGGTCGTGACACTGGCTGCTTTCGTTCTCGTCGCCGCGGCTCCAGCCCTGGGACTTGTCGGCTCGATCCGCTGCCTGACCGTGCCGCGCGAAGCGAGAAGTTCCCGCTCGATGATCTGCGGCGCGACCGTGCTCGAAGTCCTGGGTCTGGTGCTGCTCCTGATTGCCGTCGCAGGTTCGTTCGGTCTCGTTCCCGCCACCCCGGTCACCGAGAGCGACAGCGCGCAACCGGGCGGAATCTTCCGACTGATCGTCTGGATCGTGGATCACGCTCTCATTTTGGCCTTGCTGGCGAACCTGGGAGCGTTGTCGTTTTTCCTCCTGTTCGCGGAGCAGTTGAACCGTTATTTCCGGGATCGGACCTCGGCTGCCGAGGCCTTCGCCCTGCTGGGCCGGACCTGGGCCGTCGCTGCCGGATGGGTCATTGTCGGCACGCTCATCGCCTTGCACGCCTGGCTGGGGGAGAACCGCCACCGCTTTGATCCGTCCATCGCACTGGGCGTCGGATTGTTCATCGTGATTACGCTGCCGCTGGCCTTGTGGGCGAGCATCTGGGTGTTGCGGGGCATCCTCGACCTGATCGGCAGCCTTCGGCACCTGATCTGGGTTAAGACCACCTAAGCACCGTGCAACTTCCGCAAGTAGGATGGGAAGGAGTGCGAAGCGGATGAAACTCGGCAAATCGACGCGGGAAGCATTCGGCCTGGCCCTGGCAGACCTGGGGGCCAGGTATCCTGACATCGTGGTTCTCGACGGCGACGTGCACAATTCCACGCGGACGGAGCACTTCGCCAAACGCTTCCCCGAGCGGTTTTTCAACGTCGGCATCGCTGAATCGAACCTGGTCAGCATGGCCGGAGGCATGGCCGGCGCGGGCAAAC
Organism: uncultured Planctomycetota bacterium; assembly: GCA_937944855.1. Taxonomy (GTDB): domain Bacteria; phylum Planctomycetota; class Planctomycetia; order Gemmatales; family HRBIN36; genus JANWWR01. The sequence continues at coordinate 11,407 of CALFAY010000056.1, forward strand.
GTCCATGGCTGGCCAGCTTCGCCGCCTTCGTCATGTGCAATGCCTACGACCAGCTGCGGATGTCGGTCGCCTTTCCGTGTGCAGACGTGAAAGTGGTCGGCAGTCACGCCGGCATCTCCATCGGAGAGGATGGGCCGTCGCAGATGGGCATCGAAGACGTGGCCCTGGCCTGCGCTTTGCCCAATTTCACGGTCGTCGTCCCCGCCGACGAACCCAGCACCTGGGCCGCCGTCGAGGCCCTGACCGAACTCCGCACCCCTGCCTACCTCCGCGTCGGACGGCCCAACGTGCCGATCGTGTACGATCAGCCTCCGCCGTTCCGCATCGGCCAGGCGATTCGGCTCCGCGATGGCAAGGACCTGACGCTCATCGCCAACGGGCTGATGGTTGCTGCCGCCCTGCAAGCCGCCGAGGAACTCGCCCGATCCGGCATCCAGGCCCGCGTTCTGGACATGCACACGGTCAAGCCGCTCGATGAACAGGCTGTGGCCGAAGCCGCTCGGGAGACCGGCCGCATCGTCATCGCCGAGGAGCACACCATCTACGGCGGCCTCGGCAGCGTGGTGGCGATGGCTGCGGCTCGTCACCATCCCGTGCCGATCCGCTTCGTCGCCTTGAAGGACACCTTCGCCGAATCGGGACCGCCCGAAGCACTCCTGGCCAAGTACGGCCTGACGGCTGGGGACATCGTGCGGGAAGCGAAGTCCCTGCTCGGCTGAAACCTCGCCCGCTCCCAGCCGTGGACTTCGCCCCGCTGCGACCGCGAGGGAGCGGGTATTTCTTCCCCGCTTCGTTGCCGTCGCGGCTCCGACAGCTTTTTCCTTGATAGGCCATTCCCTGCGCCGGTAATCTCACGAGCAGTTCCGAAATCACCTCATCACTCATTCGGCGGAAAGGTCCAGCGCTGGGCACGCTATGCGGCGTTGGTCTTTTTCGGCATGTCGGCCGTTGCGTCGCTGTACATGGCCCTGGAAGGCCGCAGCCACTGCGGCTGTTTCGGCCGGGTCGAGCTCAACCCCTCGTGGACTTTTGGAATCGATGTTATCGTGGTGATGGCCTTTGCGGTTATAAGGCCAAGGCTCACTTCGGCGGGGGACTCGCTCATGAACCTGTCGCTTCTGGCTAAAGCCGCGATTGGTGCCTGTCTCGTTGTGGGTGTGATAACCACGACCCTTGTCCTGTTTGTGCCGGACCTCGAAGGGACTTTGGCGTCTCTGCGGGGCCAGTCGATCAGCGTTAGGCCCGCTCTCGTGGAAGTCGGGGAGGCAGTGCCGGGTGACGCCGGTTCTTTCCGCGTAGCTCTTGTCAATCACACGGGTCGTCCGATCCGGGTCGTCGGCGGAACCAGTTATTGTGGTCTTAACGCCATTTACGATTTGCCGGTGGTCGTACCGCCGAAGGAGGGGCGGGAGATTACGATCTATTTTCGCTATCCCAAGGACGTTGGCCTGTTCAACCAGGTGTTCGAGTTTTACACCGACGACCCGCGGAACTGGCGGATTTCCGGGCAGTTCCGGGGGCGGGTTCGGCAACAGGAGCGGTGAGTCGGAAGGATACGTTGGGGTATCCTGAGGCGTAAAAGTCCATTTCAAGGAGGTGCTGTCCATGAGACTGCTGAACTACCTGTTCGTGCCGCTGCTGAGCCTGGCCGTGCCTTTAGCGGTGGTGAGCGTGATCCTGGTGCCGGACGACCGCGTGCTGGCGCAGGAGTGGGGCCGAGAGGATTTTCGTTTTGCACCCTCCAGGGCTTGCAGTGGCTGTACCACTTGCAATGGCAAGCGTCCTTTGTGTAACGTTCTATGCGTGCCTCCTGGACCTCATTGCGACCCCCAGTGTGTCTGTGAAAAAGACGAGATGCGAAACCTCTGCTTCTGTAAGTTATAACCTCGGTCTGGCATGCTGATTCATGTTAGCAGGCTCGTTCACACACCGGGTCACGTTTCCAGGGGGGGCCGTTGTGCCAAAGCGAAGGTACGATGGCTCCCCGTCAATATACCTTAAAGCAGGTTGACTTAACATGACCGCTTGCTTCGCCACGTTGCTTCTTCTCTGTTCTTCTCGAACAGTCCCACCTGACTGCATCATTGGCCAGAAGGCATTGCAGAGCGCCATTTTAGATATTGCCATTACGTTCCACAAAGAGCAGGATCGTAGATATACTTACCATTTTCGCGCCCGCGGTCCCTCGTGTGTTTACCACCGGGTAAAAGATCGTGATAAAACGCTCTCTGGGCCTTCCCAAGTCCTTTATGTGAGCAACTCGAGATACAGCGCACGTGCCGCGGGAAGCGACAACTCAAATGAGTTGGTTGTTCGGTTCATTCACAGCAGCAATCCGCGCTCGGCGATGGACATACGGGAGCGCAATGGTATCTATTTTCCCATCATACTCAATAATCGGCTGTTGACTGACTGGTGTGATGACCCAAACTGCCGTGTTCTTTCAACCCGGCCGATTACACGAAATGGACAAGAGTTCAACGAAATCACTTTGGAGCACATGACAGATCCAACCCCCCTTGCAGAGCGTGGAATTCTAGCTGCTATTCATCAGTGTCCTTTTACTGCGAAGGTCATTGTTAACCCAAACAAGAATTGGCGGATTGAAGAAGTCGCGGACGAGAACACAGTAATAAGTCCGAGCGATATGTCTCCTTTAGTTTCCGAATGCAGAAGAGCGGCTCTGTATGGACATCTGGTTCGGGGAGTCAAGTTGCCCCGAAGCGTTACCTTCCGGACATGTGAAAAACCTTACGACGAGGCCACAGCGACGTTGACAATCTATTACATCGACAGCGTAGCCCCATGCGACGCTGAGGACGAACATTTTCGTCTTTCGCACTACGGGCTGCCCGAGCCGCCGGGGGTGACCTGGGAACGCCCCACGCCGTGGTGGCTGTACGGCATCTTCATCGGCTTCGCCCTCGTCATCCTGAGCGGCATTCTGTACAAGGTCGTCGGTCGCTGGCGGACTCAGGCTACCAAGCCGCAGCCGGGTTAAGGAGCCTATGAGGACGCCGCGTAAAGGCACCCCTTTGACCAGGTCCGCGACGGCCAATCCGCCGCACCTCCGCGCTGCTCGATTGATTGACCTGACGGTTGACGTCGTCGGCTCGCC
>CALFAY010000057.1 GCA_937944855.1 uncultured Planctomycetota bacterium
GAGGAATCGGGTGGCGGCGGCCCGGTATTCGTCGGTTGACGGTGCCGTCACCCTGACTCCCTATCCCGCCGGGAGAGGGACGGGGTGAGGGAGGAACCCGCTCCCTGGCGGTCGCGGCTCGGAGGGCGGTCGCGGCTCGGACTTGGCAAGTGCTTCCGGTGGCTTCGGAGCCGCGACGGTCATGTCCTCACGGAGCCGCGACGGCAACGGAGCGGGGAAGACCCGCTCCCTGGCGGTCGCGGCTCGGAATTGAGAGTCACGGCGGGAAGTGTCGATCCCGCCGCGACACTCACTCCCACTCCCAGGGAAAGAGGTAAAAGGTCAGGTGCTGACGCTCTCTAATAACTCAGCCAGGGTGCCAAAGTATTGCGATTCTGGTCTTGACTGCCTTTGATGGGTTGCTATTGTCCCGCTCCCTGAGATGGTCCGAGAACGACGGACGGGGGAAGGGGGTAAGCATGTCAAAGTGGCTGCTGCGGACGTTGGCCGCGGTCATCGTCCTGGAGACGGGCGCTTGGCTGTGGGCTGGGGACAAAACCGACCCGGCCAGTCCTTTCCATCACGTTCCCATCAGCGACTTCATGGCCCAGAAGCCGAAGAAAAAGCGGTGGTGGTGGCGGCCATTGGAAATGCTCGGGTTCAAGGAAGAGGAGCCGAAACCCTCCTTGCAAGTACTCGACAAGGACCGCCAGGGGCCTCGCATCCTCCCGGGAACAGGGGTCGGCTCTTATCGCGAGGTGGGCAAGTAGTCGCAGCTTTGCGCAGAGTCCCCATTTTGTTCAGGGATCGGTAATGGGGGGCCGAGGTGTGCCCGCTTCAGGGCGGCCTCGAGAATCTTGCCGATCAGCCGGTCGTAGCTCCATCCCGCCAGCCGGGCCAATATGACCAGGTCGCTGTCCACCGGATGCAGTCCCGGCAGCGGATTGACTTCAAGGAAGATCGGCTCGCCATTGCGGACGCGAAAATCGACCCGGCTGACATCCTGGCATCCCAGAGCACGGTAACTCCTTAAAGCGGCGTCCGTGATGCGGTCCAGCACGGCCTCGGGCAGTCGGGGCGGGCAGGCGTAATCCACTTGATTTTTGTAGTCCCGTTTGACTTCGAGTCCGTAAACGAAGCGGGGATTTCGTGACCGCGGCACGACCTGCATGACGCCGACAACTTCGGGCGGGTCGTTGCCGACGATGCCGACAGTGATTTCCTCCCCTTCGACGAACTCCTCCACGAGAACCGGTTGGTGATAGAGTCGGAGCATTTCTGCGGCGGTGTCGAGCAAGTTGGCCGGGTCATCGACCAAGCTCGTGCGACGGATGCCTTTGCTCGATCCTTCCCAGGCTGGTTTGAGTATGACGGGGAACCAGGAATGGGGAACCTGCCGGGCATCCTGAGGCTGTCGCACCGCCAGTCCTCGCGGGACCGAGACACCTGCGGCAGCGACAAGCGTCTTGGCGGCGTCCTTGTCCAGGGTGACGGCGAGGGTCAACGGATCGGAACCGGAAAAGGGAATGCCCAGCATCTCCAGCACGGCGGGCACGCGGGCTTCCCGAGACCGGCCGATGCCGTGGCCCTCAGCGAAGTTGAAGACGAACTCAGGCGGATCGTCGAGCAGGCGGCGGAGCATGGCCGGTCCGTCGCCTAGCAAGATGACGTCATGTCCCAGACGGCGAAAAACATCAGCGACGGCTTCGACGGTTTGCGGGCTGTCGAACTCTTCCTGGAAATCGTCGGGCTGGCCGGGCACAGCCAGCCCTTCGCTTTTAAGGTCGAATGTGATGCCGATCCTCATCCGTCGGACACCTTCTTGCGTCGGCGCGTGGAAGTTTTGGGAGCGACGGCGGCGGCGACAGCCACGGCAACCGGCTCCTTGGCGACAGGTTCCTCGGCGTCGCTCGGCGACACCGGGGGCACGCCAGGAGCCAAGGCAGCGGAACGGCCTTCGCCGCAGGAACCGGAAGCCTTGGCCTTGTTGGCCAGCACGATGAGCCGACGCCGCTTCATCCGCTCGGTGTTTTCTGGCACCAGAGCGGTCTTGGTTCCCTGAAGCAGCAAGCTGACGCCGCGAGTGGCCGTCGGTTTGATGGTTGACGGTTTGTCCTCCGCCTGGTAGCGGATAAGCATGCCCTCGTAGTTCCGGAGCACAACCGAGTCATCGGAGGCGGAGACGAGGTAATTGGGCATGAGCGGAATCTTGCCGCCGCCGTGGGGACTGTCCACCACGTAAGTCGGGATGCCAAGGCCGGACATGTGACCGCGCAGCCCTTCCATGATTTCCAGCCCTTTCCAGACCGAGGTTCGGAAGTGCCCGGCACCCATGACCGGGTCGCAATGGAACAGGTAATACGGACGGACCTTGATCCGCAGCAGCGCCCGCATCAGCGACCGCATGGTTTCGAGCGAATCATTGACGCCCTTGAGAAGCACGGTGTGGTTATTGACCGGCATTCCAGCCCGCAGCAAGGTATTGCAGACGCGGGCGGCCTCCGGCGTGATCTCTCGCGGATGGTTGAAATGTGTCTGGATCCAGACCTTTTCGGCCGAAGCCAGCAGGTCCACCAGTTCCTGATCGAACAGCCGCATCGGCAGAGTGACCGGAACCCGGGTGCCGATCCGCACTACGTCCACATGGGGAATCGCCGAGACGCTCTCGACGAAGTACTTGAGCCGCGGTATCGGCAGGGTCAGCGGATCGCCGCCAGAGAGGATCACGTCCCGGATTTCGGGATGCTCGCGGATGTACTCGATCATCCGCTCGTCATCCCGGCTGATGGCGTCCCAGCCGCCGCGAACCATGGTTGCCCGCTTGCGGGTGCAGAAGCGGCAGTACATGGTGCAGACATGCGTGGTCACGACCAGGGCACGATCCGGGTAGCGGTGCGTCAGGCCCGGAACGGGCATGTCCTTGTCCTCTTCGAGCGGATCCTCCAGCTCGTAGCCGGAAGGGTTTTCGCTCTCGCGGGGAGACGGCACCGCCTGGAGGCGGATCGGATCATGGGGATCGTCCGGATTGATCAGAGAGGCGTAGTAGGGCGGGATAGCAAGTTTGTATTCGCTTTCCAGAGCCTCAAGGGCCACGATTTCTTCGTCAGTGAAGCTCAGGAAACGGCGAAGCTGGCGAATCGTGCGGATGGCATTCTGTGATTGCCAGCGCCAGTCGTTCCACAACTCGTCGGGAACGTCTTTCCAGCAGGGCCAGCGTTTCGGACTACCCGGAGGCTCTTCTTCCTCCACCCCGATGACTGGAGTTCGGGCCGCACGGGGAGGAAGAGCGGCGCGCTGGTCGGATTCGCTCATACGGCAAGTACCTCCACTAGACCTCGATACCCAGAACGCTACCCATCGGTCCTCGCGGCATCGCCTGGTAACTGGGCGTTTCCTCCAGCTGGCTCCCTCGTGAACCGATGGATATTAGCGAGGGAATATACCTCTGCTCATGCGGAACACAAGGTCAATCGACCCAAATTCTTCGGTTTTCCGAAAAAATTTTCTCGACTGGCTGACTGCCGCCCGGGATGGCGGTCGAGCGGAAGCCTCGTCGGCGGTTTTGCACAAAGCGGAGCATTCGTCGAAAGCTGGTGCGAAGGGGCCAAAACGCCGGTAAAATGCTGGAGTTGTCCTCTGAGCCTGGGGAGCCGTGCATGTCGGAAGCCGCGGAAGTGACTATTCACATCGACGGGGCGTCGCGGGGCAATCCGGGACCGGCGGCGTGGGCGTTTGTCATCCTCGCGGACGGACAGACGCTTTGCGAGGAGTGTGGCCGCATCGGCGAGGCCACCAACAACGTCGCCGAGTACACCGCGCTTATCAAGGCCCTTGAGCGGGCATCGACAATGCAGGCCCGGGTCGTCCACATCAAGAGCGACAGCGAACTGCTCGTGAAGCAGCTCACCGGCGAATACCGGGTCCGCAATGCAGGCTTGCTGCCGTTGTACCAGCAGGCCCAGGAACTTCGTCGGCAGTTCGAGCAGGTGGACTTCACCCATGTTTCCCGGGAGCAGAACAAGCGGGCGGACAAATTGTGCAACGAGGCGTTGGACGGCAAACGGGGCCTGTGCGAATCTTCCTAGTGAACTGGTCTTTTCGGATCGGTGATCCCTCAGCAAGGGGCGGGCCTGACAGCCAGGAGAAGCGAACTCATGCAAGCACTGGTTTGGGCAGCGAGGTTGGCGTTCGGTGTCGGCTTGTTGGCCACCGGCCTGGCTGAGCCGGGGGACCAAAGCGGCAAGCAAGAGGGCAGTTATGTCAAGGTCGAGATCAGAGGCAAGCTGTCCACCGGGGTAGTCGCCATCGGCGGCGAAACGACCGGGACGACGATCACGGCGGGAGAGATTACCTGGGACCTCGACTTTGGCGACAACAAGGACCTTGCGAGCTTAGCCGAGAAACACGACGGCAAGATGGTCGTGGTGACAGGGACCGCTCGGCAGGTCAAGGGCGTCACCCGCGGCCCGCGGATCGTGGTCACCGTGGCGACACTGAAACCCGCCGACCGCTGACCGGGGGGCATCTTCCCATGATCCCTGGATTGAATGCAATGTCGTGTTTTTTCGCCTTCCGCAGGGCCACACTTGCTGCGCGTCCAATTCCCCAAAAATCAAAGCGAGTGCTCCCTTGACAGGAATCGTCCCTAAAAGATACTATTTGCTAACATGTGGGAAAAACAACGCTGCGATTGGTCTGCGGCAGGTTGCCCAGGCAAAACGCATTCTGGACTGACTACTGGTACGGGTCATCAGACAAATAGCGATGCCAACTTGGGATCAGCATAATTTGTTAAACCACTATCGCAAGCGAGTGAATGTAAATGCGGGCTGCTTTGAAGACTTGAAGGGGATCAACGGCCGCACAATGACTTTATCCGAGTACAATCAACGCTCGCAGCAAACAGTAGTATCTGCCTGGGCACAGTATCGTTGCCAAAGTTAGGATTCAAAGTTACGCGAGTACCGTCCTCTGCGAACTTACTTTGTTGACGATCAACTAGTAGTTGCAATTACGGACAAAAACGCAACCCATTTTATCACTTGTTTTCATGAGCATTTTAATTCACGACACACCACGCCCAATGCGAGCGTCGGCCAACGCAGGCTTCGCTACATGGAGCACCTATTGTTTGACGAAAGGGCGGGGATCGTCCGAAATGTCGAAAGAATCAGGGGATTGCCAGAAATGACGTGAGGATCACAATGTCAAGAGTTAAGCAACTGGAGATTCGGCAGCGCTTGAGGGTGGTCCAGAATTTGCTTGACGACCTAAAGCCTCACATTTCATAAGGAACCACATGGCGCACAGAAATCAGCGCACCCCGAAGTCTTGGCGATGATAAAGTAACCGTAGAACTGTGGTTCTTGGCCGGATACTTTCTTGTGACCTGGCATGATTGGCACACGTTCCTGAATCGATATAAGCGTTATAATGCTAACAATGAAGGACAGGATGCGCTTCTTCAACAGTGCAGACGGATCGACGAGCAGTGCTTCCGATTGGCTCATGACCTCAAGGGAGCGGAAGAAATCGACAAGCCTCTTTCAGGGATCTGGAAAGAGGACTTGATGTCCGATGATCTTAGCAGTAGAATGTTTGAGCACGATAGCAAAGTGCAAATAGAAGATGCTATCAGAAAAGCGGTTCATATAGTAATTCAACATCACCGTTACTGGCACCTCATGCACTTTCTGAGAAATGAAGCTAGCACAGATTTGCCCGGCTGCTGGCAGCTTGTTCGTCTGTTTAACGAAGCCCGTTACATTGATGTAAGGAAACTTGATGACTTTTTGGACGGCAAGATTCGGTATCATTTGCGCCTGTATCGCCGCTCAGAACTGCTCTTTTCATGGCTAGTCGATTTGCGGGACCACCCCTCTGTTCTCACACGCCTGCTGTCGGAGGAAATCATGAGCCCTTACCATCTCCCCTATCACTTTCTTGAGGGTTTAGCAGGCAGCGTTCATGATACGGTTCAACGGGTGATCGAACGTGTCACGATAGCGATAGCAGAGATGGGTTTTAAGGAGTACATCGAGGAAGTGGTTTCGGACGCGCCTTCAAGAGATCCAATTCTCCTGCAAGATGTCGGAGCGATCAATATGATCCCTAGCGACATTTTAGGCCCATGCCATGACGTCCTTCTAGCTATTAGTAAAGGCAACAAAGGATCTCTGGGCTTTACAGAGATAATGCGACAGGTCCGGGAACATTTAATTAAATGTCCTCGAACTCAAGCTGTGGTCGTTGTTTGCGACTTTTGGACTCAAGCTGCTCTGAGGGAACATGCTCTAGGCCTACGAGCCCATCATAAGCGCGGTGTTCGATTTCTCTTCCTAGTGGTAGGGATCGACTGCCGCTCGATCGCTGTGATGCCAGGAAACTTTGGCCCATAAGCAGCGCCATCATTGTAAAAGCCGCATCACGACGTGCAGGTCTTTTTCATTGTTTGCTCTCGTTACAAACGTCAACCCTGGGACGGAGCGCTACGAAATCTGGCAGAAACAGTGATTCCGCGTTGCGGGCAACCGGTCGCAGTTGGCCAAATCTTCGTATACTTTGGACCGAGTCTGCCCATTCCAAGCCTTGACGGAGCGTTCGGCTACTCCGAAAGTGGACAGCAGGACAATCTTTCGGAGACGCACCCCCGATGGATACCATCCTCATCGTGGACGACGAAGAGTCGGTTCGCCGGACCTTCCACGATTGGCTTGCCGAAGCCGACCTCGGCTGCACGATCCTGAGCGCCGCCGATGCCGCCGAGGCGCTAACCCTGGCCAACTCCCACCCTATTGATCTGGCGATCCTCGACTGGCATCTCGGGGCAGGCAGCCACGGCCTGCAACTCCTGGAAGATCTCTACGTCTTCAATCCCGACGTGGTAGCAATCCTCGTCACCGGCTTTGCTCATCAGGCTACACCTCTCGATGCTCTCCGAATGGGCGTGCGGGACTACCTCGACAAGAACGCCGATCTCAACCGCGATTCCTTCCTCCAGGCTGTCCGAAAGCAGTTGGACAAACTGCGACCGGCCAAACGTGAACGGCAGTTGCGTCAGGCCCTCTACGCCTTCCGCTCGGAGGTCGAACGCCTGCTGCCCCTAGTGTCGGCGGCAGCGACGCTTCAGGACGCGCCGCCAGCGGCAGAAGCCTTGGCCGAACTTTTTCGGTTCCTCCGAGAGAGTACGGGAGCCTCGGCTGGGCTGCTGACGGTCCGCTCCTACGACCCGGTTCGCGATCCGCCGGAGATGTGCCGCTACTTCGACGCTTCGGGCCGGCCCGTTGCGATTGCTCCGGTGCCCTTCGCCCAGTCCTTGGCCGCCGCGGTCGTGAGCATGCAGGGGGCGAGCATGATGGAGTCCATCAACCGCCATGCCGCCGACCTCGGCGTCACGCTCAACGATGTCGAAAGACAGCATCGCCATCTGCTGGCAGTTCCGCTGGCGATTACCCCGGATCTTGCGGTGGTTCTCGAACTGTTCGACAAGACTGATCCGACGGATGGCGGCATTGTGCCATTTACCGAAGCGGATCGTCGGACCGCGGAATCCGCCGCTCGCCTGGCGGGGTATCTGGTTCGTCATGCCGTGGCCGAACGGCATCTGCACATGCTGCTTCTGGATGCCGTGTCCGCAGCGGCAAAAGCCACGGAGCGCTTGCAGTACGGCGAGTCCACCGATTCAGCGTCGAAGACTGCGACCTCGGTGGCCGAGCAAGTTACAGAGCGGATACGCGCCGGATTGCAGGGGGCGACGTTGAAGGTGCTCGCCCCGGATGAGACGCTGCGGTTGGCAGAATTGATCAGCGAGTTGAGCGCCCGCCACGGCCCGGCCGTGGGTCGATTCGCCATCCATCTTCTGGAAGGAGTGGACCGCCTGCTGCGGGGGGAGGAGTAGGATTACCGTGGCACCGGAAACTCCTCCCGACGTTTTTGCGGAAATCTTTCGCCTGCTGACGCCGGAGCGGGTGCTGGACGATGCCCGGGCTACGGGACGAGGCGTTCGCGTCTGCATCCTCGATACCGGCATAGATCAAGCCGTCGTGACGCGCCGCTGCGAAGAGCGGGGCCAGCCGTTAAGGTCTCCAATCCAGGGAGGCGTGTTCATTTCCGCGACCGGACCGCCTCTGCCTTACGCTGGAAAAGCCAGCGCTCCGCACGGAACCACCGTCGCTGACATCGTGTTGACACTGGCTCCTGAAGTCGAGTTGTGGTCGGCCGACGTTTTCGGACCGCGCGGCCTCTGCGACGTGGAAACGCTCCTGCACGCCCTGCGCTGGGCTGTGGAACAGTGGCGATGCAAAATCGTCAACCTATCGCTGGGCATTCCCGAATCGCGGCTCACTCCGCTGCCCCGAAGATTGCAACTGCTCCGGGCCATCGAAGAAGCGTATTCCCGCGATGTCCTCGTGGTCGCCGCCGCTCACAACGACCATCCCCTGACCCGCAGCTACCCCGCCGTGTTCGCCCCGCCGCTGTTGTCCGTGGACAAACGGCTCTTCGGCGATGCCTTGCGGTTCGCCTATGCCCCACGGCATCAGGTCGAGTTCCAGGCCCATGCCCGCGGCTACGTCGGGCCGTTCCGCGACGAGGCCGCCACCAGCTGGGCCGCTCCCCACCTGACCGGCATCGCCGCCCGCATCCTGTCCCTGCGACCGGACATGAAGCCGTTCGAACTCAAAACCGTGCTCTATTGGCTGAGTCGGCATTTCGAGCCGACATCCTGACGGCCATTCGGAAGGAATGTCCTCGGCATGTCATGGAAACGAACAAGCCCCGGATGAACACCGGGGCTTGTCCTCTTCGACGGGGGCTGGTTTCGCTACAGATTATCAAGCTCGGTACGAGCCGGAGGCCATCTCACGCTTGAGCTCCGCCTCGGCCTCGTACCAGTCCTGCAAGTGGGTGCCTTCCGGCCGGCCGCGCTTGACCCATTTCTCATAGGCCCGCTTGGCGATCTGCTCATGCGTCGGCATTGAAGTCCGTGCCGTCGAGCTGGCCTGCTGGGACGTGCCCGTGGTCGCAGTCTGCATTCGCGTCATGCTGAAACCTCCTTGAAAAGAGTTCCCGGTCAACCGCTGTCTTCCCTGCTCCGGCAGCCGGATGGGTCCGACCCTCGGGACCTTTTCTATCCGCTGCCGTCCGCTCCTGCAAGCCATAGCAACACTTTTTCCCGGCTTGGTGGGTGGATCGGGATTGCACGGGAAATCCGTGCCAGCTATAGCCCTGCCGCTTTAGACAAGGGAGACGGAGCGATGATTCGTTCACTCTGCCGCAACGCCGCCGGCGAGCTGCGTCGGAATCTGACCGTCCCGGAGATGGAAGCAGCGCTCAAAGACCCGCACTGCACCCTTTGGATCGACATCAGCTTGGGCGAGAGGGAAAACGGCGAATTGAGGGCTTTGCTCCGAGACGTTTTCCGCTTCCATCCGTTGGCGGTTGAGGATGCCTTGAGCGAAGCCAGCGGTCCGCGTCTGGATGATTGGCCGGAACACCTTTACGTCGTGCTTATGACCCCACGACTCGGCCCGGCAAACCGCCTTCAATCTTTGGAGCTGGACATCTTTCTGGGCCGCAATTATCTGCTGACGCTGCACGCTGAGCCGATCCACGCCCTCGACGCCATCTGGGACCAGCTCGAACGCGGCTTGGAACGACGCATAATCGAAGGGCCGGACCACCTGCTGTATCATCTCACCGATGCCGTGGTTGCCGACTACATGCCCATCGTCGAGGCCATCGACGACGACGTGGAAGTGCTGGAAGCGGAGATTTTCGACAGGCCGCGACGCGGCACAGTGGCCCACATCTTCCGACTGCGTCGCACGCTGATGGAACTGCGCCGCCGCATCGCTGCCATGCGTGAAGTCGTCAACAAACTGGCCCGCGACGAATACCCGATGATCGACGCCAAGGACCGCGTTTACTTCCGCGACGTATATGACCATCTGGTGCGCTTGTACGACTTGGTGGATGCCCAGCGGGACATGGTCGTCGGAGCCTTGGACAGCTACGTGTCCGTGGCGTCCAACCGGCTCAATGAAATCATGCGGACCCTCACGGTGGTTTCAATTTTGTTTTTGCCTTTGAACTTTATCACCGGGTTCTTCGGCATGAACTTTTTCGCAGAGCCGTTTAATATCGACAATCCGTTCTCGCCCTACCTGCTATTTGCGTTGTGCATGATGGCGTTGACGCTGCTGCCGCTGGGGATGCTGTGGTACATCCGCCGCAAGGGCTGGCTCCGGCCCATGCTGCGGGACGCGCCGCGGTCATCAGGCTCGTGCGCCATCATTTGAAGGCAGAATCCCTTGGAGATTCCATTACGGACAGAAGGCCGCTCGAGCACGGAGCGATTCGCCCAATAGTTTCATAGCAGGACTTGCTCGACAGGCTAATTCGGGACGTCAGGGTTCTGCCCGCGGAGAGTGCGATACTTTTCAACCTCTTCGGGTCGATTTAAAGCTTGATACAACTCGATGAGCCGGTCGAGGGCTTCCGCGAGGCGGGTCGCGCCTTGTGGCGGGATCGTCTTCTCGCGGGCCTTCATCCCCTCGTAGCCCTTGACCAACAGCGATTCAGCCTCCGCCAGGAGCTTTGCCTTCTCCGACTCGTCGCTCACGCTTCCGGCTCGGCCCAACAGCGCCCCGCCGAGCAGCGACATCGTGTTAAAACTCGCCCAACCCGAGCCGGGGGCGTCAGCCCCCGGCGCCTTCTCCCGAATGGCCAGGCACTCGCGAAGCATCTCCTCGGCTGCGGAAAACTGCTCGCACTTGGGCAACTCCAGTGACACCTGCGCGAGCAACCCGGCGAATCGTGGATCCTCCTTGGGAAAGCGTTTCCGCTGTCCGGCAACGAACTCTTTCAGGAAGGCGCGACCTTCTCCCCTTGCCCGGCATCGCAACAGGTCTTTCCGAGGTTGCCCAGGGCGGTGAGCGTGTCGGGGTGATCGGCCCCGAGGTGAGAGGCGCTTGGCACGGGCCTTCTCGAACAGTCCGATCGCGGGTTGCGGATGTCCCAGGTTCAGCAGCGACACGCCCAGGCGGTTTTGTAACTGGGCCACCATCAGCGGGTCGCCTACCGACTCCCCTTCCAGCTGCCCCGCCGCCTTCGCCAGCCGCTCGGCCAGCACTGCCTCCAACGGCTCCGTCCCCTGTTTCACGTCCCGGATGTCCAGGTTGCGAAAGACCGCCAGAAGAATATCGTTGGCCCCGGGCAGCAAAGTCTTAATCGCTACTTCGCGGTCCAGCGTCTCATCAAACGCCGCATAAACTCGGCCCATGCCGCCCTTGGCGATCTCGGCGGTGATGCGGTAGCCGCGAATGGTCGGGGCATCAAGAGGCGGCGGCGGAATCGCTGGTTTCTTGACCTCCGTAGATTCATACGCTCGCAGGAAACTGACCGTTTCCGGCTGCGGGGTGACAGCGGGAACGAAGTCGGCAGTCGGCTGCTGCGGATCGAACGGCTCATTGGGCGACGGCATGGGCA
>CALFAY010000058.1 GCA_937944855.1 uncultured Planctomycetota bacterium
TTGCGCCTTGGACCAGCCCATTGCCCGAATCGGATCGATGCCCCAGATCGAGGTGCGAATCGCTCAGGTCTCGTTGCCACCATGCGTTTTTGGCTCATGCTGGCGTGCCGTGCGGCCATCCTTCTCCCACTCCCGCCGCACGGAGGAGGAAAATTGGCCATCACTGGCCGACTGGAAGTTGAAGGCGATTTCGCTCTACAGTTCGCTCCGGTTGCTCTTGATGTTGGCACAGGGCATGTTGCCGTTGCGGAAGCCGAGGGCGTGGCCGAGGATCACTCAATGTTGTCGGTCGAAGTGGGCAATGTCGACGAGGGTCGTATTGCCGGTGAGCATCGCGAGGACGGCCAGTTGCAGCAGGCCTTCTAAGGTGTACTGCCGGCCACGAGGGATTCGCGGATCGGGTAACTCGGCCAGGTATTCGACCAGTGAACGGGGCAAATCAGGGCCTCCTTGGGAAAGAGTGCCACCTGATTATTCAATTCCCACAATTTTGATAAGCCCAACTCGTGCGTCGCCCAGCCAGCGTCCAAGTTTGCGGCCGCTAAACTGCCGCACTCGTTCGTACAATGACCGCAGAGTTGCGAATCAGGAGGCAGACGGCACAGGCATGACCGACTTCGTCAGGCCGCAGGTGCGGGCGTTGAGCGGCTATGTGCCCGGCGAGCAGCCGCACGACGACGGCTATATCAAGCTGAACACCAACGAGAATCCCTATCCGCCTTCGCCGCGTGTTTTCGAAGCCATTCAGGCCGCCCTCACGGGAGAGAAGCTGCGGAAGTACCCTGATCCGCTCGGCACGGCTTTCCGAGAGACTGCGGCAAAAGTTTTCAACGTGCCTCCCGAAGCGGTCTTGATCGGCAACGGTTCTGACGATGCCCTCACGATTCTGACGCGGACCCTGGTTCCCGAGGGCGGACTTGTCGTATTTCCGACGCCGAGTTATCTGCTCTACCGGACCCTGGCCGAGGTCCAGGGGGCCAGATGGCAGACCATTCCCTTCGACGCGCACTGGCAATTGGACCCAGCAAACGTCCCCGAGAATGCGTCCGTCACCTTCGTGGCCAATCCCAACTCGCCGTCCGGAACCCTGGTCAACCGCGATGTCCTGGCAGCCTGGCCGGGTCCGCTGGTCGTGGATGAGGCCTATGCCGACTTCGCCGACGAAAATTGCCTGCACCTGCTGAAGCAGCGGCGCGACGTGATCATCACCCGCAGCTTGAGCAAATCCTATTCGCTGGCCGGTATCCGCTTCGGCTTTGCGCTTGCCGATCCAGACCTGATACGGCATCTGGTCAAGGTGAAAGACTCGTACAACTGCGACGTCCTCAGTCTCGCGGCCGCTGTCGCTGCGTTGGAGGACCAGGAATACATGCGTTCGACGGTGGCTCGAATCCGGGCCACTCGCAGGCGGCTGAGCGAGGCGTTGCAACGGCTCGGGTTCGAGGTCACCGAGAGCCAGGCGAACTTCGTGTGGGCACGTCATGCTCAGCCGGTGCGACGCCTGTACGAGGAATTGAGACAGCGCCGCATCTTAGTCCGCTACATGGACTATCCGGGCTACGGGGACGGGCTGCGCATCACCGTCGGCACGGACGCGGAAATCGACCGTCTTCTCGACGAACTGCAAAGCCTCCTGTGACGGGACACGGTGTCGTGAAGCCGGGTGCCGTGCTCCTCTCTCGAACGTAGGCCGCCGTCAGTCGATTTCGTGGAACACCTCGCAGAGCCGTCCAAGGGTCTCTCCTTCGATCCGACTGTCCGCAATCTGGTCGATGTGCGTGTTGTTGACGAACATGGCAAAGACCAGTTTGCGGCCGGAACGGGTGGTCAGATATCCAGCCAGGGCCTTGCTGGTGAGCAGAAAACGGTCGTTCATGGTATTGCGCCATAGCAGAGTGCCGGTTTTAGCCTGGACCTTGTCGCGGGCAGGACTCTCCGCCTTGACCGTAGCGGCCAGCGTGCCGTCCACGCCGAGCCGGGGCAGGGCCTCGAAATAGACGGGGAAATCGGGGCGATTAGCCATGTAGCGGAGCAACTGCACGGCGGCCCGCGGCGTTACCATGTCGGCCCGGGAACCGCCTGCCCCGCCGCCGAAGGAGATGGTATCCGCCTCGACGCTGGCTTTGGCCAGGAAATCTCGTTGCAAGCGTAGCCCGTCCTCCAGGGAGCGCTTGCCATGCTTGACGGCCACCAGGATCGGCAGCGTGCTGGCGTGCAGGTTGTGGCTCACTTTGAGAATCAGCTTGAGATGTTCACGGAATGGCGGCGAGGTCAGCACGGCGACGCGCGGCAGTTTGAGCGCCTCTTCCCGCGGCGGCAGATCACGCGGCGAGTTGCCCAGCAGCGGCGAGGCTTCGACGGCCACTCCGGCCCGTTTCAAGGCGTCGATAAACAAGGCCCGGGCGAAGGAGGCGGGGTCTTCCACCTCGAAGACCCGCAACTGCGGCTTGTCATCTTCAGGAATCTCGCCGCGGACGACGAAGCGGTTCCCCGGCAGCGATGTCAGCGTGAGGCGAATTGGCTCGCCCTTTTTCACCGTCAGCACCTGGGCATCGAGGGAGACCAGCTCGGTTACAGGACGCGCTTCGATGCGGGCCGGTTGTCCCGGCTGCGTCGGCGAAATGCGGACATCGTACAGGTTGTCGTTGACCATGATGGGCGTGACCCGGACCGGGCCGCTTCCGGTGCTCTCGGCATGTTCGAAGAGCCGGTCGTCGATCAAGACCTTGCCTGCGACCTTGCGGATGCCAGCGGCGGCGATTTGTCGAGCCAGGTCATTGAGGCCGGCCAGGGGATCCGGCTCCGTCCACTCGGCATTCGCGAAACCGTTGGCGTAGGTGTGGTCGGCGTTGGCGAAAGCGATCCGGCCGTCGGGCAGCGTGCGACCGCCCATAGTCAAGTCGCCGGAAGCCACAAGGATCAAGTCGCCTTGGAGCGTGCCATCAGGTCGGACCTCGCCCCGGCGAACGACCGGCGTCTCGAAGCGGTAATCCGGTCCGAATGCATCCAAGGCACAGGCACAGGAGAACAACTTGGTGGTCGAGGCCGGGACGAAGAGCTTGTCCGGGTTCAGTTCGTAAAGGGCGTTGCCGGATTCGAGGTCCACGACCAGGATCCCCCAGTGGGCATGTTTGTATCGGGATTGTTGCAACACGGCTTCGACGTCCGCAGCCCATCGGTTCCTGGCAGCGCGGTTTTCGGCAGCATTTGCCGTCGTGTGCGTGTTGATGGGTCCGTGCAGACCTGCACATGCCGAGGCCACCAGACCTGCGGCCACGATTGACAGCGACCACCGCAGCCAGTTTCCGGACAGCTTTCGCATCGGGTGTTCTCCCAGGTTTGCAAAGGAAATCGAAGACCGACCTCTCGGACCAACGCGAACAGGCTATCCCGACCGCAGGTTCCCGTCAAACGCACGGGCCGGTATCTTTGGCAGAACTCAGCCCTTCGACAAGGAGCGACTTCGGCAACACCGAGCTAACCGCTTCTGTCAGGGCATCCCAGCGGGTATGATTGGTCAGGCGCTAAGCCGAGCGTGGAACGCAGCCCATGCCGTTCCACGCTCCGGATGCTACTGAGGAGGTTTCGTTCATGCTGCGGTTGCTAAGGGCGGTGGCGATCGGTCTAGTCGCGTGGATGAGCGGGATCGTGCTGCTGTCGGCCGCAGCCCAGCCTCCGGAACCTCCCTCGCCCCGGCCCGAAGAGGGCGAGGCCAAGCCGGCCAAGGAGCCTGCCGTCAAACCGGAACTGGGAAAGATCATCAAGGAGATCTGGGAAGCCGCCTTCTTGGACGGCTCGCAGGCCGGACACGTCCACGGCGTCATCCGCGAACTGACCATCGGCGATCAGACCCACATCCTTGCCGCCACCGACCTCGAACTCTCCTTCCTGCGTTTCAACCAACAGTTGACGCTAAGGTACGGCTTCAGCAACGTGGAGACGACGGAAGGCAAAGTGCTGGCCTTCGTGGTGCAACAGACCCTGGCCAAGGGCCAGGTGCTGACCCGCAAGGGCAAGATCGAAGGTAATCAGTGCGTCATCACGGTCGAGGCACCCAACCGTCCTCCCACGGAAACGAAGCTGAAGTGGAACGAAGCGGCCCTGGGCATCTATGCTCAGGAACGGCTCTTTCAGGAACGCAAGCCGGAACCCAACACGCGATTCGACTTTATCCGCTTCGAGCCGACGCTTGACACCTGGCTGACAGTCCATGTCGCTGTCAAGGACTGGGAAGAGGTCGAGCTTCTGGGCAAGGAGAAACGCAAACTGCTGCGGGTCGAGACACGTCTCGACCGGGTCATGAACGTCGAATTTCCGCCGGAGATCACCTGGATCGACAACGAAGGCGAAGTCCACAAGCGGCAGATGGAGGTGCCGGGCATGGGGACGCTGACCATGTTCCGCACGAGCAAGGAGCAGGCTTTGAAGCGCGGAGGGAACGGCCCGGTCAGCGACGTCGGTCTCAATCAACTGGTCCGCGTCAACAAGACCGTCAGCAGGCCGAATGACACCGCGGAAGTGGTTTACCGCATCCGCATCAAGGGCGAACAGGAGCCGCAGGCCCTCATTCCTCAGGATGACCGGCAAACGGTGCGGGCGGTGAAAACGGACGAGTTGGAGCTGGTGGTCCGAGGCCAGATCACGCCGCCGGCCAACGCTCCGGCTGCCAACGAGGAGCCGCCGGCAGAGTACCTGCGGAGTAACCATACGTTGTGCAGCGACGATGCCCAAGTCAAGCAGCTGGCACGTCAGGCCGTTGGAACGGAGAAGGATCCGTGGCGCAAAGCCCTGCGGATCGAGAACTGGGTCTGCACCCACCTGCGGAACAAGAACTTCACGGAGGCCTTCGCCACCGCCGATCAGGTGGCTCGATCCCTGGAAGGCGATTGCACGGAACATGCCGTGCTGGCTGCCGCCATGTGTCGGGCCGTGGGCGTTCCCAGCCGTACCGTCATCGGTCTGGTCCACTTGCCGAGCCAGAGAGCGATGGGCTTTCACATGTGGATCGAGGTCTGGATCAACGGCAACTGGTATGCTCTGGATCCGACGTTAGGTCAGGGCCGCATCGGAGCGACGCACCTGAAAATCAGCGACCAGCACTGGAACGACACGCAGAGTTTGCTGCCTTTCCTTCCGCTGACACGCATCCTCGGACGGCTCGAAATCGAAGTGCTGAGCGTCAAGTATCCCGGGTGATTCTGCGACTGCCGAATTCGGAACGGCCATGGCGAACTGCCTTGGCGACGCCCCAACGCCAGTAAACTGGCTTGCCGGCTCTGGGGAAAAACGGGACAATACAGGACGCTGGCGCGGATTCCCGAGCGCGGCTGGGGATTCCGAAGCCGCGTGAGCGCTTAGCTCAGGGGCGAGAGCACCTGGTTTACACCCAGGGGGTCGGGGGTTCAAATCCCTCAGCGCTCAGTCATCTCTCAAACCATGTGCTGCACGGCATCGGCCAGTTGCAACCACAATGAGACCACTGTATCGGCCGCGAATTGTTGTTTGAACCACGACTCCACGCACGCTTTTCGGTAATCCGGTCCTGCGATGGCAAGTACCCAGCGTTCGTAATCTGCGATCCAGCATAAGGCATTGCGGAAAGTGAGCGGGGCAACACTCTGGTGGTCGGTTTTGGACACCTTGAAGTATTTCCGTAAATCGGAGGGCTCGTGGAGGTCGGCAGGGACCGACTCCAAGGACAAGGCTATCGGATCGAAGCCGAAACGACGGAGGAACACAAAGCCCTGGTCCCGCCCCCCATAGACCATTCCCCAACCCCACAGGGCGATCTCATGCCTGTCTTTGTCGATCAAAATATATCCGCTGGTTGAAACCCTTTTATGCGGGACCGAGTCCAGACAAACATGCGTCGGGCCGTTATCGCCCTTTTGTGCGCCTTTATAGCGGGTAAAACCATATGCACACAGGAGGTTGCCTTCTGGCCGCACCACGTCTCGTCCCCAGCACCACATTTGCTGGTCGAAAAGCATAGTGCCCAGTCTGCGAAGCTCGGATCGCTTCATTTTCTGAGGTCTAAGCCGCGCTGCGGCAGGCGCAAAGGGAATCGACGAGAGCCCAAGGCGAGACAAGTTAAACTCTCGCGTAGTGATAGCGCTGCAATTCATGATTTGCATGACAGATTTTGACCAGTGCGTTCTCTACGGGTTTCACGTACTTGCCAGGAAAGGCGAAATAGAATTCCTCCTCGGATAGTTCTGTATAAATCCGGTTGCCGACACAGCCGAGGTTTGTAATGCAAGTGTCGGAGTCCCAGACCGCCGGAATCATGGCGCAGGTCGGCCGGGCCATGTGGGGATGGGGTGACAATCCAACGGACCGAGCCGCTTCCAGAAGAAGCATCAATCGGCCGGGAGGGCCAAGGACGATGACCACATCGGGTGACAGCGGAACTTGACCAAGCGGACCGTAGACCGCGGCAGACCAAGGCCGCGGCAGCTTCGGGATCGCAGTGACTTCCTCGGCCTGAACGTATTCCAGACGCTGCATCAGCCCAAGCAATTCTCCAAGTTCTTCGCTTTTTTCGCGGGACAATGAGACATGCAGCAAATGGGCCCCGAGCGGGCAACCGAAATGATCGCTTGGCGTGGCGTAGAAGACCTTTCCTTGGAGCGCGTGTTTCCAAAGCGCGCACCCGGACGGCGCGGGATCGGTCCAGCGCGGGATGTCGGCCGGGACTTCGCCCTCCAGGAAGGTCACGGCAAGAGGAGGCGTGCTGAGTCGGAGTTGTTGCTGGAGAATCGACTGCATATCCCTTTTCTCCCAACCTTGAGGGTGACGGGGAGCTGATACATTCCCAACTGGTATAACGTATTTATACCAACACCTGGTGCGTGTCAAGACCAAGGGGTTCTCGCGCCCCTTTTGACGGCGAGAAGGGAGGCAAGAGAAGTGCGGTGGCAGGGAGGTTTCCAGCACGTCCTTCAGGCACATGAAGTTGCGCAATGAGCAACCGAAAAGCGTTGTCGCGCTCAGCGGGTTAAACAGCATCCGTTCCGCGAATGCCGCGTCCGCAAGGAGTACGAGAGCGTCACTCCCTTTCAGGCTATTCGCATTGCATCAGAAGCCCCGTTGCGTCCTGTTGGGCACGTCAGACCCTGGGCCATTCTCCGGCTAGGGTTTGGTAGTCGGAAGCAGGACCTGGCAAGCCTTTCCGCGGGACGTATGTCCAGGCGCGGCTTGTGCGAAGGAAAGTGGCGAGGAGTCGGTTGCAGGCCCTTGTGTTCGCCCCGTTGAGTGGCCACAATACGCAGAAGCATCAGCGGCTCTTCGCCTGCGGCGTCCTGCCTGGGTTGCTCGCCCTGGAGAATTCGAAAACCGCAACGGGAATCAACGTCATGACAATCTGTTCCCTCGGCTCTCGCTTTGCCATCTGGAATGCGGTGGTGATCTGCCTGGCCGCTTGGATCGGGCCGGTGGGTCTGGCTTCCGTCAAGTCCGCCGAGCCTCCGCCGGGCTTCCGCAAGCTGTTCAACGGCGTCGATCTGACCGGCTGGCACGGCATGCCGCATTTCAATCCCTACGAACTGGCAGCCATGTCGGAGGAGCAACGCAAAGCCCGTATCGCCGAGTGGACCGCGGACGCCAAAAAGCATTGGCGGGTGGAGAACGGCGAGCTGGTCAACGACGGCCAGGGAGCTTATCTGACCAGCGACGAGGAGTTCGGCGACATCGAGTTGTTGATCGAGTACAAGACCGTGCCCAAGGCCGACAGCGGTATCTACCTGCGAGCCGTTCCGCAGATTCAGATCTGGGACTACACCAAGGAAGGCGGCAAATGGAATTTGGGTGCGGACAAAGGCTCGGGCGGCCTATGGAACAACAGTCCCGGCGCGCCGGGGAAGGATCCCCTGGTCCTTGCCGACAAGCCGTTCGGCGAGTGGAACCGCTTCCGCGTTATTCAAGTCGGGGAACGAACCACCGTCTGGCTCAATGATAAGCTCGTGGTCGACCATGCCCGATGGGAGAACCTCTGGAACCGCAAATTGCCGTTCCCGAAGAAGGGACCGATCCAGTTGCAGACGCACGGGGGCGAAATCCGCTGGCGGAACATCTTCGTCCGAGCCATTCCTCCCGAAGAGGCCAACGCTTGGCTGCGGCGAAAGAGCGGCGCCGGCTTCGTGGAGATATTCAACGGCAAAGACCTCGACGGCTGGGCCGGTCCGGTGGAAAACTACGAGGTCAAGGACGGGGCCTTGGTTTGCAAGCCGGGCAAGGGCGGGACCATCTACACCAAGGAGCAGTACGGCGACTTCGTGGTCCGCTTCGAGTTCAAGCTGCCGCCGGGAGGCAACAACGGCTTGGCCATCCGCTATCCCGGCCAGGGCGATACCGCCTACGTCGGGATGTGCGAACTTCAGATCCTCGACGACTCCGATCCCCGCTACGCCAAGCTCGATCCGCGGCAGTATCACGGCTCGGCCTATGGCATGGCGGCTAGTCACCGGGGGTATCTCCGCCCTGTCGGCGAGTGGAATTACCAGGAAGTCACGGTCCGCGGCTCCACAGTCAAGGTCGAACTCAACGGTACAGCGATCCTCGACGTGGATCTGTCCAAGGTCACCCAATACATGGGCAATCGGCCTCATCCGGGCAAGGACCGGACGCGCGGCCACTTTGGCTTCGCCGGGCACCATGATCCGGTGATGTTCCGTAACATCGAGATCAAGCGGCTCGACGGGCCGACGTCCTCGGCCAGCGAAACTCAGTCGCCGAGCAGGTAAAGGGCATTCCGACGGAATTGATATCGCCTTTAGGAGAAGAGTCGAACCATGCACCGCAACAAGATCACCCGCCGTAGTGCTTTGAAGGTCCTGACCGCCGCCGGCCTGTGCGGCCCGTTCACCTGGCGTCTGCACGGGGCGGCTCCGAGCGAGACGCTCTACCACGCCAGCTTCGGAGCGGCGGGCATGGCGGCTTCGGACATCGGCTCGCTTACCGCCAGCAAGCATGTCAAGCTGGTCGCCGTGGCCGACGTGGACCTCAACCGCACCGGCGAGATCAAGACCCGCTTTCCGGACGTCCGCATCTACCAGGACTGGCGGCAGATGTTGGACAAGGAAAAGAACCTGAACACCGCCAACATCTCGACGCCGGACCACATGCACGCCCCGATGACCATGCGGGCCATGCAGCAGGGCCTGCACGTGTACACGCAAAAGCCGCTGACCCACACGGTCTTCGAAGCCCGGCAACTGGCCCGCTACGCCGACCAGCACAAACGCATCACCCAGATGGGCATTCAGATTCATTCCCATCACGTCCATCGGGAAGTGATGGCGATGCTGCGGGACGGCGTGATCGGCAAGGTCCGCGAGATCCATAGCTGGAGCGGCAAGCAGTGGGGCGACCGCAATCCCCGCCCGAATCGTTCCGATCCGGTCCCGGCAGGGCTGGACTGGGACGGGTGGCTCGGCGTGGCGGCGGAGCGGCCCTACATCGGCAACGGCTACTACCACCCGTTCAACTGGCGGAAGCGGCTCGACTTCGGCACCGGATCCTTCGGCGACATGGGCTGCCACATCCTCGATCCCGTCTTCGCCGGTCTCGAACTCCCGGCCCCGATCACCATCCGCTCCGAACTCGATCCGCCCAACGAGGAAAACTGGTCGCTGGATACGCAGGTCGAGTTCACGTTTGCCAACGCTTCCCGTTTAGCGGAAGGGGCCAGGCTCATCTGGTACAGCGGCAACGCCCGACCGCCTGCGGAGGTGAAAGCGTTGCTTGGCGAGCGTCCGCTCCATGACCAGGGCACGATCTACATCGGCAGCGAGGGTGTGCTCTACTCGCCGTATATCGCCGCGCCGGTGCTGTTGCCCGCCGACAAGTTCCGCGACTACAAACGGCCTACGCCCGGTTCGGTGGATCACTATCTGCAATTCGTCGAGGCCTGTCGCGGCAACGGCAAGACCAGCACGCCGTTCAGGTATTCCGGACCCTTGACCGAAATGGTCCTCCTCGGTTGTCTGGCCACACGCTTCCCCAAGACGACGCTGAAGTGGGACTCTGAAAAACTCCAGTTCACGAACCTGTCGGATGCCAACCGCTTCCTGCGGCGAAGCTACCGCAAGGGCTGGGAGGTCGAAGGGTTGTGACAGGTCGTTGTCGTTCTCTTGGATTGCGTCGGCTTCCTCTGACAAAGGACCGAACATGAGCCGCGTCAAAAGCTGGGTCCTGACCGACACCTTCGCCGACATCTGGCAGGACACGTTTGCGGTGAACCAGAGCAGCTTTCCGCAGAGGTTCCCCGCCCCGTGGAGCGTGCAGAAGCGGACGCTCCGCGGCGGCCGGCGGGACGGCGTGGAAGTGGTGGAAGTCAACAACGGAGTACTCAGCTTCACCGTCCTGCCGACGCGGGGCATGGGCATCTGGAGCGGCTGGTATCGCGGCAGCCATCTCGGCTGGCAGGCTCCCGTGCTCGGCCCAGTTCATCCGCTGCACGTCAACCTGCTGGATCGGGGCGGCCTCGGCTGGCTCGACGGTTTTGACGAGTGGATCTGCCGTTGCGGTCTGAGTTCCCAGGGGCCGCCTTGCACCGATCCCGTCACCGGCGAGTTTCTGCCCCTGCATGGACGCATCGCCAATCTGCCCGCCCATTATCTCGAAGTGCAGGTCAATCTCGCCGAGCCGCATGAGCTAAAGGTAATCGGCCAGGTCGATGAGACGACCATGTTCTTCAGCCGCCTGCGGATGACGACGACCCTGACGACCACGCCCGGCTCGAATCGCATCCTCATCGAAGATCGGATTGACAATCTCAGCAGCCGCCCGGCGGAGTTGGAACTGCTTTACCACTGCAACTTCGGTCCGCCGTTCGTCGAAGTGGGAAGCAAGGTACTGCTGCCGTTTCGCCAGGTCGCTCCGCGTGACGCAGCCGCCGCCGAGGGTGTGGCCGATCTGCACACCGTGGCGGGACCGACGCCCGGCTTCAAGGAGCAGGTCTTCTACTTCGATCCGCTCGCCGACCGGGAAGGCTGGACGGTTGCCCTTCTGCACAACGCCCGGGCCGACCGGGGCGTCGCCGTGCGGTTCAAGCGAGCCGAACTGCCGCATTTCGTCGTCTGGAAAAACGCCGCCGCGGCTGAGGATGGGTACGTCGTCGGTCTGGAACCGGCTACTGATCTGCCTAACCCCCGACCCTTCGAGCGGGAGAAGGGCCGCGTCGTCACTCTGCCTCCCGAGGGAAGCTATCTTTGCACCGTGGCCGTTGAGATTCACGACACCGCCATGACCCTGGAAACGGTGCTCGACGAGATCGCCCGGCTCCAGAAACAGGCGAAGCCAATCATCCATCCCAAGCCGGTTGCCGATCTGAGTCCGGCGGGCAGCGGCAGCTGAAGAACCGTCACGCAAACAGCGGAATGATCGGATGCCCGTCGGGCACCAGGACGAGAGGCCGGTCGAGCGGGTCGCGCAGTTCCAGATCGGGCGGCACTCCCAGAGCGTGGTAAATGGTGGCGATGATGTCGGCAGCCGTCACCGGATCGCTGTTGGGATAGGCTCCGTGCTTGTCGCTGGCCCCGAAAACGAATCCCGGCTTCATGCCGCCGCCGGCGAAGAGGACGGTATAGCAGAATTCCCAGTGGTCCCGACCGGCGTTGCCGTTGACTTTCGGCGTCCGCCCGATTTCTCCCATCGCCACGACCAGCGTCCGGTCGAGCAATTCCCGGGCTTCGAGGTCGTCCAGCAGCGCGGTGAAGCCGAGGTCGAACTGCGGCAACAACTCGTTTTTCAGTTTCACGAAGTTGTTGCCGTGCGTGTCCCAGGTGGCGTTGGCGTCGGGCGCCCAGGAGATGCACACCAGCCGCGTCCCGGCTTCGATCAGTCGGCGGGCCAGCAGCAGACTCTGGCCATAGACGTTGCGACCGTAGCGGTCCCGCAGCGGAGCTGGTTCGCTGTCGAGTTTGAAGGCCCGTTGTGCCTGTGGGGAACTGACCAGATCGAACGCCTTGGCCCACAGGGCGTCCATTTGTCGGTCCTGAATCGCGGCTGTCTGGCCGGATGCCTGTAAGGCGCCCATCAAATCCCTTCTGCCGTGCAATCGCTGGATGGTGGCGTCAGAAACGAGATCGAGAGCGGGGATCTGCAAACTGTCTGGACGGCTGCCGGGAAGCACGAGCAGCGGATCGTGTCCCTTGCCCAGCCAGCCAGCCAGGAAGCCGGGCTGGGGCGGTCCCCCCGCTCCCTCGGCGGTCAGATGCGGCAGGAGCACATAAGGCGGAACGGTGCCCGCCGGCGGCCGCTGACGGCCCACGACCGAGCCGATGGCGGGATAATCGGTCCGGGACGCTCCCATGATGCCCGCCCGGATGTTGCTGCGGATGCCGGTCAGCGCCGTGTACACCGCCGGAGCGTGCGCCACCTGGTCATGATGCACGGAGCGGACCAGCGTCAACCGATGGAGACGCTGAGCCAGGCGTGGCAGGTGTTCGCACACTGGCACGCCGGGAATGGTGCTGGAGATCGGCTTGAACTCGCTCTTCATCTCGTTGGGCAGATTGGGTTTCATGTCCCAGGTGTCGAGATGGCTCGGTCCACCGTTGAGGAAGATCAATATGCAAGCATCCGCGGAAGCCGACTGCGGAGGCTTTCTTTGGCTGTCGGCCTTGAGCAGGGAAGCGACGGACAGTTGAAGCAGGCCGATGCCTCCGATCTGGAGCATGTTGCGGCGGGTGACGCCGACTGGGCCGCGGCACGGCAGGTGGTGGTGCATTCTTGAGTCTCCTGCACCCAGTTTCGGTGGGGTGGACAAGGGCATCAGGCAAGCCCCGGCAGGCCTTCGTAATCATTCGTCAATATCGCAAAATGTCTCAGGCGAAGCAAGCAGAAACCGCCGCGGAAAACTGGTTGCAGGACGTGGCTTCGTCAATCTGCGTCCCCTTCGGCGAGACGGCCGACCGATTTTTGTGGAGCTGCGAGGGGCGCGAGTTATACTGCACGCAGTGGACTGGAGTCACGCCCCGACCTCTCCATTCGTCATTCCAGCGAAGTGATGGTCGCTGGCGGTCGTCACAAACTTGCGGGCGAGGCGCGGTCCCCATCTCATGCGGAAGAGGAGCCTGGTCATGATTCGCACAAGTCTTCTGGTCATCGTCTGCCTTGGGGGATTTCTGGTTCTCGACTCCGTTCCCGCAGCCGCCCAACAGCGGGCAAGCAACGAACGGATCGAGCGAGCCATAGCGCGGGGCGTCAGCTATCTGAAATCGCGTCCCTGGAACTACAACGAGCCGGACAAACCGTCCAACAACTTCGACTACGACGTGGGAGCCGCCGCCCTCATCGGTCTGGCCCTGCTGGAAAGCGGCGTGTCGCCCAAGGATTCGGCCTTGGTGGCCAACGCCCGGGCCATTCGCGCCGCGGCTCCGAAGCTGAAAAAGACCTACGCGATCAGTCTGGCGATCCTGTTCCTGGACCGCTACGGCGGCCAGGACGAGTCGTCCCTGATTCGGGATTTGGCGTGCCGGTTGGCGGCGGGACAGGACAACAGTTCCTGGGGCTGGACCTATGACTGCCCGCAGGTCAAGGACACTGTGGCGGTGATGAACTGGCTGCGGGCCAACCAGAAGAAGACCGACCTGGGAAGGTATCTGCCGACGGGCACCGCCTGCAATTCCAACACCCAGTTTGCCGTCATGGCACTGTGGATCGCCAAGCGGCACAATGTCCCCGCCGAGTACGTCCTGGCCCGGGCTGAAGCGCGGTTCCGTCAGACGCAGCACCGCGACGGCGGCTGGGGCTACCGTCATGACACCGAAGGCTCTTCGCCGGCGATGACCTGTGCCGGGCTGCTCGGCCTGGCGGTGGGTCACGGCAACCGCTTGGCCAAGCTCCAGACCGGCGGCAAACTCGTCGCCGACGAGGACAAACTCAAGTCCGCTGCCCAGGGGCGTGGCGACCTCCGCACCGACCTTCAAGTGGACAAGGCCAAGGAATATCTCGCCAAACAATTGAAGCGCAAACCCCATGAGATCGGACACTGGCCTTACTTCCTGTGGTCGCTGGAACGTGTCTGCGTGGTGTACGGCCTGGGCGAGCTGGACGGCGTCAACTGGTATGAGTGGGGCTGGAAGTCGCTGGTCGAACGGCAGCGCGACGACGGCAGTTGGGACGGGAACTATCCTCCGCAGGTCAACACCGCCTTCGCCCTGCTCTTCCTCAACAAAGTAAACCTGAGCCGCGATCTGACCAGTCTGGCGGAGGTCGAAGCCACGCCCGAGAAGCTCGAAGACCCCAACAAACTCATCAAGGAATACGCCGTGGCCGACCCCGCCCGGCGTCAGGACATCCTCAGACTGCTGGAAATCACCAAGGACCCCAGCGGTTCCTATACTCAGGCCCTCATCGACGCCATTCCGCTGTTGCCGGAAGACCTCAAGGAGCCGGTTCGCCAGGCGCTGGTAAAGCGCCTGTCGCGGCAATCGGTCAACTCGTTGCGGAACCGCTTGGCCGAGAACGATTCCGAGGTGCGTCTGGCGGTGGTCCGAGCCGTTGCCTTGAAGCAGGCCAAGGATCTGGTTCCTGACCTGATCGAGCTTCTGCCGAAGGCCGACAACACGCTGGCCGAGGCCATCGCCAAGACGCTTCAGGGACTCACCGGCCAGGACCTGGGCCGCAACGCCCAAGCCTGGCGCGATTACCTCGCCCGACAGAAACAGTAACCATCCGGCACCCTCTCACCGCGACCTATCGGCTGCCGAGCAGGCGGACGGCGAACGGGGTCCGTGGCGCGTTTGCCCCTTGCTTCGCAGCAGGACGCTGACTAGTTTCACCTTCTCCGTATCGTGGCTTGGGCATGCAGGGGAATCTCCGCGATGAATGCACCGACGTCGGCCGCTGATCCGTGGTTCCAGTCGTTGTTCGCCGAGCGCATCGGGGGAGCGAACTACGGCAAGGGCACGGCCATCTACAAGTTCGAGAAGATCAAGCGGGCCAAGCGAGCGGCCCTGGCCGCCCATCCCGAACGCAAACTCCTCGACTTCGGCATCGGCGAAAACGACGCCATGGCCGATGAGCGCGTGCGGCAAGCTCTGAAGATCGAGGCCGACAAGCTCGAAAACCGCGGCTATGCTGACAACGGCATCCAGGCATTCAAGGACGCGGCCGCCCGCTTCATGCAGCGGGTATTCGGCGTGACGCTCGATCCGGTCACGGAGGTCAATCACTGCATCGGTTCTAAGCCCGCGTTGGCGATGCTGCCGGCCTGTTTCATCAATCCCGGCGATGTCACCCTAATGACAGTGCCCGGCTATCCCGTGGCCGGGACGCACACCCGCTACTACGGCGGCATCGTGCATGCCCTGCCTTTGCGGGAGGAGAACGGCTTTCTGCCCGACCTCGATTCCATTCCCGCCGACGTGCTCCGCCGGGCCAAGATGCTCGTGCTCAATTATCCCAACAGCCCGACCGGGGCGACGGCGACACGGGACTTCTACCGCCGCGTCATCGACTTCGCTTTGAAACACCGCGTCATCGTGGTGCAAGACGCCGCCCACATTCTTCTCACCTATGACGGGGAGCCGCTCAGTTTCCTCCAGGTCGAAGGGGCGAAAGAAGTCGGCGTCGAAGTCCATTCGCTGTCCAAGGGCCACAACATGATCGGCTGGCGCATGGGCTTCGTGTGCGGGCATCCGAAGCTGGTGCAGGCCTTCGCCGACGTGAAGGACAACTGCGATTCGGGACAATTCATTGCGATCCAGAAGGCCGCCTGCGTGGCGCTGGACCACGACGACATCTTTCTGGCGACGCGGGCCAAGTACCGCCGCCGCCTGGAAAAGCTGGTCAAGGCCCTGGCGCAGGTCGGCTTCCGCGTCCGCATGCCCGGCGGAACGTATTTCCTCTACACCCGTGCGCCGAAAGCCTGCGCTGGCCGCACCTTTGCCAATGCCGAGGAGTTCTCCCAGTTCCTCATCACGGAGCATTCCGTCTGCTGCGTGCCGTGGGACGATGCGGGACCGTATCTGCGTTTCTCCGTGACCTACCTGGCCGAGAATGAACAAGCCGAAGACGCCCTCATGGCCGAGACCGTCGAACGCCTCAGCCTTTTGCGCCTGGAGTTTTGAACTTCGCCTGGTCTTCCAAGCGCGGTTGCTTTTATGAAGCCGTTGGTGTAGAAACCCTAAAACGGCATCGTGAGTGGTCTGCGCTGGCAATTCGTAGTTTCGCCGTTGTCGCAGTGTGGTTGTGGCTTCTTCCGCTGGCTGACAAACGACGACGGGATGCTCCAAGGCCAGTGGTTGCGAGGCGTCATGAAGCGCTTGCACATCGCCCTGATCTATAACGCTTACACGGACGGGACGCCGGAACATCCCGCCGACCGTGCCGGCACGGCCGATCTGCGCCAGATGATTCGCCGTATCGCTCGGGGATTGCGCAAGGTCGGCCACACGGTCACGGTCTTGCCCCTGTCGCATGACCTGTTCGCTTTTCAACGCCGGCTGCGTCGGCTCAATCCGGACGTGGTTTTTAATCAATACGACGATGTCATTCACGGGGCGTTGTATGAGATGCGCGTGGCCGCCCTGGTGCGAATGATGGGCTTCCCGCTGACCGGCTCTCCGGCGCTGGCGCTGGGCTTGAGCCGCTACAAGTACATGACCGCCAGCCTGCTCGCCGGAGCCGGTATTCCGATCCCGCCCAACACGGTGCTTCTGGAAACCGTGCGGGCCGTGGACTTGCACCGCTGGGACTTTCCGGTCATCGTTCAAGCCAGCCAGGAACACGCGGGAATCGGACTGGACCGGCATTCGGTGGTGTACTCCAAGAAGCAACTCCGCGAGAAAGTGCGGGACATCTTGCGCAACTTCAATCAGCCGGCCTTGGCCCAGCGCTTTCTGCCCGGGCGGGAGTTCAACGTCGGGCTGCTGGGCGGTAACAAGCTCCGCGTCCTGCCTTTGGCCGAGGTCAACTACTCCGAGTTGCCTCCCGACATCCCGCCGATCATGTCCTACGCCGCCAAGTGGATCGAAAACACGGTCGAGTATCAGAACACCTCGGTGATCTGTCCCGCCGAGGTCGAACCGGAACTGGCGCAACAAATCGGCACCACGGCCATCCGGGCCTTCCGAGCCATCGGCGGCTGGGGTTATGGTCGGGTGGACATCCGGCTCGATGAGCATGGCGTGCCCCGGGTGCTGGACGTGAACTGCAATCCCTGCCTGGACGAGGGCATCGGTCTGGCACGCTCGGCCGAACGGGCCGGCATTGCCTGGCCGCAACTTCTGCATCTGATCGTCAAAGCCGCCCTGGAACGCCATCCCTACGACATCAGCGTGCCGATGCTGGCCAATCCCGGCGATGGACCTCCGGTCAAAAATGGCAGCGATAAGGCCGAACCGCTTCCTGTCATATCGGCAGCCACCTCCACGTGACCTGTTCCAGTTCGCTGGTTGGAAGCGCAACATTTTTCCCAGGTAAATGCCAGCGCACCTTTCGCCGGCCATTGCGAGGGCGATAAGGGTCGCCGACTGGAAGCGCAACATTTGGCGATCGGTTCACGGCAACCATCTGCCGGAACCGAGGTTGGCTTTGCATCTGTTCAGCGTACCACGATGAGAATCTTGCTCGGAGGTCAGTCGCGAGCAAGCGGCTTTTGGGGCAGACTCCGCCCGGATAAGGGCAAGGGCAGCGTCCTATACTAGCCGACAAGGGTGAGGAGCCAGTCCATGCACGCGATGTTCATCCATCCCAATTTCCCGGCCCAGTTCGGACATATCGCCGCCTATCTGACTCAGGAACGGGGATGGGAATGCACCTTTTTGACTTCGATCGACACCAGCGAGATGAAGGTGCCCTTTCGCCACTGCAATTACCGCCTGCAACCTGGTCCGTTGCCCAAGGTCTTCTACAATCCCCACACCTTGCAGGAACTGATGCAACACGCTTTAGCGGTGTATCGTGGACTGCGAGGCAATCCGCAGATCCGGCCTGATCTGGTCGTCGGCCACATGTCTTATGGCACGATGCTGTATCTCCGCAACCTGTATGACTGCCCGTTCATCGGCTACTACGAACTGCTTCCGCCCCCGTTCTGGTCGAAGGAACTGGCGTTGCGGCCCGAGTTTCCTCCGACGGAAGAGGCCCGCCTTTCCAACGCGACCTATCACACCTTCACCTATCTGCATCTGCACATGTGCGATGCCGGCTATACGCCGACGCACTATCAGCTGGGTACCTGTCCAAAGGAACTTCAGTACAAGCTGCGGGTGATCCACGACGGGGTGGATTGCGAACTGTTCCAGCGGCAGCCGCTTCCCCGGCCCTTCGAGTTTCATGGCCGCACCATCGGTCCCAACACCCGAGTGTTGACCTATGTTTCCCGTGGCCTGGAGTCGGCCCGCGGTTTCGACATCTTTATGAAGGTGGCCAAGCGGGTCACGGAGGAACTCGACGATGTGCTGGTGCTCGTCGCCGGGGATGAACGCACCAACTACGGCCATGAAAAGCCCTACCTCGGCAACCAGACCTTCAAGCAATACGTCCTGTCCCGCGACCACTACGACTTGCAGAGGATACAGTTTCTCGGCCGAATCCCCCTCAAGGATTTGACCGTGCTCTATTCCCTGAGCGATCTGCATATCTATCTGACGACGCCGTGGGTCCTGTCGTGGTCGATGATGCAGGCCATGGCGAGCGGCTGCGTGGTGCTGGGCAGCGCGACGGCTCCGGTGACGGAAGTCCTGCGGCACGAAGAGAACGGCTTGCTGGCCGACTTCTACGATGTCGAGGGATTGTCGCATCTGGCCTTGCAGGTGCTCCGCGATCCCGCCTCATTCCGCCGCCTGGGCGACGCCGCCCGGCAGACGATTTTGGAGCGGTACGAGAAGCGCCTGTGCATCGAGCAGTTGGTCAGCTATTTCCAGGAAGTCCTGGATCGTCGCCGATCCGCATAGCATCCTCCGGCAGGGCGATGCTCTTGCCAAGCAGGTTTAGAAAACGATGTCCCCAGTGCTGCACCTCCAGGAAGCTGGCGTTTGCCGGGGCCGGCTTGTAGATGCGGAAGGTCTTCAAGATGCCCAGCGTGACTGCGCTTTCGAGCGGACCAATGAAGCTCGTGTCCCGGTCGAGGAAGTGCGGCTGTCGGCTCCAGTAGGTCATCTGCTCCGCGTTCAGGAAGAAGCAGCCGGCGTGAGGATTGCGTGCCGGAACCAGGCGGATCGGCGTGCCCATCACGCGGCCGTTAAACTCTTGGCATGTGCGGAGGTCGCAGTAGGGTTGCAGGACGTGCGGCGCCAGGTCGCCATCGACGTAGAGTTTGTGACATGGCCCAGGGACCGACAACTCATAGCGATTCGGTTGCAGAATGCACTTCGTTCCCGCCTGGCCAACAAACCAATTCAGCTTGGTGAAAAACAACGGATCGCGGAGGATTAGGTCGTCTTCAAGATAACAGAAGTAGTCGAACAATCCGAGACGGTCGCGGAGCAAGGCATGGCACTCGAAGCCCAGTAGTAGCGGTTCGGCCTGGGTCGGAAAGTGGGTGTAAAAGTGCTTGGGAACCGTCAATTCGTTCAGCAGATGGCGTTCGCCGGTGGTGCAGACCACGATCTCGACATGGTGCGTGCCGGAGGCTGGAACGGTTTCGGCGACCCGCTTGGCGATGTGGATGCTCCATTGGCGTCGGCCGAAGGTCTGGTGCAGCGAAGCGAGGCAAGCCGACAGGGCCTGAATACGCGGTTGACGGTTCGGACCCAGGGAACCGTGCTTGGCGTCGCCGGTGGGATCGAAGTAATGCGGGATGGCGAACAGGATGCGCATGGCGGACCGGCTCCGCTATTCGACGCCGCTGCCGCGCGCGATGCCGAGCGCCTCGGCGTGCGGTTTCAGGGCGTCGATGACGAATTGGATGTGTTCATCGAGTTCCACATCGAACTGTTTGGCTCCCCGATAGATGTCGTCGCGGTTGACCTTGGCGGCGAAGCCTTTGCTCTTGAGCTTCTTGCGGACGCTGGCGGCGGTCAGGTCGGCGATGCCGTTGGGCCGGACGTAGGCACAGGCCAGGATGAACCCGGCCAGTTCGTCGCAGGCATACAGGGCCTTTTCCACGGGCCGGATTCGGGGACAGTCGGGCAGGTAGTCGGCGTGCGATTTGATGGCGTAGATCACGTCTTCGAGGTAGCCACGCTCGGCGAGGATGGCGGCCCCGCGAAGCGGATGATCGGGCGGATTGGGCCAGCGTTCGTAGTCGAAATCGTGCAGCAGACCGATGATGCCCCACTTATCGGGGTCTTCGCCCAGCTTGACAGCGTAAGCCCGCATGGCCGCTTCGACCGCCAGGCAATGCCGCCGCAACCCCGGGTCGCTGACATACTCGTGAAGCAGGGCTAAGGCATCTTCTCGCTGCATGGCTGACAGGTTCCAAAACTACCGAGTTCTTGCCCGTTTCATTTTCTTTTCGCTTCCGATGCGGAAGAAGCGCATCCAGCCGGGGACTGGTCGGAACGGCAGCGGACAGGCATTGCGGAACACGAAGCCGTACAGCCGCGGCGGCTGAAACCATTCCGGCCGGTTCCAGTGCCAACGCTGGTCGCGGCGAAACGTCTCCAGCTCTTCGTAGGCGATGCAGTCGATCAGTTCAGCTTGTCCGAGGATTCCTCCTCGCAGTTCGGCCAGGCCGCGGGCCGAGGGCGGAAGGCGACTCCAGACCTCCTCCCGTTCGTCTGCGATCTTGGAAGCGTGGATGAGAATGAATCCGCGCTTAGGAGTCGGCCAGCGCCGCACTTCGATAGTCTTCAGGCCCAGCACGACCAGAGCAGCCCAGGGCTGCTTGAGCGACAGGGCATATTCGGGTAGCTCGGTAGGTCGGTCCGCTGGTGGTTGACTGCGACGGGGCATGATCGCCTCACGAAACCAATTCGCCATGCACGCCCTGAAGACCTTCGCTGCCCAGTCGGATGATGCGGTCGTTGACCTGAAACTCGAAGACATCGTCGAGCGGTTGATGGCTCAGCAAGGTGACGCGGACGCCAGGCGTCAGGCCGAGCTGCCGCCAGCGCCGCAGCCGGGCCGGGTTGTCGTCCTGGACCTCGCGGATGAGAATCTGTTCGCCTTCCTTGAAGGCCGACAACGGCCGCAAGCTCCGCTTGGCCAGCTGACCTTCCGCCGTCGGGATCAGATGGCCGTGCGGGTCTTCGAGCGGTTCTCCAAGATGTTCGGCGATGGCCTGTTCGAGCCGGGGCGAAATGGCATGTTCCAGCGCCTCGGCCTCGGCATCGACCTCGCTCCAATCAAGTCCGAGTACGCGATGGAGGAACAATTCGACCAGACGATGACGGCGGACGACCCGTCGGGCCTCCCGCAGCCCGGCCGGCGTGAGGCGGGCACCCCGGCCGACTTCGTACTCGATCCAGCCGGCCTCGGCCAGTCTCCTTAACATGCCGGTCACAGAGGGAGCCTTGAACTGGAGCCGACGCGCGATCTCTGCCGTGGGGACCAGCGCATCCTCGCCGCCCAGGTGATGGATCACCTTAAGATAGTCCTGGACCGCTTTGGTCAGTCGCTCAGGCATTCCCGGCCCCGCGTCTTCGACCGCACCCGCGAACGGCCGCCTCTTCCAAAGTTCCGCCATGCTATCAGTCTGTCGCCGTGCCACAAGTCGGGACATGGGGATTATACAACCAGCGGTTGGGACACTGGCGGTCGGCGGAGAGCCGCTCGGGCCTGAGTCACCCGTCTCACGGCCTCGTCAGCGGTATCGGCCAAGGCGGTGAGGTGGCCCATCTTCCGGCCTGGCCGGGCTTCGACCTTGCCGTACAGGTGCAGCTTGACGTCCGGAAAACGACACACGGCGGGCCAGTCCGGTTCGCCGTCCCGCCACAGGTCTCCGAGCAGGTTGGCCATGGCCGCCGGCCGCAATTGCGTGACCGCTCCCAGGGGCAAACCGCACACGGCCCGCAGTTGCTGCTCGAATTGGCTGGTCACGCAGGCGTCGATGGTGAGGTGCCCGGAGTTGTGCGGACGCGGGGCCAATTCGTTGACCAGCAGCTTGCCGGACGTAGACAGGAAAAACTCGACGCACAACACGCCGACGACATCGAGGGCTTCCAGAATGGCCCGAGCAATGGCGATGGCTTCCTGCTCGACGCTCGGCGGCAGCATCGCCGGGCAGACGCTGGTATCGAGAATATGCCGCGAATGGGTGTTGAGAATCGGCCCCCAATGGCAGAATGCTCCTTCGGTTCCTCGAGCCGCCACGACCGACAATTCACAAGCAAAATCCACGAAGGCTTCGAGAATGTGTTCCTGGCGCTCGACGACGGACTCCAGTCGGCGGGCTTCCTCGGCCGTGCTGATGCGATGTTGTCCCTTGCCGTCGTAGCCGTAGCCCGCTGTCTTCAGTACCGCAGACGGGCCGATTTCCGTCAGCGCGGTTCGCAAGTCGGCGGCACAACGGACGGCACGAAAATCCGTGGTCGGAAAGCCGTGCTGCCTTAGAAAGGTCTTTTCGCGCAGCCGATGCTGCGTGACGTACAGGACCTCGCCGCTGGGCCGGACAGGCACGATTTCCGCTGCGGCCGCGGTAGTTTCGGCCGGCACGTTCTCGAATTCGAAAGTCAAGACCTGGACCTGGGAGGCGAAGCGGCGGACGGCGTCGAGGTCGTCGTAAGGGGCGGTGATTTCGACGTCGGCGACCTGGCCGGTCGGCGTGTCCGAGTCGGGAGACAAGGTGTGAACGCGGTAGCCCATGCGTCGAGCTGCCAGGGCAAACATGCGGCCCAACTGCCCGCTGCCGAGCACACCGATCATTGCGCCGGGAAGAATGGGCCGATTCACGACCGACTTCCCTCCGTAACTGGGCCTGCCTGCGTACTCAGGGGCCAACTGTTCTGGAGCACGTTCTCGCTTTGTTCCTGCCGAAAACGCCGCAGTTTTTCCCGCAACTCGGGCCGGGAGACAGCCAGGATGGCGACAGCCAGCAGAGCGGCGTTGACGGCTCCCGGCTTCCCGATGGCCAGGGTTCCCACCGGCACCCCGGCAGGCATCTGTACGATGGACAACAGCGAATCCAGCCCACGAAGAGCCTGACTCTCCACCGGCACGCCAAGCACCGGAATTACGGTATGAGCCGCCGTCATTCCGGGGAGATGGGCCGCTCCACCCGCCCCGGCAATGATGACCTCCAACCCGCGCGCCTCCGCTTCCGTGGCGTACTGCCGAAGCCAGTCGGGAGTGCGATGGGCGGAAACGATCCGGCACTCGTGGGGCACCTCGAAGCGCGTCAGCATTTCCGAAGCGTGCCGCAGCGTCTCCCAGTCGGAGTGGCTGCCCATGATCACGCCTGCCAGCGGCCTTTGGGTCGTACTCATGACGGCATTGTAACAAGCTCGACGACACCGCGGCAGCAGAAATGCATCCGACGACCTGGCACAGCTTGGAGAAAACCAGGATCGAGGTCCCTGCAAGGGACCGCACCAAAACAAAGTCCCACTATCCCCTGATTAACGCTGGAAAAAAACTGGACTATCGGAGATGGCGGCACACGCAAGGCGAATGCGCGCAACACCCGGTTCCGCGCATAATAGCCTTTGGGCAATATGGGTGCGAGGACGCCTTCGGGTCCTTCCTGACCCTTTCCCGGCCAGCGCCGCCCCGGGGACGGCCGCAGTCAGCCGGAAGATAATTTATACCACCTCTGCCCAGTGTCTTTTCACGAACCCGTCCAGGAGATCTTCGACTTATGCACCGACTGGCTTTGCGCGCAGGGAGCTGCAAAAACTTTCAACATCTCACTTCGGCTTTTGCGGCAATTGACCAGTGAGGGTCACATCCTTTGTGTTTGCATCAGCAAAGGTAAGCGCAAGACGGTACTTCACCCGGATG
>CALFAY010000059.1 GCA_937944855.1 uncultured Planctomycetota bacterium
ATCCTTTGTTGCGGCATTTCGGCGCTGGAATCGCTTTTCGTGGGAGGCAAGCAGACGGCTCATCTGTTTTGGGCATTGCTCTTTGCGATGACGGCTGCTTTTTTCGCCTTGGCCGCTCTGCTCGATGGCCGGATGTCGAACCTGGTCGGCAGTTCATTGGGCCTGGGCGCAGCGCTGTGGCAGTTGGCTTCCTTCCTCGACCTGCCCACGGAATACATCTGGACCGTGACGACCGCGGTGGGCCTGGGTCTGGTGGCCTATCAGCGATTCGTGGCCGACCGCGGCGAGAATGCCTCGGAGCAGTTGTCCGGGCTGGAGAAGATCGGACATGTTGTTGGATTAGTCGCGTGTCTTGGTGTCGCCCTGATGATATGGTTCAACCTGATCGCCGAGGGACTTGCGATCGGTGGCGTTGACAATATACATGGGGTAATTGTGGGAGGTTTGCAAGCGCTATTGGCGGGAGTCGGCACGAGCATAACGACGCATCCGTCCCTGCGCCGGGTGTACGGGATTGCGGCTGTGATTTTGGTCGCCTTGACGATTATGTCTGCGGTCGTTTTATTCGACCTGAGCTTTTGGCAGAAAGTCGAGTTGGCTTCGGTGCTTTTCGGTTTGGCTTTGTTGTCGATCGGTCATTACGCCTGGTATTTAGAGTCGGAGCGCGAGGATCCTGTCGCTACGCTGGCCCTGCTGTTCGGAAGTCTGTTCTTTGGAGTGCCGCTGGCCATTGCGACCTGGGTTGATCGCTACAACGATGTCTTCCGCGTCCTGAACGAAGTCGGTTTCCTTGCCGGGGCAGTAGCGCTGGTTTTAAGCGGGCTAATCCTGCGTTTAAAGGCGACTACTATCGTTGGCGGAACTCTGACTGCGTTGTACTTTCTCACTTTGCTGATCTTCGTCCCCTGGACGCGGATGAGTTTCCTGGCGATCATGATGATCGTTGGCGGCACCCTGGTTTTCCTATTCGGACTCGGGCTGAGCATCTTTCGCGAACGTCTCCTGGCACTGCCCGAGCAGATCAAGCGACGTGAAGGCGTCTTCCGCGTCCTGGACTGGCGGTGACCTGCCGCTTGCCAAGCGATTGAAACCATCGCTGTCTGAACAGACGATTGTGCGGACGCTGAGACCGATTGAGCAGTGATTGCAGCCACTGGGTGCAAGTGGGCACCGCGAATCGTCAACCGGGGAAGCGACAGGTCGCTGTCAGGTCAGGCTGACCGAAGAACTCCGGTCAAGTTGCCCTTGCACGATCTGGCCCGATGGGATTGATTGGGAGGGATGACCAGCCAGCGAGTCAGGGAGGACTGCGGTATGCCCCGGAAGGAATCGAAAGCGGCAGGCTGGCTCAAGACGCTTTTCGGAGCCATCGCCGGTCTGTTTTCCGGGGCGTTGGTCATGTACCTCAGTCCCTTGGTGGACAAGGTCGTCAAACCGCCGCGACCCATCGCCAATTTCGCCGTCGAATACGAGGGCCTGACCGTCCGATTCACGAACCGATCTACGGGGGCGGCGCAGGGATACTGGGACTTCGGCGACGGCACGCCGCTGGAGTTTCTGACCGCCGATCAGCCGGTCGTCAGCCACACCTACCGCAAACCGGGCAGCTACACGGCCCGTCTGATCGTGTCCAATGTCCTTGGAGAGCAGGACGAACGCAGCGTCACGCTCGATCTGAGCGCCGATGAGCCGTCTAAGACCGCCGAGAAGCCGACAATTCTGACTCTCCAAGTGCGTGGGCCTTCCAGGCCTGGCGGTCCCTTGTATGCTCCCGCCACGCTCCAGTTCGAGGCCATCGCCGACAATGCCGCCCAATTCGTCTGGGACTTCGGCGACGGCGAGGGGCTGCACATCGGGGAAGCCAGCGTGGTTCGCACCTTCGAGCAACCAGGCACCTACCGGGTCCGGTTGTGTGCCTTCAACGGCCGGGAAAAAGACGAAGAGGTGAAAATCATCCGCATCGAACCGCCGCCGGCCGTGGCTCTTCGCGTGCAGGTGCGGGTCGCCCATACCGGAGTGTTGGTCGAAAGCCGCCGTCGGGAGGTCCAGGTTTCGCAATTGTTCGACGGGCTTAAAGCCAACTCGCGGAGCAAAAAGGCCCCGAGCAGTCCCGAGGTCTCCGTCCCGGCCGCTCCGGGCTATGTCATTACCGCAGTCGAACGTTCACAAAACCATAACGAGAACATCGACAAAGTAGATTGGAAGATCGTCCGTGAGGGTCAGCTTCTCAAGGGCCAGTGCGCCATCAAGAAAGGGGCTGATCGGGCTGTTCTTCAGGAAAAGCTCGTGCTGGTAGAACAGCGTCGGGAGAAGATGCAGCCGGAGCCGACCATTGTGACCGGCGTCTTGCCTGTGCCCGGCGTGGTGACGTTGACCTTGCCCGCTTCGCCGCAAGATTGGAGCGACTTTAAACGAATCATCACGATCCAGGTCTTCGACGGAGAAAAACTGCTCTGGCAGAGCGAATCTCTGCCCACGGGGCAGGGCCTTTCGCTGGGCGGACGCAGCTACACGCTGTCGGGTTCGCTACTGAAAGACCGGCTCACCCTGCAACTTTCCAGTCCGCTGTAAGCTGCTTGCCCCTTTGCTTCTCGTTACCTGTCCGCATTCGTCTGCGGTTATCCCTCGGGACGTTGTTCGTCGTTATCTTGCTATTCTGCGTTATCTTGCTATTCTGCGTGGGCGGGTTACATTAAGGACAGCAATCTCGAAACTGCACATCATCGCAAATTGGAGGGGGTACCATGCGTGGCTTGTGGGTGTTGACTGTACTAGGAACGGCCCTCGTTTTGACGCCGCTGCTGGGTGCTCAGCAGGAAAAAGTCCAGGCGCAGGAAGCGGACAGGCCGTTGGCGAGTCTGGTCGGCAAGGAAACTGCGTTTTACCTGGAAGTCCGTCAACCCGAGGCCGTGGCTGACAAACTGCCGGAACTGCTTCGTGGCAGCGTTCTGGAAAACTACCCGTTCGGCCTGGAGAAGCTGCGGCAGAAAGGCATGGAGCCGGAAGCATGGATGGAATTGCTCGGCCTGTGCCTGACCCCCGAGGGGATTAAGGAAGCTCGCAAGATTCGCGGTCTGGCAATGGCGGTGCGTGGACCGAACGCCACCGGCGGCTGGGATTACATGGTTCTGGTTCGACCCGGTGACAGCACCGCCATCCCATTGATGCTGCGTCAATATCTTGCCAAGGAAGGGGCGGAGCCGGTGGACGACGTCGAAGGCGTGACGATCTACCGTTGCGTCGCCCCGCCCGGAGCGGTCGTGGCCGGGGGTGCCATGAACGTAGCCAGAATGCAAAGGGAGCTTCAACGCCGCATGATGCAGCAGATGCAGCGAATGCTGCAACGACAGATGCCCGGAGCGGTCCTGAATT
Source organism: uncultured Planctomycetota bacterium (assembly GCA_937944855.1). Classification (GTDB taxonomy): domain Bacteria; phylum Planctomycetota; class Planctomycetia; order Gemmatales; family HRBIN36; genus JANWWR01. Next base: position 3,373 of record CALFAY010000059.1, read on the forward strand.
TCCAGGGCGAGAATGCAGGCACGGATTATGTGATGCTGCCGGATCTCATCGCCTTCGGCTCGCCGTCTCTCGTCAAAGATGCCGTGGTCCTGTACAAGGGTCGGGGAAAGGTTCCAGTCCTCGCGGAGAGCAAGGATTTCACCGACGCCTCCAAGACGTTCGGCAACCAACCCGGCGTGTTCCTCTTCGGCGACCTGAGCATCCTGGAGAAACAACTGGGTGAGGGGCAGTTGGCCTGGTCGGGCTGGCTGCGGCATTTTGTCAAAGGATCAGCGCTGACGCCGGTACGGGGCGGTTTAATCCTTGACAAAGACGGATTGCGTGTGCAACTCCAAACGATGGCAACCGATCCCAAGGCGAGTCCGTTCATCAGGTGCGTCGCCGAGGCTCCAGCCAATACGCAGTTGTTCCATTTCGTGCCGCCACGCATGGAAGGCGCGGTGGCTCTGGCCAATCCTGAAGGAGCCGACCGTTGGCACATGCTCATGGATGTCTGTGATGCCTGGGTGAAATCTGTCAATCCAGCTCAGCAGCTTCCCAGCAAACGCATCGCGGAGCTCGAAGGATCGTTGAAGTTGGAATTTGGCAAGGACGTGGCCGGTCAGATCAAGCATCTGCTTGTGGCTCAGGGACCGGAGCGGGCTGACGGTTCGACGCCTCTGCTCCTAGGCGTTGCCGAAGCCAAGGACGAAGAAACGGCCAAATCGCTGCAAGGGACGGCTATCCCGAAGATTCTTGAAGCCATTTGCGGAGAACAGATTGTCCCTACCGTCAGGGAAGCCAAGGGGCGGACGGTGACCGTCGCCGACCTGGGCAAATGGGGCACGCTCCACGTCAGTCGTTTGGGTGCGGTGCTGGTAATCGGCAACGACCAGGATCTGGTTCTGGACTCCTTGACGGCGGGAGAACGCAAGCAAGGTCTGCTCGGGGAAGCTCGCATCGCCTCCGCCGTGGCTGAATGCAAGGGCGCGGGGGTGGTGATGCTGGTTCGGCCCACCTCGCTGTCCGCGATGTGGAATGGGCAGTCGTTCCTGGGCCGCATCCTTGCCCACATGGGGACGCCCCGAGTCGAGCAATTCGGCCAAGTTCCTGCCCGGCAATTTCAATTCCAGATTCAGGTTGGTGGTGGGGGAGCACAGGTCATCCTGCCGCCTCCGCCGGGAGCCGCTCCTGCGCCGCCAGGCGGAGCACAAGCGAACAACGACCAAGGCTTCGGCCTGGCCCCGCTGCTTGTCAGCCTGACCCGCGACGGCGGCCAAGTGACGTTGGATGCCCGCTTGACCGAAGGCCATCCGACCCTGCCGCGTTTTCTGGACTACTTGGCTGAGCGGGGAGCGGAAGCCGGGCCGTTTGGCCAGGGAGTCTTCCCCCAACCTGCCGTCATTGCTCCCGCTGTGCCCAACATCCGGCAAGCCATTCCGGCCGTGCCGGTGCCCCAGGTGCCGCCGCTGCCGCAGCCGGTGCCGATTCAGCCGCCGGGATTGCCGGTTCCGCCTAACCAGATAGAGAAGTAGCGAAAACCCGGCAAGCTCCGCATCTTGCTCTTCAGTTTCCCACCTTCCCCCGCCGATACATGCGCCCGGGGAAGGTCTTTTTTTGCCCGCAGGGTGAAACTGGGGTTATCGGTCATGGACGCGCAAGGGGGGTTGGCCGAACGAGTCGCCGCTTTAAGGAAACGCCTCGAGGAACTCGCCCCGCTGACACCGCAACCCGACGAAGCGGCCCGCCTGCTCCACTTGCAACAGCAGCTCCAACAGCTTCGCCAGAATAACTTTCTTCTGGAAACCCGTCAGACCGCGCTCGCCGATCCCGACCTTTCCGCCCTGACGGAGTCACCGACGGCTGCCCGCTCCGAGCCGCCGACCCGATTGGCCTGCAAAACGCGGGAACTGCTGCTAAAGGGCAAGCAGATTCTCGACGCCCTCAAAAGCCTGAACAGCGATCTAGCGACGATCCCGGTGGACGACGACGCAAACCTTGCTTGCGATTACCAGGAAACCGTGCAACTGGTCGAAATCGCCCTCCGCTCGGTGCAGACCTTCCCGGCAGCGACACCGGAGCAACTGCGCCTGTGCAGCGGACTGGAGTTATGTCTGGACCTTGCCTATCAGCGTCTGGAGGCCCTTCGGGTCTCCCTCCACGAGCACCGCTCCTCCCACGAAAAGCTCAATGCGTTGGAACACTACTTCGCTGAACTGATTCACGGCAGGCATTTGTTACTGAAGCCGTTTGCCGATCTGGCGGAACAGATCGTCCTGGAGACTCAGGGAGAGCAGCCCTTGCGCTGGTTCACGGCCCCGGTCGAGGAACCTGCCCGATGGTCGGCGGCTCACGCCCTGAACACTGCTCGGGTCATGGTTCGGATCGTCCGGCTCGATCCTCAGTGGCGGAACGAGGTCGTCTCGGCGGTCCTGGCCGCTCTGCTCCACGACGTCGGCATGGCGGCGATGCCGGCAGAGTTGATTGGCTCGACCCGGCCGTTCAGCGACGAGGACCGGCGGCAGATCGAGGCCCACGTCGGCATCGGCGCGGAGATCTGCCGTCGTCTGGCACCTCAGGAAACTTGGTTGGCAGAGGCTGTGCTGGCCCATCACGAGCGCCTGGACGGAACGGGCTACCCAGCGGGATTACGCGGGCATCACATTCCCCGCCTGGCTCGACTGCTCGCCGTCTGCGATGTCTATGCCGCCCTGGTCCGGTCCCGACCCCAACGACCGGCCTTGCCGCCCCGGGCAGCCCTGGCGGAAACACTGGTGGAAGCGGAAAAAGGACGGCTCGATTCCGAATTGGCCTCGCACTTGCTCGGGATTTCCTTCTATCCGGTCGGAAGTCTGGTCGAATTGTCCGATGGCCGGATCGCTTCGATCGTGGCCGTGCCCTGCCACGCCCCCGACCTGGCGGCGGCGATGCGGCCGGTAGTGCGGATTCTGCTCAATGCCCTGGGCCAGCCCGTGCCCTTGCCGAGCTATGTCAATCTGGCTCGGTGCGACGGCCTCCACATCGTCCGCGGCCTGACCGAGGACGAAGCCCGGCGGGCCTTGCGCGTCCGCACCTGGAATGCCTGAGAACAGTTGTTTGCCGACCAGGATGAGATCGCGAAACCTCAGGCGGACGCCGACCGATGAGCCACCCCACGACGAGCTACCTTCAGGCCACCCGCCATCCCTATGCCGGCCTGCTTTTCCTGGCTCCCCTGCTGGCGATCTACGAGTTCGGCGTCATTTATCTGGGCGGGGATAATCCCGCCTTCCGCACCGGGGCCGATACCTGGATGCGGTGGACCTTCCAGACTTTCGGCCTGCCGTCACTGCACTGGCCTCCCATTCTCATCACCACGCTGTTCGCTTTCCGGAGTTGGCTGCACTGGGAGTCACGGCCCCAGGACATGCCCGGCGTCTGGCTCGGCATGACCGTCGAAAGTGTCGGCTATGCCATGATCCTCTGGGCTGTCGGACGCATCCATGAACCGATCCTCGAAGGACTCGGCATCGCTCTGGCTCAGGGAAACCTGCTGCAAACCTCTGGCCCGCCTGACCGCGTCAGTCAGGCGATCAGTTTTCTCGGTGCCGGCATATACGAAGAAATGCTGTTTCGCCTGTTTCTCTACTCCGGACTGTTCTATCTGATCCAGCATTCGGTGCCGTCGCGGCTTACCTCTGGCATCGTGGCCGGAATCCTGTCCGCTCTGGCCTTCTCCGCCGCCCATCACATCGGACCGTCCGGTGAGCCGCTCGATCAGCGGGTTTTTCTGTTCCGCACTCTGGCGGGGCTGTTCTTCGTGGCTCTGTACCAGTTTCGCGGCTTCGGCATCGCCGTCGGAGCGCACGCCTGCTACGACGTGATCGTGGGAGCGGCCTCGGGGTGAATCCGGCCAAGGTCAGGGTGAATCGGCGGCCCGTTCCGTCTCGGCCAGTTGCACGAAGCGTTGAAAGCCTTGTGCGACCTTGCCTGTCCTGGCATCACCGACGTGCAGCAAGATACCGTACCGAAGACGAAGATGCTCCCCCTTGGCGAGCTTGACGAGGTCGGTACGTCCTCGCACGCCTGGGAAGCCGGACTTGTTTCGACCGAAAGGATTGGCGGCCATCAGTCCGTAGCCGCGGGCGTGCCAATGGGCCGCATGCGGATTGCTCGGATCGTCGAGGATCGCCAAGCCGACGATCTGGCCCTCCACGGGGCCGGAATAGTCGCACCATGCCGACGGCCTGCCCCAGCACCTCGCCTCGGTGCGTTCGCCTTCCGCATTCTCAATGACCCCGCCCCGATTGCGTTTTTCCGACATGAACTCGGCGACACGAACGGCAAACGCTCCTTCCTTCGTATCGCCGAAGGTGATGGGACAGACGCTGGCGTGAAGGTCGATAACGAACGTCAGCAACCAGGATTCGCCGAGGTCGTACAAATGGATCGTCCGGGTTTCCTCAAGAATCCTCTGCCCGTCAGAAGTTCGCCACTCGTTACGGGTCGCGACCCAGGCGTGATTTCCGTCCCGCTTCGGTTCGCCGACGTGAACGCAGACGATGCGGCCATGGCCCGGACTCTCCGACCAGAAGTCCACGCCTTCCACGCCTCGAACCTTTTGCGTGAGCGTCACGCCTTCCGGAATGACATCGCCATGACAAAACCAGGCCGCCCGATGGTGCGGATGGTCCTTGGTTTCTTCCGGGTCGTCCTTGACCATCGGAAATCCGCGGATCACGGGCTTGCCGGTCGGCGCGTTGAGCGGGAAGAAGTGCGGCTTGGGAGCGCTCTCGGCGACGACGTAACGACCTACCAGTTTGCCGCCGATCAGAAACTCGAGGAGTTCTTTGTCCTGGACGCGGATTTCCACCTCGGCTGCGTGCAGGTGGCTGAGCCAAGGACCGGTCCAGACAACGAACAGGCAGACAGCGATCAGGCGGCGCATGACGTCTCTCCGGGGTGTCCACCGGCAGGCCTCTGGCATTTCAAAGCAGGGGCCGTCCGGCGCCCCCGGATTATAGCCCATTCGTTCGGTTGAACCAATCGTCCATGCGGGCCTGTTCCGAGGCGAGAATCGCTGTCATGACTTCGCAGGGTTCCACCACATCGGAGGTCGGCAAGGGCCAGGACAAACGCTCGACGGCGGCCAGTTGACAGGCGGCAGCATGGTCGTGCCGGTGACACCAAAGGACGACGAAGCGACGAATCATGCGGGCCCGTCGGCACAGCAGTTCGACACGCTGGGCCGCCTGTTCCGGATCGACTTCTTGAACGCTGATACATTCGGCCCAATCGACCAGCCATTCGATCAGCATCCGCGCTTCCGGGTCGTTCAGACCGCTGGTCAGATCTTCGTCGTCGAGAATGCGACCGACCAGAAGCTCGGCGCAGGGTGTCCCCATCTTGCCCGCCTCTCCCGCTCTCTTCCGGTTTCCCCGATGCGTTCATCGCTGTCAGTCGGTTCCCGCGAACCCATTTCCCCCGGGGTTCGCAGACCGCTTGCCGAGACCACAGCGAAGGACGAAGCGTATAGCGAGGCTGATGGCTCAGGGCAATGCCAAGCCTTCGTGGTGCCGGACGGACTTGGTCCAAAGCGAACGGGACCTGAGGCTCAGGCTGCGTGAAGGTGTTGGGAGTCCGAGAAGCCGGCTGCGTCGCCGCTTTCTGTGCGGGCGGCCAGAGCTTCCTGGTCGTAGCGGATGCAGACGCCGGCAACCAGACTGCTGGACATGGCAATGACCGCGGCCAGCAGAATCGTCAGCTCGCCTGAGACCATGTACAAAGCGGTGCCGACGGCCGGCATGAGCAGACCACGAACCCCATTGAGGGCGAAATGGATCCCGTTATAGACCGGCACATCCTCCGCCCGGGGAGCGAAATGCACCGAAGCCAGCGACCAGGTGACCTGTCCGCCGCCCTCGGCGAAACCGCGGAGGATGCTGCCTGCGTAAACCAGCACCGGCAGTGCGAAGGCGATGCCGAAGAAGTAGCAGCTCAGATACACGGCCATTAGCGCGCCAATGACGAGCCGCGCTTGCACAATGCCCAGGCGGTTGAGGAATCGGCCCCAGATCAGGGTACTGATGGCCAGGACGGCTTGCGGAACTACCGAGAGCCACAAGGCCAACTCCGCCGAGCTGAAGTGCAGCCGATCCTTGCTCAGCTTCAGCACGATGTGCATTGACAGGAAAAATGCTGAGCCGGCGAGAAAGAAGGCGATCTGAAACAACAGGTAAACCCGGTCCTGGACCAGCACACGGCGGATGTCCTGAAACCGTTCTTCCCAGGTCTTGGTCGCCGGTTCGCTTGCCGGCGTTTCAAGCAGTTCGATTCGCTGATAGAACAGGCAGCCAATCAGACCGGCCACCGCTGACAGCGGGTAGAGCCACTGGAAGCTCATCGGCCAGTTTTCGGGCAGAATCAGCCAACCGGCCAAAAGCGTGGTCGGAATCATCGTGGCGAAGGTGCAGAAGGTCAGCAGCCCGATGACCCGGCCAAGGTATTCCCGCGGATACGAAGCCCGGTACAAGCTTGATTGCCCCATGCGCATCGCCGAGTGGAGCAGTTGGCTCACCGTCACCAGAAGGGTGAAGCCGAGGGATTCGTTGACCCAGAACATGAACAGGAGGGGCAGATTGGCCAGCAACGCCATATTGAGGACCAGGCGTTTCATGCCCCAGCGTCGGCCCAGGGCCGCCCAGAGCGGTCCAAGAAATGCACCGCAAGGGAAGGCCGAGACGATGACGGTCAACTCCAAGGCCGAGGCATTCAGAGCGGAGTACGCGATCACCGGGGCAGCGAACAGGATCATGCCCATGAAGACGCCGGTGAACGCCGAAAAGATGCTCTCCCCGATCAGGTTGTGCCTGACCACGGATCGGACATCGGGTCTGCTACTACATCCTTCTTCGGCGACGGATTCTGCACTGCATTCCGCAGGCATGGGTGATTTCCAGCACTTCAGAGTAAACCGTCCATATTATAGAATGTTCTGTGCCATGTGTTCAGTGAAGGCGAGTTTTCTCCTGATTCCGATCCGTTTCACGGGTCTCAGTCTGGCCGCTGCGTTTCTTCTGTCACCCCCGACGACCGGCGGTTCGCTGACAGATGACGGGTTGCAGTCCAACGTCTTGAACCTGATCGAACACATGCACCGCCTCGGGTGTGCTTTACCTGAGCAGGTGGTGCGGGAACTTTCGGCTTCGTTGCCTGATGAAGCGGCCCGCCAGGAGTTTGGCCGAAAGGTGGAACGCCTGCTCGATCCGTTGTGCCTGGTGGAAATCTCGATCAACCCAGAGAGCCGGGTCAAGGCCGCTCGCGGTCGTGCGGAGGCCCATCTCGCCCAGGGAAGACCGAGTTGCTTCGTCGTCAAGGTCCACAATGAGGCAGGCGTCACGCAGGCGTTGACCGTGACCGGGCCGCAACTGCGGCTCCCGGCGGAACACGCGGAGAATCGCTGGCTGGAGGCCGAGATTCGCCATGTAGTTCTGGATCGTCTGACAGGACGAGACGTGGAATATGTCGTCCTCCGAGTGCGGACGGAACAGAGTGGAAAGCGGGAGGCGACCCTGACTTTCGACGTTGGCCAGGGCACGCAGGACCTCGGCTTCCGGGCCGAGGTGCCGATCCTGTTCACGATCCGCCCGCGATCGGGCGATCAGCTCCCGGCTCCTGGTCCGCCACAGGGAAGAGGGCCGCGATGAGCTTGGCCTCCTACTTGCCGGAGGCAAAGCGTATCAGGCTTTTTGGCAGCATTACCCATGGCGTCGTGCTTGTACTTGGAAAGGGCTTACTGTTAAGTGAAGATGAAGTCCATTCCTTTGATCGTAGGGTCAGGAGCAGGGTAAAAGCGGCAATTTTTCTTCCGCACTGATGCGCCCGTAGCTCAATTGGACAGAGCAGCGGATTTCTAATCCGCCGGTTGGGGGTTCGAGTCCCTCCGGGCGTAGTTCTTCCTTCTCGTTGCGAACCATATTACCCGCGGGTTCGCGGCTTTTCCGCCACGGGAACATTCCCACGTCCGCGAAGAAACGCGGTTCCCCGTGGCGGGTTACGGCACTGCCGTCGTCCGCCCTTCGCTCTCTTGACCTGCAGCAGAGACAATCGCTTGACCCGACGTTCGGTCCAGCAACGACGCCTTTGCCCCAAAACTCGTACGCGCTGCTGACCAACCCGCTCTACATCGGGAAGATCAGGCACAAGTCCGACCTGTACCAGGGCGAGCACGAATCTATCGTCGAGGCCGAGGTCTTCGAGAAGGTCCAGGCCACGCTGCAACGCAACGGCCGCTCGGGCGGCGTCATGGTGCGGAACCGCTACGGGGCCTTGCTCAAGGGACTGCTGTTCTGCAAAGGTTGCAGCCGGGCCATGACCCACAGCTTCACCTGCAAGGGCGAACGTCGCTACCGCTACTACACCTGCACGCGAGCGATCAAGAACGGGCGTAAAGCTTGCCCGTCGGGCTCGCTGCCGGCCTTTGAGATCGAACGGGTGGTCGGGGACCAGATTCGCGGCATCGCCGCCGATCCTGGCCTGCGTGCGGAATTCCTGCGCCAGGCCCAGGAGCAGTTCGACGTCGAGTTGGCCGAACTGGCGACGGAGCAACGAGGTCTGGAGCAGGAACTGGCCTGGCACCACGCCGACATCGGTAAGATCTGTGGCGATGGACCGGCGACCGCGCCGGGCGGTGCCCGCCTCGCCGAACTCAACGACCGTGTCGCCCAGGCCGAAACCCGCCTCGCGGAACTTCGTCATCGGATTGAAGAGCACGAGCGAGATCAGTTGGACGTCGGCGACATCGACGCGGCCTTCGCCGATTTCGACAACGTCTGGAACGCCCTGAGCCCGCGCGAGCAGGCCCAGGTGCTGGCCCTGCTGGTTGGCGCGGGTCGAGTTCGATGCGGCCGACAGCACGGTCGCGGTTTCTTTCCACGCCACGGCCATCAAGACCTTGGCACGTCAGAAGCTCGGAGGTGCGGCATGATCACCGTGAAAAAGCAGGTCTTCTTCACACGCAGCAAGCGCGGCCGGCGGCGGATCGAGGACAACCCGCCGGCATCCCAGACGGTCCCGCCGGGCCGCGTGCCCCGGGTTTCGCGCGTCATGGCGCTGGCCATTCAGTTCGACGACCTCCTGCGAAGCGGCACCGTGTCCGACACCATCGAGCTGGCCCGCTTGGCCAAGGTCACGCAGCCGCGCATCACCCAGGTCATGAACCTGCTGCACCTGGCCCCGGACATCCAGGAAGAACTGCTGTTCCTGCCTCTGGTCACCCACGGCCGCGACCCGATCAACAAGAAGCGTTTGCGCCGCATATGCGCCGACGTCAGCTGGAATCGCCAGCGGCAGCAATGGGCGTTCTTGCGGAAAACAACGGCCAAGCAGCAGAATCAGTAGACATAACCTGCGGGTCTCTGTTAGAGTTGTGCATGTTTAGTAAACACCGGCCGATGTCCGCCGGTCGGACTAGTCGGAGGGGCGAGCGAACCCATGCCAAAAGCCAACGGAAGCAAGAGCAACGGGGCCAACCTCGGCTTCGAGGCCGACCTGTGGCGGGCGGCGGACGCGCTGCGCTCCAACATGGACGCCGCCGAGTACAAGCACGTTGTCCTCGGCCTGATCTTCCTCAAATACATCTCCGACGCCTTCGAGGAGAAGCACGCTTCACTGGAAGCCGAGAAAGACAGCGAGGCCGACCCGGAAGACCCGGATGAGTACCGAGCTGTCAACGTCTTCTGGGTGCCGCCCGAGGCCCGCTGGTCAAACCTCCGCAACCGGGCCAAAGACCCGATGATCGGCAAGATCGTCGACGACGCCATGCTCGCCATCGAACGCGACAACCCCTCGCTCAAGGGCGTGCTCCCCAAGGACTACGCCCATCCGCGCCTCGACAAGCAACGGCTCGGCCAACTCATCGACCTGATCGGCAACATCGGCCTGGGCGACAAGGAGAACCGCTCCAAGGACATCCTCGGCCGGGTCTACGAATACTTCCTGTCGCAGTTCGCCAGTGCCGAAGGCAAGAAAGGCGGCCAGTTCTTTACGCCGCGCTGCGTCGTTCGTCTCTTAGTCGAGATGCTCGCCCCGTACAAGGGCCGCGTTTACGACCCGTGCTGCGGCTCGGGCGGCATGTTCGTCCAGTCGGAGAAGTTCGTCGAGGCCCACGGCGGCAAGATCGGCGACATCAGCATCTACGGCCAGGAGTCGAACCACACCACTTGGCGGCTGGCCAAGATGAACCTGGCCATCCGCGGCATCGAGGGGAACATCGCCCACGGTGACAGTTTCCACCGCGACCTGCACCCCGACCTCAAGGCGGATTTCATCCTGGCCAATCCGCCGTTCAACATGTCCGACTGGGGCGGCGAACTGCTCAA
>CALFAY010000060.1 GCA_937944855.1 uncultured Planctomycetota bacterium
GAGGAATCGGGTGGCGGCGGCCCGGTATTCGTCGGTTGACGGTGCCGTCACCCTGACTCCCTATCCCGCCGGGAGAGGGACGGGGTGAGGGAGGAACCCGCTCCCTGGCGGTCGCGGCTCGGAGGGCGGTCGCGGCTCGGAGGGCGGTCGCGGCTCGGGACTGGAAATTGCCAGGCGCATCCGGCTCTATGAGTGGCGAGACTTTCAGGACCAACCCGCGATTCTGGAGAATAAGCAGCCGCTGGGCCATGGCACCTTCAAGCGATCAAGCAAGCCTGCTTCGGATTTGATCTTTCTTCCCGGGAGGCAGTCGGCTATGCAGGAACCTTTGGCCGGAGACGGGGGCGAGCTTCGCATGGGAATCTGGAGAAAAGGTGCATGTTCACGCGAACCGGACGAACGGTATGGTTTCGCAAGGTTCTGAGCTATCCGCGAATCACCTCGGCAGCTCGCCGCGGGGGCCGCAGCGGTCCGGTCGTTGGCCACTTGGCAACTGCCTTGGGGATCAGCGTGCTGACGACCCTGGCGTTGTGGTTTTTGCTCAGTCAGGAATGGGACTGGAAGCCGTGGGCTTTGGCGTGGCTGGCCGCGATCAACGCTACCGCTTTGACCTATTACGCCTTCGACAAATCCCGGGCACGGTGGAATCGGATCCGGGTTCCCGAAGCGGTCCTGCTGACTTTGGCGGCGTTGGGCGGCAGTGGTGGATCGTATCTGGGCATGCATCTGTTTCGGCACAAGAACGTCAAGGGCCGATTCCGCATAGTGTTCTGGACCATCGTCCTGGTCCAGCTGGGCATCCTGGCGGTAGTGCTGCGAAAGCTGTTCTTCTCCGGAACGGAAGCGATTTCGCCCGACTGAAGGCGACTCATTTCCGCTTGGGCGGGTCGGTGGCTTCGTTGGGATCGACTTGGGGTTTAGCCTCCGGCGGTCGGTAGGCGGGATGCTCCCGGGGCGCATCGGGCGGCTCTTTGAGCGGCACGGGCATGTCGCAGGACTGAAGGGCGTGGGGGGGAATGAGCACCGGCCGAGAACGCGGCTTCATGTGCAGCACATTGGCGTTGGCCTTCCCCATGCCGGGGTCGGTTTCTTCCCAGATTACCTGATAGCGAAGGTTCCCGATGGTCAACTCGTCGCCGTTGGCCAACGTGCCTTCGGTCACCAAATTCCCGTTAATGCGAATGCCGTTGGTGCTGTCCAGATCCCGAACCACCAGATGCTTGTCCACTTGAGCGATGCAGCAATGCCGTCGGGAAACCTTGCGGGATTCGAGTTGGATGTCGCATTCCTCGTGACGGCCGATGAGCATAATCGGCTTGTCCATCAGCAGCGTGTGCTCGCTGTCGAGGGCAACCAGACGCGGGGGCATTGCTCCTCCCTCTGTGGGACGGCGACTGGAAACAACCTTACGGAAGATGCCAGGAAATCCAATCCTCGAAGCTACCAGAGGAGTTGCAACGATTCAAGACGAACGACGAACAGGCCTTCGGATGGGCCGTCGCAGTCTGCCCGGGCGAAGAATTACAGACCGCGGAACCGATCGTCCGCGTGTTTGTGCCGCGTCCCAATTCCGTGGCTTACGCATTCCGCAATGAGCATGACGTCAGCTCGCGGATGGCTAGCAAAACGCAGACCACGGCGGCCAAGGCCAGCACGATTCGCCACAGCAAGGGCAGCCCGAATCCTGCGCCCCGGGCCTCAATGGCTTTCTCAAGGGCCTCCGCCTTACTGCGAACTTGCTTGCTCGATTCCAGAAGCTGAGTACGGACATCCTCGAATCTTTGGGCGTCCTCCATCAGGGCTGCATGCGTGTGGCGCAGATCTTGGGCCAGCGCTTCCACGCGCTCCAGTTCGCGCATTACTTCAGCCAGGCTGGTAGTGGTTTTAGCCATTCCCTGGGCGAGGAATTCGATCAAGTCGGCCAAGCGTTCCCGACTTCGTTCGATCTCGTGGCGGTTCTCGTAAATAGTGCCGCACGAGTCGCGAACTTTCTCCATGACTTTCCGGCTGCTCTCGACGGCCCGACGAATCCGCGGCAACTCCTTGCTCAAGGTTTCCAGTTCCTTGTTGGCTGAGCGCAGGCCCTCGGCAGCTTGCCTCAAACCTTCCGCGGTTTGGTATCCGCTGGGAAGCACCGCCACCCATTCGTAGGCCGGCCATTTGCCGTTCCAGTAAAAGCGGGGGTAGGTTACTGAGGCCAGTTCTTCGATGTCGGTTGCAGTTGTGCTCAGAGCCCTGTCAAGCCCCTCAAGCCCTTTGCGAATCGCAGGCATCTGCGGCAGTTCAAGGATTTTTTCCAGGGCTTTTGAACCGTCGCTAAACGTCGTGAGGCTGGTGTGCATCTTCCCGGCGAGTTCCAGATCGATCTGGACCTCTTTTAAGACCTCACCGCACACTTCAGCCCATACGAGCAGAGCCTGGGCCGTGTCTTCCAGATCCTGGGCGGCAGTTCGAGCTGCCTGGGATTGCTTTACCAGCCCTTCCGCCATGCGCTCCAGAACAGCGGCCAAACGCGAAAATGCTTGCGGGTCCATCGCCTCGGCCTGCATTTTCATGGCACCGGACAAAGCCAAGAGACTATCGCGCTGCGCCGAAAGCTGGGCCTGTTCCCAATTGCTCTCGGTAGGTATCAGGTTGCCGGGCATAAAAGCTACGATGCCCAGGAAAGCTCCCAACAATAACAAACTTGCACCGATGACCCGATCAAGTATCTTGTTCATGGCGAAGCTCCTGGATCTGCTCCTTGGGCTTGTTCTCTCCAGGTGACTGTCATGATGTCTCAGACCACACACTGTGTCCCGCTTCTGTATTCGCTTTTCACAGCTTTGGATCTACGGAATGTCAAAACTTGCCGGAGCCTTCGATTCGTCGTGGGGCTGATCGTCCTGAGCCTGCTGTGTCTCGGCACTTCCTTCGCTTCGGCAACTGGCGCCGAATTCCGGGCCGGGACCGCTCGGGCCGTCATCACTCCGCCGACCGGGCTTTGGATGGCCGGGTATTCCAGCCGCACTAAACCCGCCGAAGGCAAGCTGCACGATCTGTACGTCAAAGCCCTCGCTGTCGAACACAGGACGGGAAGCCGCCTGGTTTTCGTGACTAGCGACCTGATCGGCTTTCCCCGGAGCATGTCGGTCGAGGTCGCCGAGCGGGTCGAAAAAGCGACCGGCCTGCCCCGCAGCCATTTAATGCTTACGGCATCGCACACGCACTGCGGCCCGGTGCTTACCGACAATCTTATGGACGCCTACGACCTGCCGCCCGAACAAGTGCCGCTGTTGCAGAAATATCGCACGGAATTGACGGACAAACTCGTTCAGCTTGTTCAGGATGCCCTGGCCGACCTCAAACCGGCGACGTTGTGGCAGGGTAAAGCCACGGCCCGCTTTGCCGTCAATCGGCGTCAAAACAGCGAGAAAGGCTTCATCCTCGGCTCCAATCCGGCGGGTCCGGTCGATCACGATGTGCCAGTGCTGGAAGTCCGCGACGAAGCAGGCAAAACCAAGGCCCTCGTCTTCGGCTATGCCTGCCACAATACGACGCTCCAGTTCTTCCAATGGTGCGGCGACTACGCCGGTTTCGCTCAGCATTATCTGGAGGAACGACATCCCGGCGTGGCGGCGATGTTCTGGTCGGGCTGCGGCGGCGACGCCAATCCGCTGCCGCGAAGCACCGTCGAACTGTGCATGAAATACGGCAAGGAGTTGGCCGACGCCGTGGACGCGGCCCGAGACGCCGGCATGAAGCCGGTTCAGGGGGGCTTTGCCGCAGCCTACACCACCATTCCCCTGCCGTATGGCCGTATCCCCGATCGGGAAACCTGGGCCGCTGATACGCTCAGCAAGAACTTCTCCGTCCGCAGCCGAGCCAAACGCTATCTGGCCATTCTCGAATCGGGCGGGACCATTCCCGAGAGCTATCCGCACTATCCGATCCAGGTCTGGAAGCTGGGCGATGACATCCTTTGGATCGCCCTGGGCGGGGAAGTGGTGGTGGACTACGCTCTGCGGCTCAAGCGTGAACTGGGCAGCGGCAAAACCGTCTGGGTCACAGCCTACGCTAACGATGTCATGGCCTACATCCCTTCGGAACGGGTACTGAAGGAAGGCGGCTACGAGGGCGATACGTCGATGATCGCCTATGGCCTGCCGTCCAAATGGGCCGAGGGGATCGAGGACCGGGTCGTTTCCACGGTGCATAAACTGATCGGCGTTGTGGACAAGGCATCCGGAAAGCGAGACTGACGGGTTTCAACCATTCAGGCCGCCGAAGCGACGTTCCCGCTTGGCGTAATCCCGCAGGGCGTTGCGGTACTCCTCCACGGTGAAGTCCGGCCACAGGCACGGGGTAACGTACAGTTCGGCGTAAGAGATCTGCCATAAGAGAAAGTTGCTGACCCGCATTTCGCCGGCGGTGCGGATGAGAAGATCGGGTTCGGGCATGCCGGCCGTGTACAGGGCTTTTTCGACGGTTTCCTCGCTGATGTGGCGGGGATCGAGCCGACCCGCCTGCACCTCGGCGGCCAGTTTGCGAACGGCGTCGGTGATCTCCGTGCGGCTGCCGTAGTTGACCGCCAGGCACAGCGTCAGGCCGGTGTTGCCGGCACTGAGACGAACACTCTCGTCGATCTGCCGCAGGACGGTCTCTGGCAAGGGATCGCGTCGGCCGATGGTCGTGAAACGGATGTTCTCCTCCATGATTTCCCGGCGTTCGGCGATGAGATACTGCTCCAGCAGGAGCATGAGCATGTCCAGTTCCGCCTTGGGCCGCTTCCAGTTCTCGGCACTCAGACAATACAGCGTCAGTTGCCCGAGTCCGAGCCGACACGACTCCTCGATGACGGCCCGGACGCTCTGCACCCCCCGGCGATGGCCCTCGACCCGGGGCAGACCCCGGCGTTGCGCCCAACGGCCATTGCCATCCATGATGATCGCCACATGCCGGGGCAGACGAGAACGCTCCAGCCCCAGACGGGCCAGGTCTTTGCTCGAATACGGTGCGTGCATGCTTCCCTCATTGTAGAGGAGCCAGGTCACAAAACGGACGTGCTGGCGGTCGCCGATTTCGTTGCCATATAATCACCCCCGTCGGCTGGACCGAGTCCGCCGCGACCCGTTTCGCCCAGCGATCCCCTGGAATCTGCCCTGCATCATGGATCGGCACACACTGGAGCTGCTCGAATACCCCAAGATTCTCGACCTGCTCGCCTCGTATGCGATCACCTCGCTGGGCAAGGAAAAAGCCCGGCAACTCGCTCCCGACTGCGACCGAAACCGCCTGGAACACGAACTGGCCCTGGTCGCCGAGATGATGGACACGCTGGCCGAGGGGATGACCCCGCCGCTGGGCGGCCTGCGGGATGTGCGGCTGTTGGTGCGTCGGGCCGCCATCGGCAGCATGCTCACCGCCGCGGAATTGCTCGACGTCAAGGAAGCCCTCGCCATCACCGGCCACGTCTATCGCTTCCGCATGCGCCTGGATCCGAGCCGGCAGAAGCTCATCGACCTGCTCGGGAAGGTGGAAGACCTCGGCGTGGTCGCTAAGAGCATCGAAGGCTGCATCGACTCTCGCGGAACCGTGCTCGACATGGCCAGCCGCGAACTGGGCAACATCCGCCAACGGCTGCGGGACCTGGAGGAGAAAGCCCAGCACATGGTCAAACGGCTGCTCCGCGATCCGGAGATCCGCAAGATTCTGCGATATCCGAACGCGACCATGAGCGGCGACCATTACGTTTTGCCGGTGTCGGTCAATCAGCGGCACAAGCTGCCCGGCGTGGTCCACCGCACCAGCAGCACCGGCGAAACGCTGTACGTCGAACCGGCCAGCCTGGCCAACATCAGCGCCGAGCGGGCCATGCTCAAGGTCGAGCAAGAGAAAGAAACGCACCGGGTGCTCCGTCGGCTGACCGCGGAAGTGGCCCGCGTCGCTCGGCCCCTGCAAATCGCCCTGGATGTCTTCGCCCATCTCGATCTGCTCTACGCGAAGGCCCGCTTCGCCCAGGACTTCGGCATGACCAGGCCGGACTTCGCCGCCGATAACCGCCTGTGGCTCCGTCAGGCCCGCCATCCCCTGCTGATGCACATCTTTCGCCATGAACCGTTGCCGCCCGGCGTCGAGCCACGTCAGGTCGTGCCCATTGACGTCCGCCTCGGCATGGAGTTCAACCTGCTGATCGTGACCGGACCCAACACCGGCGGCAAAACCGTGGCCCTGAAGACCGTCGGGCTTTTGTGCCTGATGGCGCAGTCGGGATTGCCGATCCCCGCCGCCGAAGGCAGTATCGTGCCCATCCTGCACCACGTCCTGGCCGACATCGGCGACGAACAGAGCCTCGAACAATCGCTCAGCACCTTCAGTTCGCACATCTCTCGCATCGCCGACATCCTTCGCATCGCCGACAGGTTGAGTCTGGTGCTGCTCGACGAACTCGGCGCGGGCACCGATCCGACCGAAGGTGCGGCCCTGGGACGGGCCATCCTCGACGAACTCGACCGTATCGGCTGTCTGGCCATCGTCACGACGCACCTGGGCGACCTCAAGACCTACGCCTGGAGCAATCCGCGGGCCGAGAATGCCGCTGTCGAATTCGACGTGGAAACGCTCAAGCCGACCTATCGCCTTCTCATCGGCCAGTTCGGCATGAGCAACGCTCTGCGGATCGCTCGACGGTTGAAGCTGCCGCGTACTCTGGTCAGCCGTGCCCATCATTATCTGCGGAAAAAGCAGCGGCGCACTTCAGATTTGCTCCGCATTCAGCAGCTTCGCGAGCAGGCTGAAAAAGCCCGGGTTGAAGCCCTCGAAGCCCAGTTGGCCGCCGAACGCGAACGGGCCGAACTCGAACGCCGCAAGGCCGATCTGGAGCGCAAGGCCGAGGCCGCCGCCGCTCTCCAGGCCGCCCGGCAGCGCCTCCAGCCCGGCGACCGGGTCCGCATTCCCCGCTTGGACACCGACGGCCAGATCGTCCGCCTCGATCCGAAACGCCAACGGGCCGTGGTGCAGGCCGGCGTGGGGCAATGGGAATTGCCTTTGGAAGACCTCGTTCCTGTCGATCACCCGGCCTGACGTTGACGTGGAGGTGTCACCGCTTCCTGTCGAGTCGGCAAAGCCAGTCCCAGCATTTCCGGTTTGACGCGGGCCAGAAAGTTGATCGTCGCGGCCATGACCAGGGCCTCGACCCCGGCCACGGGCAGATGGGCCACGAAGACGACCATTGCCAGCACATCCAACGGTTCGCCGCTGCCCAGCCACAGCGTCAGGGCGTTGAGCGCGGTCGTCGCCAGCACGGCCAGACCGCCGATCACGAGGCCGACCACGCTCCGTTGCCAGGTCCGTGTCAACGCTCCCCATCGTCGCAGCGAGACGAAGACCGCCCACGATCCCAGAGCGGGCAGGGCCATGATGCAAGTGTTTACGCCCAGCGTCGTCAGGCCGCCATGACCCACCAGAACGGCTTGCAGGAACAACGCCAGCAGAATCGCCATCGCCGAGCGCGGACCGAGCAGGACGCCGACCAGACCGTTGAGCAGCAGATGCACGCTGGTCGGGGCCAGGGTCGGGACGTGGATCAGGCTGGCCACGAAGAACGCCGAGCTGAGGACGGCGATGCGGGCGATTTCCTCCTCGCGCAGCCGACGCATTCCCCACCAGCACAAGGCCGCCGCTCCGAGAAATCCGCCGACCACCCAGGGCCAGGTCAAGACGCCGTCCAGGATGTGAACCGCCCACAGGCCCATGCCGTGCTTCTTCCCCGGTTTCGTCAGCGTCCTTGTCCAGTGTCAATGGCCTGTCACTTCGCTTTCGGACGCACCAGGCGTATCAGCCCCACGTCGAGGTACTGCCCGCCCCCTGTCTGCCGACAATGCACCGCCAACACGTTGTCCTTCGGCTTGATCAAGCTGACGAACTTGGGATCGAGCGGCACCTCGACGTAGTCGGTGACGTAGCCCTTCAACGCCGCCACCTGGACCCCATTCAAGTAGATTTCCGCGTCCTCGTCATGATGGACGAGCAGATAGTAACCGACTAGTTCGCGGTCCGGATCGGTTCTGAGATCGGCGTCGGCCTTGCGGCGGATCCAGATGTCGGAGGTATTCCACTCGGTGCGGACGACGCTGCCGGGGGTCATGGCCGTGCCGAACCCGCCTTCGCCGCTTCGCCAGCCGGCATCGTCGAAATCCGCTTGGAACCAGTCGGCCCCGGGACGGCTGAACGTGTACCGCCACGTCTGGCCCTTCTCCTGCGAGGTGGGAATCACGACCTGCGTTTGGGGAACGTAGCTGACGTCGCCGCGATTGACGGCGGCCACCCGCCGTTCGTCCACCTTGACCACCTTGCGGTCGTAGGTGAGCAGACCGTTGGCCTCGGTTTCCACGTCGGTGATTTGCGTGTAAACGGCGGCACTGAGTCCCGGATCGTCCCGCAGGGCGTACACCCGCTGGAGCAGGCGTTCGTATTTGAAGGTCAGGTCCTCTTTGCTGGCCGTGCCACGGTAGCCCCAGGTCTGTTTCGACCAAGTGTGCCCGTCCACGCCCAGCCCCAGTCCGCCGAACTCGCCCAGCACAGCGGCCCGGCTCGGCTCCGGCTTCGGCGAACCCGGACCGGGATAAACGTGGATGTCGTGCACGTCCCCGACCCGCATGTCGTTCCAGCCGCTGGCACAATTGACCAGCCGCGTCGGATCGTACTCCTTGACCCACTTCGTCAGCCGAACCGTGTCGTACTGCCCCCAGCCCTCGTTAAACACCACCCACATGACGATACACGGGAAATGGCGGAGGCTGTCGAGCATCCGTTTTAGTTCAAGTTCAAATTGCTCGGCCGATTCTTTGGTCCGGGTGATTTCCCCCCGGCCCGGAGCCACGGAGCGGTCGCCGCTGGGCATGTCCTGCCAGACCAGCAGGCCGAGCCGATCGCACCAGTGATACCAGCGGGCAGGCTCGACCTTGACGTGCTTGCGGCTCGTGTTGAAGCCGAGTTTCTTGGTCGCTTCGATGTCGAAACGCAACGCTTCGTCCGTCGGAGCGGTGTACAGACCGTCAGGCCAGAAGCCCTGGTCGAGGACTCCGATCTGGAAATATGGCTTGCCGTTGAGGAACAACCGGGTGATGCCTTTGTCGTCCGCTTTCACTTCGATCTTGCGGAAGCCGCAGTAGGAACGAACCGTGTCCGTCTGTCCGTCGGCGGTCTTCAGTTCGATCCGCAGGCCGTAAAGGCGGGGCGACTCCGGCGACCACGGCTCGAAGCGGTCGGCGGGCACGGTCAGAGTCAGGGTTTCTCCCGCCTTGCCGCGGGCGGTTGCCACAATGGCTCCCATCTGTTCCGCCGATGCCTCGGCTTCAAAGACCGGCCGTTGCGTCAGATGCGCAATAACCTCGGCCTCTTGTTTGGCTCCGCCCGTTTGGACCGCGATCCGAACTTGTCGCGCAACAAAATCGGGGACAATCTGTAAATCCTTGATGTGCGTTTTCGGCACAGCTTCGAGCCAGACCGTTTGCCAGATGCCGGTGGTCGGCGTGTAGTAGATACCGCCGGCACGGGTCACTTGCTTGCCGCGAGGTTGAGGACCCTGATCGGTCGGATCCCACACGGCGACAAGGAGTTCCTGCTCCGATCCGTCGCTTTTCAACGCCTCCGTGATGTCGAAGGAAAACGGGTCGAATCCTCCCCGATGGCTCCCGATGGCCTGGCCGTTGACGAAAACCTCTGCTTCCCAGTCCACGGCTCCGAAATGTAAGAGGACACGCTGACCTTTCAGGGCCTCCGGGAGGCGCAACATTTTTCGATACCACAATCGTTCCCCGGGACCGACCCGGCGCGTGACGCCGGACAGGGCTGACTCGATGGGAAACGGCACAAGGATATGCCCAACATAGGCTTGCGGCTTCGCGGCCTCCCGAGAGACGACGGCGTACTCCCACAGGCCGTTCAGGTTGAGCCAGTTTCCGCGCAACATCTGCGGGCGAGGATACTCCGGCAACACCCGCTCGGGAGAGACTTTCTCAGCCCAGGGAGTCAGCAAGGGCGCTTCTCCCAGCTTCCAAGTCTGTGCCACAACTCGATTTGAGATAAGAACTAACGCCAGAAATGCCATGGCAAGCCGGATCATGTTTCGCCTCCCTGGCCGTGAAAGAATCCCGAGGACTTGGCGGAGGGGTATGGTGCGCAACATTTGGTTTTGATCGTCGATTCCGGGCGTTCAAGGGCTGGCAGGGTTCAGACGATGCCTTGATCCTATCCGAAACGGTAGCTGGAGACAATCAAAGGCGCTACGGATTCCGAGGCGATGGCGTAATGCGAAAGGGCTTGCGCCCGTTCCCCCGATTCCGCCCCGCGATTGCCAGTTCCGCTCCGCGATTGCCATTCCGAGCCGCGACCGCCAGGGAGCGGGTTCCTCCCCCACCCCGTCCCTCTCCCGGCGGGATAGGGAGTCAGGGGGAGGGCACCGTCAACCGACGAATTCCGGGCCGCCGCCACCCCATTCCTCAGCACTCCTGTTGCATTCCCGCCACGGTTGCGGCTCTTCCATCCAGAAGTGGTCGCTCGCTTTAGTGGTCGCGTGATGCAACTGCCAAGCAAGGAGGACTGAGTCATGGGGAAGACGTTGCTGACCTGGCCGGCGGACGTTAGTCTGGTGCTGGGGATCGCGGTGCTGGCCTTTAGCGTGCTGCTGGTGCCGGAGGTGATCCTGCTGGGGGAGGACACAGACCCAATTGAGCTTCCGGGTGGCGGGGGTGGGGGCGCAAATTGCCCTGGTAATTCCTGTTCCACAACTTGTACTGGGTGTATGCACCCAGTCGAATGCGGTGATCAGACCAAGTGTCGATGTACTATAAACTCTACCTGCCGCTTGCTTTGCGTGTGCGGGATTGGAAGCACCGCGTGTGAGTGCCGTAACAGATAGGTTGCTAGTGGTCAGGCAGGGGTAGCCATTCAATGGGGACTGAGAGCGCGTCGCGCGTGAGCGCAGACCCTCCC
The DNA here is from genome assembly GCA_937944855.1 of uncultured Planctomycetota bacterium. GTDB lineage: Bacteria > Planctomycetota > Planctomycetia > Gemmatales > HRBIN36 > JANWWR01. Next base: position 10,975 of record CALFAY010000060.1, read on the forward strand.
CCTGCCTGCTTTTCCGTAAAGCTGTTTTGTATTCTTTTGTACAACAGCGATAGAGGTAGTCATGTGTGCTCTGCTCTTCTGTTCAACCTGTTGGCAATGGGCAACGTTTGCAGCGAGCATCCCAGCATCTATCGGTGCCTGGAATGACAGCGACAAGGCAGTAAACATGTTGTTGTCGGAAGCTCCGCAGGCTTGGCAGGAGTATCAACGCAGGGCCCTGTCGCTCTCCGGCACCTTTACCATGAGCTACACAGTTCGGGAGGAGACTCAGACCAGGCGTGGCAAACTGTCCAACGAATTCTTATGCAACTCAAGATGCAATTTACTGATTCTAGGGCATGAGGAAGGCACACAAACCGACAACATGAGCCGAGGATACGATGTATATGGGTTTAATCCGCGGTACTCCTTCGAATTACGATCTTCCTCCCGACAGGGGCCGTGGGTGCTAACTCAGGTCTCGCCTTCGAAGACGCGTACTTACGAGGATAAGGACCTAAGGCAGTTCCTGGTCATGCTTCCATGGTTTACTCTATCGGAGGCGCTAACGTCCCCAAAGTCTGAGATACGGCGCTGTACCCTCTTCTCCAAACAGAATCAGCGTGAAGTTGAAGTTGCCTTTAGATTCTCCGGCAGCCATGTTGATGTTCCCATTGTTATGGAGGGCACGTGTGTACTCATGCCTGATGATTTTTGGGTCTTAAAATCATACGCTGTCCAGATCCATGTGTCCCATAAGTCAGGTGAGGTCGTAGTCCACGACGATTCTTTCGATGTGCTTCGGTATCATCGAACAAAAAACGAGATTCTGACGCCAGCTGCGGGGAAGCGCCGGACGTCTACTACAAGGGCGAACCAAACGAGTGTGTCAGAGAATATAGTTGAGAGCGAGCTAGATTTTCTTTCACAGGCTCCTCCCGATGATTCTTTCACCCTGTCGGCCTTCGGGCTGCCGGAGCCGCCGGGAGTGACCTGGGAACGGCCCACCCCGTGGTGGCTGTACGGGATCGTTGTCGGCTTTGCTCTCGTCATCTTGAGCGGCATTGTGTACAAGGTCGTCGGTCGCTGGCGGACTCAGGCTGCCAAGCCGCAGCCCCGTTAAGGAGGCCTCTGATGACGCCGCGTAATGGCCTCCCTTTGACCAAGTTTCCGCGACGGTCAATCGGCCGACACCTCGGCCCTGCTGGATTGACCGGCTGCCGGCCCTCCCTCGGTCTGCTTCAGCCCTGGGTCAGGATTGTCCTTGACTTGAGCCGCGAAACTGTCATCCTGACAGACAGGACGTCTGGTCCCGCTTTCTTTTTGAGAACATCTTGCCGCACAACCCCCTGCCTGCCGGAGGCCCGCCATGCTCACCTTTTACGACCGTGATCACCGGATGCTGCGTCGGGAGTTCCTCAAGGTCGGGGCCTTGTCCCTGGGCGGACTGAGTTTAAGCTCCCTTTTGGCCGGTCGCAGCAGTGCAGCCGAGAAACCGCTCCTGAAAGACCGCAGCGTCATTTTCCTGTTTCTGCACGGCGGGCCGAGCCAGACCGAAACCTTCGATCCCAAGATGTCCGCCCCTTCGGACGTGCATAGCGCCACCGGGGAGGTCCAGACCGTGCTTCCCAGCGTGACCTTTGGCGGCTCTTTTCCTCGGCTGGCCAGGCTGGCGGATCGCCTGGCCATCGTGCGTTCCTTCGTCACCGGCGACGAGAACCACGACCTCAAGCCGCTGGTCTGCCGAGACACGTTCCGGGCCAATCTGGGCAGCATCTATGCCCGCGCGGCCGGCATGAATTACCCAGCCAACGGCATGCCGACGAATGTCCTGCTCTTTCCCCGGGCCGTCGATCCGACGACGCAGCCGGGCACGATGGCCTTCGGCAAGTTTCACGACACCGGCAGCTTCGGCTCGGCCTGGGCGCCGTTCGATCCCAGCGGCGGCGGCTCGCTGCAACAGGACATGAAGCTGCGTCTGCCGCGGGAACAACTCGACGACCGTCGCCTGCTGCTGGCCCAGCTCGATCGAGTCAAGCTGGCCCTGGACGAGGCGAGCCGATCCGACGGACTGGATCGCATCCGCGAACAGGCCTTCACCACGTTGCTCAACGGCATCGCCGATGCCTTCGATCTCAGCCAGGAAAGCTCCAAGACGCTGGCCCGCTACGACACCGCCCCGCTGGTCCGCCCCGAGAACATCAGCCGGAAGTGGAACAATTACCACAACTATGTGGACAATGCGAAGTCGCTGGGCAAATTGCTGTTGCTGGCCCGTCGGCTCTGCGAACGCGGCTGCGGATTCGTCACGGTGACGACCAATTTCGTCTGGGACATGCACTCCGACGTCAACAACGCCGGCGTGGCCGAGGGGATGAGCTACATGGGCCCGCCGCTGGATTACGCAGTGTCGGCTTTTCTGGAAGACGTGAAGGCGCGCGGTCTGACCGACAAGATACTTTTGGTGGCCTGCGGGGAAATGGGCCGCACGCCCAAGATCAATCGCAACGGCGGCCGGGATCACTGGGGCAAAATCGCGCCGTTGCTTCTGGCTGGAGGCGGATTGAAGATGGGTCAGGTCGTCGGTCAGTCAAGCCGCGACGCCGGGGAACCGGCCACGCAGCCAGTCACTATTCCCAACCTGATCGCTACGATCCTGGACACTCTCTTCGACGTGGGCGAACTGCGCATCGCTCCAGGTGTTCCGCGAGAAATTGCCTCGGTGATGACCGGCTACGAGCCGATTGCGGCGCTCTTGTAACCCGCAGCCGGTCAATCGAGCAGGGCCGAGGTGTCGGCCGATTGACCGTCGCGGAAACCGGCCAACTGTTGCAGGAGATGCCAATCGGGCGGAAAGGTATCCGAGAAGCCGTCCCAGACCGTGTTGCCAAACCGCACCATCCTCACGGAACCGTCGGCAAAACAAAAC
>CALFAY010000061.1 GCA_937944855.1 uncultured Planctomycetota bacterium
GCGGAATCGCTGGTTTCTTGACCTCCGTAGATTCATACGCTCGCAGGAAACTGACCGTTTCCGGCTGCGGGGTGACAGCGGGAACGAAGTCGGCAGTCGGCTGCTGCGGATCGAACGGCTCATTGGGCGACGGCATGGGCAGGATCCTCATGAACTGGGGCTTTGGCGTCGCCCCAACTATATCAGGGACTGTTGGTCTCCCGCAACAAGCACCGCCCGATCTGTCGTACTGCCTGCTTCAGCCGCAGCTCGTTCTCGACCAACGCCAGACGCAGATACCCCTCCCCCGCCTCTCCGAAGCCTCGCCCGGGACTGACGGCGACTTCGGCCTCTTCCAGCAGCTTCATGGCGAACTCGATGGAACCCATCCGCCGTCGCCACTCCTCCGGGTACCGCGCCCAGACGAACATGCCCGCCTTCGGCTTGGCCACCTCCCAGCCGATCCGCCTCAAGCCGTCCACCAGCACATCCCGCCGGTGCTGGTACTCCGCTGCTTGCCGGGCCACCAGGTGGTCGCAGTGCCGCAGCGCCACGATGGCCGCGATTTGGATGGCCTGGAAGATGCCGTAATCGTAGTAACCCTTGATCGTGGCCAAGGCCCGGATCATCTCGGCATTGCCGGCGCAAAAGCCGATCCGCCAACCGGCCATGTTGTAACCCTTGCTCATCGTGGTCGTCTCGACGCCCACTTCCTTTGCCCCCGGCACGCTCAAGAAGCTCGGGGCCTGATAGCCGTCGAAACAGACGTCGCCATAAGCGAAGTCGTGGATGACCATGAAGCCGAACCGCTTTGCCAAGGCAACGAGGTCCACGAAGAAATCCCGCTCCACGACCGTCGCCGTCGGATTGTGCGGAAAATTGACCACGACCACCTTTGGCCGGGGATACAGATGTTCCGCGATGTGGGCGACGTGGGACAGAAACCGGTCCGGCTGGGTGCATTCGGCGCTGAGCACGTTTGCCGAGGCTAAAGCGATTGCGTAAACGTGGATCGGGAAGGAAGGAGCCGGTACCACGGCCGTGTCACCCGGTCCCAGCAGGGCCAGGCACATGTGACTGAATGCTTCTTTGGAGCCGAGGCAGGCGATGATCTCCGTCTCGGGATCCAGTTCCACGCCGTACCGTTTCGCATATCGCAAGGCCACTTCCCGACGGAGATTGAACAACCCGTTGCTGACGGAGTAGCGATGGTTCCGTTCGTCGTGGGCGGCTTCGCACAGTTTTTCGACAATGAGGGGATCGGGCACATCGGTCGGGTTGCCCATTCCGAGGTCGATCACGTCCCGACCGGCCCGACGCATCTGGTATTTCAGGGCGTTAATGCGGCCAAACAGGTAAGGCGGAAGGCGTTGGACGCGCTCAGCGACCTGGATGCGAAACGGAGTTTGCGGAATATTCGGTTCGTTCTGCATGGCGTGGGGCCTTGGAAGGGGAAACGACGCTGGAGCTAGGCAGTCGTGGCGGCAACAGTTGGTTTGGCGGCAGGAGCACCGTTGCCGTTGCTCAGGGCCAGCCGTTCCAGGGCGTCGAGCAGTTGATCGACGCGGAACGGCTTGTAAAGCACGATTTTCAAGCCTTCCTGCCGGGCCTTGACGATCGAATGATTGGCGTCGTAACCGAAGCCGCTCATAAGCACGACGGGGACGCCAGGACGGGCCTGACGCAGTTGGCAGAAGATTTCATAGCCGTTCATGTCCGGCAAGCGGATGTCGGCCAGCATCAGATCGTAGTTGCCCAGCCGGGCCATGACCACGGCTTCACGGCCGTCCCGAGCCGTCTCGACGATGCAACCCCACCGGCCGAGAATCTGATGGGCTGATTTGCGGACCTTCTCATCGTTGTCCGCCACCAGGATTCGCAAGCCGCGCAGGCGGTGCAGTTTAGCATCGCTGGGCGATTCCGACGTCGGAGCCGGAGCCAGCGACTCGCCTACTTTCTGGATGCATTCCTTGATCGCCCGGGCGTTGCTTAGGATCGTGTTGAGCCGTTGGGTCATCTCCGGGTCGTGGCCGATGTAGCGGTCCATCAACCCTGTGGCCGCCTGGAGGATTTCATCCACCGGCAGAGCGACTTCGCGGCTGATGGCTTCGACTGATTGCGTCGTGGAACAGCGGCGTTCCGCCACAAGCAGTTCCAAAGTGTGCAGGGCGTAGGCGATCTCGCGGCAAAAGATTTCCAGGAATTGCCGATCCTGTTCCACGAAGGCATGCGGCTTGGGACTTTCGACGTTGAACGTGCCGATGACCTTGTCGTGGTAGATGAGCGGCACCGTGAGCGAGCTGCGTGCCCCCGCGGCCCCTTCCAGGTAAAGCGGATCCTGAGTCGTGTCGAAGCACAGGTAACTTTTGCCAGTGGCGGCGACATAGCCGGTCACGCCGTTGCCCTGCGGCTCCGGGTAAAGGACCCGCTGGGCCGCTTCCGGGGTCAGCCCCTCGGTGATCAGCGGTTCGAGCCTTCCGGTTTTCTGATCAAGAAGGCGAAGCTCGATCACGTCGTAATGAAGGATTTCCCGGGCACAACGGAGGATGTTCGACTTGAGCAAGTCGATGCGTTCCTGGGCGTTGAGCCTGGCCAGCACGCTGGGATCGAGGGCGGCCAGCTCGGCACCGGCCTGGTGAATGGCATCGAGTTTCTGCTGCTGCTGCCGTTCTTCGGTCACGTCCCGCCCTACGCCGATGAAATGCGTCAACTTTGACTGCGGACCGTACACCGGCGTGACGTGAAACTGGATGTGCCGACCGCTGGACAGCCGAAAGCAGGTCGAAACCGGCCCGTGGCTGATCGCCGTATGAAACGGGCTGTATTCAGGCCCGAGCACTTCTGGCGAACTGAGGGCTTCAAAAAACAACTTTCCGGAGGCCGGTCCGCCACACCACTTCTCAAACTGCGGGTTGGCCCAGACGATGCGGAGATCGGCATCGACGACGACGACACCATCCGCAAGCAGTTCGAGAATGCGATCGGCACGCAGCAGAAAGCCGGCTTGTTCGATCAGAGCCAGTCCGCGGGTGTCGGCGTAGATGCCATCGAAGCGTTCTCGCCGAAGCAGACCCAGGGCTGTGGAGACGCTGTCAGCCCGGATGTACTCGGCATCGCGCCACGAACCAAGCCAGTCTTTCCCGGAAACGTCGTGTCGCAGGACAAGGATGCGCGGGCGCGGACTCACGGAACGGACTCCTCGGCGGGGGACCTCTTCCCTGCCGCACCAATTATAAGACGAGACGACTGGGCCAACAAGGCGGCGTGTATCGGTTGTGCCGAATCCGTGCGCCTTCCGCGCGCGTCCTGGCGGTTGTGCGGATTCCCATGCCACGAGGGTGGTCACGACACGCGGGGCGGTCCGGTTGTTCGCCAGCCGCCCCGCACTGTTTGCCGAACCCTCTACGAGTCGCGATCAACCCTCGCCCTGTTTGGCTTCCCAGCCCTCCGACAGCGACGTACAATTACCGTGCACAGGTGAGGATGATGCCGAGACCAGTTCAGAAAGGAAGCTTGTGAACTGATGGCCGGATGATTGCAGGCGTGGTTGGGGGTTTGCCCAGGCCTCGGGAGGGGGGAAGCCGCATGGCCCGAGAGATCGTGCAGCCGGAGGAAAACGGACTTGCCGTCCTGTCCGACATCACCTCGGGCGAATACTCCTTGCCCGCCGAGCGCTGCCTGGAGATCTACCGCCTCATGGTCCGCGCCCGGGCCATGGAAGAGCGGATGATCAAAATGAGCAAGTCCGGCGAGGGCTACTTCTGGATCGGGGGGCCCGGCGAAGAGGCTTTCAACGTGCCGCTGGGTTTGCAGGTCAAAAAGGGCCGCGGCCCCGATTACGACTACCTCCACCTCCACTACCGCAATAGCGGAACCTTGATTGCGATGGGCATGCCAGTCATTGACGGCATCCGGCAGATGGCGATGACCTGGACCGACCGGCACTCGCGCGGCCGCAACTTTGTCGGCCATTATTGCGTCCCGGAATGGAATGTCGTGCCGGTCTGTTCGGTAATCGGGGTCGCCTGGGTCAAGGCCCCGGGCACGGCCCACGTCCAGAAGCGGTACGGCGGCGACGGCATCACCATCGTGGTCGGCGGCGACGCAGGGACGGCCGAGGGCGATTTCGGTTCCTGCATGATCTGGAGCACCCGTCCCGGCAACGAACTGCCCGTGCTGATGATCGTGATGAACAACGGCTACGGCATCTCGACTCCGGCAGCCACCCAGCACGCCGAGTTGCACATCGTCGATCGGGGCAAGCCGTTCGGCATCCCTGGCGAAGTCGTGGACGGCAACGATCCCATCGCCAGCTGGCACGCCATCGAGCGGGCCATGCGTTACGTCCGCCAGGAACGGCGACCCTACATGATCGAGGCGTTGGTTTCCCGCTTGTACGGCCATTCCTCTTCCAGCGGGGCCATGCGGGTCAAGGACGAGCGCGATTGCGTCGCAGAGTTCGGGCAGAAGTTGATCGAGGCCGGCGTTCTGGATGAGGAGGGCGCATCCGCGATCCGCAAGGCCGCCCTGGATGAATGCGAGAAGGCCCTCGAACAGGCCCTCAAGGAGCCGAAGCCGACCGCCGACGACGTCCGCCGCTTTACCTATGCCTCCAGCTTTCACGATGTCGTTTATCCGGATGACTACACTGGACTGCCCAACGGCGATTGATCCGCCTCGCGGAACGGATGACACGACATGGCCACACTGGTTCAAGCGGTCCGACTCGCCCTGCATTACGGGGAAACCTATCTGGGCGTGACCGACATTTTCGGCGAAGATGTCGGTCCGCCGCTGGGCGGCGTCTTCACGGCCACGCAAGGGCTGAGAACCGCCTGGAATTCGCCGCTGGACGAACGCGGCATCCTCGGCATGGCGATGGGCATCGCCTACGCCGGCGGCCGGCCGGTCTGCGAAATCCAGTTCTGCGACTACGCTTTCAACACCATCGACCTGATGAAGATCGCTGGCAATCAGCGCTGGGCCAGCGGCGGCAATTACGATATGCCGATCGTGCTCATGACGCCGAGCGGTTCCGGCATTCGCGGCAGTCTGTATCATTCGCATTCCTTCGAGAGTTGGGCATCCCGACTGGCCGGTTGGAAGATCGTCATGCCCAGCAATGCCCTGGACGCCTACGGCCTGATGCTCAGCGCCATCGCCGATCCTAACCCGGTCATGGTCCTTCTGCCCAAGGCGCTGCTTCGCGTTCGGGGTGAACAGAAGATTCCCGGAGAGCCGGAGGACGAGGAAGAACTCAAACGGATGATCGATGCTCCGGTCGGCGATCGGACCGGCTGGCAGCCTCGCTGGCCGCCCGTGCAGGAATATTTCGTGCCGCTGGGCAAAGCGGCCCTGGTGCGGACGGGCCATCATGCCACCGTGGTCAGCTACGGGCGCACTTTGCCTTTATGCGTCAAGGCCGCTGACGAACTCCGCGAAAGCCACGGACTGATGTTCGACGTTCTCGACCTGCGGAGCATCTTCCCTTACGATTGGCACGCCATCAGCCAGAGCGTCATGAAGACGGGCCGAATCCTCATCGTCAACGAGGACACGGAAGTGACCAACTTCGGCGAACATCTGCTGCGGCGGGTCATTGACCACCATTACTACGATCTGCTGGTTCGTCCGCGGGTGCTGCTCGGCCAGCACATCCCCGGAATCGGACTGAACCAGGAGTACGAGAAGAACAGCGTGCCCCAGCTTCCGCAGATTCGGGAAGCGATGCGGGCCTTGGCCACCGAGGAGGCGTGAACGCCGTGGACTACCGCCTGCCCGAGCTTGGCGAAGGCATCTACGAGGCGGAACTGGTCGCCTGGCGCGTCCAGCCCGGCGATTCCGTCCGACGCGGTCAATCGCTGGCCGAAGTCCTCACCGACAAGGCGAGCATGGAACTGCCCTCCTCGTTCATCGGAACCATCGAGTCCCTCAAGGCGTCCCCCGGCAGCCGCATCAAGGTCGGCGAGGTGGTTCTGACCTACAGACCGGAGGTCGAAGCGGAAGAGGAAACCGGGAACCTGACGCCCTCCGCTCGACCCGCTGAAGGGCTGACCCCTGCCGTTCGCCCGGCATCTGAGCGTTCGTTCCTGGTGCAGGAACCGGGCGAAAGTGCGATCCTTGCGACTGCGGCTGCGCAGCGGGTCAAGGCTGCTCCCTCGGTGCGGTTGATGGCCCGGCAACTGGGCCTGGACCTGACGCAAATCCGCGGCTCTGGACCGGGCGGGAGGATTCTGATTGCCGACCTGAAAGCGTCCCTTCAGCCCACGCAGCAACCGGTGCCCCGGCCCGCGCCAGCCCGAGCCTTGCCCGACTTCGGCAGGCCCGGGACCCGCATCAAGCTTCAGGGCATCCGCCGCCGCATCGCCGAACACATGGTCCTCTCCAAGCGGACCATTCCCCACTTCGGCTATGTGGACGAAGCCGACGTCACCCAGTTGGTCCGACTCCGCGAATCGCTGAAAGACCCGCTGGCCGAACGCGGAATCCGCCTGACCTATCTGGCCTTCATCGTCAAAGCGGTCGTTGGCGCTTTGAAGGATGTGCCCATCGTCAACGCCACTCTGGACGAAGAGGGACAGGAGATCGTCCTGCACGATCAGTACCACATCGGCTTCGCCGTGGCCGCCCCCCAAGGTCTGCTCGTGCCGGTCCTCCGCAACGCCGATCAAAAGAGCGTCTTCGACCTCGCTCAGGAAATCGAGAAGCTGACTGAAGCCGTCCGGACCAACCGGATCAAGCCCGACGACCTCCGCGGCGGCACCTTCACGGTCACGTCCATCGGCAGCTTCGGCGGCCTGATTTCGACGCCGATCATCCCCCATCCGCAGGTCGGCATCGTCGGCGTGGGCAAGATCGTGAAGCGGCCGGTGTATGATCAGAACCTGAACCTCGTTCCCGCAGACATCGTGTATCTGTCCTTCTCGTTCGATCATCGGGTTTTGGATGGAGCGGCGGCGACCGCATTCGGCAACGCCCTCATCCGCCGCTTGCAAGCGCCGGCGGCCCTGCTGCTGTAACCATTCCCTCAAAGCCGGTTGGCTTTGCCGACAGCGGCCAACTCGGCAAGCATCTGGGCGGGGTTGGCGTAGCGCTCTTCGGGATGCTTGGCGAGCAGCCGGAGCACTACCGCCTGCAACTCGATGGGGATGCTCTTCTGATGCCGCGTCGGCTTGTCGGGGAATTCGCCGCGGATGCGGCGGCGAAGATGCTCCGGATCGTCGTCTTCGAAGGGCAGCCGCCCGGTGAGTACAGCATAGACGATCGCTCCGAGGCGATGCTGGTCGGCCAAGTCGTCCACATACGCCCCGGGTTCGGTCTGCTCGGGAGCCAGCCAGGCAGCCTCGGCCCGTTCCTTCTGCTTACGGACCGCCTGATCGAGCACGGAACCGCCCAGGGCCTTGTGCATCATCAGGTCGTTGAGCCGGGCCGTGCCGTCGGCGGCGATCAGGATGTTGGCCGGGGTCAGGTTCAGGTGCGACCAGTGATGCCGGGCGGCGAAGTCGAGCGCCCTGCCGACGTGGACCGCCAACCGATAGCCGATCCGCCAGTCGATCCTCTTCTGCTTCCGATGACGGGCAATGAGGTCCGCGGCATTCTCGCCGACCACGAGTTCCCGGGCGATCCACATGTAATTGTGCGACCGTCCCGCACCAAGAACGGTCACCAGATGCGGATGACGAACCGCTAACATCGGTTTGACCACCAGAACGAAGCGATTCATCTCGGCGTCGTTGGCGGGGAATTCGGGACCGAGGACCTTCAGGGCAACGTCGGCCTCTTTCTTCAGATCACGAGCCTTGAAGACCGTGCCGAAATGACCGACGCCGATGACCTCGCCCAGTTGATAATGTCCGAGCTTGCAGCCGCTGAGCTTGGCCAGCTTTTCCCGAGGCACTTCGGGCACGGCATCGGGATCGGGACGGACGCGGGGCTGGATCGTCTCGCCGGCGGGAACCTCGCCTTCCTCGAAGCGCAGATGCGTATTGCCGACGCGGATTACGTCGTTCCAGGCCAGTTCGTGCCGTTCGATCTTCTGCTTGTTGACCAGGGTGCCGGTGGGGGTCGAAAGGTCCGTGACGATGGCCTTGCCGCCCTGAACGGCGATCTCGCAGTGGGCGCGGGCGGCATACAGATCGTTCAGGACGATGTCGCAGTGCCGCTCACTGCTGCCGATGATGACCGCACCTTCCTCAGGCAGGGCGTAATAGCGTCCCTGGTCGGCCCCTTCGACCACGAACAAGCGTCTGGGCATGGCCCTACCCCCCTTCCGGGACGGACATGGCACGTCGGGCCAAACTTTGGACAAACGGAAGCGAGTCTTGTCGCTGGGGATCCACCTTGATCTTCCTTGCCTGAAAAGAAGCTGTCAAGCGGAGCGGCCGACCGGCCGATATTTTCCCTCGGATGATCGCCGTTCCGCCCCAAGACGCCGCATCTTCCGCTCGGTCGGGAGGGCTGATGAATCCCCGCCGCTTGGTCGCCGCCGCCCGCACCCTGGATGACCTGGAAGCCTGCGTCCGGCAAACGCTGTGTACGCAGGATCGGCTCGACCCGAACCAGACGCCGATCCACCGTGCCACGTTGTTTCGCAAAGCCAAACCGTGCGGTTTGCTCTTCGTGGCCCACGGTCCTCGTCGGATGCGTTGCCAGGCCATCTGGATCTGCGACGAGCACCGCATTCTGTGCTACGATTCCGCCGGAAACCGCTTCGCGGAAGTGCAACTCTACGAGTCCCCCGAACTGCCCGTCCCCGAAGCAGAATCGGCCTGCTCCAGTCATCGCCATTCCGCCTGACGCTCCCGCAGGGGTCCGCCCTTGATTCCCGCCCCGGTCGCAGCGACCATGTTGAGGGCCGAAGCGACTTCGGCCATTGGCACGGGATGAGACCGTTTGGGCAGGGCGAATCGGATGCTGCGCAAGGCTGTTTGCATCGCACTGAGCGGGGCAGTGGTTGTTCTTCTGGCCGTGCTCGGCCGCTGGGCCGAAGGGCGGCGCATTGGCGAAGGCCGATGGTTGGAAATCACTCCAGGAGTGTTGCGTTCCCCGGGTCTTCCCGCCGCTCACGCCCTGATCGCGGATGGAAAAGCCCTGTTGATCGACGCTCCGACGGCAGCCGATCCTGCCGAACTGGCTCGCCAGGGCGTCGGGCAGGTCGAGTCGGTTCTGCTGACGCATCATCATCGGGACACCGCTGCCCGCCTGGGTCAGTGGATTGCCGCCGGAGCCCAGGTGCGTGCCCCAAAGACCTCGGCGGAATGGTTGAAACCGGAAGGCGTGTCCAAGTATTGGCAGGAATCGCTGCCGCTGCGAACCTCCCGCACGGCCTATCTGGTCGTGCCGCGGGGCCATGCGGAAATCCTGTGCGATGTGGAACCGGACCGGGAAATCGTCTGGCACCATTGGCGGATCACGCCGATTGCTGCCCCAGGCCACAGTCCCGACCACGTGGCATATCTCGTCTTGGATACCCGACGGGGCGACGCTTCTCCGCGGCTGCTGTTCGTGGGCGATGCCCTGGCTCAGCCCGGCAAACTCTGGTCGCCGTACACCACCGACTGGGACCACTGGACCGACGCGGGACTGAAACCTGCCGCGGAGAGTCTGCGGAGCCTTGCGGAGCGGAAGCCGACCCTGATCTGTCCCGCCCACGGCCTGCCGATTGCTGAACGGCCCGTGGAAGCGCTGCTGGAGACAGCCAGGCGAGTCGAGGAAGTCGGCTTCTTGAAGAGCTTCGAGCGCTTCTCCAAAGAACGCCTCGGGGATCCTCCCCAATACGCTTTCCTCGCCAAGGAACAGGCCGGTTCTGCCGGGGAAAAGCCCTGGTCGCAACTGTCCGAGCATTTGTTCTACACGGGAAACACCTACGTCCTGGTGGCTCGGGACAAGTCCTTGATGGTCTTCGATCCGTGGGGCCGGAGGAGCGTTGAGCAAGTTCGCCGACTTCAGGCGGAACGCGGTCTGGGACCGGTGGAACTGGTCATGTTCAGCCACGCCCATTACGACCACTACGACGGCGTGTACGACCTGGGCGACCGCGATCGCTTCGAGGTCTGGGCCTTGGATCTGGTCGCTCTACCCATCGCCGAGCCGCTCCGGTTTCGCGCTCCGTTCCTTGACGCCCGGCCGGTGCGGTTTGAGAGGCGTTTCCGCGACGGGGCCGCGGCCAACTGGAAGGAATACACCTTCCGCTTTCATCATTTCCCTGGTCAGACCTTCTACACCATGGCGGTGGAGACGACCATTGACGGCAAACGCTGTCTGTTCACCGGCGACAATTTCTTCCATGTCGATCTGTACAGTGGCACGGGGGGCTGGATGGGTCTGAACCGCTCGTGGCCGCACACCTACCGCATCAGCGCGGCCAAGCTGCTCGAGCTTCGGCCCGAATGGGTCCTGGCGGAGCATGGCGGGGCGTTCGAGTTCAACGAAGAGGACATCCGCCGACGCCTGCACTGGGCCGAGGCCGCCGCCCAGGCCGCCGACGCCCTTTCCCCCACCGGTGACGCCCGACTGGACTGGGACCCGCATCTGCTCCATTTCGATCCACTGGTGGTGCGTTGCCAGCGGGGCGACCAAGTGACGGCCCGGCTTGTCATCGGCAGTGTGCATGGCAAACAACCTCCGGCTTTTGTCCTGGAACGCTATCCCTGTTCGGCCGAAGAGGAAAAGTGGTTCCGGGTTCGACTGCCCGGCGGCGTCATGGGTTTATTGCATGTCGAGGTGGACCGTAACGCCCCGGCGGGGCGGCACGTCCTGCCCTTCCGGGCCGTGACCCGCGAGGGGACCGAATTGGGTGCCGAGGTTTTCCTGGTCCTCGACATTACTTCGCCCTGACTCACGCACAACATGGACTAACATCCAGGAGGCGAACCATCATGCACAACGCGACCAAGGGATTGATCGGAGCTCTTGTCATGTTCCTGGGGACCGCGAGCACACTGCATGCAGAGCCGCTGGGCGAGGAAGGCTATGTGGATTCTGGCGGCGTTCGGCTGCATTATGTGACGGCAGGTCAGGGGCCGTTGGTCGTCATGCTCCACGGCTTCCCCGACTTCTGGTACACCTGGCGCGAGCAGATGCCCGCCCTGGCCCGGAAACATCAGGTCGTGGCCCTGGACCTGCGCGGCTACAACCTCAGCGACAAGCCGCAGGGCGTGGAAAACTATACGATGGACAAGCTGGTCGGCGACGTCGAAGCGGTACGCAAGCACTTCGGACGGGACAAGCTGATCCTTGTCGGCCACGACTGGGGCGGAGCCATCGCCTGGGCTTACGCCATGAACCATCCGGACAAGATGGATCGGCTTATCATCCTCAATTTGCCGCATCCTAAATGCCTCCAGCGCGAATTGGCGAATAATCCCGAACAGCAGAAGAACAGCCAGTATGCCCGCGACTTCCAGAAAGCCGGGCCAAACCCGCTTATAACTCCCGAAACGCTGGCCTTCTGGGTCAAGGATCCAGAAGCCCGCAAAACGTACGTCGAGGCGTTTC
>CALFAY010000062.1 GCA_937944855.1 uncultured Planctomycetota bacterium
GATGGCAGTGCGGTGCTCCTGGCCCACGTCGCCACAGAGGATGGGCAATTTGTCCGTATCGAAGAACAGGTCCAAGCCCTCCGGAGCAACTACGGCGTCGGGGTCCGGCGAAGTTTCCGACTCAACGGCCCGCCAGGCCGACACGCCTGGCTGCTGCTGGAATCTGCCCCTGCCGTCCGTTTCCTTCCCGAAGGCGGACATCGCATCCCGATCCGGGACGACAAGTTCATGGCCGGAGCGATCCAGGTCGTGGCTCCCGACGGCCGCGGTAGCGTCACCGTACTGGAGTCTGCTCCTCCCGACTGCGAATGGGTGCCGCTGCAAGGGGGCGATCGGAAAGTGGCAGCCGTTCGGTTCCTCGTGAACGAAAACGTCTTGCTTACCGTCAGCCATTGGCAGCCGTATCGGTCCACGGACAAAGCCCCGTGAGCAGCTTGCCCGCCTCGGCCCATTGCCGACGCATACCATGAAAATAGCTGGTTCGACCAGTCCGGGAGGCCGGCCTTCGCCCCGTGCTCAGCTCGAACGGGAGAGCCGCTATGCCGAGGTTGCTCGATCTCCTCGACGTGCAAACGACTCGCTTCGATCCGGTCGAGGCCGAGATCACGTTCACGCTGCCGCTCGATCAACCGCGGGAAGGAGCGGAATTGCGCGGGAAGTTGCACGGTCCGCGCAATGTGTACACGGAAACCGTGGAAATCGCCTATCCGCTTCGGCCCATTCCCAGCGAGGCGGGCCTGCTGCGCTCCCGGGCCATCATCCCCGAAGCCAGCCTGTGGGAGCCGAAGACGCCGTTCCTGTACCACGGCACCGTCGAGCTTTGGCACAACGGACAAATCCTGGAGCGGCGAGCCGACGTGACGCATGGACTGTGTCACCTGTTGCTACGGAAGGACCGTTTGACGCTCAATGGGCATCGCTTCGTGGTCCACGGGCTGGGAGCCGGGCGCTTGTGCCCCGACGAGGGATGCCGATGGCGGGCAAAAGGCATCAATCTGCTGTGGGTCGAGGCAGACAAGGACAACGCCGGGATCTGGGAAGCAGCCGAGCGCTTGGGCTTTTTCGTTCTTGGCGAACTGGCCGGCGACGATGACGAGGTGCTCTGGCCGGTGGAGGCCAATCATGCCCGCCGTGTTTCCAGCTTCGGCTGGGTCTTGCCGCAACATCTGACGCGGCACCCGCAGCTGTGGCACAATGCGATGTCGCTGCTGCACGGTCCCGGGAAGCGGCACCTGATCGGAGTGCGGATCGAGGAGACGCCGCTGGGGGCGTTGCCCGGTCACGTCGGCTTCGTCGTCTGTGAACGGCGGCATCTGGACGATCTGGTCGGACACAAACTGCCGCGGATCGTGCTTCTGAGGCGATGGAGCCAGGCCGAGAGCCGCTTTGAATGGCCCGATCCGGAACGGATCCTGGGCTGGATCGCCAAGGCCCCGGATTGATGCCTCAGCGATTTGCGGGCCGTCGCCGCCCTGCGACGGGTTGATTCCTTGGAGCATCCCTTGGCCGCGGAAAAAGCGACAGCTCTGGTCCTGCGCACGACGGACTACAGCGAATCCAGCCGCATCGCCACGCTGTGGACGCGGGAACTGGGCAAGGTACGGGTCCTGGCGAAGGGAGGGCGACGGCTGCGGAGCACTTTCGAATCTGCCCTTGACCTGCTGACGGTGGCCAGTATCGTCCTGCTCCGCAAATCGTCCGGGAGTCTCGACCTGCTCGTGGAAGCGCGGGTGGTGGAGCGATTTCCGCGGCTGACCAGGGACTTGAAGGCCCTGTATGCCGCTTACTACGTGGCCGAGCTGCTGGGCGATTGGACGCAGGAGAACGATCCGCACCCGAAGCTGTTCGACGAGGCGTTGGACGCCCTGCGGACGTTCGGCAGCCCGGAAGTGCCGACCGCGGCGCGGCTGCTGCGGTTCGAGACGGTGCTGCTGCGGGAACTGGGCTACGCTCCGCAAACGGAACGCTGTGCCGTGTGCCGTCAGACGATCCCGCAGGCCAGCGAGCAGGCGTTCAGCGCCGCGGCCGGCGGCTTCGTCTGCCCGAAATGCCGGAACGGTCGGCGGGGATTGGTAACGGTGTCGCGGTCAGCGTGGCAAGCCTTGCGGCTGCTGGAAGGTGCGGAAGCGGAGGACGCCTGGAAGCGGATCGAGCCGGCGGAGCAAAAGGAGTTGCGGGGGTTGTTCAACCACTACATCAGCTATCTGCTGGGCCGGCGTCCCCGCACCATGCTGTACCTGGGGGAGTGAGTCGTGACTGCCACACGGAAGGTGGAATCCATGCGGGCAAGGAAGTCAACCCGGCTCACTACCTGGCGGGGCTGGCCTGCCATCCTCGCTTCCGTCCTGGCTATGACAGGGGGCTGTCAAAGTTTCTCGGCGTCCGACCTGTGGAAAGCCGACACCTGGACCTACGAGAACCTGACCCGCCCCCACGTCAAGCTCCCCGATCCGCCCCAGGAAGCGGTCTATCGCGCCGGCCACTGGGAGCAGGAAGGCCCGCTCCAGCCCGGCACGTTGGCCGGAGATCTCGCTTCCGCCAAGGTGCTCTTGGAACGCGGCGAATACGGCGACGCCGAGAAGGTCTTCCGCTGGCTCGCCAGCCGGGCCAAGAAGGAGAGGAACGCGGACATCTACGAGGAGGCCCTGTTCTACGAGGCGGAATGCCAGTTCGCTCAGCGCCGCTATCCGGCGGCGCGGGAAACCTACGAGAAGCTGGTCAAGGAGTTTCCCAGCTCCCGGTTCCGCGGCGAGGCTGTGCAGCGGCAATTCGCCATCGCGGAGTACTGGCTGGAAGACACGCGGGCCGAGATCCGCCAGAAGGAGCAGAATAAGGACGGCTGGTCCTTCAGCTTGCCCCGCCTGGTCAACTTCGAGAGGGAAAAGCCGACGTTCGACGTCGAGGGCCACGCCCAGAAAGTCTGCGAGGCCATTTACATCGAAGACCCGGCCGGTCCGCTGGCGCCACAGGCGCTCTACCGGGCCGGGGGCATCAGCTACTTCCGCGAACGCTACGACGAGGCGGACACCTACTACAGCATGCTCGTGGATCAGTATCCGAAATCGCCGCTGGCTCCGGCGGCCTTGGAACTGGCCATTCAGTCGAAGGTCAATCAGGTTCGCGGACCGGCTTACGACGGCCGCAAGCTGATCGAAGCCCGCCAGCTGGTGGACACCGCCCTGCGAAGCTACCCAGAACTGGAAAACAAACGGGACGTGCTGGAACGCACGCTGATCGCCATCAACGAGCAACAAGCGGAAAAGGACTTCAGCGTAGCCGAGTTCTACCGGCGGACGCACCATCCCGGAGCCGCCTATTTCTACTACGAAATCGTGCGTCGCCGTTATCCCGGCACGTCCTGGGCGGCCAAGGCCACGGAACGGATGCACGAACTGCGGGCCAAGGTCGAAGCGGAAGCCGCTGCCGCTTCGGAGGGCAAATGAGTCGGCCAATCTATGCGTAGTTCTCGTTGCCTGCCTCTGATTCGAGGACTGGCTCTGCTGGCCGCGGGCTGTCTGCCCTGGGTCCTGGGAGCCTGCACCGCCTTCGACGACTTTACCGTGCTCGGCTACAAGACCGCGCCGCAATTCGACCGCTCCATCCGCACCGTCCGGGTCCCCATCGCCGAAAACAAGACCTTTCTCCGCGGCGTCGAGTTTGAACTGACCGAAGCCCTGGTCAAGCAGATCGAGCGCCGCACGCCGTGGAAAGTCGTCCAGGGCGACGCTGACGCCGAGTTGCGTGTCACCATTCTCGGCGTGCCCAAGCGGGTCATCCTTCCCAATCAGCTCAACGAAGTCCGTCAGGCGGAACTCACCATGAGCGTGGAGGTGGCGTGGTTCGATCTGCGGATGAATCCGGAACTTCCGCCGCGCCGCGGTCCACAGGTGCCTCCGCCGCCTCCCCCGCCGTTGACCAATGCTTCCGATCCGTTGGCCCCGCTGCCTCCGCCCGGGCCGCCGCCGTTCGCGCCCATTCTCGTCCAACGCACCGTCACCTTCATCCCCGAGCTGGGCGAATCCTACGCCACGGCCCGTGCCAAGCTCGTCAACGACATGGCCGAGCAGATCGTCTCGCTCCTCGAAATCCCCTGGTGAAGACCAAGCGGGACGTTTTCCCTGTTCTCCGCTCCGCTTACATTACCCGCATGAAGGAGCATCTGTGGCAACTGCCCGATCGGACTGTGCGGATCGGTCGGCGTCCCCTGGTCATGGGCGTCGTCAACGTCACGCCGGACAGCTTTTCCGACGGCGGGTTGTGGCTCGATCCCGACCGGGCCGTCGCTCACGGCCTCGAACTGGTCGAGCAAGGGGCCGACATCCTCGACATCGGCGGCGAATCCACGCGGCCTGGAGCCGATCCCGTGCCGCTGGAGGAGGAACTGCGCCGCGTCCTGCCTGTGGTGGAACGGCTCGCCAGGTCCGTCCCGGTGCCGATCTCCATCGACACCTCCAAGGCCGAAACGGCCCGCCAGGCCCTCCAGGCCGGGGCGGCCATCATCAACGACATCACGGCCCTCAGCGGGGATCCGGAAATGCCCGAAGTGGCGGCCCGGAGCCGCGCCGGCCTGATCCTCATGCACATGCAGGGCACGCCGAAAACCATGCAGATCCATCCGCAGTACACGGACGTGGTCGGCGAAGTGTACCGGTATCTCGAAGAGAGGTTGGCAGCCTTGGCCGGGCATGGTATAGGGCCTCAGCGTATCGCGGTTGATCCGGGCATCGGCTTCGGCAAGAAGCTGGAACACAATCTGGATTTGTTGGCTCACGTCGAACAATTCCAGAGATTGGGCCGACCCGTCTGCCTCGGGGTGTCGCGGAAGGGGTTCATCAACCGCGTGCTGGGCCGACCCGGCTGGGTGGAAGCCGGCCATGCGGGGACCATCGGCGTCCTGCTCTACGCTTTGAGCCGAAACGCCGTGCAGATCGCCCGGGTCCACGATGTCGCCGCCGTCCATGCAGCCGTGACGCTCTTCGCCGCCTTGGCTGAACGGGGGAGCCGCCATGCCGGAACGCCTGATCCACCTCTATGAGTCGATCGGCATCCGCGATCTGATCGAAGTCGCCATCCTCGCCGTGCTCATCTACCTGGTCCTGCGGCTGATCGGGGCGGCCCGGGGAGCCGGCATCGTTCGCGGACTGGGCATCGTCGTCGTCGGCGTCTTCCTGTTGGCCCAGGTGGTCATCGCCAGCCTTGACCTGACCGAACTGAGCAAAATCCTCGACTACGTACTCAGCACCGCCCTGGTCGGCCTGATCGTGATCTTTCAGCCGGAACTGCGGCGGGGCCTGCTGGTGCTGGGGCGTTATCCCGTTCTGTGGGCTTTCCATCCCAGCCAGGATCCGCTGGCGGACAAACTGGCCGACGCCGCCGAGTCGTTGTCCCGCGAGTACACCGGGGCCTTGATCGCCGTCCAGCGGGGCATGAGCCTGGCGGCCTACATCAACAGCGGCGAACGGCTCGATGCCGAAGTGACCGTGGACCTGCTGCGTGCCATCTTTCAAAAAGCCAGTCCGCTGCACGACGGTGCGGTCCTCATCGCCGATGGCCGACTGGCCGCCGCCGCCTGCCAGTTGCCGCTCGGCGAGGCCCCGGAGGGCGCGGCCCAGTACGGCATGCGTCATCGGGCCGCCCTGGGACTCAGCGAGGAAACCGATGCCGTGGTCCTGGTCGTCAGCGAGGAAACGGGGCGCATCTCACTGGCCATCGGCGGACGCCTGGAGCCGGTGGCCCGCGAGAACCTGTCCCGGCGGCTGGCCGCGGAGCTGCCAAGTCCGCTTCGCCTGGCGGCATGAACACGGAGGGACCGACCATGACCGATCGTCTGTTGACGCCGCTGATCGCTGTCGGACTCGCCTTTCTGGTCTGGATGTACACCCGCAGCCGCGATCTGGAGATCATCGACAACGTGGAGATTCCTCTCGAAGTGACGGTGGCCCCGTCTCAGGCGGAGCTGTTCGATCTGGAAGTGCAGGGACCGACCCTCGTCCCCGTCTCGTTCACGGGTCTGCCGTCCCGGATGCGGGAGCTTCGCCAGATGCTCCAGCGGGGCGATCTGCGGCTTCAGCGGACGATCACCGTGCCAGAAGAGCACCTGGCCGACAGCCGATTCACCGAAGCGATCCGGATCGATCCGGCTTCGCTCAACCTGCCCCCGGGCGTCCGGGCCGTCGTGCCCGAGAACCGCGGACGCATCCACGTCATCCTCCGCCGCCTCATCGAACGCCGCCTTCCCGTCCGCCTGGAAACCGCTGCCCCGGATCGGCTGGAGAACGTGATCCTCGAACCGGGCGAGGTCCTGGTTCACGGCCCCAAGGAGGTGCTGCAAAACGCCGAATACATCCCCACGCAGTTCTACACGCCCGCGACTCGAACCAACGGCACCGAGCCGGTCGTGCAAGACACTCCCACCATCCTACCGCTGGTCCGGGAGATGGCCGGTCGGCCGATCCGCACCACGCCGGGAGAGGTCGCGCTGCGGTACACGCTCCGGCCCAAGCAGCGGATCTACGAAATCGCCAATGTGCCGGTCGGTTTCCTCTGCCCAGCCAACTTCCGCTACCGGGCCGAGTTCACCAGCGACCGCGAGGGCCGGGTCACTCTCCGCGTCCAGGGACCGGCGGGCCAGGATCGGCCCAGCGTCGCCGCCTTCGTGGACCTGACCCGCCGCGAGTTCGGACCAGGACTGCACGCCGAGGAGCCGATCCAAGTACAATTACCTCCGGGGTTCCAACTGGCCCAGGAAACGCCGCGACTGTCGGCCTTCCGTCTGGTCGCCGTCGAGCCTTCGCCTCGGGCCCCCGATCAGCCCTGACCCCAGACCGTGTGCCGATTCCGCCGTCATGGACCTGCATGCTTACTGCGAACAGATCGCCCGTCAGGCCAAGGAAGCGTCCCGCCTCCTGGCGAAAGCTCCCGGGTCGGCCCGGAACCGCTGGCTGCAACGGGCCGTGGACGAACTGCAAAAGCGCAAGGAGGCGATTTTCTCGGCCAACGCTGCTGATCTGGAGCGCGCCGGTCAGTTCGGCCTGACTCCCGCCCAGATCGACCGGCTTCGACTCACTCCGAGCCGCTTCGACGGCATTCTGGAGGGCCTTGGGCAGGTGATGGCCTTGCCCGATCCGGTCGGTCAGGTCATCGAAGGCTCGCTCCGGCCCAATGGCTTGGAAATCCGCAAGGTCCGCGTGCCGCTGGGCGTCCTGTTGTTCATCTACGAGTCCCGGCCGAATGTGACCGCCGACGCCGCCGCTTTGGCCATCAAGAGCGGCAACGCCATCCTCCTTCGCGGCGGCAAAGAAGCGGCTGCTTCGAATCAAGCGATCGTGGAAGCCTTGCAAGCCGCCCTGCTTCAGGCTGGGCTTCCTGAAGGGGCCTTGCAGCTGGTGTCCACGCCGGATCGGGCCGCCGTGGGCGAACTGTTGAAGCTTAACCAGTACATCGACCTCGTGATCCCACGCGGCGGCGAATCCTTGATCCGCGCCGTGGCCGAGCAGGCCACCATGCCCGTGCTCAAGCACTATCTGGGCAATTGCCATGTCTATGTCGATCGTGCCGCCGATCTTGACCTGGCCCTGAAGATTCTGCTGAACGCCAAGTGTCAGCGGCCCGGGGTGTGCAACGCCGCCGAAAGTTTGCTCGTCCATGCCGACCTCGCCGAGGCGTTCCTCCGCAAGGCGGAGGGGCCGTTGCGGGAACACGGCGTCGAATTGCGGGGCTGTCCGCGAACGTGCCGGGAGATCGCCTGGGCAAAGCCGGCTACAGACGCCGATTTTGCCGCCGAGTTTCTTGACCTGATTCTGTCCGTCAAAGTCGTGGACGACCTCGACGAGGCCATCGCTCACATCAACCGCTACGGTTCCGGCCACACAGACGCAATCGTGACGACCGACCTGACCGCCGCCCGCCGCTTTTGTGCGGAAGTGGACTCCGCCGCCGTGCTGGTCAACGCCAGCACCCGGTTCCACGACGGCTTCGAGTTCGGTCTGGGGGCCGAAATCGGCATCAGCACCGACAAGTTTCACGCTCGCGGGCCGTGCGGTCTGCTAGAATTGACCACGTACAAATATGTCGTTTATGGCGACGGCCAGATTCGCACCTGAAGCATTTTGTGTGCGAAGCTCTTGGCAATCGCCTCAAGCGACGGTGTAATGCACAAAAAAGCCGTCAGCGCCCTGGAGACCGGCGACGGCCAGTCCGCCACGAACCGACACCTGGATTGGATTGTTCCGCACCCGGCGACGGACGCATCATGGGCCTGATCTTCTTCGCTCTCCTCTTCCCTGTGCTTCTCGGGGTCGCCTTCCTGTTGGGCCGATACCTCCGGAACCGCTTCACGGACGGGTTGGAACTTTCGGCCGTGACCCGGCAACATCTCGAGCTTTACCGCGGGGGGCAACTCCCCGAAGCCGACGTGGAGGCTGCCAAATGCTGTTTCCGCGAATGGCTCGAACACGGCGAAATGGAACGGATCGAGTCCAGCCTGCGGGCGGGGACCGAGTTCGTCGTCCGCGTCCGGGCCTTGGCCGAGATCGGCACCGAGGAAGCCTGCCGCATCCTCGAAAAGCAGCTGACCCGCCGCCTCAGCAACGATCAACTCGAGCAATCGTGGTACTGGATCGACCTGGCCAGCAGTCTGCGGATGCTCAACCGGGAAGAGAGCCTGCCGCTGTTGCTCAACTGCGTCGGACCCACGGATGAATTTCCGCTGGTACATTACTTCGCCGCGGAAACCGTGTGCTTCGTCAGCTTCGCCGGCTACCTCGCCGAGCCGACGACGCTTCAGGGGCATCTGGCCATGCGCCTGCTGCATCGCGTCCTGGAAGGGTTGCGGGTCGGCGTCCCGCCCCATGTCGTTGTCGAAGGACGGCTGGGCGATCTGGTGGAGACGTTATGGGACCATCGGCCGGAGCCGGTGCATCCGCTGCTGGTCCGCATTCTCGTCGAAGTCCGCAGACTCCTTCGCCGCGTCCCGCATTTGCAACGCAATTTCGCCGACGAAGCATTCGAGCAGGAGGCGTTCGAATTGCAACTGGCACATTGGCGCAGCCTGGAAGACGTGCTCACGGAGTATCTCCACGACGCCGGCCCGGACTTGGCCGAGCGCGTGCCGAGCATGCCTGAAGCCGGGCAGCGCGAGGCTCTGCTGGCCTTGAACGACTTGCGCTACGATGCGGGTTCGGCGCTGCTGCCTCTGCTCGACGACGACCGCCTCGCTCATCCCGGCTTGGCGGTGCAGGTCTTGCGCTGGTCAAAAGACCCCGGCGTGGCCCTCACCCTGCGCAGTTGGGTCCATCGGCGGATTTCGCAAGCTCGTCGGGGCATGAAACGGCTGCGGAGCTGGCCGCCCCGTCGGCCTTCCTTCCCCGAAGATCTACCGTATCCGGCCATCCTGTACGCTCTCCGCGGGCATCCTTCGCTGGAAACGGAACAGTTTCTGCTGAACGCCACCCACGATTGGGACCCGACCTGCCGTGCCGCGGCCGTCGGCAGCCTGGGTTGGTGGGAGCCGATTTCCCGGGCCGAGGTCCTGCTCCACTTGCAGGAAGCCCGCTTCGATCCCAGTCCCGAAGTCCGCCACGCCGCCCGAGCCGCTTTGGCGCGACTCGGCGAGCGGCAGGCATTGCAATGGTTCCGGCAGGCCCTGGTCAGCGACAACAAACCACGGGCCTTGGAGGCCATCCAGGCCGTGGCCGTCGAGGACATCACCCTGCTGTGGCCCGACCTCGACCAACTCACGGAAAGCGACGATCCCGACCTCGCCTACTGTGCCCGGGAGGCGCTGGAACTCCTTCAGGAGGAATTGGATCATGCCGCGGGAAGATGAAGCACGCGGCGGTCGGCCGGCCTATCACCTCGGCTGACCAGTTTTCAAGTCGAAGACCCGCCCGTCCTTCAGTTCCAAAGTGCCGTCCCGGAGAACGAAATTATTCCCCTGCTGTTCCATGCGGACGCGGGCCAGGCCTTCGCCCTTGGAGCCTTCCAAGTCGAAGGACCAAAGTTCATTCTGTCGTTTCGGGTCCTTTTCCCGCTCCCGTTCTTCCATCGTGTCAGTCCAATTGATGCTGCACGAGGTCAGCTCGCCGAGATGTTCCTGCACCACCGGATTATTGTTCAGTTCGGCCTTGGCCATCTCATTCAGCATGTTGATGCCGAACCAGCCCAGACCGAGGCAGCCGACGCCGCAGAACGTCCCCAACAGCCCCGTGCCGATGCCGATGACTGCCATGCCGGAACCGCCCAAGCGGCCGCCGCTGCGGCGGATGTCGCCCAACCCCATGAAGCCGAGAATGATGGCAGGCACGCCGGTGAAGCAGCACAAGCAGAAGGACAACAGGCCGAGGATCAGACTGCCAACGGCCTTGCCGCTGGAACCTACCGGTCCGTGATACTGCGGCTCCTGATAACCGCCCGGCTGGGGTGGTTGCCCGTAATCGTCGTAGGTGGCCATACGTCGTCTCCGTGGTTGGTAAAAAACCGGACAGCCGCTGTGGGTCGTCCCCTCCAGGGGAATTCGCACGAGGCGGGCTGAGCTTTTACTCGACCGCGAAGGCCTCCTTGAGTGCGGCCAAGGCTTCCGGACCATGCTTCAGCGCGACCACGACGCCGACGCGGATCTCGCTGGTGCTGATCATACTGATGTTGATGCCGCGCTGGGCCAAGGCCCCGAACATCCGCTTGGCCACGCCGGTATGCGTCCTCATGCCGACGCCGGAGACATGCACCCGGGCGATTTCCGCCTCAGCCGTGACATCGCTGTCCGGGTCGATCTCCCGCATGGTTTTCCGGGTGACTTCCAAGGCCCGGTGCAGATCGGCATGAGGCACGCTGAAGCTGAGCTGGCCCCGGCCGTCTTCGGTGAGGTTCTGCACGATCATGTCCACGACGATCCCGGCGTCGGCGATGCCGCGGAAGATGCGCGAGCAGATGCCGGGACGGTCGGGCGCGCGGAAGACAGTGATGCGCCCCTGGGAGGTATCGAGTTCGACGTCGCTGACCACGATGTCTTCCATCGCGTTCAGATTGGCCATGCGCTCCAGCCGTTCGTCGGAGAGCGGAGCGGCGGAGGGCATCAGGACCGTGCCTTGTTCCTGACGATGGGCTTCGGCCCCATTGGGACGCGGTTCGTGAAGCCGAAACGCCGAATGCACCGTCCGCAAGGCCCGCACGCCGTCAGCCTTGTCCACCAGCACGGAAATCTTGATCTCGC
Source organism: uncultured Planctomycetota bacterium (assembly GCA_937944855.1). Classification (GTDB taxonomy): domain Bacteria; phylum Planctomycetota; class Planctomycetia; order Gemmatales; family HRBIN36; genus JANWWR01. Next base: position 11,210 of record CALFAY010000062.1, read on the forward strand.
TGGTGCTGATCATCTTGATGTTGACGTTCTCGTTGGCCAGGGCGGTGAACATGCGCTCGGCCACGCCGGTATGGGATCGCATGCCGGCCCCGACCACAGAGACCTTGCTGACGTTTTCTTCGTGAGTCACCCGGGCGCCCAGCTCGGCGGCCAGGGGGCGGAGCAGGGCCAGCGTCGCCTGAAGCTCGTTGTTGAGCACCGTGAAGCCGATGTCCGCCTTGCCCTCACTGCCGACGTTCTGCACGATCATGTCCACGACGATGTTCTTGTCGGCAATGGCCGAGAAAATGCGGTGGCTGATGCCGGGACGGTCCGGCACGCCGAGGATGCTTACCCGGGCCTCGTCCCGCACGATGGCCGCCCCGCACACCGGATAGCGCCGCATCCACTCGTTCTCCGGCACGATCCAGGTCCCTTCCACATCGCTGAACGAGCTGCGGACCTGAAGCGGGACATGAAACTTCTTGGCGAACTCGATGCTCCGCGAGTGCATCACCCCGGCCCCGACGCTGGCCAGTTCCAGCATTTCGTCGTAGCTGATGGCCGGAATCTTGCGGGCTTCCGGGACGATCCGTGGATCCGTGGTGTAAACGCCATCCACGTCCGTGTAGATCTCGCAGTCCACCGAACTGAACGGCGAATCGGGATCGTGCTTCATGACCGCGGCCAGGGCGACGGCGGTGGTGTCGGAACCACCCCGGCCCAGCGTGGTGATGTTGTAATTCTCGTCCACGCCCTGGAAGCCCGCCACGATGACGATGTTGCCTTCTTCCAACGCCTGCCGAAGCCGCTGCGTGGAGATGTTCTTGATGCGGGCCTTGGTGTGGAAGCTGTCGGTGACGATGCCGATCTGCGCGCCCGTGAAGCTGATGGCGGGATGTCCCAGCGACTGGATCGCCATCGCCATCAGGGCGATGGAGACCTGCTCGCCGGTGGCCAGCAGCATGTCCATTTCCCGCGAAGGCGGCTGATCGGTGATCTCCCGGGCCAGGGCGATCAGCTCGTCGGTGGTGTCGCCCCGAGCACTGACGACGACAATGACCTGATGGCCGGCCTGCTTGGCGCGAATGGCTCGGCGAGCGGCGGCCATGATCCGCTCCGCCGTGGCGACGCTGCTGCCGCCAAACTTCTGAACGATCAGGGACAACTGCGATTTCTCCCGTCCACGATCCCAAGAGCGAGCGGCCCAGGTCCGCTCGACAACAGCGTTCATGTTATGCACCTGCGGCCTGCGCTGCCACCGGAGGCGACATTCCGCGTGGCGTCCGGGGCTGGAGCGAAAAGCAACAGGCCCCCGCTGTATCCGCCGGGGGCCTGCCTCGCTGAAACCTTGCCAAGGCTCTGTCCATCGCGGATCAGCGACGCCGACGCGACCATGCCGTCACTTGCAGCAGGGAACGCAAACCGGCACGCAGGTCTTGACGTGGCACGGCTCATAGCTGCAGGTGGTCACGTGGACGATCCGCTTCTCTTCGACGCGGTCATAGTGGCAGACCTGGTACTGCACCTTGCGCGTCTCCACCACCGGAACACATTCCGCCACCTTGACCACATACTTCTCCGTGCGCCAGGTGCAGACCGGCACCTTGACCTTGTATTCCTCGACGCGGCGAACGTACTCCGGCACCTTGACGGTGTACTTCTTCACCTCGTCGCGACACACGGGCACTTTCACGACGTACTCAAACTTCTCCTCGACGCACTGCGGCACCAGCACCTTGCACTTTTCGACACGCTTCTCATAAACCGGCTTGTACACCGTGCAAGGCACTTCGACGTGCTCATAGCAGACGGCCTTGCAGCAGCAGCCGCACCCCGGAACCGTCTTCGCCACGCACACCTTCTTCACAGTCGTTTCCGGAACCAGCTTGCAGACCGTGTAAACGTGCTCCCGCTCTTCCTCCTTGTACACCGTCTTCAGACAAGTCCCGACGCGCTTTTCTTCCTTCCAGTCCACGTGGCGGACCACGCAGGACTTCTCCACGTCCTTGTACACGACGTCACAGACGGTCCGCTGCTGGGTCTCTTCCTTCCAGACGATTTCCGGCACCTTGCGTTCGCACTCCACGTCCTTGTACACCGTCTTGTAGGTCGTTACTTGCACATCCTTCTCCACCGTCTCATAACGGGGCTTCAGCACCGTGACGGTGATCTCCTTGGCCTCGGTCTTGTACACCGGCTTGTGCACCACGACCGTCTTTTCGACGTAGCAAACGTGGTGAACACAGCAAGCCGGGCGGCACCAGCAAGCCGAGGCGGGAGCGGCGAGCGCAGAAAGCAGGGCGACAGCCACCACCGCAGCAAACAGGTACTTCATGACGCCTCCTTGAAAAAAAGGGCCTTGTTGGGGGTTTGGCCAATTTGGAAAGGTTAGGATGCCAAGCCAATTTGGAAAGTTCAAGTCGCTTTTTAGAAATTTTCTATTTGCTCTAAGCGGATTAGCTGTTGCAAGAGGAACTGCCGTAGCGGGTGGATCAGAAAGAGCACGCTCGCCAATGCAGCTGGAAAGGATTGGCGGAGGTTGGGGCCGAGCGGAAGTGGTGGCACGGGGCAGGTCCGAGACTCGCAATCGGCCCTGGCCCCGTGCCTAGGTGCGGGAGGGTCAGGAAGGAGGAACTCGCTGATCAGGTGCCGGGACTCGCAACCAGCCCTGACGAAATCCAAGCTGGAGCAGTTGCCGTGCCGATCTCGAAAAATGCTTCCTGCTATTTGAAGGACAGTTCGTAAGTTCATATTACATATAGACTTGGATTATCACCGAAGTGATGAGGATCCAAGTTTTCCGCGGCGTGGGCTTCACTGGCGGCTCAAAACTAGATCCCGCGGGTGTATGAAATTGCTGCATTCTGTCCGACTTCCGTACACCTCGCAGTTTGTAACTCTGACAAAAAATCCGCTGGCCGGGCTGTTAATCCGTCCGGATTGCCTGCGGTTATCTGCTCAAGCAGCGCACACGGGGGTCTGCAAGGCCAAAAACCTGGTCAATCGCCGGGGAAAGGCCCGCAATTCTCCTGGTGTCCGCGGTCTTGGCAGCTTACAATGAGAGTCAGTTCGGCCGGGGCACATGAGCCGATAGGCGAACCCGACAAGGAACCCAGCCATGCCCGAAGAGTTGGTTTTGTTGCGCAGAAAAGTGGGTCAGGTGCGCCGCCGAATGTTTCTCCAGGCGGTTTTGTCCCTGCTGCCCTGGACGCTAGCCGGCGCGGTTCTCTGCACGGCTGTCTGGCATTTCCTGCAACGGCGTTACGGCTTGTATCCCGATTGGCTGGGAATGCTGGGGCTGAGCACAGCCCTGGCTCTGATCGGCAGCGTGATCGCGGTTTTGTTGCGCATGCCCAGCCGGGCCTTCAGTGCTCTTGCGCTGGATGAAGCCTTCGGACTCCGGGAACGGGCGACGACGGCACTACTGCTGTCCGAAGAGCAGCGGAACACCCCGGCGGGTCAGGCCCTGATCGAAGACCTGCGGCAACGCGTGGTGCAACTCGATGTCGCCTCCCGTTTTCCGATGCGCCTGCCGAGAAGAGCCTGGCTCGTCCCCGCCGCGGCCGTGGTCCTCGCCCTCGTGGTCAACTTCTACAACCCGACGATCAGTTCCGCCTCCAGTCCAACCGTGGCAAAAACCCCCGAAAGTAAAAAGGACGACACAGCCAAGGCGGCCCTGGAAGAGTTACGCCAGCAGATCGCCCAACGTCGCAAACGCATCGGCGATTTTCGCTCCGACCAGTTCGAGGAGTTGGAAACCAACATCGACCGCCTCCTGGAGAAGGCGGAGAATGCGGAATCCGATGCCGACCGCCAGGCCGCCATCGAGGAGTTGACCCGACTGGCCGCCGAGATCGCCAACCGCCACAAGGAACTGAACCGACTTTCCGCTCTGCAACAGCAGCTACGCAATAATTCCGATCTGCGTCAGAATCAGGACGGACCCGCCAAAGACTTTCAAGACGCCCTCTCCAAGGGCGACATCGAGGAGGCCCGCAAGCAGTTGGAAAGCCTGGCCCAGAAGCTCAAGGACGGCAAACTCACCGAGGAAGAGAAGCAGAAACTTGCAGAACAGTTACGCAGCCTGAAGGAAAAGCTCAATGAGCTGGCCGAGCTGAAGAAGCGTCGTGAAGCCCTCACCAAGAGCAACCTCGATCCCGAAACCAAGCGCAAAGAACTGGCCAAACTGGACAAGCAAGCCGAAAAGCTCCGGGACCTGGCCAAGCTCGCCCAGCAGCTCAGCCAGTGCGAGCAGTGTCTGGCTCGGGATGACGGGGCCAATGCCCTCAAGGCCCTTGAAGACGCCCAGAAGACGCTGGAAGAACTGGCCCTGGATGCCAAGGAAGCCGCCGAGCTGGAGGCAGCCTTGCAGGACATGGAAAAGCTCAAGGAATGTCTCGGCTGCAAGGACCCCCGAGCAGGCCGAGGCGATTCCGAAGCCGAAGAGGACGTCGAGCCGCCGGATGAGGAGTTCGAGGACCCGAACCAAACCGAGGGAACCAATCGAGCCATTCGCGGCGGCCGTCGAGCGGAAAGAGCGACCGACAGCGACAGCAAGAATCAGCGCGCCCGTTCGCCTCTGGATCCCAAGGGCAAGATCCTCTTCCAGGGCTACGGCCCGCAACAGGTGAAGCCGGACCGGGATTCCATCGGCAAGACGACCGTGGACATCGGTCCGGGCCTGGTGCAGACCCGGCAGCAGGCCACCGAAGCTCTTCGGCAACAGAAGGTGCCGCCCCAACAGCGGGATCTGGTGTCGGAGTTTTACAAGAACCTGATCGAGCAGGGTCAGAAGAAACCGGGCAACTGAAGCCCTGTCTTGAAACCTCCCGGACCGCTTCGTAGATTGGCCGAGGAGAAGTTGTATCATGCGAGGCTGTAGTTTCGGGCAGAAGCTCCATTCCCGCGGAGGTGACGAGGACATCCAGCATGGCGATTCTGAAGGAGCGCAAGGCAGAGATCATCGAGACGCACCGGCGCGACGAGAAGGACACAGGTTCGCCGGAAGTCCAGATCGCGTTGTTGACCGCGCGCATCAATGAACTCACCGAGCATTTGCGCAAGCACAAGAAGGATCACGCCAGCCGTCGCGGACTGCTGATGATGGTCAGCAAGCGATCCGGTTTGTTGGCCTATCTCCGCAACAAGGATCGCCAACGGTACCAGAACATCATCAGCAAGCTGGGTCTGCGCAAGTAGGGCTTCGTGGACTCCTTCCACTCCTTCGCAGCATCGCCACATCGCAACGGGCCAGCACGTCCCGCCAGTTCGCTTCTGCCGCGGAACGTCGTAGGGAGACATCCGTGACGGTCAGTCGTGTCGAAAGGCAAATCGGCGGCAGCGTTCTCAGTATTGAAACCGGCAAATTGGCAAAGCAGGCGCACGGCGCGGTGGTAGTCAGCTATCGGGACACCGCCGTGCTCGTCACCGCCGTCGAAGGCCCGCCCCTGGAAGGCCGGGACTTTTTCCCCCTGACGGTGGATTACCGTGAGAAAACCTACGCCGCAGGCAAGTTTCCCGGCGGCTTCATCAAACGGGAAGGCCGACCGACGACCAAGGAAATCCTGACTTCCCGGCTGATCGACCGGCCCATCCGCCCCTTGTTCCCGGAGGGCTACCTGAACGAAGTGCAGGTCATGGCCTCGGTGCTGTCGGCCGACGGCGAGAACGATCCCGACGTGCTCGCCATGATCGGGGCCAGTGCCGCCCTGCACATCTCGCACATTCCCTTTCGCGGACCGACGGGAGCGATCCGCCTCGGCCGTCGCAATGGCGAGTATCTCATCCTTCCCACGGTCAGCGAGCTGGAGCAGAGCGATCTGGACCTGGTCGTCTCCGGCACCCGCGACCACGTCATCATGATCGAAGGCTTCGGTCGCGAATTGCCCGAAGAGGACATGGTACGGGCCGTCATGTACGCCCAGTCGCTGGTCGTCGAAGTCTGCGACATGGTCGCGGAATTGCGTCAGCTGCGGGGCCTGGGGTCGGTCGAAATCCCGCAGCCCGAACCCAATCCGCTCATTCCGGTTTTCCGGGAGCGTTTCTACAACGACCTGCGGGAACGCAAGCAGACCCAGGGCAAGCAGGAACGGGCCGAGCGGGTCAAGGAACTCAAGGAAAAAATCCTTGCCGAATTCGTCCCGCCCGACAATCCCCAGCCGCAGTACACGCCGCATCAGGTCAACGCCGCCTTCGATGCTCTGGAATACCGCGTGGTCCGCGATCTGATCCTCGAAGGCAAGCGCGTTGACGGCCGGGGACCGCGGGACCTGCGGCCGGTGCATTGCGAAGTCGGCATCCTGGCCCGGACCCACGGCTCAGCCCTGTTTCAACGGGGCGAGACGCAGGCTTTGGTCACGACCGTGTTGGGTACCGCCGAGGACGAGCAGATCGTGGACGGCATCGTCGAGGAGTACAGCAAGAAGTTCATGCTGGACTACAACTTTCCGCCGTTCAGTGTGGGCGAATGCCGTCCCATCCGTGGACCGGGCCGGCGGGAGATCGGCCACGGGGCCTTGGCCGAACGCAGCCTCGCCGCCGTCATTCCCCCGCCCGAAGAGTTCCCCTATACCATCCGCGTCGTCTCGGACATCCTCGAATCGAACGGCTCCAGCAGCATGGCCAGCGTGTGCGGCGCGACCCTGTCCCTGATGGACGCCGGCGTGCCCATCCGTGAACCCGTCGCTGGCATCTCGATCGGCCTCGTCAAAGAGCCGGACCGCTACATCCTTCTGACCGATATCGTCGGCGATGAAGACCACTTCGGCGACATGGATTTCAAGGTCGCCGGCACGGGTCGGGGCGTCACCGGCATCCAACTCGACCTCAAGATCGACGGTATCAGCGAGGAGATCATCCGGGCCACGCTGGAACAGGCGCGCGAAGCCCGTATCCGCATCCTCAAGATCATGCTGGAGACGCTCCGCGCCCCGCGCTCCGACATCAGTAAGTACGCCCCGCGGCTGCTGCACCTGAAGATTCATCCCGACAAGATCGGTTTGCTTATCGGGCCCGGCGGCAAGACCATCCGCTCCATCCAGGAGCAGACCGGAGCCAAGATCGACGTGGCCGACGATGGCACCGTGACCATCGCCTCCACCGACGCCAAGGCTGCCGAGGCGGCGCGGGCCAAGATCGAAGCCCTGACCGAAGAAATCCGCATCGGACGCATCTACGAAGGCCGGGTCACTTCCATCAAGGAATTCGGGGCTTTCGTCGAGATCGTGCCCGGCAAGGACGGTCTGGTTCACATCAGCGAACTGGACGACAAGTACGTCAGCCGGGTCGAGGACGTGGTCAACATCGGCGACAAGATCCCGGTCAAGGTCATCGCCATCGACGCCCAGGACCGAGTCAAGCTGTCGCGCAAGGCAGCGTTGCGAGAATTGGCCGGCGGAGGAGAGCCGCCTCCCGAACGGCCCAGCGGCGAACGGGAGCGGGGAGGGGCGGAACGCGGCCCATCGTCCGGGCGTCGGCCGCAGCGCGAGGGCCGAGGAGGATCCAGGGAACCTCGCGGCGACCGCTGAGCCTAAAGGGAATTCAACCTCGGGGAGTCGTCCGCCTTCCCGACATCGTTTCGACCGGCAGCCATCCATGAGCAGTCAAGCGCCGCCCGGTTCCTCTGCTTACGCCGAGCTGGCCGAACTGGCCGGACGGCTCATTCACGAAATCAAGAACCACCTCAGCACGCTGAGCATCAACTTGCAATTGCTCGGAGAGGACTTCAACGACCCCCAGAACCCCAAGGAGCGGCGCGCCAAGCAACGGATCGAGAAGCTGCAACGTGAATGTCAACGCCTGGCCGATCTCTCGAACGACTTCCTCCGTTTCGCCCGGGTCGGCGAACTCGAGCTGGCTCCCTGTTCGCTTCAGGAGGTCCTCGACGAACTGATCGACTTCTTCAGCCCCACGGCCGCCCAGGCCAACGTCGTCATCCGGGCTTTCCTCCCCGCCGAACTGCCGCGGGTGGCCCTGGACCGGCAGATGTTCAAGCAAGCCCTGCTCAACCTGTTTCTGAACGCCCAGCAGGCCATGCCGGAAGGTGGGGAACTCACGCTTCAGGCGGAGAGTCGGGACGGTGCCGTGATTCTGCGTTTGATCGACACCGGCATCGGCATGAAGCCGGAAGTCATGAGCGAAATCTTCAAGCCGTTTTTCTCGACCCGGCCGGGCGGGAGCGGCCTCGGACTGCCGACGACCAAGCGGATCCTCGAAGCCCACGGCGGCTCGATCAGCGTCGCCAGCGAACCGGGCAGAGGGACCATGTTCACCATCCAACTGCCCGCCGCGCCCCAGGGGCAAGACAACTAACGGGAACGCTGCTCCGACTGGCCATTCTGCGACACCGTCGCCTCGTCCCCCATCCAGATTTCTTCGCCTTCCGAGACTTCCGAATAGGGTTTGATCATCCACTTGCTCAGGACCACGCCCAGGGAGTACAGCAGGATCATGCTGCCCCACAGCATCATCAGGCTGACGGGATCAATGGTCGGTCCCAGGGCGGCGATGACGAGCATGCCGAACGCGGCATACTTCCAACCGGCGACGTACTGCGGCGGCTCGAAGACGCCGACCTTGGCCAAAAACAGCATCACCAGCGGCGTCTGGAAGCAGATGCCGGCCAGCAACGGCACCAGAATGGCGAAGCTGAGCCACTCGTTGAGGCGGAAGTCCGGTTCCATGCCAATCCAGCGGTTGACATACAGCAGCGCATCGAGGGCCTTGGGAATGATGAGGAACTCGGAGATGAGAACGCCGCCCAGAAACAGACTCAGGCTGAACGGCAGGTAGATGTGGACGTACTTTTTCTCATGCGGATACAGCCCGGCGGCCACGAAAGTCCAGATCTGGTAGAAGACCCAGGGGCTGCTCAGCACCAATCCCGTGATGGCACAGACCATGAACCAGACGATGAATGCTTCGGTGGCACTGAGGGTCTTGAGGGTTGGTCGCGGACCGAGCTTGTAATACAACTGCTGCATGGCGTAGGCGAATTTGCCCGGATCCCGCATCTGCACCGGCAGTTCGATCTCGGCGGCATCCTCTGCGGGGGGCTGGACGTGTTCCAGACCGGGAAAACCGGCGTTCCTGGCCGCCTCGAACAGGGCCTTGGGCTGGATTCTCAGCACCATCGGCACCGGGGCGTTCTGGGCCATGTTGGGATCTGCCTCCAATTGGGCCAGAAACTCCTCGGCGCGCTGGTTGTAGTAGCGGACGAGAGCATCTTCGACCGGCTGGGCGATGAAGGCGACAACATGATGGCCGAACAGGAAACTGACGAACAGGCCCACCAGAAAGCCGTATAGACCCCGGAGCAGACAGCCCCGCAGTTCCTCGAGGTGGTCGCCGAATGACATCCGCGTATCGGCAAAAAAGTCATCGTCCTCGTAGCGCTTCATTTCGACACCTATCGCGGAGAAGATCGGCAAGGCTGCACTGATTCGCAGGGATGACTCAGATTCATCCTACAAGCGGGTCAGTTTCCCAACAAGCGACGCCGACCGGATTCAGAAGTCGATTTCCAGGCCGTCCGTGGCCAGGATGACTCCGGGAAACTTGGTTTCCGCCTCGTTCAGCCCGGCCGGATCATCGCCGGTCAGCAGGGGATTGAAGTGGGTCAGACAGAGCCGACGCACCTCGGCTGTCCGGGCTAGCCGCAAGACGTCGCTGACGACCGAATGGCCAGTCAGGTCGGCCAGGGACCGGAAGCGGTCGGGGAAGTTGCACTCGTGCAGGAGCAGATCGACACCGCGAACGAGGTTGGCGTATCGGTCGGAACAACGCGTATCGGTGACGTAGGCCAGACTGCGATCGGGCCAGTCGAAGCGGTAGCCGATGCAGGGCGTCCCGTGGTCCAGCGGATGGGTGCGGATGCAGACGCCCTCGACCTCGAACTCCGCCAGGGCCGGTTGCGTCTGATAGCGGAACTCCACGGGAAACAACAACGAGCCGAATAGTTGGGTCCGCACCGCGTCGAGATGTTCCGGCAAGCCGTACACGGTCACGCTCTCGACCGGCTTTTCCCAGAGAACGTCGAGGAGGAAGGTCAGCCCGACGACATGATCAAGATGGACGTGGGACAGGAAGATGTGCAGCCGTGGCGTGGCCAGAAGGTCGCGGACCCGGAAGAAGCCGGTCCCGGCGTCGAGAACGAACCCCTGGCTCGGCACCATGTAGCAGGCCGTGTGCCGTGTCTCGTTCGGGTGATAACCGGCCGTGCCGAGCATGCACAGGCGCATGATCGTTTCCTGTCCCGCCTCTGCCTCCGGCGAGCTGCCAGAGGGCGATCATCAAAGTATAATCCCCATCGAGTGCCGAGAGGAATTGCAATGCTGGTGGACTTCGACAAAGCGGGGGGTCTGGTCCCGGCGATTGCGCAGGATGGAGCGACCGGAGAGGTCCTGATGCTCGCCTGGATGAACCGGGAGGCGTTCGAGGAGACGCTCCGGACCGGCCGGGCCTGCTACTATAGCCGCAGCCGCAACAAGCTCTGGCGCAAGGGCGAAGAAAGCGGCCACGTCCAAGAGGTGCAGGAAGTGCTGGTGGACTGCGACAACGACACGGTGCTTTTGAAGGTCCGCCAGGTCGGCGGAGCGGCCTGCCACACCGGCCACCGCAGTTGCTTCCACCGCCGGGTCGAAAACGGTCAACTCCAGGTCGTCGCCGAGCGGGTCTTCGATCCGGCTGCCGTGTACAAGAAGTGATGCCCTCAAGGAAGAGAAGCCGATGAGCGAACCGTTGTTGAAACTGGGACTGCCTGCCGGAAGCCTTCAGGAAGCCACCAGCGAGCTGTTCCGCCGAGCCGGATACAAGATCACCTACACCAGCCGCAGCTACTATCCCCAGATCGACGACCCGGAAATCCAATGCACGCTCATCCGTGCCCAGGAGATGGCCCGCTATGTCCAGGACGGCGTGCTGGATTGCGGCCTGACGGGCTACGACTGGATCGTAGAAACCGGGGCCAAGGTCGTCGAATTGGCCGAGTTGGTCTTCAGCAAGGTCAGCCGCCGGCCCGTCCGCTGGGTTTTGGCGGTACCTAACGACTCGCCCATCCAGAGCGTCAAGGATTTGCAGGGCAAACGCATCGCCACGGAAGCGGTCAATCTTACCCGCCGCTGGCTGGCGGAGCACGGCGTCACGGCCCAGGTCGAGTTCAGTTGGGGGGCCACCGAGGTCAAGCCGCCCCGGCTGGCCGATGCCATCGTCGAAGTGACCGAAACCGGCAGTTCGCTGGCCGCCAACAACCTCCGCATCGTCGCCGAGGTCTTGCAGAGCACCACCCGTTTCATCGCCAACAAACAGGCCGTCAAGGATCCCTGGAAAAAGCAGAAGATGTCCGACATGGTGCTCATGCTTCAAGGGGCGATGGCCGCCGAAGGCAAGGTCGGACTGATGATGAACGTCCGCAAGGCCGATCTGCCGGCCGTGCTCAAAATCCTCCCCGCCTTGCAGACGCCCACCGTCACCTCTCTGGCCGACCCGGAATGGGTGGACGTCTTGACCGTGCTGAGCGAAAGCGTAGTCCGCGTCATCGCTCCCCAGCTGAAGCAAGCCGGAGCGCGCGGCATCGTCGAGTTTCCGCTTAACAAACTGATCGAATAGTCCTCACGGGCGCTTCAGCCGCAGCACTTCCATCCATTGATGCGGCTGCTCGACGACGACCCGATTGAGCGTGTTGTCCCGATCGGCCAAGAGAGCGAAGCCCAAAGCGACCGGCCTACGTCCGATCAGGGCCTTGCCCATGACCAGCACCCAGCGGGACAGGGGGTTTTCCGGATCGGGCCGTTGAGCGTGACGGCGGAAGGCGGCGACGAAGCCTTGCTGACTCAACTGGGTCGGCCAGATACGGACCCGCGGCTTGTCGGTCCTGAGCATGGCACTCAGTCCCGGAACGACCAGGTCGAGCACCTGCCCGACGTCCTCCTCCCGCACCTGCACCGATTCGGTGCCCAGCGGAGCCAGCACCACGAGCCGGACCCGCACCGGCAGATCGTACACGGTTAAACGCCGGTCGCCCCACAAGGCCGGGGGCGGCGGATAACTGGCGAGGTCTTCGGTCAAATCGGGAAGTTCGACAACCCGCTTGCGTCGCCGACCGAACAGCCAGCCCAGCACCGACGCCACCAATAGCAGCACCAGCACGGCCAGGACGGCCAGGACGAGCATCCATCCGCCCTGATTCAGAAACGGCTGAACTTGCGGCGGAGCGGATTCGATCCACGGCTTCAGCGCGTCCGGCGGCATGATCTCCCTCGAAATCGCCATCGTCGTGCCCATACAATGATCGTGACTCGCCTACCGGCAATCAAGCCATCGAGGAGCCTGCCATGCAATTATTGCTGAGTCTGTCCCTTCTGTGCTTCCAGCCGCCCGCGGAAGACTGGCAAAAGCAGGAATCCGCCTATCTGAAAAACATCCGTCAGGTGACTTTCGACTTCGTTCGGGCCGGCGAGGGCTACTTCTCGCCCGACGGCAAGCAGATCATCTTTCAGGCGGAGGAAAAGGGCGAGAACCCGTTCTATCAGATCTTCGTCATGGACCTCGAAACCGGCAAATACCGCCGGGTCAGTCCAGGCGTGGGCCGTACCACCTGTGCCTTCTTCCGACCCGACGGCAAGAAGATCATCTTCGCCAGCAGCCATCTCGATCCCCAGGCGAAAGAACGCCAGGCCGAGGAATTCAAGCGGCGCGAAGAAGCAGCCCGCACTAATCAGCGCCGCCGCTATGAGTGGGTCTTCGATGAATACATGGACATCTTCGAGGCCAATCCCGACGGCAGCGACCTCAAACGCCTGACCGACGCTCCCGGCTACGACGCCGAGGGAGCCTACTCGCCGGACGGCAAGCAGATCGTCTTCTGTTCGCAGCGGGACGGCCACCTCGAACTGTGGATCATGAACGCTGACGGCTCGAATCCGCGGAAACTGACTAACGCTCCCGGCTGCTACAACGGCGGACCGTTCTTCTCGCCGGAGGGCAAGCGGGTCATCTTCCGGGCCGACCGGCACACTAAAGACGAATTGCAGATTTACGTCATCAACGCGGATGGGACCGGCGAACGACAACTGACCGACATCAAAGGCGTGGCCTGGGCCCCCTACTGGCATCCCGATGGCAAGCACATCATCTTCACCGCCGCCGAGCACAAGCCGATGCAGCGGCCCAATTACGACCTGTACCTGATGAACGTGGACACGCAGGAGATGACTCGCATCACCTTCGCTCCCGGTCAGGACGTGCTGCCGGTCTTCAGCCCGGACGGCAAGAAGCTGATGTGGACCTCGACCCGCGACGGCAGCCTGCCCGGGACGCAGTTGTTCATCGCCGACTTCATCATGCCCGGCTCGAAGAACTGACGCTAGCGTTTGTCGGGTTTATTCTCGACAGTCACCTGTGACGGCACGTTGACAACGATTTCGGGCAGGTTCTGGTAGAGGCGGACGCGGCCCTCGGCGACGACGGTCTTCTTGTCGAGCCGGCGGAGGTCGTCCAGCCCGCCGGGCCATTTTTCCCACGCCGTCGAGGGAATGGTGATCTTGAAGCAGGTGCGATGGTCCGGTCCCATGTTAAAGATGCAGACCCGACCGGACGGCGGAACGTAGATCGAATGCACCTTGCCGACCACCCGGACCGTCTTGCCCTCCTGGGCCTTCAACTCTTCGACCTGCTCCGCCTGGAAGAGCTTGATTTGCTCAGGCGGCTTCGCGGGATCGGCTTTCTTCTCGGCCTGGCCGTTCCTGGCGTTTTCCGCCTCGGGGGCGACCTTGCCGAAAGCCGCCGGACGGACGCTGCGGGCCGGGTTCTCCGACTGGAACCGGTCGTCTTCCGGCGGACTGGCCAGCGTCACGACAACGAACCCACACAGCAAGCGAAGCATCATTCGGTGACTCCCCGCTTTCAAACCTTCAGCGATCCACCGGGGCCGGTTCGACCGGCCTGGCGGGTCGGGCCAATTGCGGCACTGGGCCGGGCCGGACCCGTTCGCCGCTCGCCACGAAGCTCTCGTCCCGTTTCGGAGCGTGGGCCGGAATGCCCATCTTGCGGATGGCCTCGGCCAGTCCGGTGGCGCGCTCCGCATCGCCATGCACGACGTACACTTCGCCGACGGATTTGAACTGATTCAGCCATTCGAGAATCTGCTGGCCCCGGGCATGCGAACTGAACCCGCTGACCCGCTCGACCTGGAGCTTGATTTCCGTCTCCCGCATCTCGCGGCGGAAGCCTTCGGGACCGCGTTCTTCCCAGGGAACCTCGATCTTTTTCTCGCCGGATTGCAGTTGGTATCCCACCGAGGACGGCGACTGATAGCCGACCAGGAACACGGCGTTGCGCGGATCGCGGGCCATCAGGTACAGGTGCTTCGGAGCGGTAGCGTGGTCCAGCATGCCCGACGTGCTGATGTAGATGGCCGGACCTTCGTCGTGGCTGCGCAGCGATTCCTCGGTCCGCGGTTCCCGATAGCGATGCCGGTAAAACAACTCCTGGACCTCCCGGGCCTCCGGGTCGTGGTATTCCCGATAACGGTTGTAGATGGCCGTCACCTTCTGGGCCGTGGCGGAGTCGGAGTAGATGGGGAACTTCGGATCAATGATCTTGTCATCCATCAAGCGGTGGAGGATGTAGATGAGCCACTGCGTCTTGTGGACGGCGAAGGCGGGCAGGAGCACGGAGCCGCCGCCGGCGAGGACCTTCTGCACCCGTTTGCCGAACTCTTCGTAGCTCACCTCGTCCCGCGGCGTCGGGCCGTAGGTGCTTTCGACGAGGACCACGTCCGCGCCGAAGTGCTGCGTCGGCTTGCACAGGATCGGCGTATGGTCCGGTCCCATGTCGCCGCTGAAAAGCAACTTCCTACCGTCGGCCCAGATTTCGATCATGGCTGAGCCAAGGATGTGGCCGGCGTCGGTGAAGCGGAAAGCGATGCCGTCCCGTTCCAGTTTGGTGTTGTAGGGTACGGCTTCGATGCACTCCAGCGTCTTTTCGATCGCCTCTTTGCTGAACAGCGGTTCTTCGCCGGAGCCTTCAGCCACGCCATAGGACATCAACAGCATGACCTCGGTGATGTCCCGCGAAGCGTCCGTGGTGTAGATCGTGCCGCGGAAGCCTTTCTCCCACAGCAGCGGCAGTCGGCCGTTGTGATCCACGTGGGCGTGCGTCAGGAACAGACCCCGGACCTCCTTCGGATCGAAGGGGAACTGGAGGTTTTCCGTCTGGTGGTTGGCGATGTCCGGGTAGAACTGGCCGCAGTCGATCAGATACAAACCTCGACTGGTTTCCAGCAGGTGACAGGACCCTGACACTTGCCGGGTGCTGCCGTAGAAGGTCACCTTCGGCTTGCCGTTGCGGGCTGGAGGCGGCGTCTGCGCCCACCGGCATGACGCGGTGCCGGAAAGCCCGGCCAGACCCGCCGCCGAAACGACCTGACCTAAAAACTCTCGGCGATTGAGCATGACACCCTCCCCGACTCGCCAGCCGCTATCCTAAAAGCCCCCAGCGGCTACTTGCAAGGCGGGGAAGCGGTATTCAAGACATCTTCACGGTGGGTCGCGCCGCTTGGAGTCGGAACGGAAGCACGAATCGGAGCCGTCCACTCCGCCCACAGCCGCGGCGGGGAGTTGTCGCTGTCCGCCCAGAAGAGGCGATAGCGGACGGCATCATCGAACCAAGTCAAGGATTGCAGCGCGCCCTCGGGCGAAAAGTCCCGCCAGACCGGCCAGCCGACCTGCCGAATCTCCACGCCCCAGCGATCGGTCAGGGCCTTTTCCATGTCCTTCGGACTGGTCTTGGACGGGTCGTTGGCTCGGAACCGCGCCGTGATCCGGCGGATGCGGTCGTGCTCGTCGAACCAGACGACCACGGCGTCATAAATCCTCTGGGAGACGCCGACCGCCCAGCCGCCTTCGGGCGTCTCCACGGGCTGCGTTTTACAAGCGTTGCGAAAGTCCTCGCGCGTCATGCCGACCGTGCAACCGGGAATCCCTTCGACGGGACCGGCGGGCAGAAACTTCAACGGCGACGCTCCGTGACCCGCCGACCTGTCCGCCAGAGCGATCTCGACGCCGCCTCGGTCGCTCAGGTAGGTCGCTTCGGTCAGATCGTCCTGCCAGCGGTAGAACGTGCCGGGAGCCGAGGCGGGCAATCCCTGAGAGCGGAGAGCGTATGGCGACAGGGTCGCGGCGACCACTCCGCCCGCCTGCCGCCACGGTTCCAGGAGCGTCCTCGGCCAGTCCGCTTCCCTGGCGTTGCGCGGCTTGACGGCGACATCGTAGCGGATGCGGGCGGCAACCAGCCTGTTGTCAGGACCAAACTGCACGATGACTTGTCGAGCCATGAATGGCGGCCCTTCCCGCGGTGGCGGCGTATTGATGACCACCAGCATGCCGTGATCGAACTCCCGCTTCAACACTGCCTGACCCTTGGGCAGATACCGCAGCACCTCGTCCTTCTCCGCCCCCAGGGGCAAGTATTCGAGTTTGCGGGGAAGTCGCTGAATGGGCACTCCTCGGCTGAGCCGGTCGCGGCGTTCGGCCTCTTCGCGGCGGCGGGCGGATTCTTCCCAGGCAGCGATCTCCTCCGGCGATTGCCGCCGGTCGGCCAACTCCACCACCAGGGGCTGACCGATTTCCTGAGGAATGCAGAAATCGAGTTGCGACACGGCATCCTGCCAGCTGATGCGGAGCCGGTGACCATGCGTCGAACCGGCCGGCTCGGCGATCCATTCTCCCGGACCCAGTTGAGCGAACAACGGCGCTGCCAACGGGGGCCACGGCGTTCCCGGGCGGTAGCGGAGCCGCACCTTGTGCAGCAGATCGCGTTCCGGCACACGGAACAGCGCCACATCGAGCAAGGCGCCGGCTTTCAGCGGATTGCCGAAGCGTTCGAGCAATGCCTCGTCCTTGAGCAGGAGCGGATCGTCCAGCCGCTGCGGTGCCACGGCAAGCCGGTTGGTTTCAAATCGGCGATCCAGGTGCAGGGGGCCGAGGTCTCTCGGCACGACGTAAGCCAGGTCGGTTCCTTGACGGACCAGGCGAACCCAGGCTCCCACGGTGGCATCGACGGGACCCAGCCGCGTTTCCACGGTCCATCCCGGCAGCGACTGTAGCGAGCGCGTCGGCGTGGCTTCGGCATCGGCCGGCACCCATGCCGTCAGTCCGCCAGCCAGTTCCGAGGCCCGAGGACAGACGTCTTGAATCCGGGCCGTGTACGTCAGAATGCACTCGGCCAGGCGGCCCTGGGAATCAAAGAACAGAAATGCACCGTCCAGAGCCTGAGCAGGAAAAGGAAGCTGAAGGAAATCCAGGACTCGACCGGGAGGCGCGCCGTCGATGACGCATCCTTGTTGTGGTCTCCCCAGCGCCCGGCTCCAGAATGAAGCAGGTTCATCGAGCGGCAATGGCGGAACGTGGCGCGGCCAATCGGCCAGCACAGCCGCCGCTTGATCGGCCCACGCTGTTTCGCCTTTCTCTCGCCAGGCCATTTCCGCCTGTTCCACGACCCGGCGTTCCAGCGAAAGCAACTGTTGTCCCAGCGGCGTGCTCTGGGCATGGTCCCCGAGGGCTTGACGAATCTGGGAGCGAACCTCGACCAACTCGGCTAAGCCCTCCGCGTCTCCCAGGGCGATTCGCTGCCCGGCGGAGTGCAAGTGCAATGCCGCCAGTCGCGTCCATTCCAGGGGGAAGTTGCGTTCGTAGCGGAACTGCCCGACCTCTCCGGTCCCTTGCCCGCCAGTCAGGCGTTTCGCCGCCTCGATGTCGCCGAACGAGGCGTACAGCCGAGCCAACTCCGACTGTTGCTCCCCATCTTTCATTTCAAGGGAGGCCGGCAGACTGAGGCCCAAGTCAGGATGGAAGCGGGGGTCGTGAATGCCGGGAATGATGACTGGCTGCCAGATGCGAGGCAGCAAAGCGAATGTCAGCTTGCTCTGCCGCCGGGCGTCGAAGCGGGTCTTGATCTGCGCGGCCACTTCGTCGGCCTGTCGGGCCAGTTCGGCGCGGGGTTCGGCGAGCAGATCGGCGAGCCGAGGCTGCGTCGAAGCCGTCTCGGTTCCCGCTGCCTGCCCCTGCGGCTGGCCTCCCCCGCAGCCAGCCGAGAAGAGGACCGCCAAGCACACCGGAGTCATGCAAAGCCATCGGCCAAACATGCTGCCATCCTCCCACAGAACCGATGCCGTATTCCGGCGTCATGCAACTATAGGTCGTGATTGCGGAGGATGCGGCACGCTCCAGGCCGACGCGGGAAGAACAATCCCGGCAAGCAAAAACAAACCCCGAGGCATTCATGAAGCCCCGGGGGGCGACTGGTTGCCAGAAGGCGATGAGCCGGAGGATCCTAGCGGCTCTTGCGTTCCTGCTTGATGACCCGCACTTCGTACTTGTCGCCGACGCGGTCCACCTCGAAATGCGTTTCCAGGTTCCGCTGGATGATCTGTTCCTCGGTCAGTCCGCGATACGCCTTCTCCTTCTCAAAGAGCAGGTTTTCCAATTCCACCGGGAAGAAGATCCAGAAATACGGCGGAGGCGCGGACAGGTTCAAGGCAGAGGCCAAGGCATAGATGGCGTCGGGATTGGTGTCGCGCCAGTAGATGCGGTTCCACTTCTTGATGTCGGCCACGGTGCCAACCCGACCCATGAGCGGCCGCTTGTTCAAGTCCTCGAAGAGCCGGAACTTGCCTTCGCCTTCGGGATAGGCGATGTAGGCGCCGAGCTTGGCGACGTGGCGGAGGTAATCTTCGCCGCTGCGGAAGGGGAAGGTGACGAACCAGCGGTCCTTGCGTTTTTCGCGTTTGGTCTGTTTGCCGGGACCGGAGCCGTCGCCTTCGCCGGTGCCGTGGCCGCTGCCCTTGCCGCCGCCGGTGCCGCTACCGCCGCGTCCGAACGAGTTCGGACCACGGAAGGGCTGGTTGGTCCGCTTGACCTCCTCGACCAACCGTTCGCGAGCCTCGGTCGGAGCGGTCAGGTCGGGCTGGGTCTCGACCACGGGAGCATCCGAAATCTCGTCGTCGAGGCGGAAGTCGATGTTCTCCTGCGGACCATAATTGACGTTGGAATCGCGGCTGCCGCTGGGATCGCCGCCGCCCCCGGCGAACTCGATGTTCTCGATCTCCGGCATCTCGCCGGAGCCGAAGTAGATGCTGACCACGCCGAACACGGCGATGACCAGTCCGGCGAACATGTAAAGCACGATGGTGGTCAGCAGCGACAGCGGGAACTCGTGGTGCGGCGAATACTTCTTCCAGATCGAAGGTTCAATGGGGGCCGTCGGCTCGCTCCGGACTTCGCCCGGCTGATTGGCCGCCGGGGCTGTCGGAGCACCGTTGACTCGTGTCGGTCCTGTCCCTGGTGCAACGGGACGGCCGACCGCCACGCTTCCCGGTTTGGCCGCGACCTGTGGCCCGGTGTGGTTGGCCGCTGGAGTTGGCTCTGCCATGATCGTTGGTTCCTGCAAAAAGCGCGGTTGGTCTGTCGTCACAGACATTGAATCGCTATTTACTAGCTTACCCCAGTTCCTCGGCCGCCGACAAGAGGATAGTTGAAATGATTGCCATTCTTTCCCGTCGCGGACAGGGGGACCCAGCGGAGTCGGATTCATGAACAGCGACGCTCTTCGGGACAGTCACACGCCAGCGGCCATCCGGGCGCGTCTGGAGATCGGTCCCAGGCACAGCTATCTGCGGGACTTCCTCTACGGAGCCATTGATGGCAGCGTCACCACGTTCGCGGTCGTCTCGGGAGTCACCGGGGCGGAACTCAATCCATCCATCGTCATCATCCTGGGACTGGCGAATCTAATCGGGGACGGCTTCAGCATGGCGGCGGGCAACTACCTCGGCGTCCGCGCCGAGCAGCAACTACGGGAGCAAGCCCGGAAACAGGAGGAGATTCACATCGCCGACTTTCCCGAGGGAGAGCGCGAGGAGATCCGCCAAATCTTCGCCAGCAAGGGATTCGAAGGAGCCGACCTGGAACGGGCCGTCCACATCATCACCGCCGACCGCCAACGCTGGGTCGAAACCATGCTCCGGGAAGAACACGGCCTGTCGCTGCACGGTCCCCGGCCGATCCGGGCGGCGTTCACCACGTTTTTCGCCTTTGTCCTGATCGGAGCGATCCCGCTGCTGTCGTACTTTTTGGAAGCGATCTTTCCGCCCCTGGTCACGCATCCGTTCGTCTGGAGCACGATCCTGACCGGCCTCGCGTTCTTTGTAGTCGGCGCGTTCAAAAGCCGCTTTGTCAACGAACCTTGGTACTGGGCCGGACTGGAAACGCTGTTAGTAGGGGGAACCGCTGCGGCGCTGGCGTTTCTGGTCGGCATGGCGTTGCGCTGGGCCGGCGTCGCCGCGGGATGACCCATCGGCCGCCGGACGTACCGTGTCGTCAGGTCTTCTTCGAGCGGCTCATCGAGGGCGTCAGGTGCCGACTTTGCCGACCCACTCCTCGACGGCGCGTTCCAGTTCGCTGGCCGGCGGAGCGCCGATCCAGCGGGCGCGGATGATGCCCTGGTCGTCGATGAGATAAAGCGTCGGCCAGCCTTGCACGCCGTACTTGGCGGAGATCGGACCTGTCGGACTGCCGCCGTTCCACCACGACCGCCAGGTGACATGGCGATCCTTGACGAACTGCTTGACCCGTTCCCGATCCCGGTCGCTGTTGACACCCAGCAGGACGAAAGGCTTGTCCTTCATCTTTTCGGCTAGTTCCCGGGCATGAGGGATGAGATTGACACAATGCGGACACCACTCGCCCCAGAAGTCGAGCAGGACGACCTTGCCGCGGAAGTCGCTCAGCTTCATCGGATTGCCGTCGATGTCTTCGCCTTCGATTTCCGGAGCCGGCTCGCCGACAGGCAGCCCTTCCATTTGCATAGGACCGATGGCTGGGCCGAGGTTTTTGGGCACGTCCACCCTCTGCGCTTGACCTCCTTCCCGAGTAGCGAAGTAGGCGAAACCGATGGCCACGCCGACGGCGATGAGGATCACCAAGCCCATGAGGAGCACTGCCGCCAGAATGACCACGGCAAGGATATTTTGCCCCGACTGGCCTCCGGAATTGTTATTCGCCGATTGGCTCATGGCTCGGTCCTCCGGAAAGATGACTGGCAACCTCCCAGATTCTCTCCGGAACCATGCCCGATGTCAAAGGCCAAATGCGAGGGGCACCAACAAAACCGCAAGCAAAACGGCGAGCTTTGCGCGGGAGCTCGCCGTTTTCTGCTGTGCCTCGATTCGTCACGGTGTCAACCGGGGTAGTCTTGGCTGGGGCTGAGACCAGCCGCGCCTGGCGGGTCGGACCACTCTCCGGAAGCTAGTGACGTTATCGGCTACCTGTAGAGGGCGACTTAATTCGGGCGAATGATTGCAGTGGGACGATGGCATGAACGCAGCAGCGGTCAGCCACTGAGCGTACTGACGCAGCGTGGGCCGACCTCATGGCGGTAAAATGGAAACAGGAGCCGATCTTCTCCCGCATTTTCTCCCGGCACGGAGGTTAGAAGGAGACCAGCCGGATCGTCTAGTCAAAAGACAGGCAACCGGCGGAAAGCTCCGCGTCGTGGGGGAGGAGAATCGAGAGGTCGCGCGGCGACCGCAGCGGGCAGATCGGCTCGGGCCAGGAACCAGGCCATGAAGTCTCGGCCGGGAGCGGCGGATCGCTCCGCGGAATTTGTTGCGCTGTACCAGAACCTTAGCCGCGCCGTCTGGGCGGTGGCCTACGCCCGGACTCTGGATGCCGAATTGGCAGCCGATGTTGCGCAAGAAGCGTTCCTGCGGCTGTGGCGGGAATGGGAAAGCGGTCAGCAGATTGACAATCCCCGGCGCTGGTTGTTGCGCGTCGGCAGGAATCTGGCCGAGGACGATGCCAAGAGCGCTTTCCGTCGCAATGGCACCTGTGAGCCGCAAGTGCTTACGGGTTTTGAAAGTCGGGAAAGCATACCGCTCGAAAGGGTTCTCGCCCGGGAAAGGCGGGAGCAAGTGCGGCAGATCCTGGCGGAACTGGCCGAAGCAGATCGGGAAATCCTGACGTTGCGCTACGCCTTGGAGTATGAAACGGACGTGATCGCTGATCTGCTGGGAATCAACCCGGCGGCGGTGCTGATGCGGCTCAGCCGGGCACGCCAACGCTTGGCACAACGTTTGAAAGAAAAAGGAGTTACGGAGTTATGAACATCCCACCGAAGCAGACGGCCGACGGTCTGGAGCAGGTGGATCATTTGTTGCGCGAGTTCTTCCGCTCCGAGATGCCCAATCCCTGGCCGGGATGCCCCATCCCGAAGTCCAAAGATTCTCCCAACATCAAGAAAAGCAAAGGTTTCCGTCGTTCCTACCTCGGCTTGGCAGCTTGTTGCGCCTTTGTGGCTCTGGGTCTGGGCGTGGCCTGGAATTTGTTGCGCTTCGACCCGCCCGGTGTCTCGGAAACCGGCGTTCTGCCTTCGGCGGCGAAACCCGTCCCGAAAGGGTCGCTGTTCCGAAATCCCCCGGCCACTCTGCCCCAACCCGGCGGCCTGAAGGATCCGGGAATGCCCCCGCAGTCCACCGACCGTCCCGAGATTTCCGAGGAAGCACCGCCGATGCCTGTTTCCGGTCCGCGCCGGTTCTGACGAGACCCTAGCAGAAAATCGTCTGTTCTCGATCGGGTCCGATGGAGACGATGCGGATCGGCAAGCCGAGCAGGGTTTGAATCCGTTCCAGATAGGTCCGAGCCGCTGCCGGAAGCTGCTCCAGCGACCGGCAGCCGGAAATGTCGCACTTCCAGCCGGGCAGGGTCTCGTAGATCGGCTTGCACCGTTCCAATTGATGAGCGAAAGGCGGGAAATGCTCGGTGCGGCATCCTTCGTACTGGTAGGCAGTACAGATGCGGATTTCGTCCAGATCGCTGAGTACGTCGAGCAACATGATCGCCAGTTCGTCCGCGCCGGAAACCATGACAGCGTGTCGGACAGCCACGGCATCGAACCATCCGCAGCGGCGCGGACGTCCGGTGACGGTGCCGTATTCTTTGCCGGTCTGCCGGATGTGCTCGCCGACGGCATCGTGAAGCTCCGTGGGGAACGGTCCTTGGCCAACCCGCGTCGAGTAGGCTTTGATGACGCCGACGATCCGCGTCAGCCTCCGGGCCGGAAAGCCGGAGCCGCTCCAGATGCCCGTCGTCGAACTGCTCGAACTGGTGACGAAAGGAAACGTCCCGTGATCCACGTCCAGCAGCGTTCCCTGAGCACCCTCGAAGAGGATGCGTCGTCCCCGGGCGTAGGCCTCGTGCAGCAGACGGACGGTGTCGGCGACGTGAGGTCGAAGCTGCTGGCCGAGGGCGGCATACTCCTCGCTCAGACTGTCGGCGTCGAAGCTGCGGGTCTCCGCGGACAATCCGCGGAGCAGGCGGTTCTTGATCGGAACGATTTCGCGGAGCCTGCGCCGCAGATGATCCGGATCGAGCAGTTCGCCGACCCGGATCGCCAAGTGCCGACCGACTTTCTCCTGGTAGCAAGGTCCGATGCCCCGACCAGTGGTGCCGATGCTCTGTCCCTGGGCTTTCTCCCGCAGGCTTTCCTCTTCCAGATGGTACGGAAAGATGACGTGGGCCTGATCGCTGAGTATCAGATTGTTGCCGACCTTGATGCCTTTCGCCCGCAGACCTGCGCCCTCTTCGAGGAACTTGGGCGGATAGACGACCACGCCGTTGGCGACGACGGCCTGCACGTTCGGCCGCAGGATGCCGGTGGGGATCAACGACAGTTTGAAGCTCTGGCCGTCGCAAACCACCGTGTGCCCGGCGTTGGGTCCGCCGTTGTAGCGGACGACGAGATCATGATCCGGGGTGAGCAAGTCCACGATCTTGCCCTTGGCCTCGTCGCCCCATTGCAGCCCGACAACGCTGGTGCATGCCGTCATGGCCGGAACTCTCCAGGCGGTTCACAAGTCCCAGGCGGAACAAGGTCGGCAAGCCGACATGGCCGGGAAGGAAAATGCCGAACGGCCCAAGCATGTACGCTAGAAATCCGGTTCGTCGGCGGCAAGGCGAAGCCTGGCCCGGGAGATACCGTCGCGCTTCGCTCGGCCTGGCTTGACGGTTTCTCTCTGTATCTATACGCTTGTTCATAAACCGCAGCTTGGGGTTTGGGAAAGAGGCACCCCATGCTTGATGTTTCCCGTGAAGATGTCGTGGCCCGGATTGATCGGGTGGTCGAGGAGTTGCTGGAGGCGGCGGGGTGCTCGCAGCCCCCGGTGGACGCCATCGACCTGGCCCGCCGACATCTGGGCATGGTCGTCTGCCTGGACCGCAACCAGACCCATCGCGGCCGTGCCCAGAGGAACCGGGCTGGTCGGCTCATCTACCTGCGTCCTGAATGGATGCCCGAGCGGCACCAATGGACCGTGGCCCATGAGCTCGGCGAGCACCTGCGACCGCAGCTTCTGAAAGCCCTGGGCATCGACAGCAGCACGCCGACGCTGGGCGAATCGTTGGCCAACCTGTTCGCCTTCCGGCTCCTGGTGCCGACCTGCTGGTTTGCCGAGGACGCCCGGCTGCTGGAGTACCAGTTGCCCGAACTCAAACGCCGCTATGCCACCGCTAGCCACGAGGTCATCGCCTGGCGGATGCTTGACCTGCCCGAACCGTGCGTCATCACGGTGGTGGACAACGAACACATCAGCAAGCGGAAAAGCAACGCCTGGCCGGTCACGCGGCGTCTGGTTTCCGCCGAGAAGGCCTGCCTCGACTACGTTCACCGCTACAGCCGTGCTCGCCGGGTCCAGGCCGACGGCTGGACGGTGTACGGCTGGCCGGTGCATCGGCCCGACTGGAAGCGCGAGATCCTCCGCAGCGTTTTCGAGGAATGATCGGACGGGGGAAACAACAAACCGGCGGGAAAAAGCCGCTGAAACGGTTTCCCGCCGGTGCGTCTAGCTCACAAGGCCCTGAGAAAGGCTCAGGGGATCACTGCTTGGCGAGTTCAG
Source organism: uncultured Planctomycetota bacterium (assembly GCA_937944855.1). GTDB lineage: Bacteria > Planctomycetota > Planctomycetia > Gemmatales > HRBIN36 > JANWWR01. Next base: position 36,135 of record CALFAY010000062.1, read on the forward strand.
CCTCGATGACGGCCAGGACTTCGGGAGCATCCGGCTTGACCCGCGGAGCGAAGCGGGCCACCACCTGACCGTTACGGCCGATGACGAACTTCTCGAAGTTCCAGGTGATTTCCCCGGCGAACTTCGGATTGGTTTGCTTGGAGGTCAGGAACTTATACAGATCGCACTTGTCGTCTCCCTTGACGCTGACCTTGGAGAGCATGGGGAACTTGACCCCGTAGTTCTTCTTGCAAAACTCAGCAATCTCAGCGTCGCTGCCCGGTTCCTGGCCGCCGAAGTTGTTGGCCGGGACGCCGATGATCACGAAGCCCTTGTCGCCGTATTTCTCGTACAGGGCCTCAAGCTGCTGATATTGAGGCGTGAGACCGCACTTGCTGGCCACATTGACGATCATCACCACCTTGCCCTTGTACTGGGACAGTTCGACCGTTTTGCCATCCAGCCCTTTCATGGTGAAGCTCAACGGCCCGCTCACCTTCGCACCTCCCTTGCCGGTATCGTCGTCGGCGGTTTCAGAAGCCTCGGGAACTGCTTCCGCAGGGGCAGTTTCGACGGCGGACTCGCTCGGTGCGGCAGCCAGTGCGTCTTTCTTGGAAGCCGCGCACAAGGGACAGCCCTTGCCCGCTTTCTCCTCGGCCGCCACGTTGCAGGCTGAGCAGTCGTCGCATTCGCTGCCGGCCTGGGCCGAAACGAGACACTGCCCGGGGCAGCCTTCTTCGCTGGGGCTGACGCCGCCCGGGGCCTGGTCGCCGGTGCTGCACGCGGAGCAGCAGCCGCTGGCGACCAGCAAACCGACGCCCAGAACCGCCAGGACCCAACCGCGGCCCGGCATGGCACGACACCTTCGCATAGTGGTCTCCCTTGATTGCACGAAACCCGGAAAAACCGTCACCCTCGGTGCATCCTTTTAGTATTAGGCATCCGGGTTCTGGCTTCAAGCAAATGTTCCGGCGAGTCCCATCGCCCCGGTGGCCAGGCTGTCGATGCGATGCGGACGATGACGCCAAAGGTTGGCAAAAGTCTGCGGAAAAGTGCGCGCAGACGTTTGCCGGGACTTTTCCGCTCCGGTACGATGGCAACAGGAGTGGGTTTTCGGATCGACCCGCACTACCAATCCAAACCCGCAGTCCTTGCGTCTTGTACGACAGAAGCGTTGGTCAGCGTGCTGAGGCCAAAGAAAGGGAACCGGCTTCCATGACGGAATTGCGGTCTTCCTCGACCTTACCTGCACAGACTGTCTGGCTGCTTCGGGCAGCCCGGCAGATCGCGCAGGAAATGCCGGCCGACGCCATTCTTCTGCTCACCGAGACCGAGTTGAACTGGGATGCCGTCCTCTCCGAACTTTCCGGCTGCCGACTTCTGGTCGCCGCCCATCGGCCCGAGCTGGCCGACAAACTCCGCAAAGTCAAGAACATCGTTTTCCTGGACATCGACCCAGCTCCGGCAGTGATCCGCGATCGGCTCGGTCAGGCCCTGCTGGAAGCCATCGCCACCGAACAGCTCAAGACCGGAGCGCACGTCGTCGCCTTGTACAACGGCGTCGAAACGGCCGACCTGCCCGACCAGATTGACAGCCTCAGCCTTTTGCACCTCGGCGAGCATCTGGAACGTCTGACCGCCAGCGAACTGCGCCGCCTGGACACGCAGGTTCCCCTGGAAACCCTGCGGGCCGTGGTTGATCTGGCCACCGAGATCGGCCGCGAAGGCCGCGAAGGCCATCCGGTCGGCACCCTGTTCGTGGTCGGCGACACCCGCCGTGTCATGCGCTACACCCGCGTCATCGGCTTCGATCCGGTCCGCGGCTACAACAAGCGGGAGCGGAACATCCGCGACCGCCGGGTCCGCGAAAGCCTCAAGGAAATCGCCAAGCTCGACGGGGCCATCATCGTCAACCGCAACGGCACCGTCGAAGCCGCCGCCCGGCTCATCGACTGTGCCGCCGACGGCATTACGCTCAGCAAAGGCCTGGGCAGCCGTCACTGGGCCGCCGCCGCCATCTCCAAACGCACCAAGGCCATCGCCGTCACCGTCAGCGAATCCACCGGCGTGGTCCGACTCTTCCAGAACGGCGAAGTCGTGCTGTACATCGAACCGATGGCCCGGCCCATGGTCTGGAGGCAGATGCGCATGGAAGCGACAGAGAACGGCTCGGACCACGCTACGTCCACAGAAGTTTCTTGACGCCCCCCTTGCGACGACTCATCATGAGGTGCGACTCGAAACCACACCTGGGATGACGGAAAACAAACATGCCTTTGGAAATCAACTGCCCGATCTGCCAAGAACTGGTCCGCATCCCAGATCAGTTGATGGGCAAGAAAGTTCGCTGTCCCCTGTGCCAGGAAATCTTTGTGGCGGGGGGCAGCGGCCCGGCAGAATTTCGGCCCTCGGGGCAGCCGCCTCCCCCGCCGAGGCCGACGGCAACTCCCAAACCCGCTTCCCCGCCTCCGCCGCCTTCGCCAAAGCCAGCTGCGACGCCAAAACCTCTCTCTCCCTCGCCATTGCCACCGGCCCGCCGACCCGCTCCTCCGCCACAAAAACCGACTCCTCCCCAACCGGAACCGCAGTACGCGGAACTTGACGATGAGATCGTCGAGAGCGAAGCGGTCGAAGAGGAGGCCTACGACGAAGCGGAAGAGCAGGAGGTGGTTCGCCAACCCAAACGCAAAAGGAAAAAGAGGCGTTCCCGGGAGCCTTCTCAGGGCATAAAGACGCAACTGCTGATTCTGGGCATCTTCATGTTGATTGTCGGGCTGCTCTGGACGGGTTATGCCTGTATCAATCTGCTCGTTTTAATGTTAGAAGGCGTGGATGCTTCGATAAAGAATAATCCTGCCTTGGCCGACCAGGTTAAGGGCAACCTTGAGGCCTACCGACTAGGCGTATATATAGGTTCGATTTTCGGTCCGCTCACCGGGCTGATCGTCATCAGCGGAGCGATTTCGATGCTGCTTCGCAAAATGCGTGGGCTGGCGATCGCCGGCAGCGTCACCGCCATGCTTCCGTGCAGTTGTTGCTGTATCTTCGGCCTGCCGCTGGGCATCTGGGGCCTCGTTTTACTTTCGCAGCAGGACGCCGTTGATCTGTTCGACTGAACCCCCGAGCAAAAGAAAAGCACCGGGGCGAGGAGGCCATCCCCGCCCCGATGCGAGTTCACCGAGCTGTCAGATCACTTCGCTTCCTGCGGAGCGGCGAGTTTTTCACCCTCTGGCTCGGTCTTCTTGAGGCAGTCCCACATCTTTCCAGCGGTGGCCTTCTGGAGCGAGGCCAGGGCGGCGGCGTAGCGGAACAGGGCCTCGTTCAGCTGGCTGCGGACCTGAGCGGCGACGCCCTCGGCTTCCAGCCAGTCGTCAATTCCGCCTTGTTGATTCGTGTAGGCCGCCCGGCCATTCTCGACGTTCTTCTCCGCCTTTTCGACAGCCTGTCGCAACAGCTTGACCTGACCTTCTTCCTGCTTGAGCCGTTGGCAGGCGTCTTCGGCTTCCAGGGCGATCAGGCCAGCGACCTTGTCACGCACTGCGGCGGCGCGAGTGTTCAACTGAGCGGCCTGAGCCATCCGCGACGACCGATGCCCGGCCAGGAAGATCGGCATTTCCTGAGCCAGTCCGCCGGGCTGATAGGTTCCGTTGATCCGCGTGGCCGGCACGACGGCGGCGTGGATGTCGGCATAGGCGGCGAAGGTTTTGACCTGCGGATGCACGCTCAACCCCTGGGCTTCGATTTCCAACTGGGTCAGGTGGACGAACAGGGCAGCGACGCGGGCTTCGGGACGCTGGCACAACCCAGCTTCCGCGCACTTAGCGCTACAGATCTCCGCAGCATGCTTAGCAAGATGGTTGACCGCCGCTTCGTAGTAGCGATCCAGGTTGTCGGATGAGAAATCGAAGTCCACGTCGCAGCCGGCGCCGATCGCTTCGCGGAGACTGGCCTTGGCCCGAGCGATACCGTGATCCGCCTCGGTCTGGCGAGCCTGGGCGACCAGGGCGTAGGTGTCGATGCGGTCGAGGTCAGCTTCCTTGACGAACTTGCTGCCAGCCTTGAGGCTGTTTTCCGTCGAGTCCCGCAACCGCTTCATACGGTCCGAAAAGTCGCTTGCGACTTTGAGCTGATCCTGAGCATAGAGCACGGTCAGATAGCAGCGAGTGACGGCGTGGACCGTCTGAAGCTCGGTTTCTTCCAGGGCTGCCTGAGCGATGGCGACGCCGACATCGGCCTGCTTGCGACGGACATGAGCGATCGGTCCGGCCAGAAGAGCCAAAGGCGAGTTGGCCGACTCCCGCGCCACGACGGCGGCATTGAGCGATTGCCGGGCGGCCAGGACGTTCGGCTGGCGTTCCAGAGCGAACTTGACGGCCTCCTCTAGCGACCGGATGGTGTGTGACGGGGCGGCGGAGGCGCTGGACGATTCCTGAGCCGCCGTCGGACCGCCGCTGAGTAGCATCAGCACTCCCGCGACGAGTCCAGCTGTCCCTAAGCGAAGTTTGCGGGATACCATTTGGTGCCCTCCTAGCATCTGAGCCAGCGGCCGCCGGCTAGGGGTGACTCAAGGCTGGGCCGCTGCTGCGGGAACATCTCCTGATCTCATAACGGATCTACAGCCGGGGTCGAGGACTGCGATCCGTTCCTGCCGCAGTTTTCGACGCAACGGACCAACCGCTTTTACACCCTTTCGCCCGTTTTGCCTGGAACACCACAGACACGGACGGTGTAAACGGCATTGCCACTAACACAAAAAGGACTTGCCAGTTGGAACTAGGCTGGTTGGGTCCGCACAGGCGTCAGACTTTCCGCAATTCGACATGCAGGGCCTGGCCCTCGATCCTGACGTCTGCCGACGCCGTCGCAGTACCGAGTCGAGTCGCGGACCATTCTGCGGTCAGCGTCTCGGCGGCGATGTAGTCCCGGTGCCGGTCGATGGCGGTGGCAAGAAGATCGTTGGTGGGTTGCAGGAACAGGGCGATGCGGTCTTCGAGTTCGAGGTTGGCTTCCTTGCGGAGGTTCTGAATGCTCCGCACCACTTCCCGGGCCAACCCTTCGAGCTTGAGCGGTTCCGTGATGCGGGCGTCCAGCAGCAGCACCGTTCCCCGGTCTTCCACCGCCGTCCAGCCCTCGGGAGCCTGGAGCGTCACTTGGACGTCGCCCGGTTCGAGGACCAAGGGACCATCCGGCCCGCGCAGTTCCAGAGAGAGGCCTTGCCGAACCCGAGCCGCGACCTCCTGCGGATTCAGGGCGGCCAGCAGCATTTGGGCTTCCTTGATTCTGGCACCCAGCTTCGGTCCAGCAGATTTGAGGTTGAGGACGATCGTGGGCGCCGCCAGCGGCCCAAGGCCCGGGTCGTGCAGGGTAACCTTTTTGATGTTGACCTCTTCGCAGATCTGATCGGCGAAGCGTTCGACAGCACGGCGATCGCGCTCATCGGCCGGTTGCACCTTCAGTTCGGCCAACGGCTGACGGACCTTGATCTTGACCGTGTTCCGCGCCGCCAGGCCGAGCGACACCAGACGCAGCAGCGCCTCCATGTCCGCCGACAGATCGGCATCGATAAGCGCGGCATCGGGTTCGGGGAACGGGCAATGATGCACGCTCTCGATCTGCAAATCCTCTTCGCCTCGGCTCCGGACCAAGGCGTCGGCCCGACCCATCAAGTTTTGATACATGACTTCGCTCAAAAACGGAATGATCGGGGCGAACAAGCGCGCCAGCGTCACCAGGACGGTGTGAAGCGTCTGATAGGCGGCGAGCTTGTCCGGTCCCTTTTCGCTCTTCCAGAAACGGCGACGATTGCGGCGGACGTACCAGTTGCTCAGCTTGTCGTCCACGAACTCCTCGGCCTTCAGACAGAAGGCCATCACGTTGAAACGGGGAAACTCCTTCCGGGCGGTCTGAATCAGCAGTTGCAGGTCGGAAAGGATCCAGCGGTCCAGGTGCGGCCGCTGCTCGACCGGCACGGGCGGAGCATCGGGATCGAAGCCGTCCAGACGCGCGTAATTGCAAAAAAAAGCGTAGGTGTTCCAAAGCTTAAGAGTGAACTTATTCCGCAATTCCTCCGCGGGACCGGGACCGAAGTTGATGTTGTTATTGGGATTGGCCCGGCAATACAGCCAGCGCATCAGGTCCGCGCTCATGGGCGGACAATGCTGCTCCTTGCCGTCCTTGCCGCGGATGACGTAGCCGCTGTCGGCCGCCCCTTCGAACGGAATAGCGTTCCCCTTCGACTTGTGCATCTCCTCGCCGTACTGGTCCCGTACCAGGGCGTAGCCGAACAGGGTCTTGAACGGCGCACGGGGCTTCGGCCAGGTCATCATGGTGCTCATGGCCAGCAGCGCATAAAACCAATTGCGGAACTGGCCGGGAAACGACTCAGTGATGAAATCGGCGGGGAACCACTTCTCCCAGTAAGCCCGGTCGGTGTTGTACTTCATCGTCGAAAACGGCACGATGCCGGCGTCGAGCCAGGGATTGCCCACGTCCGGGATGCGGGACATGATATTGCCGGTTCGGGGATTGCGAATTTTGACCTGATCGACCCAGGGGCGGTGCGGCGTGTGGCCCTCGAACTCGCTCCAGCCGGCAACGGCCCGCTCCCGCAGTTCTTCCCGACTGCCGATGACCTCGAAATCGCCGGTCTGCTCATCGACCCAGATTGGCAAGGCCAGGCCCCAGTAACGCTTTTTCGAGATCATCCAGTCGCCCATGTTGCGGAGCCAGTCCAGCTCCCGCTTCAGACCGTCTTCGGGAATCCAGGTGATGTCGTGGCAGATCCGCATGATCTCGTCCCGCCATGACATGCTGATGTACCACTCATCCACCAGGCGGAAAAGCAGCTCGGTCTTGCACCGCCAGCAGTGCGGATAGTTGTGCGGGTACTTTTCGACGGCGACGAGCAGGCCCTTCTCCTTGAGGTTGTCCAGAATCAAATCCGTGGTGGCATGGTCGAGGGCCGAGCGTCCCGAAAGCGGACCGAAGCCGTCCAGGAAGACGCCTTCCTCGTCCAGCGGAGCCAGCGGCGGCAGCTTCTCGGCCTTGCCCAGTTCGAAGTCTTCCTTGCCGCAGCCGGGAGCGATGTGGACGATGCCCGTGCCCTCGGTCTCGCCGACAGCTTCCCAGGCGATGACCCGATGCGCTTCCCGGGCCGCCACCGCCTCCGACCAGCCCTGCTTCTGCACCACCTGAGCGATCTCGGCCGGAAAGCCGAACGGTGCCGACTGAGCGGGAAGTTCGTCCCACGGCCCGTCGTAGCTCCAGCCGATCATCTCGGCGCCACGGACCTCTCCCAGGACCGCGTAACCGCCTTTTGCCTTGAGATGCTGAGCCAGCGGCTTGAGCTTGGGCACTCCGGGGACCCAGTTGCCGCGTTTGAAATCCTCTTCCAGCCGGTTCGCGGTCAGCGCCCCCTTGGCCACGTAGTACACTTGTTCGCCGTGCTGGATTTTCAAATAGGTCAGCGAAGGATTGACGGCAGCGGCGACGTTGCTCGACAGCGTCCACGGGGTCGTCGTCCAGACCAGCAGGTTTTCTCCGCGTCGGCCACGCAGCGGGAAACGGACGAAGACGGCCCGATGGGCGACCATCTGGTAGCCCTCGTGCATCTCCATCTGGCTGATGCCGACGGCACAGCGGGGACACCAGGGCATCGCGTCGTAGGCCCGGTAGATCAGGCCCCGGCTGTGGCATTTCTTCAGGAAGCTCCAGATGGTGTAGTTGTTCTCCTCGGACATGGTGAAATAGCTGTGCCGCTGTCCGGGAGGCCTGGCCCAGTCTTCGTCGGTGCGGTCCCAGTCCATCCACATGCCGAGCCGGATGCTCTGCTCCGTCTGGATGCGGGCGAACTTATCCACCCGTTGTTTGCACAGATTGACGAACTTTTCGATGCTGGCGAAGCGGTCGCCGGGAACCAGGTTCTCGATGTCTTGCTTGGAGCGAAGTTGCAATTCCTTCTCGACCTCGACTTCGACCCACAACCCCTGGCAGTCGAAGCCGTTCTGGTAGCGGAGTTGATGGCCGGTCATGGCGAAATAACGCTGGAAGACGTCCTTGTAGGTCCGTCCCCAGGCGTGATGGACGCCCATCGGGTTGTTGGCGGTGATCGGTCCGTCCAGGAACGACCAGCGGGGCAGATCAAGCTCCCGCTGCCGTGCCCAAAGACGCTCAAAAGCTCTGATGCGGTCCCAGAAACGGAGTACCAACCGCTCCTGGGCCGGAAAATCCACTTGCGTTTCGACCTTGGCGAAGGACATAGGCACCCTGCTTAGCCGAGCCACCTGATTTCGCTCCATCGTAAGTATGCCTGCCATTCTAGCAGTTGGACACCCACCAAGCCGCGACCGCCAGGGAGCGGGGTCATCAACTCGCCTTTGCCCTGGCCGACCTCCTCTTGCGGCAGGTCGGCCCAGGCGGTCGCAGTCTTGACCACGAAGAGGCGCGCTGCCAAGCTGCCAAGATGACGCGGCTGTCGATGGGCGGTCGGCCGCCGCGCGAGGAACCCCGTCGGTGAGAAAAGAGATCCGTGATGGCTTCCCACAAGTCGTCCGTAAACAATAAGCGGGCCATGAGTTTCACTCCGTGAGCGGACGGAAGAAGTTTTGGCAGAAGGGAGATCAGCCCGCCAGTCATGTTTTGTCCGGCGGGTCGAGGTTACAGAGCGTTTCTTTAGCGGAGGTTGCTGTGAATTCTGTCGAGCTTCCCGTGTTAACGATCCATCAGCCAGCGGCGGGATGTATTTTCATGGATGGGAATCTGCGGAAAGATGTGGAGAACCGCACCTGGGCCCCGGATCTGCCCGTTCCCTTCCCATTGCTGATTCACGCCTCGAGTGCTCCTTTGGAGCCGAAGTTCAAAGCAATTGTTGAAAAGTGGCGGGCAATGGAACCAGAGGGAGATTGGGTCGTATTTACACTGGGTGCGATTATCGGCATAGTCGTAGTCCAAGCAATAACGACCCCAGAGAGATTGCGCTCCGAGGATGCAATCGGGCCGGTCTGTTGGGTCCTGTCTCGCCCGGTGGCGTTTCCGCAACCCATCCCGGCAAAAGGCAGGCAGAAATTGTGGTGGACCAGTGTGCCGCTCCAATCGCTTTCGCAGTACTATCAGGAGTTGGCTCTGAAACTCGACGTCAATCAACACAGGAATTAAACAGGGAACTCGTGGAAGCCTGAGGCAGACTGGGCTTGCTTTTGCGCCCCAGGGTGGAAAATCGCCGGCATAATTGGCACCAGTTCCTGACAGAACCTCGGGATGATTGGCCAGGCAGTGCGGCCGCAAGCTGAAGCGGTGGGGGATGCCGAGGTCGCCGCGGAAGATCTTCTGCCGGTCGGATTGGGCACTGTCTGAGCCGGCGAGTCGGCTGTCGGGGACGAAGATTTCGCCGTTTCTTCTCTCGCCAAGGCCGCGGCTATCCGCTACAGTGGTCCTCAAGCCCGATTCACGCGGGTGGAACAGCGGTTTTTCATTATTCCCAGAAATGCGCACCCAGAGATGACCTCCATGAGCCGAAACCTCCACGCGCGAGTTCGTCTGGCAGTTGTGCCTCTGCTGGCCGGGTTGCTGCTCGTGCCGGCCCTGGCCTGTGGCTCCAGGCAGGGTCCGCCGAGGAAGCCGACGCACCCAGTCAACGGCCGGGTACTCTTCGAGGGACGGCCCGTCCACAACGCGCTGGTCGTATTTCATCCGACCGGCCCGGACGCCGCCGATCAGCCGCCTTCCATGGGCAAGACCGATCACGAGGGCCGCTTCCAGCTGTCCACCTACAACCTGCACGATGGCGCGCCCGTGGGCAAATACGCCGTCACCATCACGGCCGAAGAGGACCAGGGCACCATCGGGGAACTCCCGGCCATGTACGCTTCCCCGGCCACTTCGGGGATCACGATCGAAGTGCGTGAAGGAACCAACGCTCTGCCGCCTTTCCAGCTGCGGCGTCCCCAAGAGTGAGGGAGCTGCCATGTTTGCCGGGATCCATGCCTGCGCGGGTGGTTTGCGAGACGGCGGCAGGAGGCCCGGTTTCACGCTGGTCGAACTTCTGGTGGCGATCGGCATCATCAGTATTCTGATGGCGTTGCTGTTGCCCGCCGTGCAAAAAGTGCATGCTGCGGCCGACCGCATGGTCTGCCAAAGCAACCTGCGGCAGCTGGGCATCGCCCTGCACAATTATCACGGCGATCGTCAAGCATTCCCCGCTTCGGGATGGACGATGGCCAGTCCCCGCAATCCCGCCGGCAAATACGTCGGCTGGCGTGCCCTGCTGACGCCCTACATCGAACAGGATGGCGTGCGGGCGCTATACGACACCAGCGTTCATTGGTGGGAAGAGCCGAATCTGAGTTTGTCCGCGTTCAAGATCCGGGTGTTTTTGTGCCCCTCGACCCCGGATCGGCCCGTGGTGACGACCGCGGGGCCGAAGCCGCCTCGCCCGGCCCTGACCTTCCCGCTCGTCCCGGCGGGCACGGACTACGAAGCGATCATGGGCGTGGCCCGGTCCGTGGATCCGATCCTGTACGCCACAGCGGCAACCAATCGGTCCGCGATGTTCCGCAATTCCGTCATCAACCTCAATCAGATCTATGATGGCGCCTCGCATACGATCCTGGTCGTCGAATGTGCGGGCCGTCCCCTCATCTATCGAGGTCGAGTCGCCCGCCCTGATCTTCCCAACGACCAGGGCATCTGCTGGACCGACAGCGAGGGCGGCTTCAGTCTCGACGGCTCCAACCAGGACGGTTCCCTTCAGGGACTCGGACCGATCCTGACCCCCCGGGCCATCAACGCGACCAACGAAAACGAGCCGTATTCCTTCCATCCCGGCGGAGCGAACTTCCTGTTCGCCGACGGCTCCGTGCGCTACCTTCGAGACACCATCGGGCTGCTTCCCTTTGCCGCCCTGTGTACCCGCAGCGCCGGCGAATTGGTGGACCTGAGCGACTACTGAAAGGTACCAACGAATCCGAACACTGTCGCATCTGCGAGCCGGACGCCGGGCACGGGAAGACGGCCTGGACCCCGATTGACGAGCTCCAAGCGGATCGGGATAATCACCGCGTCGGATGCGGCTCTTCGACAAGACGCCGAGCCGCCGAGAATTCCGGAGGCGAAACGAAGCGATGGCTGAAAACCCCGGGCGGGGGTGGATCCCATCAACCCTGGAATCGGCTAAGGAGCCGAGCGAAGGCAGACTCGAGGCGGACCAGCGCCTCTGGGGCACGCTGGCTCATCTGCTGGCCTTGGCCAGTTGCGTCCTGGCGGGGCTGAGCTTCATCGGGCCGCTGGTCGTGTACATTCTCAAACACAAGGACTCGCAGTTCATCGCCCATCATGCCCGGGAGGCCCTGAACTTCCACCTCAGTCTGCTGGTGTACACGGCGACGACGATCGCCTTGGCATGGCTGATCAGCGACTATTTGGCTATTCTGACGGTGGGCGTGGCGGTGTTCGGCGTCGCGACCACGGCGCGCAATGCCCTGCTGGCCCACCGCGGCGAGTGGGTTCGCTACCCGTTGAGCCTGAAGTTTCTGCCGTGAGGAGCGGCCCATGGGTGACGAGTTCGATCCCCAGGACGAGTCGGCATCCTCGAAAGCTGCCGAAATGTCTGAGGCGGAGCCTCGAGCCGTGACGCAAGAAGAACGCACCTGGGCCTTGTTCGCTCACCTCTCCGGACTTCTGGCCACGTTGTTTACTGGACTGGGCTTCCTTGGCCCGTTGATCATCTGGCTGATCAAGAAGGACTCGTCGTCGTTCGTGGACCACCACGGCAAGGAGGCGCTCAACTTCCAGCTCAACATGCTGATCCTGTTCGTCATTTCCTTGGCCTTCACGCTAGTCACCTGCGGCTTCGCCTTCCCATTGCCCCTGGCCGTGGTCGTGCTCAACATCGTCTTCAGCATCATCGCCACCTTGAAAGCCAATGAGGGCAAGCTGTACGAATATCCGTACATTGTCCGCATGGTGAAATGAGCCGGGTCCGCTCGACGGGCCGGCGGGCAGATGACGGGAAGACGCATGCCGACCGCCAACGCGACGCGCCAGGAGTTCATCGACTTTTTCGTTCACAAGCACGGCCATACGATGGTGCCTTCGTCCAGCGTCGTTCCCCTGGACGACCCGACCCTGCTGTTCACCAACGCCGGCATGAACCAGTTCAAGGACGTGTTCCTCGGCACCGGCACCCGGCCGTACAAGCGGGCCGTCAACTCCCAGAAATGTATCCGCGTCAGCGGCAAGCACAACGACTTGGAAGAGGTCGGCCGTGACACTTACCACCACACCTTCTTCGAGATGCTGGGCAACTGGTCGTTCGGGGATTACTACAAGGCCGAGGCGATCCAGTGGGCCTGGGAACTGCTGACGGGCGAATGGGGCATCGACAAGTCGCGGCTGCACGCCACTGTCTTCGGCGGCGATCCCCAATTGGGACTCGAACCCGACGAGGAAGCCTTTCGCCTGTGGACGCAGGTCACCGACATCGCTCCCGACCACGTCCACCGCTTCGGCACCAAAGACAACTTCTGGATGATGGGCGACACTGGCCCATGCGGACCATGCTCCGAGCTCCACGTTGATATGACACCCGCCGGTGATACCCAAGGCCGCTT
>CALFAY010000063.1 GCA_937944855.1 uncultured Planctomycetota bacterium
CGCCGCCAGACCTCGGCCTGGTCGAATTGCCCCAGCCGCTCATGACAGGCGATCAGGTAGTTGACAATCGGGCCGGCGTACTCGTGCTGGAAGCGCCGTTTCTCAATGCCTGCCGCCGCCTCCTGAAAGAGAGGCAAGGCCAGGTCCAGCCTGCCGGCGGCGTAGTAGCCTTCCGCCAGGTTGTTCATGCTGGCGAGCGTATCCGGGTGGTCGGGGCCCAGCTTGGCCTTGCGCAGCTTCAGCGTCTCCTCATAAAGCGGCAGGGCCTGGGCCAGCTGCCCGGCCGCAAAATAGCCATTGGCCAGGCTGTTCATGCTGGTGAGCGTGTGGGGGTGGTCGGGGCCCAGCTTGGCCTTGCGGAGCTTGAGCGTCTCCTCATAGAGCGGCAACGCCCGGTCGAGCTGCCCGGCGTCGTCGTAGGCCGACGCCAGGTTGTTCATGCTGGCGAGTGTGTGGGGGTGATCGGGACCGAGCTTGCCCTTAATGAGCTTGACCGTCTCCTCATAAAGCGGCAATGCCAAGTCCAACTTGCCGGCGGCCTGGTAGCCCGACGCCAAGTTGTTCATGGTGCCAAGCGTATAAGGGTGGTCGGGGCCGAGCTTGGCCTTCATCAGTTTCACTGTCTCCTCATACAGCGGCAAGGCCCGCTCGAACTCGCCGGCCTCGCGGTAGCCTAACGCCAGGCTGTTTATTGCGATTAGCGTCTCTTCGTGATCGACGCCGAATACCCGCCGCCGCAATTCCACGGCCCGCTCTAGGAAGGGCAAGCCTTCGGCCGCCTTGCCCGCGCCACGGTAGTTCACCCCCACGATCCAGCACAACTCCGCCTCGATGCGGGGATCCAGGCCCTTGCGCGTCTTCAGTTTCTCCGCAGCGCGATTCAACAGGTCAAGCAGCGTGGCGTTTCGGTCCAGACCCTCGCCACCAAAACGCCCTTGTCCCTCGACGCTCGTCAGCGCCAGGAAGTCCTCCTTCACGAAGGCGCTAATCGCCTGAGCGAACTTTCGCTCGCGCTCTTCATCCAGCCGAGCCGCTTTCTCCAGCTCCGCCGCCTTGACGGCCCGTTCCCGCTCAGCCTCGGCCTGTTGGGCGTTGAGTTCGGCTTGCCGGGCATTCGCCACGGCTTGGCGTTCGGCGGCGTTGGCACGCACCATCTGCCACAGGCTGGCACTCAGCCCGGCCAGCAGCACCAAGCCAATCACCGCGACCGCCAGGTTGAACTGCCGCCGCCGCTTGCGTTGCTCCTCGGCCCGCACCACGGCTTGAGCCGCCTCCGTCTCCGCTTGCCGCAACCTCGCTTCGACCCCGGCCCGATACGCCGCCACCTGCTCGGCCACGATGCGACCATCGGCCGGACGCTCCTCCCGATTCGCCGCCAGGCAGCGCTTGGCAATGGCCACCAGTTCCGCATCCGCCCCGCAGCGTTCCAGGCGACCCATGACGTCGGCCAAGTCGGCCGCCGCCGATTTCTGAATCGTCTCCAGCTTGGACGTGCCGACAAACGCCGGCTTCCCCGTCAGCATCGCCGCCAGGATCGACCCCAGGGCGAACACATCGGCCCGGGCATCGACGACCTCGCCGCGGGCTTGCTCGGGGGCCATGTAGCCCGGCGTGCCCATGATCGTGCCGGCCGCAGTGTGATCCACGTCGGCCGACTCCCCGGACTCACGTCCGGGGCTGGCCTGATCGACCCTGTGGAGATCCTTCGCCAAACCCCAGTCCATCACCTGCACTTCGCCGAACGCCCCGACCATCACGTTGAGCGGCTTCAAATCGCGATGGATGACACCTTGGGCATGGGCAAAGCCGACGGCCTGGCTGATTTGCTCAAAAATCTGCACCAACTGCGGGCGTTCCCGTTCACGATTCGCCAGCAGTTTGGCCAGCGTCTGGCCGCGGATCAACTTCATCGCCAGCCACGGCGTGCCGTCATCGAGAGTACCCAGGGCATACACCGGCGGAATATTCGGGTGCGGCAACTTGGCCGTGATCTTCGCCTCGGTCACGAACCGCTCAGCATTGGCTCCCGGCAGCAACGTCTTGATCGCCACTTCACGTTCCAGCGTCAGATCGTGACCGGCATAGACGCAGCCCATGCCGCCTTTGGCGATTTCCCGAGTGATGCGGTAGCCGGGGATCGTCGGGACACCGGCGGGTGGCGACGGCACAAACGGTGCGGTGGTATCCGTTGAGACTTCTTGGCTGACATCAATGGTTTCAGGTCGAGGCGAACGCTCGTCCTGATCGAGGATACGGTTCGGATCATGCGAGGGATCGGGCGCGTTCATGGGCGACGTCTCTGGAGACGGTAGTGTAAATGGTCCTAGTTTACCACGGCCTGCGAGCCGACCGCAAGCATGCCGCGGCTCGTTTGTAATGTGATCCCGAAGGTGCGGGCACGCGGGACATCACTTCGCTGCTTCTTGTTCCTTCGCCGGGGGGTACTGCGCTCGCAGTTCCTGGTACTTCTTCACCTCGTCGGGTTTCTCCAGGGCGGTGGAGAGTTCGATCAGCCGGTCGAGCGCTTCGGGAAGGCGATCCTTGCCCTGCGGCGGGATCGTCTGCTCACGCGCCTTCATCCCGTGGTAGCCCTTCACCAGCAGCGGCTCGGCCTGGGCGTACTTCTTTTGGCCCAGCAGCGCCCCGCCGAGCATCGCCATCGTGTTGAACGTCGTCCAGGCGTCGGGCTCGGCTTTCTCGCGGATGGCCAGACACTCGCGGAGCATCTCCTCGGCCACGGTAAACTGCTCGCACTCCAGCAAGGCCAGCGCCACCTGGGCCAGCAGGCCGGCGAAGCGCGGATCGCCTTTCGGGAAGCGTTTGCGTTGGCCGGCAACGAACTCCGTCAGCAGTGGGGCTGCCTTGGCTCCTTGCTTGGCGTCACAGTAGGCTTTGCCGAGGTTGGCCATGCTGGTGAGCGTATTGGGGTGGTCGGGGCCCAGCTTGGCCTTGAAAAGCTTCAGGGTTTCCTCCAACAGCGGCAGGGCTTTGTCCAGCTTGCCGGCGTTTTGGTAGCCCGACGCCAGGTTGTTCATGCTGGTCAGCGTGTCGGGGTGGTCGGGGCCCAGCTTGGCCTTTTGGAGCTTCAGCGTCTCTTCCTGCAGCGGCAGGGCCCGGTCAAGCTTGCCGGCGGCGTGGTAGCCCAGCGCCAGGTTGTTCATGCTCGTGAGCGTGTCGGGGTGGTCGGGGCCCAGCTTGGCCTTGCGGAGCTTCAGCGTCTCCTCATAAAGCGGCAAGGCCAGGTCCAAATTGCCGGCGGCGCGGTAGCCCAGCGCCAGGTTGTTCATGCTGGTCAGCGTGTCGGGGTGGTCAGGGCCCAGCTTGGCCGTTCGTGTCTGCCGACTTTTTTCAAACACAATGATTGCTTGCTCATAATCGCCCAGGCCCACCAGCGACCGGCCCAGCGTATCCTGCAACTCGGCCACCGTCAGTGCGTCGCCGACCGCTTCGCCTTCCAGCTCTTGAATCACCTTGCCCAGGTTGGCCCTGAGCACGTTGCGGAACTCAGCCAACGTGGCATACTGGGCCTTCGGGTCCAGCCCGGCCAACACGGACCCGACCAACTCGTTCCCCTTCTTGGCATAGGCCAGGTTCCGCTCCGCCTGCTGCCGGCGCTCCTCGGCTAGTTCCTTGGCGGCCCGCTCCGCTTCCAAGGCCGCCGTCTTCGCGGCCAAGGCCCGCTGCTCCGCTTGCAAGGCAGCATCCTTGGCGTCCCGCTCCGCCAAGGCGATCCGCTCGGCACGCACCGCCCAGGCAGCCAATGCCAACGACGCAACGAATCCAACCAACAGCGACGCGGCCAGTCCGACCCACACCCGCCGCCGCTTGCGCTGTTCCGCCGCCGCTACCTCCGCCCGCGCCCGCGCTACCTCCGCCTGCCGGGCACGCTCCTCCGCCGCCAGCCGAATCTGCCCCACCTCCCGCGCCACCGCGTTGCCGTCCTCAGGACGCTCCTCCTGCCGGAACGCCAGACAGCGCTTGCACAGGGCGATCAGCTCCGGCTCCGCCCCACACGCATCCAGCCGCGCAAATGCCTCGTGCAACTCGCCCCGCACCGCCTTCACACGCCGCTCCTGATCGTCCTTGCCCTCGTAAGGTGGCCGGCCGGTGAGGATCTGGCACAAGATCGCCCCCAGGCCAAACACGTCGCTGCGGGGATCGAGCCGGCGAATCTCCCCCGCCGCCTGCTCCGGCGGCATGTACGAGGGGGTCCCCAGCACGCTGCCGGTCCGCGTCGCCGAGTCGCCACGCTCCGGCGTCTCGATCGCCGTCACCTGGGCCACGGTCGCCAGCGGGTCGTCCCCGTCTTCCGGTCGCTCACGCTCCCGGCTCGGATCGAGCAGCTTGGCCAGGCCCCAGTCCATCACCTGCACCTCGCCATGCGACCCGACCATGACGTTCGACGGCTTCAGGTCGCGATGAATGACATGATGCGTGTGCGCATAGCCCACCGCAGGGCACACCTGCTCGAAAATCGCGATGAAGCGGCCCACGCCCTCACCCCTGGCTCCTCTCCCAGAGGGAGAGGGGAGCATGGAGCGCTCCTTCAACAACTCATGGAGCGTGCGGCCTTTGACCAGCTTCATCGCTAGAAAGGGCCGGCCATCGGGCAGTTCGCCCAGCTCATGCACGGCGGGTATGCCCGGGTGTTGGAGCTGGCCCGTGATCTGAGCTTCCGCCTTGAAGCGCGTGGCCGCGGCGGAGTGGGCGGCATACTTGTTGCTCAGCAGCTTGACAGCCACCTCGCGATTGAGTCCGGTGTCGCAAGCTCGATAGACCACGCCCATGCCGCCGCGGCCGACCTCGTCGAGCAGCTTGTAGCCGGGCGGGACCGGCGGAGATTCGCCCGTCGTCGTCACCGTCTCCGGCTGGCCCAGTCGGGCCTGACAAGTGGAGCAGGAGGACACATGGACGGCGACTTGCTCTTTGAGGTCGTCGGCCAGTTCGCCGCGGCGGAAGGCCGTCAGCCGTTGCGGCTCGGGGCAGGGCGATACCGACATGACAGGCTCCTGACTGGGTGGTCGAGTTGTTTTGGGAACGAGTGCGTTGTCACGCGAGGTTTGCGGCCATTGTAACCTGCGGCCTGCACCCGCCGCCAGCAAAAAAACGGCGCCCCGCCAGCGCAAATCAGGGCCGACGCGGGGCCTTGAAGGATCGAGCCAACCACGCCAACTGCGGAATGTGTCCGACGGCGCACATCGACGACTTCCAACGCGATCGGCGGCCGACTACGCCTGCTGGACCCTGAAGCCCGAGGTCTGGACCATCTTCGGCATGGATTGGATGGTCGCCCAGGCCGAGCGCGAGGTCGCTTTCGAGTCGGGCCAGTATCTGATCGACAAGGAAGGTCCGCTGCGGGCGCGAGCTGCGGATGGCCCTCTGGTACGCCGAGCACTCCGACTTTGTGTTCCGCGTCGTCTACGGCGACAAGGAATGCTTCCACCTGGCGTGGCGCTTCCTGGGGACCGAGTACGCGATGCCGCGCAAGGCCCCTGGCTGGAACCAGCACACCATCGTGCAGTACGACTTCACCGACCAGATCGTCTTTCAGCACCGCTGCCAGGACAAGTGGCGTCTGGGCGGCAACCGCCGCAACAACTCGCTGGCCAACGAGGAGCTGTGCTTCAACCTCGTGGCCGACCTGCGCAAGCGCTGGGACGGCGTCCTCTGGCACAATCCCGATCCGACGCCCGAGGAGCAAGAGGTCATCGCGGTGCTGACGGGCAAGCGGTTTCTCTACCGCCGCGTCGGCCATGATGAGCGGCCGATGCGCCTGGAACGCGGGGCCCAGGTATGCCCATTGCAGCCTGACCATCCAGGCTCCCGCGATCATTCTGGACAGCGCGCTCTCCAAGTGGGAGCGCCTCGACGTGGTCAAGATCGACGCCGAGGGCGCGGAGGCCCTGGTCTGGGAAGGCATGCAAGAAACGCTGAAGCGATTCCCGGCGGTCGCCGTGGCCATCGAGCTGTACCTGCAGCGCGACCCACCGCAGGTCACCAGCTTCCTTCATCAGCTGGAACGGGAGGGCTACAGCATCCGTCACCTCAACTATGACGGCGACATCGCGGCCACGGACGCGGCAACTATCGTTGCGAACCCGCAAGACCATTGGATGCTGTGGATTCAGAGGTGATGCGTTGAGGTTGTGCCCGGTTCAGCGAGGCGAACCATACAGTTTCAGCCCGCATGTGCGGGCCGGACAATAGAATAGTCTCTCCTGGCGTCATTTGGTATTTTGAACACCGTTCGGGCCGCTGTAATCAAAACACTACGGATTTGGCTTAACGTAAAGAACCTCAACCGAGCCGGGTTACTCGTCTGTAGATTCGACGACCAGCGAGGCAGGCGGCCGATCCCCTTAGCAGGAGAAGAAAGGACGCAGGCTCCGGAATGAACCCGGCTCGCAGGATCACATTATCCAAATAGCCAGTTTCATCGAAACCAACAAAATATTCGGCTCGGATGTACAAGGCACTCAATGAACCCAGGACAGTCTGCATTTGTGCCTGGGTCGCAAACGGTCCTGTCAAGGTACCCACTCTCCAGTTAGTTTCATCCAGATTCACTGTGAAACTTGACCAATTTACGACTGTCGAGGGTGGAGGTGTGAAGGGAACGTCATATACCAGGGTCAGCCCGCCCGGACCGACAAGGATAACGTCTGGATCATTAAGGTCTAGCCCGTCACGCATAGTTGCCGCAATATCAAAGGAGAGTAAGCCACCGTACGCGGCGCTTTGATTACCCAAATAAGCCGCCGGTGCAGAAAAATAGATCACGTATTGAGTCGGATCATTGATCCGGATGTGTCCTCCGGGATTGCCACCCGTAGCCGCCCATGTCACCGGATAAGTGCTCATCAGAGGATATGGTGGAGGTGCTCCCAAATTGAGGTCCGCCCCAACCCAACCCTGAGCGTTGCTGTTGAATGTGCTGGATGCGATGATCGCACCCTGCGCGGGAACAAATCCGATCAGAACAAGAGGAATTGCTACGAAAACGGCAGCACAGAGTCTCATAGGTCGTGCCTCGGTAGGTTGGGAATCCGGGGGGTAATCGTAACCTCTTCACTAAAACTGTGCGCAAACGCCGTGCCAAGACAAAGCTGTTCATGGCTGGGACCTTGTCATCGAGGGAGTATGCGAGGTCAGCCTATCTATTGCAGAAGCTTGCGTGTCGCCCTGAGAAGGTCGTTCGATGGGGAATCATTGAGCCCAAAAAGGATCCTAGCGCTTCCAAAAAGCAACACTTCCGGTTGTAGCGTTTGCGCAACCGTACAAGAATCCTTTACAGTTGGAATAACTGGTGGTCAAACTTGCTGAAGCAGCCTGCGTTCGGGACATCTTACGACTCTATCTGTCGCTATTGCCGGTGGTCGAGGCATTGAACCGCCGCGGCTGGCGGACCAAGGCATGGCGAACCCAAAAGGGCACCACCCGAGGCGGTCGGCCGCCGATCGGCAACCGCAGCATCCTGGCAGCCATCCTGTTCGTGGAGAGGACCGGCATCACCTGGGCCGACCTGCCACGGGAAATGGGCTGCTCATACAAGACCTGCCTGCGACGGCTCAAGGAATGGACCGCAGCCGGGGTGTGGCAGCGGGTCAACTAGCGCCTGTTGGCCGGCCTGTGACGAGCAGGGCGGTCAGATGGTGCTACTCATGGGGATGAAGTATCCCCGGAGGTAGGTTGCGCTTACGTTGGGACCGCACGGTGGCGATTTGCGAGGCGTTTTTGTATATGGCGTTTATCCTGATTGCTTGGCGCTTTGTGGTTATGTAAGTTTTGTCCCGTGGGTCTAATTCTGAACGCTATTTCACCTTCCGTGTGCTGCGTCAAAAACCGTAGCGTGCCACGGCCTCCGGGTTCAATTCGATTCCCAGCCCGGGCCGGTTTGGCACTTGCAAGTAACCCTCCGGGTCGAGTCGGAAGGGTTCGGCGATGATTTCTTCAATGTACGGGGCCGGGGTCAGGTACTCGACATATTTGGCAATCGGCAACGCCGCGGCGAGATGCAGATCGGCGGCCAGGCCGATGGCGGTGTTCCAGCCGTGGGGCACAAGCAGCACATTGTGCTCATAAGCCAGCCAACCGATCCGCCAGGCTTCGGTCAGACCGCCGCACTTGGTACAGTCGGGCTGAATAATGTCCACCGCATGACGTTCGAGGTAGGGACGAAAACTCTGCCGACGAGTCAGCACCTCGCCCGCAGCGATTGGAACCGGTGAATGCTCCCGCAGAGCGACGTAGCCTTCCAGGTCATCGGGAGGCAGCGGCTCTTCAAACCAAGCCACGTCATACTGGACGAGCATGCGGGCCGTCTGGATAGCCCACTTGTATCCGTGAGGCCAGAACTGTTCGCTGCCTCCTGCGTCCACCATCAGGGCGACGTCCGGTCCGACGTGTTCTCGGGCCGTGCGGACCAGCATTTCATCGGTTCTCCAGTCCACTCTTCCAAACGGCCGCCAACCCAGTTTGACGGCGCGAAAACCCTGGGTCAGGACCAAATCGAGCTTGGTTTTGAGCCTACCTGGATCCTTTTCAAAGAGAATCGAGGCATAGGGCTGAATCCGCTGCCGATAAAGACCGCCCAGGAGCCGTGCGACAGGCTGTTCGCAGATTTTCCCCATCAAGTCCCACAGGGCGATGTCGATTCCGCTGATGGCGTGCTCCACGGCTCCGCCTCGGCCCTGCCAGAACAAACTCTGACGCAGCTTCTCCGTGACACAGGCCGGCTCATCGGCACGTTCGCCGATAAGCAGGGGCCGCATCAGTTCCACGGCGGCCGCGGTCAGGGCCTTGCTGGTCATGACGCTGCCAAAACCCGTCACGCCCTCGTCGGTGATGATTTCGACGAGGGTATGCAGATCGTCCTCGGGCTTAAGTTCGTTTGCCCAGCCGCCCTCGACCGTTGCTCCCCGCAGACCGATAAGGCGGACCTCGACAATCTTCATGCTCGTCCTCGAAGTTCAGCAGAGCAAGGCGTGCCGGTCAGGTTTTGAGAGATTGAAGGAGGATGGCGGATGCTCGGCAACGGGGGCGGCGGCTGGACCCACAGAATTACCCGTGTCCCCAGGGTCGTTTTCTCTGGCAGGAGCCGGGCCAGCGTGCTACAACGATGCGCAGTCAGAGGTAACAACCGGCTGTAGTTCTGGCGGCGGAAAGGACCGAAAGCGATGGGTGTCAATCCCCCGTTGAATCGGAAATTGCGGATGGGTCTGGTGGGCGGCGGGCAGGGAGCGTTCATTGGCCGCGTCCATGTTACTGCGGCGATCCTGGACAACCGGGCAGTGTTGACGGCGGGAGCGCTGTCTTCCGATCCGGCCCGGGCCAAAGCCTCGGCCCCCGATTATGACATTCCGCCAGAGCGGGCTTACGGCTCTTTTCAGGAAATGGCCGCTGCCGAGGCCAAGCTGCCTCCCTCTGAACGCATCGACTTCGTCACCATCGCCACTCCTAACCACACCCACTTCGACATCGCCAAGACTTTTGCCGAGGCTGGCTTCAACGTCATGTGCGACAAGCCGATGACGTTCGATCTCAAGCAAGCGGAGGAGCTGGCCAAGATCGTTGAGAGAACCGGCGTGGTCTTTGCCGTGACGCACAACTACACCGGCTACCCGCTGGTGCGTCAGGCTCGGGAAATGGTTCTCAACGGCGACCTGGGCGAGATTCAGGCCATTCGAGCATTCTACATCCAAGGCTGGCTACGAACCCGGCTGGAGGCGGAGAATCAGAAGCAGGCCAGCTGGCGGACTGATCCAGCCCGATCCGGAGCGGCCGGCTGCTTTGGCGACATCGGCACCCATGCCTACAATCTAGGCCGTTACATCACCGGCCTGATCCCGGAACAGGTTTCGTGTCAACTCAAGATCTTCGAACCGGGCCGACAACTCGACGACTATGGCACTGCCATCATCCGCTACGAGAACGGGGCTTTGGGAACGGTGACGGCGTCCCAGATCTCGCACGGTCGAGAGAACGACTTGTGGATTGAGATCGACGGCACCAAAGCGGCCATCGAGTGGCACCAGGAAGAACCAAACAAGATGCTGGTCCGCGTCAACGGGCAACCGCACAAGCTGTACACCCGGGCCGGCGGACCCTACCTCGGACAGTTGGCGGCCATGTCCACGCGGCTGCCGAGCGGGCATCCCGAAGCCTTCCTGGAGGCATTCGCCAACATTTACACGGCCGCTTACAATGATATGGCGGTGCGTGCCAGCGGCGGCAAAGTGGATGCGTCGCGGAGCATTTATCCCAACGTGGCCGACGGTGTGGATGGCATGAACTTTATCACGCAATGCGTGACCAGTTCCAAGGAAGGTGGGGCCTGGATGCCGCTCAAGCATCCGATGTGCCGCCGATAGACGAGGCCGCTTGTTCAAGCGGGAGAAACCTCCGCACGGCGCATCGCTTTCGACACCTGTCTGCTGAACGGAGCCAGTCGTAGCTCGAAGGAGCGGAGGCGGTCATGGTCTATTATCGGCGTCTGGGGTCGGTTCCTCCCAAGCGGCATATCGAGCATCGGCACGAACCGGGCTTCCGCGGTGAAGGCATCTACTACGAAGAGGTCGTGACCACGGCCGGGTTCGGCCGGGAGTATTCCATCTGCTACCACCTCCGGCCGCCGACCCGAGTCCGCAAGGTAGAACCGGCCGGGTTCGCACCACTGGAAATCGTCCCGCAGGAGGTGCTGCGACATCATCATTTCAAAACCGGACACTTTGCTCCTCGAGGAGACGTCGCCACCGGGCGGGTTCCGCTTTTAGCCAACAGCGACATCGTCATTAGCCGCTGCCGACCTGCCCAGCCGCAGACGGAGCTGTACCGCAACGGGGCGGCCGACGAAGTGATCTTCGTCCATCGCGGCAGCGGTCGGCTGCTCAGCATGTTCGGCGTGCTGCCCTTCAAGCCGTTCGATTACCTCGTTGTTCCGCATTGCACGACCTACCAGATTGAGTTTGATGCGGGTGTGCAGCCCGATCTGCTGATTCTCGAAACCCCCGGCAACATTGCCATTCCGCCACGGTATCTCAATCCAGACGGGCAGATCCGCCTGGGTGCTCCGTATTGCGAACGGGACTTTCACGGGCCTACCGAGGAACTGGTCATCGACCGGGAAGAAGAGGTGACCGTGCTGGTCAAGGACGGTCAGCGTCTGACGCGGTACACGCTGGCAAGTCATCCGTTCGATGTCGTGGGCTGGGACGGGCTGGTCTATCCGTTCACGTTCAATGCCGATGATTTCGAGCCGATCACCGGCACGGTGCATCAGCCCCCGCCGATCCATCAGACGTTCGAGGCCCCAGGATTTGTCGTCTGCACGTTCGCCCCACGGATGCTGGACACCCATCCGCAGGCGGTGAAGGTGCCCTATGCCCATTCCAACGTCCAGGCCGACGAGGTGCTGTACTACGTCCGAGGCCGCTTCGGCAGCCGGCGCGGCGTCGAGGAGGCGTCGATCACGCTGCATCCCCGCGGCATCCCCCACGGACCACATCCGGGAACCATCGTCGCCAGCCGATCCATGCAGCGAACCGACGAACTGGCCGTGATGGTGGACACGGTCAAGCCGCTGGAAATCACCCGGCAGGCGATGGAAATGGACGATCCCGCGTATCCGTACAGCTGGCTGGAGTGACGCTCAGGCAGGTCCGAATCGTCGGCGGGTCGAAAGCAGAATTCACTCCGCATCGTCCGGGCGGGATTCGGGGGCGGGCTTTTCCTCGGTCGCGGTCAGCGGGCAGTGCTTGCGGACGCTCTCCAACAGCCGGTCCATGGCGAAGGGCTTGCGGATGTAATCGTCCACCCCCAGCATCTCGGCGTAAGCCCGATGGCGGCCGCCCTCGTTGGCGGTGATCATGATGACCTTCGGCCGGGTCTTCTTCTTGGACTTCAACTTCTCCAGCACGATGAAGCCGCTCTTTTTGGGCATCATCATGTCGACCACGACCAGATCGGGATCCTCCCGCTCCGCGACGATCAGACCGGCGTTGCCATCCGAGGCGGTCAACACGCGATAGCCCTTGTTTTCCAGAAGCATCCGCATGCTGTGGAGGATTTCCTGATCGTCGTCCACCAGAAGAACAGTTCGTGTAGCCATCATTGTCGCATCTCTCGGGACCACGAAGCCGAGACGGGCCTGATCCGCCTCGGAGGCCTTATTGCTATCTTAAACCTGTTCGAACAACGGGACAATATGGCCGTTGCCTGCCAGCTTCGTGGTTTTCCGGCACAGTCATTTTCCTTGCATGGGCGGGTCGGTTGAGGATGATAAAGACTCGGGAAATCTGATCGCCGGGAAGGAGTGCAATTGCGATGAACCGCCGGGAATGGCTCGCTGCCGGGACCGCTTCGCTGCTCGCCGCCTTGAGTGCACGCCCCGCCCGAACATGGGCCGAACCCGCATCGGCCGGGGCGCGGCGCTTCGGGCTGGGCATCGTGACCTACAACATCGCTGCCGCCTGGGACATCCCGACCATCCTCCGGGTTTGCCAAAACGTCGGCCTGCAAGCGGTCGAGTTGCGGACGACGCACAAGCACGGCGTCGAGCCGAGCCTCAGCCCCAGCGAACGTGCGGAAGTGCGGAAACGCTTCGCCGACAGCGGCGTCGTCCTCTGGGGGCTGGGAACGGTTTGCGAGTTTCACGCTCCTGACCAGGGCCTTGTCCGCAAAAACATCGAGACCTGCAAACAGTTCCTGCAATTGTCCGCGGACGTGGGCGGCAAAGGGGTCAAAGTCCGGCCCAACGCGCTACCGCGTGAGGTGCCCGTGGAAAAAACCCTGGAGCAGATTGGCAAAGCACTCGTCGAGTGCGGACATGCGGCCAGCGGACTTGGCCAGGAGATCTGGGTCGAGGTCCACGGTCCTGGCACGTCCCACCCCCCGCACATGCATGCCATCATGAAACACTGCGGCCTGGACAACGTCGGCATCACTTGGAACTCGAACATGACCGACCTCAAGGACGGCTCGGTTCGACCCTACTTTGAACTTCTCAAGCCGTGGATCAAGTCGGTTCACATCAACGAACTGTTCTCGGCCTATCCGTGGCGGGAACTGTTTGAGTGTCTGAAGCAGGCCGACTACGACCGTTACACCCTGGCGGAGATTCCCGGGACTCCGGACGTAGCGTCGGGTGAACGGCTGCTTCGCTACTACAAAGCCCTCTGGGAGGAGTTGTCTGCCTGACGGAAGACCGGCCGCAAGTCTGGGGAGATCAGAGCAGGGAGCAGAGCATGATCCGCGTGGCGATTCTGGGCGGTTCCGGGTACGCGGCCTTGGAGTTGATGAAGATTCTGATCCATCATCCGCAGGTCGAAATTGCGGCCGTCACGACGCGCCAGGAAACCAAGGAAGGCACACCGCTGGTGTCGGAACTGCATCCCAGCCTGACCCGCCGCCTCGACCTTCGCTGCGAGCCCTTCGATCCGGACCGGCTCGTCGCCCACGGGGTGCAATGTGCCTTCGGCTGTCTGCCTCATGGCGTCAGCATGAGTTGCATCGGTCCGCTCCTGGAACGCGGCTTGCGGGTCATAGACCTGAGCGCCGACTACCGCCTGCGGGATGCCAGCGTATATGCTCAGTGGTACGGCGAGAGCCATCAGGACCTGGCCCATCTGGCCCAGGCCGTGTATGGCTTGCCGGAAGTGTACGGTGACGACCTTCCGACGGCGCAACTGGTTGCTAATCCCGGCTGCTACCCGCAAACGGCCATTCTGGGGCTGGCCCCGCTGGTTGCCAGCCAGTTGATCGAATTGAAGGAGATCGTCATTGACTCCAAGAGCGGCGTATCCGGAGCGGGTCGGACGCCAAAATTGACCACGCACTTTCCCGAGTGCAATGAGAGCGTGACGGCTTACGGCGTGGGCCACCATCGCCACACGCCGGAGATCGAGCAGGCGTTGACCGACATCGCCGGCGAGCCGGTCGAGGTCATCTTTACGCCTCACCTCATCCCCATGGACCGCGGCATCTTCACGACCATCTACGCCAGGCCGACGCGCTCTGTCCAGGAACAACAACTCCTGGATTTGTACCGGGAATACTATGCCAACGCCCCCTTCGTCCGTGTGACGACGCACGTCCCGGCCACCAAAGATTCCTGGGGTACGAACTTCCTGGACGTGACTGTACGGGTTGTGCGGGGCCGGATTCTCATTCTCGTTGCGGAGGATAATCTGGTCCGCGGGGCGAGCGGCGTCGCAGTGCAGAACTTCAACCGCATGTATGAATTCCCCGAAACGATGGCCTTACTGTGAAAGACCGAATGCCGTGGACCTCAATTCCGTGCTTGGCCGCTTGCGGCTCACGTTGAATCGCGACCGTCTCATCGAGACGGCAAGGGCACTGATCGCCGTACCGAGTCCGACCGGCCAGGCCGGGGCAGTCCTGGATCGCGCCGCCGAGATGCTGCAAAGCGACGGGCTGAGCGTGAGCCGGGTCGCGGCCGGGCATGATCCCGCCCCCGCCGTCGTGGCTCGCATGGACAGCGGCCGACCGGGACGAACTCTGCAATTCGACGGCCATCTCGACACCGTGCATCTGCCGTTCTGCCCGCCGAAACTCGAAGGCGACCGGCTGTGCGGCTCGGGAGCGTCGGACATGAAGTCTGGCGTCGCGGCCGCCATCGAAGCCATGCGCATGCTGCGCAGCAGCGGGTTGCTGACGCGGGGCGCGATTCTGCTGACCCTTCACGATCTGCACGAAGCGCCCTGGGGCCGCGGCGAACAACTGGACCGCATGATCGTCGAGGGGATTGTCGGCGATGCGGTGCTGCTTCCGGAGCCGTTTTGCGAGCATCTGCCAATAGCCGGTCGGGGAGCAGCAACCTGGAAGGTGATCCTCCGCCGCAACGGCCTACCGGTGCATGAAGTGCATCGTCCTGCCGATCAGCCCAGCGTCATCGCCGCCGGAGCGGAGCTGGTGCGGCATCTGCAAACGCTGGACGACCAGCTTAAGCACCAGGTTCATCCCGTGGCCGGCCGCCCCAGCGTCTTTATCGGCCAGTTCCACAGCGGCGAGATCTACAATCAGTTCCCGCAGGAGGCAATGTTGGAAGGCACGCGACGCTGGTTGCCGGGAACCGACCGGCAGGCCGTGGAAGCGGAGATGCGGCAATTCTTCGCCAAACTGGCCTGCGATCACGGTGTCGAGGCGGATGTAGAGTTCCGCCTCATCCGCGACGCATTCAGCCTCGACCTCGACAGTCCGCTGGTGACGAAGTTTCAGCAGGCGTACTCCGCCGTGGTCGGTCGGCCGCTACCGACGGGACCCAAGCCATTCGTGGACGACGGCAACAGTTTCTGGGCCTTGGCCCAAATTGCGGCCATCACTCACGGCCCGCGGGCAGGAGGACAACACACCGTGGACGAGTGGGTCAGCCTGGAAGACCTGGAGCGGGTCGCCTTGATTTACGCCGTGACAGCTTGGCTGTTTTGCAATCAGGAAACCGCTTGAGGGCTGCGCTGCCGAACGCTATGCTCAGAACGGCTGCATCCTGTCGGAGACCCGCCATGCCGCACCGCGAATGGGTCCAGTCCCGCCGAGACTTCCTCACCAAAGCCGGTGCAGGCTTCGGCAGTCTGGCCTTGTTGGCTCTGCTGGAGCGTGACGGGCTGAGGGCTGATCCGGCCGGGGCCTTGCATCCCCTGGCACCCAAGCAACCTCACTTCGCCGCCAAAGCCACAAGCGTCATCTGGTGCTTTCTCGATGGCGGTCCCAGCCACCTCGACCTGTTCGATCCCAAGCCGGAGCTGAATCGGCTCGCGGGCCAACCCCTTCCGGCCTCGTTCAAACGGCCAGTGACGGCGATGGGCAAGACCGCCCACACGCCGTTACTGGCGAGTCAGCGAAAGTTCGCTCAGCACGGCCAAAGCGGGGCGTGGGTCAGCGACTGGTACCTTGAAATTGCCAAGTGCGTGGACGACATCGCCTTTATCCGCAGTTGCTATGCCGACGGCTTGAACCACGTCGGCAGCGTCTGCCAGATGAACACGGGTTCGATCCTCGCCGGTCGGCCCAGTCTGGGGGCTTGGTCGCTGTACGGACTCGGCTCGGAGGCCGACAATCTGCCTGGTTTCGTCGTGTTGCAAGATTACCCCGAGGAACCGCCGGGAGGCACACGCAACTGGGGCACGGGGTTCATTCCCGCTACGTTTCAGGGAACGCGCTTTCGCGACGGTCCGTCTCCGATCCTGTACCTCGAACCGCAAGAGCCTCCTGAGCGGCAACGATCCAAGCTCGCCCTGTTGGAAGAGTTCAATCGCCGTCACCATCAGGCTCGTCCGTTCGATTCCGATCTTGAAGCCCGCATCGCTGCCTACGAGCTCGCTTTCAAGATGCAGGCTGCTGCTCCGGAAGTCGTCGATCTTTCGCAGGAGACGGCAGAAACGCACAAGCTGTACGGTCTGGACGACAAGCGGACGCAACGCAACGCTCGGAACTGCCTGCTGGCCCGGAGGCTGGTCGAACGCGGCGTCCGCTTCGTGCAACTGTACATGGGATCGGGTAGCAAGTGGGACGCTCATGCCAACGTCGAGGGCAATCACTCCAAGTACTGCCAGGAAAGTGACAAACCGATTGCTGGTCTGCTTCAGGACCTGAAGCGTCGCGGCCTGCTGGAAACCACGCTGGTCGTCTGGGGCGGAGAGTTCGGTCGGACGCCGATGAGCGAAAGCGGCAACGGTCGGGACCACAACCCCTGGGGCTTCACGGTCTGGATGGCCGGAGGAGGAATCAAGGGTGGCGTGACCTACGGCAGCACCGACGAACTGGGGCTGTACGCCGTCGAGAAGCCGGTCCATGTCCACGATCTGCACGCCACCATCTTGCACTGCCTCGGTCTCGACCATCGCCGTCTGACGTTCTTCCACAACGGGCGGGACGAACGGCCGACGATCAACGGCGGCAAGGTGATCCGCGACATTCTTGCCTGACTCGGTCTTCAGAACTGAATTGCGTAACAGAGCACGCCGGGATTGGCGGCGTAGAGCAGTCGGCCTTGCGGGGCGAAGACGAGATCGGCCAACGACATGTCCAGTTCCAGGCGCTTAACCACGGCGAGGGACTGGGCGTCCCAGATGCAAACGCTGCCGTCGCGGCAAGCCGCGGCCAGGAACTTGCCGTCGGGGGAATAAGCCACGGCGGTGGTGGCGTCGCCGTCGGTTTCCAACTCAGTGATAAGCTGGGCGGATCGCAGGTCCCACACAGCGACGATGCTGGAACCGTCGCTGGTAGCGGCCTGCTTCCCATCGGATCGGGTGGCCAGCCGAATCGCTCCGCCGTGGAGAGAGAAAGCCTTGCCGGGCTTTTCCACGTCCCAGGCACAAATCCTTCCGTCTTTCGGTCCCTCGTTGATCCAGACGACACCGCAGGCCAGGAGCCACGGCGAGTTCGGTAGCCAGGCGATCCGCTCGACGGTGCCCTTGCCGATCGCTTCGGGGATCAGCAAGCGTGGCTCCCAGTCGCTCATGTTCCAGAGATAGACATAACCATCCGTGGCCCCGGATGACGCCAGGACCGTCCTGTCTGGACGGAAGGCCAGGTCCGTGACGGCGGTCTTGTGGGCCGGGAAGGATCGGATCGGCTTTCCGTCCTCCGCTTGGAAAACATGGATACAGCCGCTTTCGTCGCCGATGGCGAGCAAGTCACCGTTCGGACTGTAGGCAATCGCGGTCAGGTCCGTTCCTCCGTCGTGACGCCGCACTGCGGAACCGTAGTGCGGGTTCCAGATCCAGAGGCAGCGGCTGCCGTTGACGAAGGCGAGTTGTTGGCCATCGGGGCGGATGGCAAGACGGGCAGCATCGCTGACCGGCTCAGCCACACCGGTCAGGCTCTGACCGGATTGCACGTCCCACCGCAAAACCCGGCGATCCTCGCCCCCGGAGAGGAGCTTGCCATCCGGTGCGAAGACCAGAGAGGAAATCTCTCCGGCGTGACCACGGAGACGATGGATCGGCTTCCCGGCCGCATGGTCCCAGACCCAGATAAGGTGGTCGCTGTCGGCGGTGACGAGCCATCGGCCGTCTGGAGAGAACACCGCCGCGGACACGACTTCCGCATGACCGTTGAGGAGGATGATCGGCTCGCCGGTGAATGTGTCCCAGATGCGGGCCATCGTGTCCCAACCGGCGGCGGCGAGGATGCGGGCTCCGGGGTGCCAGGCCAGAGCGTGTATCCGGTCGGTATGGCCGTCCAGGACCTTGCGCAATTCCCCCGTCGTACTGTCCCAGAGGCGGATCTTCCGATCTTCCCCTCCGCTTGCCAAGGTTGTCCCATCCGGGCTGAAGGCCAGCACATTGACGGGCGAATCGTGGGCGGGCCAGCTTTCGACGGGCACAGGGGAATCTGCCTCCCAGACAGTGATTTGACCGTCATCGTGTCCGGCGGCAAGTTTCCGATGCCAAGGATCGAGAGCTAACGCCGTGACCCAGACCGGTTGCCGTCGAACGAATCGCAGCTGTCCCGTGTCCGTGGCATAGACCGCCAATTCATCGGAGCCTGCGACCAGGCAGCAGCCATCCGCACTGAAGGCCCACAGGACCTCGACCTCGCTAAGTACGACCGGGGAGCCGATTTGCTTTCCCTCCCTGGACCATCGCCGCAGTGTGCCTGGAGACTCGATAGTCCAGATCGTGCCGTCCGGTGAGACGGCCAGGTCGAGAATCGCTCCGTCGGTGCGAAATGTGAGGTCGCCAAATATCCGAATAACGCCGGGCGGTAATGTCCGACTCGAAACCATGTTCGTTGACACAGCCATTCCATCGCGTCGGCTCGCGGGATTCGTCATGAATTTAACCTAGTCCATCGCCCTTAAGCCCGCTAGCGCAATCTTAGCATCCTGTTGGAGCAGAGCGGCTTAACGCCCGCCGTGGATTCACAATAAGCCAGATCTGCCGGAAGACCCCGATCTGACGGCAGTTCAAGCCAGGATGCCCCAGACCGGCTGTCCGCCGTGGGAAATGAAGATCGGTCTGCCCGTATGATCCGGAACAGTGCTTTCCGGGTCGATGCCAACCAAGTGATAGACGGTTGCCGCCAAATCCGCCAGCGATACCGGAAAGTCGGTGGGGTAGGCAGCGATCTTGTCGGTTGTGCCGTAAACAACTCCGGGACGGACTCCGCCTCCTGCCAGAAGCGCGAAACCACACTGCGGCCAGTGATCGCGGCCTGCTTTCGCATTGACCTTGGGGGTCCGGCCCATGTCACCGGTGACGATCACCAGTGCGGTCTCAAGCAAACCGCGCTCTGAGAGGTCGTCGAGGAGCGCAGAGACGGCCCGATCCAAAAACGGCAACAACAGCTTCTTGAGCATGTTGAAGTTGTTCTCGTGCGTGTCCCAGTGCCCGTTCGGCTTGGCTTCCGTGTGGACGGTCACGAACGTGACGCCGGCTTCGACCAGACGCCTGGCCAGCAGGACGCTCTGGCCGAACAGGTCCCGGCCGTACCGATCCCGAACGGGTTCCGGCTCGCGGGACAGGTCGAAGGCGATACGAGCCTTGGAGGACGAGAGCAAATCAAACGCCGCGTTCCGCCGCACGACATGGGACTTCGCTTCGACCGCCTTGACCTGCTCCTCCAGCTGTTCCACCAAAGTCCGACGCCGGTCGAGGACATCGAGCGTCAGGCCGCCTTCGAGCTTGGGCAGCACCGGCTCGCCGATCAGATGCCGATCGGCGTTGTAAAAGTCGCTTCCGCCGTCATTGACATCGTTGCCGGCAAAGTTGTCCGCCGTGGCGAAGAGGGGATCCCATCGCGGGCCGAGATACCCGCCGTAAGGCCCCGCCCGCCGCAAGCCCTGGCTGTATCCCGGATAGGCCGGCAGCATTACATATCCCGGCAGGTCTCGTCCCCGGCCCACGCCGAGATACTGGCACACGCTGGGGACGCTGGGATGATGGGTCGGCTTGGCGAAGTAGTCGATCTGGTCCTGGCCGCCGTCGAAGCCGGTCATGACGGCATACGGATTGTGCGAGTTGTAGCGATGCGACACGGTTCGGATCAAGGCGCACCTGTCGAGCCGACGCGCCAACAAAGGCAAATGCTCGGTCACACGGGTGCCGGGCAAAATCGTCGGAATCGTGCCGAACTCGCCCCGGACTTCTGCGGGAGCGTTGGGCTTGGGGTCGAACGTGTCGATGTGCGACGGCCCTCCGAACAAGTCGATGAGGACCACAGCCCGAGCACGACGCAGATGTCCAGATCGGCCTTCCGATGAGGCCGCATGGCTTGACCGAGTGGGTCCGGACGAACCGCTAAGCAGCGTCGCGGCAGGCAACAGCATGCCCGCACGCAATAGTTCTCGCCTCGTGATGCCGTCGCAAGCCGCGGTGGGATGGCCAAGAATGCGTAGCATGGCGGGGCCTCCCAAAGGCTGGTGATGCGCGTGGGATACTCGGGCAGCTATCGCCTCATGAGATTAACTTCTCTTCTCACGGGATGCAATCAAAAATGCGGAGGGGAAGACCGCCGACAAGCGGCGAGGCTGGCGGATAGATCAAGTCGGGGTGACTGGATTTGAACCAGCGACCTCTTGGTCCCGAACCAAGCGCTCTAATCCAAGCTGAGCTACACCCCGTAGTCTCAGAAATTCTATGCGTCGGCCCCAGGAATGCAACCTCACCTAGGGACGGCTGACACCCCCGATACGGGCTACGGCTCGTCAGTAAACTCCACATTAGCTTGCCGGACGAAGGTATCCTCCTGGCCCGGGCGTTCGAGCAGGTGGCGGGCCTCGGCCAGGGTGGGATCGTGCCGGAGCGCCTGGGCCGCGTGATACGAACAGACATCCTCCCGGCCCATGTGCCGAGCCATGCGGGCTACGTTGTAATGGGCGCGAGCCGGACCGAACATTCTGGCGAAATGCTCAAAACTCTCGTCGAAGCGACCGGCCCGAGCCAGGCACCAGCCCAGGTTGTTGTTAAACGTCTGATTCTGCGGATCGACCGTGACTGCCTGACGCAGGCAGCGGATTGCCTCGTCAAAGTTCTTGCGTCGGCCGTGGAACATTCCCAGTTCGCTCCAGATGACGGCATCCTGGGGATTATTCTTAAGTCCCTGTTCAAAGACCGCCACCGCCATCGGCATCTGCCCGAGCTTCTCGTGCAGTCGGGCCAGGCGGACGGTAGCCGGGGAACACTTCGGGTCGATCTCCAGGGCTTGCTTGTAACCGGCCATTGCCTGGTCGTAGAGTTGCTGCCGCTTGACGCCCTCGGCCAAGTCTCCGCCGTCTTCAAGAACCTGAGCGGCAGAAACGCAAGTCATGGCTTTGGGCGTCCTCTTCGGACCAGACCCGGCTTGCTTGTCGGCCTTCTCGATGGTAACGCCTTCCGGCAAGGGTGTGCCCGGCGGAAGCACTTTCTCTTCGGTCTTGCACCCAAGAAGGGTCGCGGCGGTCAGGAACGCGATCACCACGACGTTGCTTCGCTGCATCCTGCACCCCCAGACGTTGAGCCCAACCTGGACCGATGCGAAGCACGCGGGTCAGCTTCGTCGGCAGGGTCGTCGCCCGCTCTGCGCCTGGGTCAGAATTCGCAGATGAAGCTGGAGGCGGCCTCCGCTATCAGGGAGGTCGTCAGCTTGACAGGCTGTTTACGAAATCGGCAGATGGCTTGCACAATCTCCAACAAATCCCGGCAGTCGGAAGCGCGTGGGGAACGGGATCGGCTGTAGTAGCGTTCGTACAGGTAATCGACAGCTTCGGGCAGGAAGTTCATGCCCAGGCGCTTGCAGTTGGCCTCGAAAATCTTGGTGTACACCTCGCGGCTCGGGGCTTCGATGCCGACCTTGTGCCGGATACGCCGCAAGAACGCCTCGTCCACCAGGTCCCGGGGATCGAGGTTGGTCGAGAAGATGATGAGTTGCTCGAACGGGACTTCGAACTTCTTTCCCGAAGCGAGAGTCAAGTAATCGTGACGATCTTCCAGCGGCAGGATCCAGCGGTTGAGTAGTTCCTTGGGACTGCACAGTTGACGGCCGAAGTCGTCGATCAGGAAAACGCCGCCGTTCGCCTTCACATGCAGCGGCGCCTGGTAGAAGTTGGCATCGGCGTTGTACCGCAGGTCGAGCATGTCCAGTGTCAATTCGCCGCCGGTGATGACGACCGGCCGACGCACCCGCAGCCACCGGGCATCCACTGCATGGGTGTTGAGCAGACGCCGCACGGTGGCTTCGTTGTCGTCCAGCCGTTCGTTGCGGTTGTCCTGGGCCAGCTGGTGAACTGTGGGATCGTAGACGGTGATGATACTGTTATCGGCGAGGATGGCGTAAGGGACGTAGATTTCCCCGCCAGCCTGGTTCATGAAGTCGCCGATGGCCCGGGCGATCGAGGTCTTGCCGTTGCCGGGCGGACCGTAGATGAACATGGACTTGCCGCTGACTATGGCCGGTCCCAGGGCGTTGAACAGTTCTTCCGGCAAGACCAGATGGCCGAAGCTGCCACGCAGATTCTCGGGCGTGCAGTGGATGCCGGTCACGGCCTGACGATAGGCCTGCTCGACGTAATCCTCCAACGGCACCGGGGCAGGGCCGACATAGCTGCACAGTTTAAGCGCGTCCCGCGCCCGGGTTCGGCCCAGATCGGTGAGGGCGAAGCGATAGGCGACCTTGCCGATCAGGTCCCCGCCTGTCACTTCGATGCACTTCTCGTCCTTGAGAAACTGGAGCGACTCTTCGATGACCTTGAACGGCAGGCAGAGCAGCCGGGCAAGATCAAGGCCCAGCATCGTGCCCCGCACCAGAAGTGAGCGGAGTATCATGTCGTTGAGAAACGACAGGGTCAGACCGGCTTCTTTGAGGTTTTCCGGTGCTCCCGGAGCTTCCGGCAGGTCGGGGGCTTCCCATTCGAGGACCGGATTGCGGCTTGCGATCTTGCTCAGCACGCTTCGTGTGTTTCCTGGCATGGCAGCCTCTGGGGTGTCAGTCCCGGTTGTCTGGTCACTCCTTCCCCGGCATCTTCCTCAGCATGATGAACAACCCCACGATCACACCGAGGATGGTGAGTTGGATCATGCGCTCCCGGGTGCAGAAGGTGTTGTAAAGGAAGGTGAGGAAGCGATTCCAATAGTAGGTGAAATTCGCCAGGAGCATTGGATCGGGCGACGAAACCCATCCCGGCAGGACGAATGCGAGAAACTTCAAAAGCATCATGGTGTCGTCTCACGCTGCGTTGCGGCCCGTCTCGGACCGGCTGGTTGGCCGGTCCGAGATCGGGTCCGACTTGGTGACGCAATGTCGCTCGCTTACGGCTGCTGGGTACCGCCGCTGCCGCCTTGCGGGACAGGCTGCCCGACATTGGTGCCGGCGGCCGCTCCGGCCGTTCCTGTTGCTCCAGCTGGCGTGTTGTTGATGTTCAGCCGGGGCGCACCGGCTCCCTGGACGCTGATCAACCCACGTCCGGTCGGGTCGGCTCCGGTGCCGGTGATGCCATTGATCGGCACGCCGTCGCCGAACGACTCAGACGGCATCGCTCCCTGCGAGGTCTGGTGCATATGCATGACAGCGTTGTTGACCTCGTTGCCGTGCAGACCGACCGGATGCGGATCATGCACCGTGACCTTGAACGGCACGTCGGGCCGAACCGCGGCCAGGTAGTCGCTCACCGCCTTGACCCGCTGGCTGTCCAATTCCGCCCGCTGGGCGGCGAACTGTTCGGGCTTTTCCGGGTCAAACGGCACGTCCTGGGCGGTCTGCACGAAGACCTCGGGGATCGGCACGGGCCGTCGCCGCATCAGGTAATCCAAGTGGGCCTTTCCCATCGGTGACAAGACCGCCTTGGTCTTTTCGCCGTCCTTGACCGTCGTGAAGTGGTGGTTCCACACCGTCTGTTCCAGGACCAGGCCGTTGGCCGCCTGGGTCGCCAGCGGTGCGTACACCTGGGTACGGGCCTGACAGATGTAACGCTGGGGATAGCAGGGGTCTACCAGGTCGTGGTAGCAGTAATCGCAACATCCGCTCAGCCCCGCGGCCCCGGCCGTGATCAAACCGGCCATCAGCATCCTTGCCTTGATCTTGTTCATGTCGGACACTCCTTTGCTGGGAGCGGTCCACCGCGTTCAGAGCGGCGACCGGCTCCCTCGGTCCCGCCCATCAGGTTTTGCCCAAGCGGGGGATGGGGTCCCCCGGTTGCTTTCCTCACTTGTTCAACAGGTGCGTCGAAATCTGGATCGCCGCCGGTCCCACCAGCACCACGAAGATGCCGGGAAAGATGAACAACACCAGCGGGAAGATCAGCGTCACTGCCGTCTTGGCCGCCTTCTCTTCGGCGATCTGCTTCCTGCGCGTCCGCATCGAATCCGACTGCACCCGCAGGGCCTGGGCGACGCTCGATCCGAAACGATCCGCCTGAATCAGAATCGCCGCCAGACTTTTCACATCATCCACGCCCGTCCGCACTCCCAGATCGTGGAGCACGTCGCGCCGGGCACGGCCCATCTGGAGCTGGAAATTGGCGATGGCGAGTTCCTCGCACAGCACCGGAGCGTGGCTCTTCATTTCTTCGCAGACCTTCCGCATGGCCGCGTCCAGACCCAGTCCCGATTCCACGCACACCACCATGAGGTCCAGGGCGTCTGGTAGCGTCAGGAAGATCTGCTGTTTCCGCTTGCGGATCAACCACCACAACAGCAGGTCCGGACCCCACATGCCGATGGC
Source organism: uncultured Planctomycetota bacterium (assembly GCA_937944855.1). GTDB lineage: Bacteria > Planctomycetota > Planctomycetia > Gemmatales > HRBIN36 > JANWWR01. The sequence goes on from CALFAY010000063.1 coordinate 24,655, forward strand.
GGCGAACAACGCCACCCACTTCAGCGATCCGAAGTTGAATCCCCGGCCGGGCACGAACAGGGCCAGCCCCAGGAGCACCATCACGATCAGAAAGATGAACTTAATTCCGGTGTACACCGACACCGCCTTTTCGGAGCGGAATCCGGCGTTGGCCAGCTTGACCCGCAACTGGTTCTGTTCCAGTTCGGTCTTGGGCATCAGCGGTTTGGAAAAGGCGGTCGCTTTTTCCAAAAGCTGCTGCATGTGCTCGAAACGCGAGCGGGCTTCGGCGTTCTCACCGGTCGCTTCTACTGCCTGTGGACCTTTCTGGAAGCGGTCCAGACGTTTCTCGGCCCGACTGTTCCGCGACGAAATCGCCGACAGGAAGATCCAGATCGCTCCGATGATCCCCCCCGCCACAATCAAGGGAGCCACGTCTTTGAGCGTGATGACGTTTTCCACAGTCGTATCTCCTCGGCCGCTTTGCCGTCGCCTTTCAGACCTTGATGGTGACGATCTTCTTGATGGCGATCGCTCCGAGAATCTGCATCACGATGGCGAACACGCTCATTTGGATGCCGAACTCGGTAGTCCACAGAAGCTCCACATACGCGGGATTCAAGTACAGCACCACGAAGAACAACGCCGGGCATAAGGCGATCAACACCACGCCGCTGAGACGGCCTTCGCCGGTCAACGCCTTCACTTGGCCCAGAATCCGGAACCGTTCCCGGATCACGTAGCCGATCTTGTCGAGGATCTCCGCCAGGTCGCCGCCCGTGGTCCGCTGGATGATCACGGCGGTGACGAAAAAGCGGAGGTCGAGATTGGGTACTCGTTCGCACATGGCCTTGAGCGAGTCTTCCATACTGATGCCCAGGTTCTGCTCCTCGTACACACGTCCGAACTCGGTGGCGATTGGGGCCGGCATCTCTTCGGAAACGATGTGCATGCCCGCCGCCAGGCTCTGACCGGCCCGCAAGGCCCGGGCCAGCAATTCCATCGCCTCCGGAAGCTGCGAGGCGAACTGCTTGAGCCGCTGATTCCGCTTGAACCACAGCCAGCACCACGGCACCGCGAAAAGCACCAGGCCCGGCAAGGGAGCCAGGTAAAATGGAATCCGCATCAGCCAGCCCAGCGAGAAGCCGAGCAGGAACAGAATCAGGGAAATCCCCGTCAGCGTGCTGGGCCGCACATTGACGTCGGCCTGCTCGAAGATGCGATGAATCGAAGGCAAGGTCGGAATCAGTTGATCGAGCAGGTTTTTCTTGTCTTCCTCGAACGCCTGTTCCTTCCAGATTTCCTGCACTTTGTCAAGGGATGCGGATCCCTCGGTCCGCTTCTGTCCGGTAAAGATCTCCAGACGCTCTTCGCCCCTGGCTTCCCGGCTGCGAAGCATCAGGCTGACCACGCCGAAGACGGCCACAACGGCCACGAAGGCGAGCATCGGCAGGATTAAGGTCAACAGATTCGCGCTCATGGCTGTCTTTCTCCCGATCGGGTGGTGCTGACCTTTCGCATCTTCCTCACCTCGCCTCAGTCGCGGAGCAGGACCCGCTCCTGGAACAGGTTCGTCGGCAGTCGAATGCCGGCTGCTTCCAACTTGGTGATGAACTTGGGCCGCACGCCGGTGGCCTCGAACTGTCCGAAGGCCCGACCGTTCTGATCGATGCCCAGCTGCTTGTAGCGAAAGATGTCCTGCATGATGATGACGTCCTGCTCCATGCCGCAGATCTCGGTAATGCTCGTGACCTTGCGGGGTCCGCCCTGAAGGCGATTGGCCTGAATGATGATGTCCACCGAGGAGGCGATCTGCTGCCGCATGGCCTTAAGCGGCAGGTCCATCCCGGCCATCATGATCATGGTTTCCAGGCGCGCCTGAGCGTCGCGTGTCGAGTTGGCATGCAGCGTCGTCATGGAACCGGCATGGCCGGTGTTCATCGCCTGGAGCATGTCCAGGGCTTCAGCACCGCGGCACTCGCCGATAATGATGCGCTCCGGCCGCATACGCAGGGCGTTTCGCACCAGATCGCGGGTCGTGACCGCTCCCTTGCCTTCGATGTTGGGTGGGCGGGTTTCGAGCCGAACGACGTGCTCCTGTTGCAATTGCAGTTCCGCCGCGTCCTCGATGGTGACGATCCGCTCGTCGTTGGGGATGAACGCCGACAAGGTGTTGAGCAGTGTCGTCTTACCGCAACCGGTGCCGCCGCTGATGATGATGTTGAGCCGGGCCTTGATCGCCGCCTCCAGCACCATCGCCATTTCCGGCGTGAACGCCTTGAAACTGAGCAGGTCTTCCAGCTTCAGCGGGTTGGTGCCAAACCGCCGAATGCTGAGGGACGGGCCGTCCAAGGCCAGCGGCGGAATGATGGCGTTGACCCGGGAACCGTCCGGCAGACGGGCATCGACCATCGGCGACGTCTCATCGACACGGCGGCCGACCTTGGAAACGATACGGTCGATGATCTGCATCAGGTGCTGGTTGTCCCGGAATTTCACGTCCGTTTTTTCCAGCTTGCCCCGGCGTTCGACGTACACCTTGTACGGGCCATTGACGAGAATGTCGCTGACCGTGGGGTCTTTGAGCAGCATCTCCAGCGGGCCGAAGCCAAAGGTCTCGTCAAGCACCTCGTCGATGAGCCGTTCCCGCTCCATTCGATTCAGGAGCGGGTTTTCGGTGTCGCACAAGCGCTCGACGACCAGGCGGATCTCACGGCGGAGCACATCGCCGGAGAGGTCCGACACCCGGGACAGATCGAGCTTCTCCACGAGCTTCATGTGAATGACCCGCTTCAATTCGTCGAAGCTCTTATTGCCGGACTGTCCGCCCAAGGACATCCCGCCGTTCGACAGATTGCGGCTCACGCCGCCGCCGCTGACATTCGTCGTTCCTCGTGAGATGCGCGACATGGTGTTCGTTCTCGTCTGCCTGGGTTAGCTGATCCCTCAGAAGAACAGGAAGCTCTTTTTCTTCTCCGGTTTTGCGGCAACGCTGCCGTTGAGAGCCAATTGGCCGCCGCTCAGAGCATTGGCCATGCCGAGGATGGCCTGACAGGCCTTGGAACGCGGTGCATGCTGGATCAGGGGTACCCCGGCATTGCGGGCCGACATCACGTTCCGGGTGTCGTTCGGGATCTGCCAGAAGACCGAGCGACCAATGGTTTCCTCCGCCTTCTTCAAAGTGATCTCCTCGTCGTCGGAGCCGACGCGGTTGAGCACGACTCGCACTTTGTCGGCCAGCCCTTCCGTGTTGCCGAAGGCCATCAGCAGACGGACGACGTTGCGGATGCTCGACAAATCCAATTGGGCCACCAGAAGTACGATGTCCGCGGCCTGCATGGCTGTGAAGTCGAGCGGACGATAGCTCTTGCTCAGGTCGAGGATCACATGGGTGTAGGTGACCTTCAACAAACCCAGGACCCGTTGCAGATGTTCCTCCTGGATCAGTCCCGAATCCTCCAACTGGACCGGATGGGGCAGCAGGGACAGCCCAGTGGAATGTTTGATGAGCGAGCCGCGCAAGAAGGTCATGTCGAGACGGTCGATGTTCATCGCCACATCGGCCAGGGTGTAGCTGGGCATGATGTCCAGGCTGACATCGGTGTCCCCGAGAGCGAGGTCGAGGTCGATCAGGACGACGTTGTTGTGAGGGTCCTGGGCCAGCACAGTGCCAAGGTTGACGGCCACCGTGGTGCTGCCGATGCCGCCCCGCGAACCAGCCACGGCGATGACCATCGAGCCGCTCGATGGGCCGAATCCGTTCAACTCCGGGCCGCTGTGGCGTTGGGTGCGGATGCGTTGGAGGGCCGTCAGGAGTTCTTCCAGGGCCAAGGGCTGAGTCAGAAACTCCCGCGCTCCGCTGCGAAGCGTTTGCAGAATGAACGGCCCGTCGGTTCGCGAACTGACGGCGAGGATCGCCAACTGAGGCATCGCCGAGGCAAGTTGGCCGATCAGATGCAGAGCCTTATTGTGGTCGCTATCCATGACCACGATGGCGATGTCGGGCTGCGACTGCTGGACCACTTCGAGAAAGAACTCGTAGCGTGGCGACTCGGCTTCAAGCCAGACCGAATCGAGTCCGAGCAGGAGGTTGCGGAGCGGCTCCCGGGTCGCATCCGAAGGATCCACAATGGCTACACGTTGCAGTTCGGGCATAGCACCACCGATGGGGCGATGAGCTGCCTGGTCAAGCAAGGTGCCTCCCCCAACGTCGGCTGGCGGAGGCCACCTTGCCAGGCAGCGGACACACGCAGTTATGGATCGATGCGAGCCGGGGTTCCCGCCGTGGCTCCAGACTCGCTCGGGTTCGCTTTGTCCTCACTTTTGGCCGGTCGGAGCGGGACTTCGAACTTTCCGTCGATCTTTTCCGGTTCCGGCAGCAACATGTGAACCCGCGTCACCGAACCGGCGGACGCAGGTACAGTCACTTCGGCTCCCCGGGCCGAAGGTGCCATGGGGGGCATGGCAGGACGGGAGTAGGGCACCGACTCGCCGCCGATGGGGGCCGCCGAGCCGCAGCCGGAGCAGCCGGCAGGCTCGATTCCGTGGCCGACCCCACTCGAGCAGCCCCGCAGCGGATCGCAGAACGGTCCCGTCCACCAGTGAGCCGGCCGATAGCAGCCGTCCGGACACAGATCCCGCGGCCCGCGGGGGGCTTCGAGGATTCCTTCCAAGAATAGCTCAAAATCGGTGGGCGTGCGGGTTTCCTGGCCAGGCAACTTCGTCGTCCGCTGCGTGCAGTCCATCGGATCGACCAGTCGCGGCGTGACGATCACGAGTACTTCGATCTCCCGCTCGCGGTAGCTGACTGTCCGCCAGGCCGAGCCGATGAATGGCAAGTCGCCCAGCACCGGGACCTTGCTCGTGTTGGCGACCACCTGATTCTCCAACAGGCCGCCCAGGGCAAAGGTTTCGCCGTTGCCCATTTCCACGGTGGTATGGATGCGGTTGGTGGCAAACGACGGAGCCACGATGTTCGGGTTGCCGATGCCCGCCACGTTAGCATTGGCGATGGTGCTGACTTCGGCCTCGATCTCCAGGCGGATGCGACTGTCGCCGAGCACTACCGGCAGGAACGTCAGGCGCGTGCCGAACGGCCGGAACTGGATGCCCGAGCCGCCCCCGCCGCTGATGCCTGCCGCTCCGGCCGTGCCGTAGGGAGCATCACCGCCGACGAGGAATGTCGCCGGACGACCGCTCAGCGTGACCAGGTTCGGATTGGCAATGTCCTTGACCAGGCTTTCCTGCCGCAACGCTTGCAGGAAAGTGTGGATACCTGAATTGCGAGTGGTCACACCGAAGAACAGATTGCCCAAATTCGGATCGAAACGGCCGATGGGCTGACCGCCAGTGCTGAAGATTGCCGGAATCGGACTGGTCGGCGGACTGGCCGGCTCGAACAAGATCGGCTGCTGCACCACCGGCCCGATGGTGCTGCCCAGGTATTGCCCGTTGACGTTCTGGAAAAAGTTGAAGCCCAGTTGACGCAGTTCCGAGCGGTCCACCGTGGCGACGCACACTTCCAGTTGGACCTGCTGGACGCCGCCAACCTTGATGTTGTTGACCACGCGGAATCCGTAGCCTTGCAGGAATGAAACCAGGGCGGCCACATCCTCGGCAACGTCCATGTGGCCGGACGCCATGATCGCCCCCGTTCCCGACAGGGCCAGCGTGACCCGGGCCATCGGGAACTGGCGATCGACGATCGCCTGAATGTGGCTGAGGTCGGGGATCACGTTGACGATCACGGTGTTGCGTTCGTCCTCGGGCGGCTCCGTGACCAAAGTGACTCGAGCGGAGCCGAGGGCCTTGCCGGTGATCTGAACCACGGTCGGCTGGTCGGGCGCGACTTGGGCGACGTCGATGATGTCGCCGCGGGACACGACCACGGTTTTGATGTCTTTGCCGTTGGCCGAACGCAGGGTCAGTTTCTGGCCAATGCCGATGTCGTAGCTCTCTCGGCTTCCGCTTGTTTGAGCATGGACATGCAGACCAGCCAACGTCACTGCGGCGAGCAATCCGAGGATTGCCCAACCGCGACGCGGGATGGAAAGGATTGTGTGCGCGTGCATCCGTTCACCTCGCTTGAAAAAACCGATCCGTCGGGATCTGGTCGGTTCCGTGCCTAGTCCGTGAAACGCCTCTCGGACGGGAAAGACTGCGGGAGCGGGCCGTTCCCGGCAGCCTTTCCTCGGCGGACCGCGGGTCAGTCCGCAGCACACGCCGCCTGAAGAGGATTCTGCGGCCCAGGAGCATCCCAACGCTGGGCCGTCACGGCTTCTTTTCCGAAGACTTGTCCTTTTCGCTCCCTTCCTTCTCCTCGACTCTCCAGTCGTAGGTCGTCACCTTGTCGCCGAGGATGACCGTCAAGGTCTTCTTCTCCGGCACCTTGGCCGTGGCCTCGGCCGGCAGTTCGTTGACCGCCGCGGGGACCGTCGGAGCACTGGGCAACGGCGTGGTCGCCAGATTATCCGGGGTCCCGGCGCGTTCTTCCGAAGTCAGATAATTCGCTCCCAGCCGCGTGCCGGTGCTGTCCACATAGGTCGTGTCGTCGTGCCGTCGCGGCAGCAGGCGGATCGTGCCGGTATCCTGATAGAGAGCCAATTCCTCGGCCTGCTTGTGAGTGACCCGGAGCAGGACGCGATTAGGCTCCTTGTAGATCGTGCCATCAGGCTGCTGCACGTCCTGGCCGACAGCCAGCACTTCGATGTTCTGCAAAATGAACTTCGAGAACGGCTTCTCGTTGGGACTCGTGGTCCGCGTAATTGTGGCTTGCACGTCCACGCGGTCGCCCGGCATCAGGAAGCCGGCCCCTGCGGTGTCGGCACTGACTTTGACCGACATGGCCAGTTCCCCGGGGTTGAGCTTCCACGTCGGCGAGGACTGGGCCGGATCGACCAGGTCGCTCTCGGCCAACATCTTACCCTCACCCAGGGCGGTTTTGAGGACCCGTCCCTTGACCGCCTCGAAATCGGTGACGGCGTCCTTGGGAACGCTGTTGACATCGAACAGCCGCTCCTCGAACGCCTCCGGGTCCGTCAACCGGGTGTAGCCGTTGATTTTCTTCTTGGCGACCAACACGCGGACTTTCGCCTCCTCTTTGGGAGCCTGCTGGCCCGCAGACAGGTAGCGGCTGGTCATGAAACTGGCCACGAGACCGCACGTCACCGCCACCAGCATCAGAATGACCGTTCGGGGTTTCATCGTTGCGATCCTCTCCAGGTGCCACAGCTTGATTGCCTTGACGGGATTTCCGAGTCTAAACGGCGCGGCACGCGAAGGCTTTCCGATCCCACCGCGCCATTCGCTTCGGCCCGTCTTATCGCTACGACGCTCCCTTGCCGTTTATTTCGACTTGCCGGGCCGTGCGACTTCAACTTTTGCGCGTTTGCCAGAGAATTCACCTTTGCCGCTGCTAGCGCCTTTGTGCCCTTTGCCCAGAACGACGATCGACCGGCTAACCGCCGGAGATCAGCAGCAAATACCCCACGAAGCCGATGCACAGCGGAACGCCGTAGGGCAGCAGATGCATGCGGGGCTTCCGTTGCTGGGCTTTCTCGGCAACCTGGTAAATGCTCTTGGAGCGGAACCAGTCACCCACGATTTCCGCCACGTTCTTCCGATTCTGGCGAAAGTCCCCTCGCCACCAGATCATGCCCAGGGCAATCACCCCACCGATAACAGCGGCGATGGCAAAGGCGTACACCACGATCCAGAAACCGGCGTACAAGCCGTAGGTTGCTCCGACCCACGAGCCGAAGCCCATCTGCATCTTGACGTCTCCCGCCCCCATGCCACCGATGGCGTACACCGGCAGCAGGAGGGCCAAGCCCACCAGCGTCAGGACGAAGCTCGCTCCCAGGTAGCTGAAATCGTTCGCATAAATGCTGTTACCCAGTCCCAACAACCAACCGCTGAGGATGAGCGGGAAGGTCAACCAGTTGGGAACCTTCAGCTTCCAGAAGTCGATGATCGCGGCCGTGATAAGGGCCGCACACAGAATCCAGACCGGCAAGTGGTTCAGGGAGAAGAACTTTTCCAGGTCCATGTGCCTCGTACCTTCGCGAGGAGTGTGTTTGGTCTTCCACCGAGGAACCGGCCCGACACAAAAACAGCGGCGTGCCGTGGGGCCGGAGCATCACGGCGCGCCGCTTCGCTGTCGTTGCAGCCTTGGTCCGAGTCAACAAGCGTATCTCGCACCACGCCGCGGACCGGCCCCTGTTAGCTGAGGGCGCCGTTGACCGTGTTGAAGGTGTTGCTGGCGCTGGTGCCGACCTGGGTGATCACCGCGATGCACACGACGATGATCAGAGCCAGCATGACGGCGTACTCGACCGCGGTCGGCCCGTCTTCGCTCGCCACAAACCGCTTCACGGAATCCAGGAACTTACGCATGGACACGACTCCTTTGCGCTGAAACCCGTCGGATAAGGACCGCCTCTCCCTGTGAGGCAGCCCGTTCGTCCTTAAGTCTCGGCGAGACCGCCTCGCCCCTGCTCAGCTCAACGCGCCGTTGACCGTGTTGAAGGTGTTGCTGGCGCTGGTGCCGACCTGGGTGATCACCGCGATGCACACGACGATGATCAGAGCCAGCATGACGGCGTACTCGACCGCGGTCGGCCCGTCTTCGCTTGCCAAAAACCGCTTCACGGCTGCCACGAATTTGCTCATCGATCTCTCCTCCCTAGGGGTTGCACTGAGTTGATGCCCCAAAAAGCTGGGCCGCACCGCGCGGCTCAACCAACCTCCACCATGCACCCGTCCGCCGAGATTGGTTGATCCAGACTCGTCATCGGCCGCTGGCGAACCCTGGTCAACTCAAGGCCCCAGCCGCATTGCCGAACGACGATGACACGGACGTGCCAAGCGTGGTGATCGCCGAAATGCAGACGATGATGATAAAAGCCAGCATGACGGCGTATTCCACCGCGGTCGGCCCGTCCTCGCTGCACAGGAAGCGCTCAGTCACTTGCCACAACTTCCGCATGACCGCCCTCGCATGGAAGAATGCTGATTCCCGACGCCTGGATGTCCCGGAAAGCTGCAAGGCCCGACCACCTCGGAATCAAAGGCGGCCGGGCCTTGCACATGGAAAGACACCGTCCAACCTTTCGGCAGCCTGGCGATCCGGCGTGCCGGACCCATGGCTTTGCGTCCCCGCCTTACGACGGGTTTGCCCTTTCGAGGTCGGTAACTTGCGACTTGTCGAGGACCGGACGGGTGGCGTCTTCGCCCTGTCCCGTGCATCCTTCACTCGTTTGAAACCTAGGTCGCTTCCGCGGCCTTGTCAAATCGCAATCGTCCCAAAAAAGCAAGTGACCCGCTGCGTGATAAACTGGAGTATGCGTGCAACACTTCAGAACTCAGTGTCCTCTTCCGCCAACTGCAAGGCAGACATGCTCGAGGTACTGGCCGCCTGGGCCGACCCGCAAGGCCTTTGGGGCTACTTTCCCGAAGCTCCCTCCCAGGTCGAACCGACCTGCCTGGCTCTGCTCGCACTGGCTGCCGAACGAGAACGCTACCAGGCTCTCATTCAACGATCGGTGACGAGCCTGTGTCACTGGCAAGATCCCGATGGGGCTTTTCGGGTTCGCGGCGGTCGGGAAGAAGCAGTCTGGCCGACCGCCTTGGCCCTGCTCGTCCTCGAAGTTTACGAGACAGGTGTCGAAGCCCGGACTCGGGCCGTCCGCTGGCTCTTGCACACCGCCGGCCGGAAGCTCGATGACCCGGACGCCTACCGCCGTGATTTCGACATTGACCCGGAGCTGGTCGGCTGGCCTTGGACCGAAGGTACTTTCTCCTGGACCGAGCCGACTTGCTGGGCCTGTCTGGCTCTGCGTCGTGCAGGCTATCAGAACCATCCCCGCGTTCAGGAAGGCTTGCGGATGCTCTTGGATCGGACCTTCGACAGCGGCGGGATCAACTCGGGCAACCGACGTGTCTTCGACCGCCCTACCGAGCCAGTGCCCAGCATCAGCGCCCTCATGTTGCTGACGTTCGGCGGATTGCCCGACCATCCTCGGCTGGCCGCCACACGCCGCTATCTCGTCGAGGTCGCTCGGCGAGACGGCGACGTGGAACATCTCGCCTGGAGTCGCCTGGGCTTGCAACCGTGGCGGCAGGATTCTCAAGTCGCACCCCGCCTTGCCGAAATCGAGCAGCGCCTTCGAGATTGCCACGCACTTCGACGCCAGGGCAGTCTGTTTGCTCCTTCCGTCGTCCGCGAAGCCCTCACAGTCCTGGCTCTCGATGCCCAACGGATCGAACCCTTACTCTTTCCCAACAACCCCTCTGCACGGCCATGCCCCGATTCATCTCCGGAGCGTTCGGCTCGGTCGTGGAGCGAGCGGCTGATCTCCAGCTTGCGGGGCCTGGGGATCAAAGCCCTGGGGCAGCTTCGCGGACTGCCCGAGCGGACATCGGTCCACATCGCCGCCGTCTCCGCCTACGACGTCGATCTGGCGGCCGTCTTGCAACGCCAATATGGCTTTTTCCGGGAGCAGGTTCCGCTCAAGGGCAAGCGCGTGGTCCTGAAACCGAACCTGGTCGAGTACCACCGGGATCGTGTCATCAACACCGATCCGAGGTTCATCGCCGCCGTGATCGAGTTGTGTCGAAGGGAAGACGCGGCGGAGATCCTTGTGGCCGAGGGACCGGGACACTGGCGGAATACCGAATACCTTGTCGAGGCGAGCGGACTGGGAGACGTGCTGCGGCGATACGACGTCCGCTTCGTCGATCTCAACCACGATGAACCCGTGGCGGTGCCCAATCTGGGCAGACTGACCGGCCTGGAGTTTCTGCATCTCGCCCGAACGGTCGTCGAGGCTGACGTGCTCATTTCCCTGCCCAAGCTCAAGACGCATCACTGGGCGGGAGTCACCTTGTCGCTCAAGAACCTGTTCGGCATCGTCCCGGGCATCTGCTACGGCTGGCCGAAAAACGAACTGCACTGGCGGGGGATCGAGAAGAGTATCGTGGACATCGCCCTGACCCGGACGCCGGATCTGGCCATAGTCGATGGCGTGATTGGCATGGAAGGCGATGGTCCGCTCAACGGCACGCCGGTGCCGTTGGGAGCAATCGTCATGGGGACCGATCTGGTCGCCGTGGATGCGACGTGTTGTCGGCTCATGGAGTTGGTTCCCGAGCGCGTCGGCCATCTCGCCCTGGCCTTCCGCCAGAAGTTGGGAATCGTGCCGGAAGAGCGGATCGTGCAGGTGGGGCAATCCATCCGGGAATTGAGCCGACCGTTCGAGACCCTTCCACGCTTTGCCTGCCTCCATGCCTCACCTCGCAGGGCTGCGACTCAGCCGATCTGAAACGGCTCTGAATGTGTACAATGCATCTATGAGGGATGCTCGCGGGAACGGCTTCAGAACGGAAAAAACATGCGGATTTCATTGCCACTGAGGCGGCAGGCCAGCTTGCCCGCGGTTTTGGACCTGGGCCTCGACGGTCTGCGCAGATGGTTGACGGAAAACAACTGGCCAGCCATGCACGCCGGCCAGGTACTCCGCTGGATTTTGCAAAAGCGGGCCGCTGATTTCGCGGTCATGACAGACCTGCCCAAGGCGTTGCGGGAGCAGCTGGCCAGGGTGTACCGCGTCATCGGCAGTGAAATCGTCGAACACCAGCAGGCCCGGGACGGGACGCATAAGCTGGTGCTGAGGCTCAGCGACGGCGAGCATGTGGAATGTGTGCTGCTCCAGGAGGCGAATCGTCGCACCGCCTGCATCAGTACGCAAGTCGGCTGCGGAATGGGTTGCGTTTTCTGCGCCAGCGGACTCAACGGTGTCGTTCGCAATTTGACGGCCGGAGAGATTCTGGAGGAGCTGGTTCTGCTGCGCAACCAGCTGCCGAGCGGAGAGCGGTTGACCCACATCGTCGTCATGGGCATGGGGGAGCCGCTGGCGAATCTGGACGACCTGGTCGCGGCGCTGGACGTGGCCGGAGACAAAGACGGCCTGGGCATCGGTACGCGGCACGTCACCATCTCCACGGTCGGGCTGCCTGCAAAAATCCGCCGTCTGGCCGACCTCGGCAAGCAGTACCATCTGGCCATCTCGCTGCATGCGCCGACGGATCCATTGCGGACTCGAATCGTGCCGACGAACGACAAGACCGGTATCCCGGCCATTCTGGAAGCCGCAGATTACTTTTTTCAGAAGACCGGACGGCAGGTCACGTTTGAGTACGTCCTGTTGGCCGGGATCAACGACCGTCCCCGGGACGCCCGAGAGCTGGCCCGGTTGTTGCGTGGACGCTGCGCGCTGGTCAACCTCATTCCCTTCAACGAGGTGGAAGGTTTGCCTTACCGTCGTCCCAGCGATGCAGCCCTGAGGGCCTTCGTGGACTGTTTGAGAGGAGCAGGGTTGATCGTTAAAGTACGCAAGAGGAAGGGTTCCGAGATCGACGCGGCTTGCGGGCAGCTTCGCCGTCGGGTCGAAGAACGCCGCCCGGCTGTCTCGGCACCGGCCGAAACTTCGTCTCCGGCACACGGTTTAACCAGATAGGCAGTCCCGACGCGTGCCCGTTCGGCACTGCACCGGCCACGACAGGGAAAACCAGGCGTGGCCTCGGCTGCGACAACGCTATGGCATCAACCGGTCAGACCAGCGGCTTTTATGCCCTTCGGGATCCCGATGTGCGGTTGATGCTCCGCGTTCGGGCCGACGAACCCGGGGCGTTCGAAGAGTTGGTCGCCCGGTTTCAGAATCGGTTGCTGGCTGTAATGCGGCATCTGTGCGGCGATCCCGAGGAGGCGGAGGACTTGGCCCAGGAAGTGTTTCTGCGTGTGTATCGTTCCCGCAAGGACTATCACCCCCAGGCCAAGTTCTCGACTTGGTTGTTCACCATCGCCAACAACCTCGCTTCCAACTCCCGCCGACGCAAGCTCCGCAAGCCGGTGACGCAATTGCCGTTGAACGATTCCGGGCCACTCGGTCCGCGTCCGCAGGAGAATCTGCTGCTGGATCGTGCTCCAGCCCCGGACCATCGCGTGAATCACGATGAATTGGCGATGGTGGTTCAAGAGGCCCTGGCCCAGCTGAACGAGCGGCAACGATTGGCTGTGATCCTCAACAAATTCGAGGACATGAGCTACCAGGAGATAGCCGAAATCATGAACATCTCGACCAAGGCCGTGAAGTCGCTGTTAAGCCGGGCACGCTCCGAACTGCGGGAGTTGCTCCGCGGTTATGTCGAGATGGACAGGTGCCCGGAGACGGAAGCGTCGCTGCGTGTCGAGAAAGGCGAAGGACCATGAGCCACAACGACGCCCTCTCTCCCGAAGATCGAGAAGCCCTCGTGCAGTACCTCGACGGAGAGATGGACGAGGAACAATCCCGGGTTTTCCAAGCCCGCTTGGCCAGCAACCCGACTTTGCGCCGAGAAGCAGATACGCTCAAGCGGACCTGGGAACTCCTCGACTATCTCCCTCGCCCCGTCGCCTCCGAGACATTCACGAGCCGGACGATCGAGAAGATCGAAACCTGCCGCATGACAACGCTGCGGCGTCGGCGGACTTGGCGATGGGTCGGCGGCGCGGCTTGGGCCGCTGCCCTGACCGCTGCCGCGCTCCTGGGCTTTCTCACCATCCAGCCACCCGTTCCGCCGGAGGCGTTCGAGCCGACGCCCGACGACATCCGCATCTACGAGCACCGCGAGTACTGGCACTACTACGAGAAAGTGGACAGCCTGGAGTTTCTGAAGGCCCTCGAGCGAGAACGGCTGTTTCCGGAGGAGACCTGATGGTGTGGCATTTCCTTCGGGTTGTGCTTTTGCCTGTGGCGGCGTGCTTCATCGGTCTGCCGAGGCTAGCTGCACAGGCTCTGCCGTCTGCCCCTGCCGGTGAAAGTTCCTCCGCTCACAAGTGGAAGCGGGAAGCCGCTGCCTTCCAGGCCCTGCCTCCGGAAGTGCAACGCCGCATCCGGCAGCTCGATCGTGAGCTCCGCGAAGAGGATTCCGAAAGCCGCGACCGCTATCTTCGCCTCCTGCAACGCTACAGCGACTGGTATGACCGGCTTCCCGCGGAGGACCGGGCTGCGATTGAATCCGCCATCGGCACGGAAGCGAAGATCGCCAAGATCAAGGAAATCAAGGAACGGCAATGGATCGCCTCGCTTCCCAAGGCCGACCGCGATCAAATCCTGGATCCAAACATCACTCCCGAGGAGCGACGGAAACGAATCGCGGCCGTAAAGCTTCGCCAGGAGCAGGAGCAACTGGACTGGGCCATGACGGTGGCGCGGCTGGAGGAACGCCAGGACAACTTTCGCAACGAATTAGTCAAGTGGAGGGAACAGATCCTGGAGAAAATGGACCCGAAAGACCGTCGGCAGCGGACGAACGAGTGGAAGAACGTCCGACAGCCCGGAGTCGCCCGCAGCATGTACCTCGAATCGAAACGGCTCGGCGTTCCCGTGCCCAAGGTCCTGGAAAACCTTCGCTTTCCCGAGCGGCTTCCGCCTGTCGATCTGGTCCGCCTGCGGCAATTCCTGCTGAGCGACGAGAAAATTCGGGCCGAATTCGAGAGCCGTCTTCTCGATCCCGAAAAACGCGACATCGCCTTGCAGGAGTTGATCGAACGCTACTGGGAAGTTCACGCAGCGGAACTCGAAGCCATCCGCGCCAGGGATGAACGGCTGAACCGTGAACGCCGCAACGTCCGACCTGTCATCCCATGACCTTCCTTCTGCCCGCTCTGCGCGAGATTTACGGGTCCCGACGACGCTATCGAGCGTCGGGATCGTATCCGCCGTGACAGGGATCAGGCAAGGCATCCCGGAAGTCTACTCTGCATTGCCTTGGGACTGGGCGGGCGAACAGCCGAAGGACCATAGGCAGGGCAGGAAGTCTGCCCCCACCGTGGTTTCATCCACAGGGTTCCGGCATCAAGGAGGAGGCCCCCGTGGTGCGACTGCCTCTTGCAACAACGGCCTTTCTTGCAACATTGCTGGCGCTTTCGCCGACCTGGGGAAATCCGGGAGGATCCGGTTCGAGTACCAAGGATTGGTCCGGAGAAGACGGATCGGTCCGTCAGCGAGCCGTGCAACTGGGCCGGCCTGTGCGGCCAAGCGAACATGGCGTCGGCCTCGAAACGCCGGGCTTCGTGGGTCTCGGAAAGCCGACCGCGCCCACCGGTTCCGGCATTCGGCAGGCGAGCTTGAGTCAGCCCGTTGGGAAGAACTCCATCCGCGCGCAGAATAATGATTCGCCGCCAGTTCTCCATGCCCCCACTCCGGTGTCTCCGCAGTATCCGCCAGCCATGGGGCCGATCGCGACCGGGCCCTTCGCCCCGCTCGGAAGCCCAGTGCCCCCTCCCGGCCCGATTCTTGGTTCCCCCGCTCCGCCGCCCGCTTACGCCGGGGTCTGGAACAGCTGGTTGGGCGGGTGGTTCGACGGCTGGTTTGGCGACGACGGCTGGTTTGCGGGTGTTCCTGCTCCCGTCTTGCCGCTCAAGGGCCTGAGTTTCGGCGGCGGAGTTTACATCCTCTATCCGCATTGGGAATCGAACCCGGCTTATACCATCACCACCGGCTCGGGAGTCGTTCGTCAACACCAGGAAGACTTCAGCTTTCACACCGAATTCGCTCCCTATGCTTTTATCAGTTACACCAGCCCGAGTGGGCTGGGACTGCGAACCCAGTTCTGGCGATTCGACCAGACGTCCACCGTGTTTCTGCAAAATGATGGCCAGTCCCTGATCAGCTCCGCAGCGCCGCTGAACCTACAGAACGCTTCGCTGGCAGCCGGCGACCAACTGATGTTCGAGGGTGGGCTTCAAATCACGGTCATCCACCTGGAAGCCCTGCAAGTTTGCAACTGGGGACTGTGGAGTCTGCAACTGTCCGGGGGCGTGCGTTATGCCCACCTCTCCCAGCACTACAACCACGTCGAAAACCCAGCCACGGGCAGTTTCGACGCCATCAACTCTGGCCACAACTTCCGGGGCGCGGGACCGACGCTTGGAGCGGAAGTACGGCGGGACCTCGGATTCTGGGGATTGGGGCTTTACGGCTCGGCCCGGGGTTCGTTGCTGTTCGGAACGGGTCGCCAGAACGCCTTTCTGGTCAATAGCGGGAGTCTGGTCCAAGTGGCCTCGACTTCCCGTTCCGACGTGATGCCGGTGACTGAACTGGAACTCGGTCTGGATTGCTGCAAGCAGATCAAGAACTGCCGCTTTTTCATCCAGGCGGCTCTCGTCGGACAAGTCTGGTACGGGGCCGGTAATGCCGCAAACAACGAGTTGATCATCCCCGCCGGCCAAGGTTTCCTCGGCAATGTTGCGGACAACAACTCGAATCTCGGCCTGTTCGGCGGCAAGCTGGTGCTCGGATTGGAATTCTGATGGCGAAGTTTCGTCACTGGAGTTTGTGGTCACGAAGGGAGATACCGAAGATGCTGTTTCTGCCGACAGCAGTTCGCTGAACCTCATCCGGTAAGTCGAAAAACCCCTCATGATGGGTTTCGAGACGGTCGAAACCGATCTATGCCCCGAAGCGTCCCGTTCGCGGGGTCAGCCAGGGATGGCTCGTTAGTCACGGCCGTCGCGGGGAAGGCGGCACATCATCAAACTGACGAGGACCACCATGAGGCATTACTTTGTCCTGGGCTGCCTGGCCGCGGCATGGGCAGGAACGGCGGTTTCGGCGTACGCTCAAGAATGGCGACCGGCAGGGGCGGATCAGCGGGGTCGGGTTACGGTCCAACTTGGCAAGCCGTTGCCGCGAAGCAGCACGCCGTCCGTTGCAGCTCCTTCCACGGGTGTACCGACACCGGAGGCAGAAGCACGAGGTCAAGTTCCTGTCGCCTCAACGCAGCCGGTCAAGGCAGTCGGTCCGGCCCAGCCGCGGGTGGTCCGCGCCTCCGGCTTCGGTCATGCCAGCGCTGAAGAAGCCTACAACTGCGGCGTCGTCAGCGAAGGCCCTCCCACCGGAGGATTCTTCGGAGAGCCTTCCGGCGGACTGGGATCGTGGATGCCGACGTTGCCCAGCGGCGACTACTTCCGCTCCTACATCGAATGGCAGCCCTTCATGAGCGACCAGGCTTTCAACAGCTTCGTCTCGCCGGTGAGCAACCCCTTGTATTTTGAAGATCCCCGCTCCCTCACCGAATTACGGCCTTTGTTCATCTATCAGCGGTTTCCGGGCAAGTACCGAACCGTCACCGACCTCGGCAGCGGGACGACCCGGGCCTTCAGCGGAGGCGATCTCCAGTTCTTCGGTCTGCAAGCCCGCCTTGCCCTCAACGAGCGCGTCTCGCTTGTCCTTAATGAGCTGGGAGGCATCTCGTTCAACCCTGACGAGGCCGGACCTCTGGGACTCTCCGGAGGCACCAGTTTTGCGGAGATCCAGTTCGGTCCAAAATTCACCTTCTACCGAGATGACTGCACCAACACCATCGCTGCTGTCGGTGTGTTCTTCAACATTCCAGCCGGGGAGCACAAGGCTTTCCAGGATACGGGCAACGGCGGCGTCACGCCGTACCTCAGCGTGGGGCAGAAGATCGGCAATTTCCACCTCCTGAGCACCTTCGGCTACCGTTTTGGATTCAACAACGAGCGGAGCGAGTCGTTTTACCTTAGCGCTCACCTGGACTACAGCATCTTTGACCGCATCTACCCGTTGGTGGAACTCAACTGGTACCACTGGACCAGGAACGGCAACCGCACAGGTGCAGATTTCGAGGGTCAGGACCTCCTGAACCTGGGAGCGAACAACGTCTCTGGAAACGACGTGCTGACACTGGCAGCGGGTGTACGCTTCAAGATCACGGAGAACATTCAGGCGGGCATTATCTACGAGTTCCCGATCAGCCCGCGTGACGACTTGCTCAGCTACCGCATCGGTGCTGACATGATCTTCCGGTACTAACCCTATAGAAATCAACACCTTAAGAGAAATGTTCGATTGTGAACAATTGTATTGACCAATTGTTCACAAAAAATCTTGGGGAATTCTTGACAGGGCGATCGAGAATGTTTATCAAATAAGATGTGCTACGCAAGTAGCACACATGGGCGATAGGGCCGTGGGTTGATGGGCGACAACCTGCGGCCCGATTTTTTCCCCATGGGGCTGGATTCCCGTCAATCTTTCAATTCCACGTTCCAGTAGGCGTTATCCAGAAACGTCCGCCAGGATTGGTACTTTCGGTGGGTCATCTTGAGGTTGAGCAGGGGGCTGCGTTTCGGTTTTTCCGGCTTGCGAATGAGCGTCATACCCGCCTGCTTGGGCGTACGGCCACCTTTCCTGACGTTGCAGCCCAGACAGCAGCACACGATGTTTTCCCAGGAACTTTGGCCGCCCTGGCTGCGGGGCACGACATGATCCAGACTCAACTCGGTGGTCGGGAATTTCTTGCCGCAGTACTGACACTGGTTGTTATCCCGGGCGAAGATGTTACGCCGGTTGAATTTGACGGTCTGTCGGGGCAGACGGTCGTACTCAATCAGCCGAATGACTCGCGGCACCTGGATTTCGCTGTTGACGGTACGGACCCAGTCATCGTCCTCCTGTCGGAAGTGCCTGGCCCGGAACTCGCTGACCTCCCGCCAACTCTCGAAGTTGTAGGTCACAAACTGTCCATCCTCATAGCTGACCACTTCAGCCAGATCCTTGCACAGGAGGATGAAAGCACGCTTGACCGACGTGATGTGGATGGCCAGAAAGAGTTTGTTCAGCACCAAAACGCTGGCGTCAAGTGCGGAGTTGGCTAGCATAACGGCCCGACGTCTCCCGAAGACTCAAAGGCTGCCTGGACCTTGGCACAGGCCGACGCCTTTTCCCGTCATTGTACCGACGGACGGCAAACGGCGACCGCTTCCGGTCTCAGCTTCCCCACGCTACCTGGTTTCCAAGCGATTTGCAACGCCGGCGACTCAGTTTCATGCGAACTTCTTCAGGCCATCATGCGGTCCAAACCGCGTGCATCCTAGTAATGGGCCGCCGATTTGCGGACATGGATCATCGGCCGACCCGGGTTCAGAACTTCTCCGGACAGCACTTCGGCAATGAACAGGCGGTGATCCCCCGTGAGATGGCAGGCCACTGGCTTGCAATCGAAGTATGCCAGGCACTCGGCGAGGACGGGAGCGGCTTCGGGACGGCGGCGGACCTCCAGCCCGGCGAACGCATCCTGATGAGGCTCAAAACCTCGGCCGAAATGCCCGACCAGATCCGTCTGCGATTCGTCCAGAATATTGACCGTGAACGGGCAGCCGTCCGCCAGCCACTCCCCTAGGTAGCGATTTCGCTTAACGGCAAGCGAGATCAGCGGAGGGTCGAAGGAACATTGCTGAATCCAGCTGGCCAACATCCCGGTTTCCCGATCTCGGTTCCGTGCGGTGACGACGAAGATACCGCTGGGAACCCGGCCCAAGGCGGCTAGACGCGCTTCCGTCTGCATAGGTACAGTTCTCGGATGGACCCCACTATGGCTTGGCTTGAAGAAGATCGGGCAATAGCTTCTCGACTTTGTCGTAGATCGTGTTGCCCTCGTCGTTGTCGATCGGCTCGTACTTCTTCACCAGCTTGCCATCCCGCCCGAAGAGGAACAGGACTGGCGGACCATCAATGCCCAGGCGCTCCTGCCACACGGCCGGTTCCTCATTGATGACAAAATTCGGAAAGCGTGCCTTCTGTTCCGTCAAGAACTGCCGGGCGTTCCGCATCGCTTTCTCGTTGGTGGGCCGATCCAGACACAGCGACGCCGCCACCAAACCGTCCTTGGCGTGTTTTTCGTGCAGCTTGACCAGCCGTGGGAATTCTTCCTTGCAAATCGTGCAGGTATCCGACCACAGGTCGAGGATGAGCACCTTGCCCTTCTGTTCGGCGATGAACTTCTTCAGCTCGTCAATCGTCACCGGCTTGGGGTTGAAAAAACGGTCCTGTGGTTCCTCAGCGGATTCCGCAGAAGTCAGCATCAGTGCGGCTAAAGTCAGGATCCCAGTCAGCACAAGCGTGCCGCTGAACATGAGTTCGATGCTGCGGATTGGCATGGAAGGATTCCTCGAATTAAGCAGGGCCTTTCTCTTTACGAATCCGCCGGGGGGGGGAGACGGATCGTCAGGCTTGACCACCTCCAAAACGACTGTAACCGGCGTTTCGCGCGGAGGGATCAGTTCGGTATTGGCTTCGAACTCCAGACCGGCCTGGGGATCGCCTTCCTCGCTCCGCATCGGCAGGTCGAGAAGAGCGCTCGGGAAGTTGGCCGTCGTGATGACGCGGCCATCGTTCGCGGCGTAAATGGGTTTCTCCGCTCCTTCCGGTTGGAAGAAGAAGCTGCCGGCGAAGACCCAATCCTGGTCCAGTTCTTTTTTCGTTTTGACGTTCCGCACCCAGCGCTGAGCGGGAACGGAAACGATCTGGCCGCTTTTATCCTTGTAATGCAGGGTGATGCGGATGCGGTCGCCGGTCGGCGGGCGGAAGTCGGGTTCGCCTTTGTCGTTGAGGAACTGCACGGGTTTTCCCGGTTTAGCTCCGGCGGCGATCAAGGCGGCGTGAATGTGGCTGGCGTCGATACTGGTGGAGAGAATGGATTCATGCTGTTTGCCGGCTTCGTCGCGGGACAACAGGTGCTCCAGATAGCCCGCCGTCAGACAAACGGTTGCCTGGATTTCAACCCAGCGGCGCTCCCCGGCCACGCCGAGGGCGATGTTGGGTCCCAGGGGTGTGACCTTGGCCCCGGCGGGCCTCCACGGCGCAGATGCGTCTGGTCCCCGCTCCGGCTGCCTGACAGCTTCCTGGGTCTGGTTATTTTGCCCAGCGGCACGGCTTTCCTGGTTGGCTGGAGTTGTCGGCTGTGCGGCCCCTGTTGCGGCTTTTGTCGGCTCTGCGGGCCTTTGACATCCGCAAGTCGACAGCAGCCCGGCCGCGGCGAATATCACGGCGACGGCTTGAACACCTCGACATCGCGACCGGTCAGTCATGGCTGCCAGCTCCTCGTTGGTCCGTTGCCGCTGACGTCGTCTAAGGCTTCTCGCTCAACAACGAACGAAGGACATACGGCAAGATCCCGCCATGCCGATAATACTCCAACTCCCGGGGCGTGTCGATGCGGACGCGAACCAGGAACTCCTTCCTGGTACCGTCGGTCGAACGGGCCACGACCCGGACTTGCTTGGATGCTGCAAGGTTGGCCTCCGTCCGACCTAGAATCTCATAGACCTCTTCCCCGCTCAGCCCGAGCTTGTCCACGGTGTCCCCCGGCAGGAACTCCAGCGGCAGGATGCCCATGCCTACCAGGTTGCTGCGGTGGATGCGCTCGAAGGATTCGGCAATGACCGCTCGCACCCCCAGAAGCATGGGTCCCTTGGCGGCCCAGTCGCGGCTTGAACCCGAACCGTATTCCTTGCCTGCCAAGACCAGCAGCGGCACTTTCTCGGCACGATACAGCTCGGACGCTTCGAAGATAGTCATCTGCCTGCCGTCGGGAAAATGCCGGGTAAAACCGCCTTCGACACCGGGTACCAGCCTGTTTTTGAGCCGGACGTTGGCAAACGTACCTCGGACCATGACCTCGTGATTGCCTCGGCGAGCCCCGTAGGAATTGAAGTCCTTGGGCTGGACGCCGTGAGCGATGAGATACTGTCCAGCGGGGCTGTTCGGCTTGATTGAGCCGGCCGGGGAAATGTGATCCGTGGTGATACTGTCACCCAGGACGGCCAACACACGGCCCCCGACGATGTCGCCGAATCCCGGCGGAGTCAACGTCATCCCCTCGAAATAAGGCGGGTGCTTGACATAGGTCGAGTGGGGATCCCAGGCGAACAACTCGCCTTCGGGAATCGGCATGGATTGCCACCGCTCGTCGCCGCGAAAGACCTCGGCATACTCCTGGCGAAACATCTCTGAACTGACGAAGCGGGAGATGCAGTCGGCAATCTCCTGTTGCGTCGGCCAGATGTCCCGAAGGTAAACAGGTCGGCCTTCGCGGTCTGTTCCCAAGGGCTCATGAACGATGTCGAAGTCGATCCGCCCGGCCAGAGCGTAAGCGACGACCAGTGGCGGAGACATCAGATAGTTGGCCCGCACCTCGGGATGCACCCGACCCTCGAAATTGCGGTTGCCGCTCAGGACCGCGGCCACCACCAACTGCCCGGCTTCGATCGCCTTGGAAACCGGCTCCGGCAGCGGTCCGCTATTGCCGATGCAAGTCGTGCAACCGTAGCCGACGAGATGGAAGCGGAGTTTTTCCAGCGCCGGCATCAGGCCGGATGCGACCAGATAATCCGTGACCACCTTGGAGCCAGGGGCCAGGCTCGTTTTGACCCACGGCTTGGTTTCCAGTCCCCGTTCGACAGCCTTCTTGGCGACCAGACCGGCAGCCAGCATCACAGAGGGATTGGAGGTATTCGTACAACTTGTGATCGCGGCAATGACCACGGAACCATGCCGGAGCGGCATCTGGCCGTTGGAGGTCGGGGAAGGAGCGACTGCAACCGCGGGGTCCGCCACGGGCAGCGTGGCAATGGCCTGCCCCTCCGCCTTCCTCGGCTTGGCCGATGCCTGCAATTTCGGCAGAGCTTCGAGAAAGGAACGGCCCGCTTGGCTCAACGGAACGCGATCCTGCGGGCGGCTTGGACCCGCGACGGAGGGTTCGACATCGCCCAGATCCAGATGTAAGACGTCGCTGTACTCGGCATCCGTTGCCGACGCTCCGTAGTACACTCCCTGTTCGTGGGCATAGGCTTCAACAAGTTCAACCAGCCAATCCGGCCTTCCGGTGAAACGCAGGTAGCGCAACGTTTCCGCATCGATTGGAAAGATGCCGCAGGTGGCTCCGTACTCCGGGGCCATGTTGGCGATGGTGGCCCGATCGGCGACCGGCAGCCCGCTCAGACCCTCTCCGAAGAACTCCACGAACTTGCCGACCACCCCTTTCCTTCGCAGCATTTCGGTAACGGTCAGCACCAGATCAGTTGCCGTTGCTCCCTCCCGAAGCCGACCCGTCAGGCGAAAGCCGACGACCTGCGGGATCAACATGGAAACAGGTTGACCCAGCATCGCCGCTTCCGCTTCGATGCCGCCCACACCCCAACCGAGGACTCCGAGGCCATTCACCATCGTCGTATGCGAATCGGTGCCGACCAGCGTATCGAAATACGCCGTCTCTGCACCGTTGGCCGGGCTGGTCATGACCACTCTGGCCAAGTACTCCAGATTGACCTGATGCACGATGCCGGTGGCCGGCGGAACAACCTTGAAATTGCCGAATGCCTTCTGGCCCCATCGTAGAAAGGCATACCGTTCCTTGTTTCGCTCGTAATCCAACTCGGCATTGGTGGCGAACGCCTGAGGCGATCCGAATTCGTCCACTTGAACGGAGTGATCGATCACCAGTTCCGCCGGTTGCAGCGGATTGATCTTTCGAGGGTCGCCGCCCAGCCTCTTCATGGCATCCCTCATAGCGGCCAGGTCCACGATGGCGGGCACGCCGGTGAAATCCTGCATCAAGACCCGGGCGGGCATGAAAGCGATTTCATGGGTCGGTTCGGCTTTCGGCTGCCAAGTCGCCAGGGTTTCGATGTCGCGTCGAGTGACGGTCACGCCATCTTCGCGGCGGAGCAGGTTCTCCAGCAGGATCTTCAGACTGAAAGGCAATTTGCGAGCCGAAGGGAACGCCTGTTCGACAGCGCCTAAGCGGTGGATTTGATAAGTCCTGCTGCCCACGCGGAGAGTGGCTGCACTCCCGAAACTGTTCGCCATCGCTCTGGTTCTCCCCAACCCACGGCCAAGGGAACTTGCTGACTCATTCTATGGCGTGGAGTTGCACGGCACAGCAGGCGGCCTATCATCATTCAGGGTCGTCGCCGACCCGGCTGATCGGAGCGGGGAAGGTTCACGAGGCGGAGAAATGGCAGCAAATGATCTGGTCTTGGCGATCACTGGAGCCAGCGGCATGCCCTACGCCGTTCGCCTCCTGGAAGTGCTTTTGCGAAGCGAACGCATCGTTCATCTTACCATCAGCCCGGCTGCCGTCCAAGTGCTCGAATCGGAGATGAACCGCCGGCTGGACTTGCGAAGTTTTCAGGCCGAGGCCCTGTTGGGTCCGGTCGGGCGAGAACTGAATTTGGCCCGTTTGCACTACTACCATCACCAGGATTTCCGGGCGGGAATCGCGAGCGGGTCCTTTTTGACAGCGGGCATGGTGATCTGTCCATGCAGCATGGGCACGGTGGCAGCCATCGCCCACGGCACTTCGCAGAACTTGATCCACCGGGCCGCCGATGTTCACCTGAAAGAGCGGCGCAAACTCATCCTCGTGCCCCGGGAGACGCCATTGGGCATCGTTCAGCTCCGAAACTTGACGGCCTGTGCAGAAGCGGGGGCCGTTGTGCTTCCGGCCATGCCCGCGTTTTACACACGGCCTCAAGGCATTCAGGACATGATCGACTTCATCGTGGGCCGCGTCTGCGACCAATTGGGAGTGCCGCATCAGTTGTTCGCCCGGTGGGGATGCTGATCCGCCCAGGGTGTCGTCGGGGGAAGGTCCGACATGGCAGGCAACCCTGACCCACGCTTCCGTTTCGCTGGCAAAGTGGCCGTCCTCGGCAGCGGTGGCCAACTCGGCCGGGAGCTGCTCGGGAGGCTGGAAGGCGATGTCATTCCCCTGACGCGCCGGGATGCCGACCTGACCGACCCGGACGCCCTGAGCCAGCTCATCCGGCGCTTAAAACCGGGCATCGTCATCAACTGTGCGGCGTACAACTTCGTGGACAAGGCCGAGAGCGAACCGCAGACGGCCTTCACTGTCAATGCGTTTGCTCCCCGGATACTGGCTCTTTTGGCCAGACAACTCGGTTTTTTATTGGTTCACTTCAGCACAGATTATGTCTTCGGACTGGATGCCGAGCGGGCCATTCCGTACCGAGAATCCGATGCACCCGGACCGACCAGCGTGTACGGCACGAGCAAATTGGCCGGCGAGTTTTTCGTTCGCTCCCTGGCCCCGGAACATCTGGTCATCCGTACCTGTGGACTCTATGGTCGGTGGGGAGCGGGCGGAAAAGGAACCAACTTCGTCGAAACGATGCTGCGCCTGGCCCGCGAGAACAAGCCGATTCGCGTCGTCCAAGATCAACTGCTGACACCCACTGCCGCAGGGGATGTGGCCGTCGGATGTTTGCAGATGATCCACAACGGCGTGCGGGGACTCAGACACTTGACCAACAGCGGTCAATGCACCTGGCACGAATTCGCCCAGGCCATCTTTGAGATTGCGGGGATTTCAGCCGACCTGTCACCCATCGACTCGGCAAGCTACGGGGCGGCCGCTCGCCGACCGGCGTACAGCGTTTTAGTGTCAGAGTACAAGGACACTCCTCGACTGCGGCCGTGGCGTGAGGCCCTGACAGTTTATCTCACGGAGCGGTCATGCTGATGCGAGGATTCTGTGCAGGTGGAGATGAAACGGACCTAAGTTTCCGCCGTAGTTTCCCGCAGAGATGCCCACCACGCCGGGCCGACAGGCCGCCCTGATACCCTTGCGCATGGCTTCTTCAACTGCCTCCAGACTCAGACCGTCGATGACGATTTCGTACACGGCCTGAGCCTCGCTGGGCAGCGCCGACTTGACCACGCCGCGAAGCGTGGGGCAGTAGGCATCATTGGTGCTGGCACGCAGCTTCTTGTACCGGCTGCCAACCTTGCTGCCGCTGCGGACGATGCCGCCGGGAAAAGGAAGGATGATTCCAGGTAATCCTCGCATGGCCTCGACCGCCGCCTCTGCGGCCGCCAAGGCGCTCCGCTGCGAATCGCCCAGAATCAGGAAGTTTCCCCCGGCGACACCCTTGAAGGTGCCGAACCAGTCTTCGCAGAGGAACTCGCCGTCCATCACCGGCACACGCCAATAGCGACGCCCTTCCAGCAGCTTGCTGAACTGCCAGCCATCGCCGAAGAATCGCAAATTGCCCCCGATTCGGATGTTCTTGTCGGGGACCAGCGGCAGACCGTTGTAGCAGGCTGAAGTCGCACTGGTCAGAATGCACTGCCCGACCCGATTGACGGCCGCTCTTTGCAGAGCATCCCGGTTGAAGGCGAAAAGCAGGATCGATACCCCCGGTCGGCCATCCGGCGTTTCGTCGGGGGTCAAGTCCCGCTCGATGCCCGCTTCGGCGTCGCAGCCGATGACCGAAGCCGCGTATCCCACAGCCGCAGTCGCCGCGGTCCGTGCCCACGCGGAGCTGACGGCTGTGATGATCAGCCGCGCGGCCGTCATGGGAAAGGCTTCGGCGAACGTATCCTCAATCGAGACTCCAGAGATTTCCAACACCGCGCGATCTCTTGGTCCGGTTTAGTTGTGATTCGCAGGCGTCAGGTCCGACCCGGCATCTGGACTACCGCTTCAGACGGTCCGGGTGAAAACGCTCCCCAGGATGCCAGGGCCACAAGCGGAAAGCAGCGCAACGCGGAAAACAAGCGGTAGAAGGCAGCTGACCCCGTGAGCACCTTGCCGTCTCCGGAGGTCACTTCGAGGTGGCGCTCAGCCGTCGGCGAAAAGGTCACCTGACCGAAGGCGTCCGCGGCCGCAGTCAGAGCCACCGCCCGCAGCGCCTTCGGATCGCGACGGTCATACGC
Source organism: uncultured Planctomycetota bacterium (assembly GCA_937944855.1). GTDB lineage: Bacteria > Planctomycetota > Planctomycetia > Gemmatales > HRBIN36 > JANWWR01. The sequence continues at coordinate 51,216 of CALFAY010000063.1, forward strand.
CATTCGCAGTTTCTCCTTCCCTGCGAACAAGGCTGAAAAGAACCACTGCAGTCCTTCCGGACTCAGAAAGGCTGCGCACCCCGTCAGCATCGCCACTCCGAACTCCATCAATCCCATGAACAATCCGATGCCGACATGCAGCGCGACCGCCCCCAGGAGCATCAGCGGACGCAGCGTTCGGTTCCAGACCAGAAAGATAAAGGAGATTTCGAAAATCAGCGTGTAATAGGTCGCGGCGAAGACGAGGGTCACATACAGCCACGGCGGAGTGTTCGCCAGCCACCGCATCGAGAACAGCTCCAGTTCGGGAACCACCATCGTGTACCACGCCGCCGATCCGTACCACCAGCGGTCTCCTTGCAACTTGGCCAGTCCGGCAAACAAGTAGATGACCCCCATGTGAAGCTGGATCATTCGCAAAGAGAGATTCGCGGTCCAACTCGGCTTCAGGGCCAGGTCCTCTGGAGAAACCCGGCCGTGGGCGTTCAACGCACGCCTGGCCAGACGATAGCGTTCGATGAGCCGGTCCACCGACAGGGTCGCCCCCGTCGGCCCGATCAGTTGATACAGCAGCAGCATACTGATCACGCTGTCCATGCCGAACCAGGCCATGTACCCGCGATGAACGAAGCTCAAATGCCCGATCCATACCAGCAGGTTCGAGACGCGGGAGAACAGTCCCACGGCGTAGCACAGCGCGGCCAACAGAAAAAACCCTTGAATGACTAGTATCGCCCAGGGATGCTGCACATAGAACCAGAGGGACTGGGCATAAAAGCGATTACTCTGGCGGTCGAAGGGCAGTTCCATCTCTTCGTGAAGCGTCCGAATCTCCTCGATCGCCTGCCGGTCGATCCAGCCCTCGGGACCGATGAGATTGAGCGTCTCTCCGAACGTGCTGGCATAGACGTAGAAAACCAGAGTCCCGGTCAAGAGGCGAACGAAGGCTAGCGGGATCGGATCGACGGGCTGGAACCAGAAGCGATTCCAGCCGTACACGATGTCCCGACCGAGCTGGACAAGGTAGGCAGCGACAGCTTGCAGAATCGTTGACATGATCGGCATCTCCCGGGGCAAAAGGTCACGTCCGTGCCGCTGGCTGACGGTCCTTCGCAAATCCCTCCGTCCCGAAGAGTTGTTCGATGATTTCCCTCAGATTCGGCCTGTCCATGTCGTCCTGGCGAAGCAGTTCCGGGAAACGGTAGAACAAGGCCCGGATCGGCCGGGGGATGCCCAATTCCTCCAGGATTTCGCTGCGGTCCTTGTCGGGATACTTTCGGAATTGCGGATAGATGTCTGTGGCCAGGATGTGGGCCGCCAGATCAGAGGCGATTCGGTACTCCATCAACTCGGTGCCCTTGTCCAGTTGAACGCCATCGGGACCAAACGTGCCGATGTAGAACGGCGTGTACAGGCGCAGGTCGTTAATGTCCCACCCTTCCTGCACCATGCGTGGCTCGAGGACGCTGTGCATGACGGTGTAGATGCTGACCCGCGTGACCGGGATCGGCTGACCGTTCTCATCCCGCCGGACATGTTGGCGGGCCACATGACGGGCAAACGACGAGGCGGCTACTTTGCCCTGGGGAGTCAACCGCCTCACGGCCGGGTCCTGCGTGCTCGCCGCTTCCCCCATTTGATCGAACAGCAGAGCGACACACAGATGGCGCTGATAGGGCATGCGTAGCCGCCAGTTCTTCCGATCCGGCACTTCCACCCAGCGGACGCCGCCGTCCGCGTATTCGATCCGAAACCAGATCAGATTGGCCGGTCCGGGATTCGGGGCGTAGAAGCGGTAGGGATTGGTCAGAAAGACGAAACTGAGATAGGGTTGCGTCAGGTAAAGGCGGGCATAGACCGCAGGCAGGGGCGGAGGGAATTGCGGCGTACCCGCGGCGATGACCGCGGTGCAGATGGCAAACCAGTGCGCACAGATCAAAAGGGAGACTATGCCCCTCACCCAGCGTCGTGGCCCCGGGGAAGGTTGGTCAGTTGTTGAAGACATGTTTGCTTTTCCGGTTGGATCGGCGGGCATCGGTAAACTCCTTTTTCCGAGGCTGAGTCAGCAGCTATCCCTAACAATACCCAAAAACTCCAAGTTTTTCATCCCGATCTCCGGTTCTACCCCTCAGAAGGCGGCGGAGGCTTTGACCTGCGGATTGGCGGTCTAAACGAACCAGTCCATTGCTCTGGCCGGATCGCCATCGCTCAGGGCAAAGGTAACTCCCGGAGCACGAATTCCAAGGGGTAAAGGACAGGGGTAGAGAACGTCTGATACGCCACTTCGTAGTCCGCCAGCTGCTGTGCGAGCAGGTCACGGAAGGTGTAGGTGATCCGGACTTCGCGTCCTTCGTCGATGCCGATCTGCATGCTGTGGGGGCGTAGCACAACCCCGGTCTGCCGATGACGCAGTTCCAGGCGATTCCGCTCGAATACCCACGTCTGATGGCTTTCCAGGCCCAACGTGCCGTCCGGGTAGCGGATTTTCACCTGCACCTGGCATCGGGTGCCTCCTGGACTTAAGGACACGTCCGCGATTTGCAAGGAAACTCCCTGGCGGGTTTGCTCCTCCCCAGCCTTCAGGCTGCTCCAATGGAAACTCAACGGGCCGGGGGGAACAAGCACGTGAAATGTGCCGCGCAACTCGGACAGGTTTTTTTCGGCTCTTGGTGGCAGTGGTAGCGTCACCGGCACTTCGATCGCCGCCTGGCCCAACCACGGGATTATGCCTGCTCCGGCTGCCAAGCTGGCCTTTCCTTCCTGATCTGCGAAGCGATAGTGGACGCACTCCCGCTCGTGGCGAAGCAAGATCGGCTCCAAACGCGGCTCGGCAGCCAGTTCCAGGATACACACCAGCCGGTTGGCTTGCGGGTCAGCTAGGTCGCGCAAGGCGGTCGTTCTCTTGAGGCGGACCCGCAACGGACCGACGTAAGCCGTTGGAATCGAGGAAACGCTTTCCCCTTCGGCCAACGCCTGGATACCCAGCGCTGGACGACCAGTGGCACGGTCGATATGCGGCGTCAAACGAAGTCGGGCTTCAGCAGCAACGGCATCCGCCACCTGCCAGAACGGAAGGGCATCTGCTTCCAGCCGCAAAAGCGGATCGCTGGTTTCTTGCCCCAAGCGCGGACGCAGGTCCACGACCGCGTTTCCGGACGCGGCCAGGGCCGCAAGGGCGTCGCTTAGCCGGACCGACTGGCGGAGGCTGACTCGGGACTCGGCAAGGGAATTCGACGCGCCCCCCTCAGCCAGCATCGCCACGGCCCAGGAACAAACGCCTGCCAGTACCATCCCGACTCGTACTGCTGTCGCTGCCATGCCTTGCATTATCTGCCCTCGTCTCGGCGCCGGGCAAGTGCCGGCGGAAAGCTTCGGTCTCCGAATTTTTTTTCGACATGCTTGACTAGTGGCAAGTTTACGATACCGTTGCTCCATTAATGAACCTTTTTCTGGACCAGGAGAGCATCTAGTGAACAACGAAGCGTGGTTTGGCAAGCATCGGGCTTACCGCCGGGAGACCCGGCGGCGTCCCCAACTGGAAGTCCTGGAAGATCGTCTCCTGCTCTCGGCGAGTTTTGGAGAAATAGAGCCGAACAACAGGAAGGGACAAGCGACCAGTTTCAGCTTTCCCGAAGACGGGATCGTGCAGCTGAGCGGTACGTCGCTGAGCAAGAGCGACAAGGACTTTTTCGTTTTCACTGCGGCTGCCACAGGCACCGTCGATGTCCAAGTCAGCTACGATGGCGCCCCCGCCAAGCTCAAGGTCGAGAACAGCCTGGGAGTGAAGGTGTTCGAGACCGAACCCAATGACGGAAACAATGGCGGGACGATGAATGTCGTGGCGGGTCAGACCTACTTCCTGCGTCTGCGCTCCCAGCAGCCCACGTCTTCGGCTTACTTGGTTGATCTGGTCTTTAGCGGCGGCGGAGGTGGTGGGGGCGGTGGC